>CALUSQ010000015.1 GCA_944323475.1 Candidatus Gastranaerophilales bacterium
GGAGGCTGACCTTGGGACAAAAGACACATCCAAAAGGATTCAGAGTAGGTATAATCGAACCTTGGGAAAGCACATGGCACGCTAAGAAGAAAGATTATCCCGAATTCGTAGCAGAAGATGCTAAACTTAGAAAATATATTAAAAAGAGATTGTACGCAGCTGGCATTTCTAAGATTTTAATTGCTAGAAAGGCACAAAACGTAAATATCACAGTTGTTACAGCTAAACCAGGTATTGTAGTTGGTCGTGGCGGACAAGGTATTGAAGAGTTGAGAGCTGATGTAGCAAAACTCGTTAACAGAACAGTTTCTATCGACGTTGTAGAAGTTGCTAGAACAGATGCTGATGCACAATTAGTTTCTGAATCTATTGCACTTCAATTGGAAAAACGTATTGCTTTTAGAAGAGCAATGAAACAAGCTATCCAAAGAACAATGAGATCAGGCGTTCAAGGTATTAAAATTATGGTATCAGGACGTTTGGGTGGAGCTGAAATTGCAAGAAGCGAATGGGTTAAAGAAGGAAGAATTCCTCTTCAAACTCTTAGAGCTGATGTAGATTACGGCTTTGCAGAAGCTGATACAATCATGGGTAAAATTGGTGTTAAAGTTTGGATTTTCAAAGGCAATTTGATGCCTGGTGAAAAAGCTGACATGAACATTAAAGCTAAAAAAGCCAATAACCATGAAGAAAAACCATTAGGTGGAAGAAGAAGAAAAAGAGCTTCAGAATCTGCTGAATAGATAGTTAATTAATACAAAATAATAATTAGGAGCGACACTAAAATGTTAATGCCCAAAAAAACAAAATATCGTAAAAAAATGAAAGGCAGAATGAAAGGCCATGAAACAAGAGGTACTAAATTAGAATTTGGTAACTTTGGTCTTATTGCTTGTGATCCTGCCTGGATTACATCAAGACAAATAGAAGCCGCAAGACGTGCTATGACACGTAACATTAAAAGAGGCGGTAATGTTTGGATTAAAATATTCCCGGATAAACCAATTACTGCTAAACCTGCTGAAACTCGTATGGGTAAAGGTAAAGGTAACCCAGAATATTGGGTAGCAGTTGTTAAACCGGGCAGAGTTCTCTTTGAACTTGATTTCCCTCAAAGAGATGTTGCTGTAGAGTCTCTCAAACTGGCAGCACAAAAGCTTCCTATCAGAGTAAAAATTATTGAAAAGGATGCTGTTGAAGCATAATTTAGAGAATAATAATTACCAATCGTAATTAAAGGAAAAAACAATGAAATTACAAGAACTAAAAGAAAAAACAATAGAAGAGCTCAATGCTTTAATAGTTGATACTAAAAAACAGCTATTTGATTTGAGATTGCAAAAATCATTGCAAAAACTCGAAAATACAGCTCAAATTCGTCAACTTAAAACAGTTGTAGCTCAAGCTAAAACGTTAATTAAAGAAAAGTCAGAGGTAAAGTAAGATGCCGAAGAAAGAAAAACAAGGTGTTGTTGTAAGCAACAAAATGGATAAAACAGCTGTTGTAAAAGTAGCTGAATATAACAAACACCCTAAATATCACAAAATCATCGAAACTCATAAAAACTATAAAGCTCACGATGCAGAAAATATTTGCAATCAAGGTGATGTAGTTAGAATCGTTGAATCAAGACCTATTTCGGGTGACAAACGTTGGATTATTGCTGAAGTAGTTGAAAAAGCTAACTAGTAGTAGTACCTTCAAAAGAAATTCCTGGCTGCTGTCTGACGTAAGTTAGAATGGAATGCAAAGTAAATTTGTAGAGTGGCAAATTAATTTCAAACAAATGAAATAAAGGATAAAAGACAATGATACAACAAGAAACCAGATTAGTCGTAGCAGACAACACAGGTGCAAAAGAGCTTCTTTGTATCCGTGTAATGGGCAGTTCTAACAAGAAGTTTGCTCACGTTGGCGACGTAATTGTAGCAACAGTTAAAGATGCTACACCTAATATGGCTGTTAAAAAATCTGATGTTGTTAAAGCTGTTGTTGTTAGAACAAAAGCTGACATCAAACGTGCTGACGGTTCAGTTATCAGATTTGATGAAAACGCAGCTGTAATTATCAACAAAGATGGCAACCCTAGAGGAACTCGTGTATTTGGTCCTGTTGCCAGAGAGCTCAGAGATAAAAACTTTATGAAAATTATCTCACTTGCTCCCGAAGTTATATAATGTTTTCCGAATAGTCGAGAATTATTACTGTATAGCAGTGATTATATAGTTCGAGTGTTGGTAAACAAAATACAAAACTTAATCAATCGTTAAGGAAAGAACAATGAGAAACACAAAGAAACCAATAGAAAAACATGATTTACACGTAAAAACCGGTGACCGTGTTATCTTAACTTCTGGTAAAGATAAAGGTAAAATTGGTAACGTGAAGAAAGTCATAGCATCTGAAAACAAAGTTATTGTAGAAGGTGCTAACATGATTACAAAAGCACAAAAGCCTAACCCAATGGCTGGTATCCAAGGTGGTTTGAACAAAATAGAAGCACCTGTTGATTCTTCCAAAGTTATGCTTTATTGCTCATCTTGCGAAAAAGCTACAAGAGTAAAACATGAAATTGTAGATGGCAAGAAAGTTCGTGTTTGCAAAAAATGCGGCGAACAATTAGATGCCTAGTTAAAGGTATTACTGTATTAGTTTGAGTATGGGTGCCTTATTTGCGCACAAATATTATGTTTGTACTAAAATGAAGGTACATTCTACGAAAAGGAAAGAAAAATGACAACATTAACTAAAGACTTAAAAGTAAGATACGAAGAAGAAGTAAAAGAATCTTTAAAATCTCAGTTTGGTTATGAAAACGTTCATCAAATTCCAAGATTGAACAAAATTGTTATCAATATGGGTGTTGGTGAAGCTTGTCACAACTCAAAACTGGCTGAAACAATCGTAAAACAATTAACAAAAATTGCAGGTCAAAAAGCTGTAATTACAAAAGCAAAACAATCAATTTCATCTTTCAAATTGAGAGAAGGTATGCCTGTTGGTTGTATGGTTACTCTCAGAGGCGAAAGAATGTATGATTTCTTACAAAAACTTATATGTGTAGTTTTACCAAGAATTCGTGACTTTAGAGGTATTTCTTCTAAAAGTTTTGATGGTAGAGGTAACTATACATTAGGTTTGAAAGAACAAACTCTATTCCCTGAAATTTCTTACGATGAAGTTGATGCAGTTTTTGGTATGAATATTTCAATCATTACAACTGCTAAAACTGACGAAGAAGCTAGAGCTTTATTGGCAGATTTAGGTATGCCATTTAAGAAAAAATCTAATAATTAAGTTTAAATAATAAATTTAAAAAGTTAATGCAAATATTGCATAAAAAGGAGAAAATCGTGGCTAAAAAATCAATGATAGCTAAAGAACAAAGAAGAGAATTACTCGCATCAAAAGGTAAATACCCAAGAGTAAGACTTCACAACAGATGTTCTATATGCGGCCGTCCTCACGGTTTCCACAGAGATTTTGGTCTTTGCAGAATCTGTTTGAGAAAAATGGCTCATGAAGGTTTGTTACCCGGTGTAGTTAAAGCAAGCTGGTAATTGTCCGAATGCTTAACTATACTGCTTGACGAATCTATTAATGTTCAAGTAAGTAGTAAGTGAGAACAGTTTAATTTAGTCTATTATATTGTTCTCTAGGAAAAGGAAATAAAAATGTATACAGATCCTATAGCAGATATGCTCACAAGAATCAGAAACGCAAACATCGTTTCTCATGAACAGGTTGAAATGCCTTCTTCAAAACTAAAAGTTGAATTAGCTAAAGTTTTAAAAGAAGAAGGATACATCACTGATTATACTGAAAAAGAAGTTGGAAAATTTAAAGTTCTTTCAATTGTTTTGAAATATGATCAGGCTAATAAACCGGTTATTTCTAACTTAAAAAGAATTTCAAAAACTGGTTTAAGAGTTTATTCAAAAGCAAAAGATCTTCCACAAGTTTTTGGTGGATTAGGTATTGCTATTATTTCTACTAGCAAAGGTCTTATGACTGACAGAAGAGCTAGAAAAGAAAATCTCGGTGGCGAAGTTATTTGTTACGTATGGTAATTAACTGAGATTTAAATATAAGTAAGATAATAATTAATTAATTGGAGATAAAAAGATGTCACGTATAGGTAAAAAACCTGTTGTTATACCAGACGGCGTTGAAGTTAAAATCGACGGTCAGGTTGTTACTGCTAAAGGACCTTTGGGTACTGAAACAGTTGAACTCCGTCCAGAAGTTAGAGTTAAATTGGAAGGCAATGAAATAATTGTTGATATCGAAAATCATGACGATAGAAAAGCAAGAGCATTGTGGGGCCTTTCAAGAACTCTTGTTAACAATGCTGTTGAAGGTGTAAAACACGGATTCACTAAAAAATTAGAAATTCAAGGTGTTGGATACAGAGCTAATATGGAAGGTACAAATCTAAACTTAGTTTTAGGTTATTCTCATCCTATCTTAGTTACTCCACCGGAAGGTATTAAAATTTCTGTTGAAGCTAACACCAAAATCACTGTTACCGGTTCTAATAAACAAATGGTTGGTGATGTTGCTGCTGAAATTAGAAGCAAACGTCCGCCAGAAGTTTATAAAGGAAAAGGTGTTAGATATGAAGGCGAATACGTAAGACGTAAAGCTGGTAAAACTGGTAAAAAATAGTAAATTTTTAAAGATTCTCCGTTACTTGATAACGGAGGTCTTTTGTATAATAATGAATGAACGTATTAAGTTAAATAGCCTATATAAGCCCTTATAGAATATTTGAATAAAATCAAAATTCCAAGTAAGAAGGCTTAGGTGAAAGGAAAGAAAAATGATTAAAACAAAAAACAGAAAAGAACAAACTAGAAAAAGACACATTCGTGTTAGAACAAAAATTTCTGGCACTGCAGAATCTCCAAGATTGGCTGTATACAGAAGTACAAAACACATTTATGCTCAATTGATTGATGATGTAGCAAAAGTTACTATTTGTTCTGCATCTTCAATTGACAAAGATTTAAGAGAAAAACTTTCTCATGGTGGTAACGTAGAAGCAGCAAAAGCTGTTGGTGAAGCTATTGCAAAGAAAGCTCTTAAAGCTGGCGTAAAAGAATGTGTGTTTGATAGAGGCGGTTTCCTTTATCATGGTAGAGTTTCTGCATTGGCAGAAGCTGCAAGGGAAGCTGGCTTAGATTTCTAATTTAAGTCATTTGTTCTTAAATAAAAAAATTAAAAAATGCCTCTTATTTATAAGGGGTATTTTTTTATTCTTTTACCCCTTTACTGCACCATCATTTTCACCTGAAATAAAGTATCGTTGCATAGCAATGAAAAATACAATAATTGGTATTGTTGCAATAATCGAACCTGCTGCAATAAAACGCCAGTTTGCACTGAACATTCCTTGTAAATCATTTACTCCTACGGGCAATGTATAAAGTGCTTTTTTTGTTAAAACAATACTTGGCCAAAGAAATTCTCCCCAAGAACCTATAAAGGTAAAAATAGCTAATACTGCCAAAGTCGGTTTAACCATTGGTAATAATACTTTCCACCAAATTTGAAATACATTGCATCCGTCAATAAAGGCAGCTTCTTCCATCTCTTTAGGAATTGCAAGAAAAGCTTGTCTCATCAAAAATATTCCGAAAGCATTTACAGCAAATGGCAAAATTAATCCCAAATAGCCCATAAATGAGTTAACAGAATCGACCATATTAAGTTTTAAAACTATTAAATATACTGGAAGCATAATTGCTTGAAAAGGAATCATAATAGTTGCAAGTGTTGCGTAGAATATTGTTTTTTTCCCTTTAAATTCCATCCTTGCTAAAGGGTATGCTGCTAGTGCTGAAAGTATTAGATTCAATATTACAGTGAATCCAGCAACAATCATGCTATTTAAGAAATAAAGCATAAAAGGTATTTGATTCCAAACTCCTTTAAAGTTTTCCCACGTAGGATGCTCGGGAAAGAATACAGGTGGATACTGAAATATGTTTTCACTGCTGCCTTTCATTGCTGTAGACATTAACCATAAAAATGGAAATATAGATAAAATAGAAACTATAATCAAGGTTAAGTGTATAAAAAATCCTTTTGATACGCTTTTAAAATTTCTCATAATCCTAACACTTCTCCTTGTTAATTTTTACAACTGATATTGTTTGTTTTCAAAGAAAACGAAATTTATAATGGATAGTACAAGTACTATTACTAGTAATATAACAGAAGCTGCTGAAGCTATACCTAAGTCCAGATTTTCAAATGCTCTTTCGTATATGTAATATACAATAGTTTTGCTGGAATCTAATGGTCCGCCTTTGGTCATAACATAAATTTCAACAAAAACTTTCATAGCTGAAATTGATGATATTGTTGTAACAAGCCCTATTGTTGGCATAAGATGAGGTAATGTTACAGTAAGATGTTTTGTTAAAGGGTTTGCTCCATCCACATCACAAGCTTCATAAAGTTCTTGAGGTACGCCCATTAAGGCTGACAAATAAATCATCATGTAATAGCCTATACCTTTCCATATAGTAACGACTATGACTGAGTATAGTGCTACATTAGGATCAGTAAGCCATCCTATTGGGTCTATGTGAAATAATGCCATAAAATAGTTTAAAATACCTTGTTGTGCATACAGCCATTTAAAAGCAATTGCTGCGACAACTATTGAAACAATTACTGGAAGGTAAATTAGTATTTTATATAAAGTTATACCCCTGATTCTTTGGTTGATTAAAATAGCTATTATGAGTGGGAATATGACTAAAAAAGGTACAGCGGCAATCAAATATATAAAAGTATTTAATAACACTTTATAAAATACAGGTGACTTCAAAAGAGCAGTATAGTTTGCTACAGCCACAAATGTTGGGTTGTATATATTAGAATTATAATCAAAGAAACTAAGCACAATAGTTTCAAAAAATGGTATAAAAAAGAACAATATCAAAATAACTGCTGCAGGTAGCAGAAACAAATAAGGTACATATTTTTTATAATATTTATACAATTTTTCTCCTTAGCTTTTAATCATATTTTGCTTTTAAACAAGAACCGTTTTGTGATACATCAAAATCTGTGCTTGTTAAAGACATAAGCATTGATCTATGACCTTTGTAATCTACTGACCAAGCTCCTAAAAATTTTGGCTTTTCGCCTGTTGCTGCATAGGCAAAAACAATAATCCGATCAGGGTTTAATGCATCCCAGCCTATTGGATATATGTCCCATCTGTAGTCTTTGAGATATAAATTTTGATTTTCTCTATAATAATATTGTATTGCTTCTCTTACTTCGCTTAAATCTTTTATTTTGTTTGTTTGTAAATCATAAACCAGCAAATTCGTTTTCCACAATCCTTCCGGTGTAAAAGAAATTTTTTCTTTTATTGCTATTTTTGTCCCATCGGATGACCAATCTACAACAGTAAGGGTCCTTTGTATATCCAAATCAAGGCTTTCCATACCTGTTCTATATATAGTAGTTTTTCCTTGATTTACATGAGCTGTTTCTATTCTTTGATGAATACTTTTTGATGTATCAAGATTCATAAGATAGAGTTCAGATGTTGCTGTCCTAACTGATGGATAGTAAAAAACGCTTGAATAAACCATCTTGTCAAAACCAGGTGAAACAACACCTATTGAATTTATTTTTCTTTTTTTCTTTAAATTATTTAAATTTAAATCTCTGTAACCTGGAGGGTTGTTATATTTCACAAGTGTTATTGAAGGGTCAGGTAAATCAACAATTTTTTCATCTTTTTGAAATTTGGGAGAAGGAATATTTTTTTCTTTATCAGCAGATTTGTTAGCTTCTCTAAAATATTCATCCATTGTTTTTGGCATATTGTTAGTTGGTGGTTTATGCTTTTCTTTATAACTTTTTGTCCAAAAGAAATGAGATGCAACATTTTGAGAAAAATCAAAAGCAAATGTTTCTTGTACAGGCATTAAAAAAAATAATGTTCCTAATATCGCAAATATTTTTAAGTACTTTTTTTGTGTAAGAAATTTCATCTACACAAGTCCTTCTCTCATTGCTGTAACTGCTGCTTGTGTTCTGTCATCTACATATAGTTTTTGTAAAATGCTGTGTACATGGGCTTTTGCAGTAGCTCTTGTTATAAAAAGTTTTTCTGCTATTTCAGGATTTGAAAGTCCATCCACAATTAGTGCAAGAACTTCCATTTCTCTGTCCGTTAAACCAAAGGTGTTTTTGGCTGTTTTATAATTTATATCCGTATTTGATGCCTCGATTGATTTTTGTTTTTGGACATTGGAAAGTACGAGTCTTGCTATAGCAGGGTCAAGCCAAGCTGTACCTTCATTTACAGCTATAATAGCTGCTGTTAATTGTTCAGGTGTTGCTCCTTTCATAATGTAGCCATCAGCACCTGCGGCAAGAGCAGCAAACACATCGTCATCATTGTCTCTTGATGTAAATATCAAAATTTTTGAGTTTAATTCAGCTTCTTTTATCTGTCTTGTTGCTTCTATTCCATCAATAACAGGCAAACCTATATCCATCAAAATTACATCAGGCAAAAATTCTTTTGCCATATCAACACCTTGTTGACCATCTTCTGCTTGTGCAATAAGACTAATACCATCAGCTTTTTCAATAACGAGAGCTGTTCCCATTCTAATCATTGTATGATCTTCAACAAGAAGTACTTTTATATCTTTGTCTGCCATATTTATTTCCTAATTAATGTCTTACTTTGTGTATGATAATGTTTTTTCATCAAGTGCTTTTGGAATCATAAATGAAAAAACGCTGCCTTTTGCTACTTCACTTTCAGCCCAAATTTTGCCTTGATGTGCTTCTACAATTTGTCTTGACAGGTATAGTCCAAGTCCTGTACCTGCAGAACGTTTTTGGCTGGTACCTTGAGAGAAACGTTTGAATAGCTTTGTTATATCTGTTTTAGGTATGCCTATTCCGTTGTCTTTTACGCTTAGTATCAAATCACCTTCTTTATTTGAAGCCGTGATTTCAACAATTCCACCTTGTTTTGTATGGTTTAGCGCATTACCGCACAGATTTAGCAATACTCTTCTCAATTCATTTCTGTCTGCTGTAAGTTGAGAATTTTCTGTTTCATTAAACACAGTTTTTATTTCTATTTCTTTTTTATCAGCAAGTGCTTTGATTTGTGCAATACATTCTTCTATAAACTGTTTTAAATCAAATGTTGTTTTGCACAAATTAAGTTTACCTGATTCATATTTATAAACTTCCAGCAATGCATTAACAAGCCCTAGCATATCTTCATTACTCTTTTTCATTGTTTCTAATAGAGTTTTTTGTTTTTCTTCTATCTCTCCAAGAGAGCCATCTATAAAGAACTGCAATGTCTGAATTGCTGCTAAAAGCGGTGTTCTTAAATCATGTGTTAATGTCGCAATAAAGTCATCTCTTAGTCTGTCCATTTCTTTTTGAAGACTTACATTTCTAACTACTCCAACATAGTTTGTTTCTTCTTCTGGTTTGTCGGATAGAATAGGCGCAAAGTTAATTTCTACAGGTATTTTTTTGTCATTAATAAAGTTTTTTATTGCTGCATCTCTTAATAAAACTTCTTTTTTATCGTTTATAATTTTTTGAAGAGAATTTTCTTGAGCAAAAATCAATTCATGCAAATCTTTGTTTTCAAGTAAATGACTATCCAACCCTGTTATATTCTCAAAAGCGGGATTTGCTTGTATTATTTTTGCATCTGATGAAACTATAATAATTCCATCTGCACAATAATTTATAATTGCACTGAGTTTTGTATTTGATTCAACAAGATCAGCAGTTTTTTGCATAACTATTTCTTCAAGAGAATGAGAGTATTTTTCAAGCTGTATTTTTGCTGCTGAAAGCTCTTCAATTTTTTGATTTAATTCAGAAATTAAACCGCTTCTTTCTAGTCCGTTTCTTATTGAAATTAAAAGGTCTTCATTATCCCAAGGTTTTTCAATATATTTGTAAATACCAACTTCATTGATTGCTTTTATTGCATTTTCTTTATCAGCATAGCCTGTTAAAAGAATCATGCTGACATCTTCGCAAATTTTTTTTGCTTCTGATAAAAATTCTATACCGTTCATTTCTGGCATGATGAAGTCAGACATGATTAAATCAGGCTTTGAATTTTTTATATCTTCCAATGCTTTTTTAGGAGAGTCAAAATATCCGACATTTTCAAATCCTTCAAGATTTAAAAGCATTTTTAAAGTCGAGAGTACTATCGGCTCATCATCTACTACTATTATTCTTTTAGACTTATACATCACAATATCCTTTAATTAAAGAATACTTTATATTTTGAAGCAGGACAAATATTTTACAATTGTAAAGTCTTTTAATTAAGTTAAATATTGTATTATAATCAATTAATCAAATATTATGGAGAAAATTATGAGAGACGAACTACTTTCTATACTTGAAAAAAACAGCAGAATAGATTTTAAAGAACTTGCTATATTGTTGGATAAAACGGAAGAAGAAGTTTTAAATGAAATTTTAAAATTGGAGAATGAAAATATTATTTGCGGGTATCATACTTTAATAAATTGGGAAAAAACAGATATAGAAAAAGTCTCAGCAATTATTGAAGTAAAAGTTACTCCTCAAAGAGGTCAAGGTTTTGATCATATAGCTGAGAGAATTTATAATTATCCCGAAGTAAAATCTGTTTATTTAATATCTGGTGGCTATGATCTTCTTGTTACATTGGAAGAAAAAAGTCTTAAAGACATAGCTGCTTTTGTATCCGATAAATTGTCTACAT
Organism: Candidatus Gastranaerophilales bacterium; assembly: GCA_944323475.1. GTDB lineage: Bacteria > Cyanobacteriota > Vampirovibrionia > Gastranaerophilales > Gastranaerophilaceae > Limenecus. Next base: position 10,788 of record CALUSQ010000015.1, read on the forward strand.
TGGATAGCGTTTTAAGTACTGCAACTCACTTTATACTTAAAAAATATAAAGACCATGGTACGGTAATCAATCATACATCTAAAGACGAAAGGGAGAAAATAATGCCATGAGAAACTTCCTTTCTGACAAAATAACAAGTATTAAACCATCAGGGATAAGAAAATTTTTTGATATTGTTTATGAAATGCAAGATGCAATTTCTTTGGGTGTCGGAGAACCTGATTTTGATACACCTTGGTTTATCAGAGATGAAGGTATTTATTCTCTGGAAAAAGGAAGAACTTTTTATACTTCAAATTCTGGTTTAAAAGAACTTCGAAAAGAAATTTCGAATTATATAAAAAGAACTCAAAATATTTTTTATAACCCAGATAATGAGATTATTGTTACAGTTGGCGGATCTGAGGCAATTGATATATGTCTCAGGGCGGTAATAAATCCCGGTGATGAAGTTATTATCCCTCAGCCATCGTATGTTTCTTATGAACCTTGTGCAATTCTAGCTGATGCAAAACCTGTTATTGTTGAGCTTAAGGCTAAAAATGAGTTTAGATTAACTCCTGAAGAATTGTCTGATGCGATTACGGAAAAAACTAAAGTTTTGGTGCTTCCTTATCCAAACAACCCTACAGGTGCGATTATGGAAAAGGATGATTTGGAAAAAATTGCTAAAATTGCAGTAGAAAAAGATATTTTAGTTTTGTCTGACGAAATATATTCGGCTTTGACATATAAAGGACAACATATTTCTATTGCTTCTTTGGATGGAATGAAGGAAAGAACAGTTTTGATAAACGGTTTTTCAAAAGCATATGCAATGACCGGATGGCGATTGGGATATGCTTGCGGACCCGAAGCTGTTATCAAGCAAATGACAAAAATTCATCAATATGCAATTATGTGTGCACCGACTACAAGTCAATATGCAGCGGTAGAAGCATTAAAAAAAGGTGATGAAGAAGTAGAAAAAATGCGTCAATCATATAATCAAAGAAGACGTTTTTTGATTAATGCTTTTGAACAGATGAATCTGAATTGTTTTGAACCATATGGTGCATTTTATGTTTTTCCTTGTATAAAAGAATTTGGTATGACTTCTGAAGAGTTTGCAACGAAGCTTCTTATGGAAGAAAAAGTTGCTGTTGTACCTGGTACTGCATTTGGTGATTGTGCAGAAGGATATTTGAGGATATCTTATGCTTATTCTTTAGACAATTTAAAAGAAGCTATTTCCAGAATTGACAGGTTTGTTAAAAACTTAAGAAAAACCTCTTCGCATTTATAACGTGAAGAGGTGAGCACTAAGTACAAGCAATCAGAAGAGTTGAGGATTTACTATGTTAATATAGCCTTTATTTAAAAGCTTTTCATTGCGCAAAACTTCAATATTTAACTATAATACTTTGAGGTAATGTTTCTTTTTATTATGCCCGTAAATGTTAAGTATATTGAAAAATTAATTTGATTTTTGTTTATGGCCGCTGATATAATAATCACAGAACGGGAATATTTTTTATTTAAACAGGGGAATATAAATGGAATCTGGAAAGTCTGATGTAAAAGTAGCAATCCTTGGAGCTGGTATCTGGGGAAAAAATTTGGTACGTAATTTTTATAATCTGAATTATCTTGATACAGTTTGTGATATGGATGAAGAAAACAGAAAACGAGTCAACAATGATTATCCGGAAATTCATACAACTCCTGATTTTAATGAAGTTTTAAATAACAAAAATATTGATGCAGTTGTTATTGCTACTCCAAGTCATACTCATTTTAAACTGGTAAAAATGGCTTTAGAAGCAGGTAAACACGTATATGTTGAAAAACCGATTGCTACTGCAAGTAATGAAGCTCTTATTTTGAAAGAATTGGCAGAGTCAAAAAATTTGGTTTTGATGGTCGGTCATTTGCTTTTATATCATCCTGCAGTTAACAGACTAAAAATGATTGTTGAATCAGGTGAGCTTGGAGAAATAAAATATGTTCAGTCTGACAGATTGAATATAAATTATTTTAAAAATGATAGAAGTGTTATGTGGGATTTGGCTCCACATGATGTTTCTATGGTTAGTTATATCCTAGGTGAAGAGCCTAAACAAGTTATTTCTGCTATGGGTGTAAGCTCAGAAAGCAATGAAATAATGGATATTACTCATATAGAAATTGAATACGAATCAGGATGTGTCGCTCATATCTCTGATAGTTGGATTCACCCTCAAAAACGTGTAAACCTCATGCTAAGAGGTACAAAAGGTTCTGCAATGTTTGACGACACTTTGCAAGAAAATAAACTTCAAGTGTTTAAAAATGATAAACCAAATTCAGGCAGCAATATAGCTTTAGATTATATTGAAATTGAACCTTTGAAACTTGAGTGTGAACACTTTGTAAAATGTATAAAACAAGGCCTTAAAGCAAGAAGCGATGGAGAAAACGGCTATTTTGTAGTTAAAATTTTAGAAGATGCTGAAAAGATGATGTTAGGTGATAAACTTAAATTATTAAATCAGCATAGTTTTGCTTCATCAAGAAGTAAACAATAACAGATTTATTTTAAGTTTAAAGTAAGCGTAATAATTATGTGAGGAGTATATTTTAAGATGGCTAATTTAATTACTATTGTAAGAATGATAATTGCATTTATTGCAATATGTCTTTTATTTTATCAAACACCAGCAAGCTATATTACAGCTTTTATTCTGACAGTTATAGCTATCTGGTTTGATGGATTAGATGGATTTGTTGCAAGATTATTAAAAGAAAGTTCTAAATTTGGTGCTGTGCTTGATATTCTTGGTGATAGAGTAGTTGAAAATATTTATTGGATAGTTTTTGCAGTATTGGGATGGATTCCTGTTTGGGTTCCTTTGATTGTTGTAACAAGAGGTATTTTAACTGATGGTGTAAGAAGTATTGCTTTGGAACAAGGTTATACAGCTTTTGGCGCAACAACAATGATGAAAACAAAACTCGGACACTTTCTTGTTGCTTCTAATTTTTCAAGAGGGTCTTATGCTGTAACAAAGGCTTTAGCATTTGCATTAATGATTTTGTGCAATTTCCCTTTTGCAAGTATGAACTTGTTCTTGCAAGGAGCTGATCCTGAGTTATCTGCACAAGCAATTTCTGCTTGGACTTCATTCCATAATGTATGTACAGCAATTTGTCCTTTTGCTCATTTCTGTGTATATGTAGCGGTAGCATTCTGTGTGTTGAGAGGTTTGCCTGTTCTTATTGAAAGCAGACGTTTTTTTGTTGAAGAACCTGTTAAAGCAGAAGAAAAAAATGAAGATAAAAACTAAACTTAATATAGTTCTTTATGAACCCGAAATTCCACAAAATACCGGAAATATTGTCAGACTAGCTGCCTGCACAAATTGTGATGTCTATTTGATTGGTAAGCTTGGATTTTCAATTGACAGCAGACATTTAAAAAGAGCAGGCTTGGATTATTGGGATTCTGTTAATATAAAAAGAGTTGAACATATTGAAGATTTGTGGAGTGAATTCCCTGATAATAAGTTTTATTATTTGACAACAAAAACACAAAATTTTTATACTGACGTAAAATTTCAAAACGGCGATTTTTTAGTTTTTGGTCCGGAAACCAGAGGTTTGCCGGAAGATTTGATTTTTTCAAAAGGTAATAATTCTATAACAATACCTATGCAAGAGGGGCAAAGGAGCTTGAATCTTTCAAATTCGGTTGCTATAGTTGTTTATGAAGCTTTACGTCAAATCGGTTTTTAATAAATTTTAGGGTGTTTTATGTGTGAAGTAATAAAAATTACAAATAATTTGGTAAAAGAATTTTTACCTGAAAGAATCCAAAATTCTAATAAAGGTACTTTTGGCAAAGTTTTAAATATTGCAGGTAGTTTCAATTACCAAGGTGCTGCATATTTGTCTTCTGTTGCACCATTAAAAGTTGGTGCAGGGTTAGTTTCTTTAGCTACAATAGAAACTGTTATAAACAATTTGGCTTCTACTGCACCGTGGATTACATTTTTGTCTTTAAGAGATTATTACAAAAAGTGTATTGCAAGTGATGCTTTTGTAGAGATAAAAGAAGCTATTAATTCATACAATGTTATTTCGATTGGTCCTGGTCTTTCTGATTTACCTGCAGTAAGTGCTTTTGTTGATGATGTTATAAAATATCTGAATAATCTTGATAAAAAAGTTGTTGTTGATGCAGATGCACTTAATATAATTGCTAAGTCAGAGATAATGAAATTGCCTCATGATACAGTTATTACCCCTCATCCTATGGAAATGTCAAGGCTTTTGGGGGTCAGTGTAGAAGAAATCCAAAATAATAGATTACATTATGCCAAGGAAGCTGTTAAAAAATATAATTGTAATGTTGTTTTAAAAGGTAATAAGACACTAGTTGCTTTAAAAGATGGTTCTGTTTTTGAAAATACTACTGGTAATTCTTCTTTAGCAAAAGCAGGAAGTGGAGATGTTTTAACAGGTATTATTGCCGGTTTTATGGCACAAGGTTTGGATTGTGCAAATGCTGCAATCTTGGGTGTTTATTTGCATGGACTTTGCGGTGAAATTGCATCAAAAGAGTTGACAGAATATTCTGTTATGGCTACTGATCAAATTAATTATATTCCTTCTGCAATAAAACAGATTCTTGAGGAGTTGGAATAAATGATGCCTAAAATTAAAGGGATTTTTTTTTCATATAAAGTTAATAACGGCTATACCAATATGGGATTGGATGAAAGTATTTTAAATTTTGCAATTGCTAATGATTGGAAAATTCCTGTTTTAAGATTTTATGGTTGGTCACCGGCTTGTGTCTCTTTAGGTAGAAACCAAGATGATTCTTTCATTGATAGAGAATATTGCAAACAAAATAATATTGATATTGTAAGAAGACTTACAGGTGGAAGAGCTCTTTTGCATGATGACGAGCTAACTTATAGTTTTATTTGTCCTGTTTCTTTTCTTGATAAAGGAGAAACAGTTTTACTTTCATACAAAGAGATTTCAGGTGCATTGGCACAAGGTTTTAAGGAACTTGGGATTGATGTTGATTTTCCTCAACAAAAAAAAGTTTATACCAAACATGAATATTGTATGTCTTTGTCTACAGGTGCTGATTTAAGTTATAATGATAAAAAAATTGTTGGTTCTGCTCAATTTAGAAAACAAGGTTATATCTTACAGCACGGTTCTATATTGTTTGATTATGACAAAGCCAAAATTAAATCAATATTTCAAGAAGAGCCTGATTCAGCTCATATTGTCACAATAAAAGAATTGTTTACTAATCTTTCCAGATATGATTTTTGTAATGCAATTAAAATAGGTGTTGAAAAGTTTTTTAATATTGAATTTGAAACTATTCAATCGCAAGATCAGAGCGCAGAATTTTTGCTCCGCCAAGGTAAATATGTTTGATTTCGTTTTGTTGCTTTTCTGTATTAACTACCATCATTATACGGATACATTTTTTTAGACTTGGTTCAACGTCCATTTCATTTACACAAAGAAGTGGTACATATTGGATTTTAAAATTTCTTCTGATAAATTTTGCAGGAAATGATGATTTTATGTCTTTTGTTGAAGAAAAAAGTATATGAGAAATATCTTCAATTTTTATATCGTTAGTTTTGATTATTTTTTCAAATAATTCTACGACTGCTTCTTCTATTTTTTCAGGTGTATCTTCTTCTACAGTGATTGCACCTCTTATGCCTCTTGAAAACATATTTGCTCCTTAATCAAATAAACTTGTCACCTTCTTTGACTTTTGCTCCATTTGTCCAGGAGTATGCGTCCATAGAAGGTTTACCTTCAGGTTTTACTTCTTTTATTAATAATAAACCCGATTTTGTGTTTACTGCAATCCCATCTTTTGTAATTTTTACAATTCTGCCAGGTTCTATATCCAATGATTTTTCATCTGTAATTTCGGTTTTCAATATTTTAATATTTTTTTCATTAAATTTAGTTAATGCAACAGGCCAAGTGGTCATAGAACGGACATGGTTGTGGATTTGTTGAGCTGTTTTTGACCAATCAATAATTGCATCTTCCTTCTTGAATTTTTTAGCGATTGTCATTTTAGAATCATCTTGTTTTTTAGGCGTCAAAATTTTATTGTATAACTGTTTTAGTGTTGGATACATTAAAAATGGTGCTTTATCACTAATAATATCCATAAGCTCTTTATCTGTCATATTTGGGGTAATTTTAATTTTTTCTTGCAAACAAATATCACCGGCATCAAGAGCCAGAACTGTAATCATTGTTGTTATTCCGGTTTCTTCTTCCCCTTCGTATATTACTCTTTGAATTGGATTTGCTCCTCTATATTTTGGTAAAAGAGATGCATGAAGGTTTATTGTTGCAATTTTAGGTATATCCAAAACCTCTTGAGTCAAAATTTGTCCAAAAGCAAATGTAATAAAAAAATCCGGATTAAGTTCTTTTAATTTCTGTTTTAATTCTTCATCATTTTTTATTGATTCAGTTTGAAAAACCTGTATGTTGTGAGCTTGTGCAAATTCTTTAACCGGTGGTGGTGTAAGTTTTTTGCCTCTGCCACAAGGTCTGTCAGGCTGTGTTACAACAGCTTGAATATTTAAATCATTAAAGTTTAAAAGTTTTTGAAGACAATTAACGGAAATCTCCGGTGTTGCCATGTAAATTGCATTTATCAATATTTTGTCCTTCTTTATTCTGATTTCTGTTCGGGCAAAACTGTATCCCCTGGGTTTGTCGGAAGTGATTCCAGTTCTTTTTCAATTTCAGGTTCAGATAAAAGTTTATCTTCTTCTATTGGTTTTAGACCTTTTTCTTTGAGAATTCTGTTTGCTTCAAATTCACTTCTGCAATGGTCTATGAATAATATTCCATCTAAATGATCAAATTCATGTTGGATTGCTCTTGCAAGAAGGCTACCATCTTTTCCTTCCATAACAAATGGTTTTCCGTTTAAACCAGTTGCTTTTACTTTTACATTTGCATATCTTTTTACATCTGTATATGCTTCAGGGAAACTTAGACATCCTTCATAGCTGCTACATGCACCGGATTTTTGAATAATTTTAGGGTTAATAAAGACAATAGGGTTTAATGGTTCTTTGCCGGTTGATACATCTATAACAAAAACTCTTAAATGTTCTCCTATTTGTGGAGCGGCTAATCCTACACCGTTTTTTGCATACATTGTATCAATAAGGTCATGAACCAGTGTTTGAATTTTTTTTGATATCTTAGTGACTTCTTTTGATTTCTGTCTTAAGGTTTCGTCACCGTATGGTATAATTTTTTTTATAGACATTTTATTCTTCCTTTATTTAAGGGCGTTGTGCATCAAGCTCTTTTCTTATTTCTTCTACTGTTATATAGTTCATTGGTGATTTTTCATCTTTTTGTAGATAAACTTCTTTTATGCCTGCTTGGACAATAAATCTTTTACAAAGTATACAAATGAAATTATGTCCATATATGTACATAGTTGCATCTTTACATCTATCTTGACCAGCTTGGATTATTGCATTTTGTTCAGCGTGTATGCTTCTGCATGTTTCATACATTGTTCCTGATGGAATATTGTTTTCTATCCTGTAGCATTTACCAATTTCATAACAAGATATTACTTTTGATGGTGTACCATTGTAGCCGGTTGCTTTTATTTTTTTATCTTCTCCTACAATAACTGCACCAACTTTTGCTCTAAAACAATTTGATCTTGTTGAGCAAGTTTTTGCAATATCCATAAAATATTCATTCCAAGGCTTTATCATCTTTTTCTTCCTTTTTTTATTATTGACTTATTTGCATCAGAGCATTAACTTCATTTTGCATTTGTTTTATTCTGGATCTTTGATCATAAGAAATGTCTGAATTATTGTATCTATTATAATTTGCATTTTCTTGTATTTCTAATGCTCTTGATAGTTCGCTGTTTAAGTTATTTAGTATTGATATAATTTGTTCTTGTCTTTCAAGTATTTCATTGTTGTTGTGAAATGAATTTTCTCCGTTTTCGTCTATGTAAGCAATAGTTTTGCCTTCTCTATTTTTAAATTCTAATCTTCGAGATATTATAATACCTTGTGAATTTTGATTGTCTATTTGTCCTAATTTTATGTCCCTGCCGGAACTTGGTATAAGAACTTTAGGATTTGTATTTTCCACTTTCCACAAAACAGAAGCAGCTCTATTAGGGTCTCTTTTCTTTTTTGTTATGACAGGAACTGTTGCTATAGCAATAATACAAACAATTAGTAATGTAATTAAAGCTTCTGCAAGTGAAAATCCGTAAATCTTTTTCATACAATATCCTTGTTACTACTTATATTATTTTATGGTTATTAGAGTATAAAGTAAAGAATTTAATATAAAAATAAAACTAAAAAACCAACATATAGATGAAAAAAAAACGAAAAAAGTGCTTGCAATGATTTTAAATTCCAATATAATAAGTAATGTAGATTAAAAAAGGGGTTTAAATACTATGAACAAAGAAGAATTAGTACAAGAAGTTTCAAAAAAATCTAAAGTTACTCAAAAAGAAGCTGCTGAAATTATCAATGCTTTGATGGAAACTATTGAAAAAACAGTTGCTAAAGGTAAAAAAGTTACTTTAGTTGGCTTCGGTACTTTTGAAGCTAGAAAAAGAGCTGCTAGAACTGGCCGCAATCCTCAAACAGGTAAAGAAATTAAAATTGCTGCAAAAACAGTTCCTGCTTTTTCAGCTGGTAAAAAATTCAAAGAAGCTGTTGATTGCAAAGCTTGCAAAAAATAGTTTTTTGAAAAAACTTTTAAAACCGCCTTTAATTTTTAAAGGCGGTTTTTTTACGGAGTTTTTATGAACAATTTTTATATATTTTCTTTTTGATTATTATCCTTTATAGGTTGTGGTTCTTCTCCTCCTAATGCTTTATATAAGCCTATTGTTGATATAATACAGTTCATTTTGTTTGATACTTCATCCCTTTGTGTAAACAATTTTTGTTCTTTATTGTAAAGTATATCAAGATTAGAAGCAGCTCCTATTTCATTTTTGTGTACCATTAAAAGATATTTTTGACTTTCTAAATTTAATCTTTCAACGCTTTGTTGGTAATTCTTTTGTTCGGTTTTTAGTTCTGCACTGCTATCATTTAGTTCTTGAATACTTGTTAATATTGTTTTTTGATAATTATGCATTGCTTCTTCATATTGATATTTGCGTAGTTTTAAAATTGCCATTTTTCTGCCACCTGAAAAAAGGTCAAATGAAGGCATTATACCAGCATTAGCTAATTGAGAGTAACTATTCAAAAGTTTACTCCATTGATATGCATTGAAGCCAATTTGTCCGTATATTATGAATTTTGGCAAAAATTCTTTTCTTGCAATTCTAACATCGTAACCGATTTTTTTAATATTTTCTTCTGCCTGTATGTAATCTGGTCTTTTTTCTATTGCAGTTGAATCAATTTTGTCTGGTATATTTGTTAATAAGTTTAGATTGTCACATGGTGTTCTTGAGAGAACTTTATCATTATCAGAAAGATAAACTCTAAGTTGATTTTCTAAAATTGTTCTTGTGTGTTCGAGATTGTTTAAAAGTTCTTTTTGACTTGTTAGCAATTTTTGTTCATCTATAACTTCATTAACAGAACAAAGACCATTTTCATATTTCTTTTGTGTTTTTTGTGCAATTTCTTCTTGTACTTTTACAATCTCTTCTTGTAATTCAAGCAATTTATCTGTTTTTATAAGATTAAAATAGTTTGTTGCAAAAGCAGAGGTTAATGCTATGTAGCTGGCTCTTTCTTCTTGCTTGATTATTTCAAGTTGTTTTTCTACACTTTTAGTTTTTAATCTGTTTTCTCCCCATATATCAATTTCATAGCTTGCTGTAAGTGGCAATTGATATCCCCATTGTGCATAACTTGGGATAACAAGACTTCCAAAATGTTGATCACTCGATCTCATTGTCCTGCCTAAATTTCCGTCAAAAGAAACTTGGGGTAATTCATTTGCCAATGAAATACGTACGACTTTTTCGCCTTCTTTGACTTTAAGTGCTGCGATTTTTAGGTCATGATTCTTTTCATAAAGTTCTTGTAGGTATCCTATGAGAATTGGGTCGTTATATTTTTCCCACCAACTTAAGTTAAGATACTGTGTTTTATCTTGGGTATTTTCCTGTTTTGCTTTTGAAAAGCAAGGTGATGTTTGTATCAGTACTACTGATATTAATAATAATGTTGTTAAAAATTTTTTCATTTCGGCTTCCAAAAAATATTCTTGTGTTATTATAATAACACAAGAATATTTTTTATAACAAGATTTTTTATCATGCCGAAAAAACAAAGAAACAATTTATTAAACAAGAAAGTTGGTGCGATGCTTGTTACGACAGGTGTTATGTCTCGTGTTATGGCTTTACAATATTATGCAGAAAAAGGATTTGAAATAACACCAGAGCAGTATCTAGTATTATCAATAATCATGGATTCTGGTGGGGAGCTTTATCAAAGACAAATTTCTGAGATTACATATAAAGACAGACCAAATGTTAGTAGAATTATAAATATTTTAGAATCTTTAGGTTTAGTAAAAAGAGTTGAGGATGTTAATAAAAGAAAGATTTATAAAGTAGTCATGACCGAAAAAGGTATTGCTCTTAGAAAAAAGATAAAACCTTGTATGTATGAGTTAAGAGCAATTACAACAAAAGATATTAAAGAAGAAGATTTAAAATTTGCACTTGAAATTTTGGAAAAAATGCAGCACAACATGGCAGATAAAGTTAAATTACAACTATAGAGAAATATAAAGGGGAATTATGAAAAAAGACGAAACTAATAACAATTTTGAAGAAAAAGATTTAACTACAAAAGAAGAAATAACTGATAATAATGATATTGATGAAAATGATGACGAACTATATGAAGATGATCGTCCTAGTTATCAGAAGAAAAGGGTTTTAGTTCCTGCTTTTACTGCTATAGTCTTTTTCTTTGTCGGTATTTACTTTATGGTTCATTCAATGCATTTTCAGTCTACAGATGATGCATTTGTAGAAGGGCATATTGTTTCTATCGCACCAAGGGTATCAGGACCTGTTCAGCAGATGCTTATTACTGATAACCAGCCTGTAAAAAAAGGTGATTTACTTATAATTATTGATCCTAGTGATTATGAAGCAAAACTTGCTCAATCTAAAGCAAAACTTGCTGAAGCAAAAGCTTCTTTAAAAATGTCACAAGAAGATATAACAAAATCTTCTTCTGTTTTGAAAGAATCCGGTCATGATATTGCATCAACAAAATCAAAATTGGATTTTGCCCAAAAAGACTATAATAGATATTCTTCTATGTATAAAGAGGGTATTTCATCAAAACAAGAATATGACAATAGCAAAACCGGTTTAACTGTTGCTCAAGCAAATCATAAGTCTGCTGGTGAAAGACAAAAGGCTGCTAAAGCAATGCTTGATACAGCTAAAGCTAAAAAAGAAGCAACTCTTGCTGAAATACAGAAATTAGAAGCAGAAGTTAAAACAGATGAACTTAATTTATCATATACAAAAATATACGCTCCTCAAGACGGTTTAATTACTAACAGAAACGTTGAAGAAGGCAACTTTGTGCAAGTGGCTCAGCCTATGTTTGCAATTGTTCCTGAAAAAGTATGGGTTGTTGCAAACTTTAAGGAAACACAACTTACTTATATGAAACCGGGTCAAAGTGTAAAAGTGAAAATTGATACTTATCCTGGTAAAAAATTTAATGCAAAAGTTGATAGTATACAAAGAGCAACAGGTGCAAAAGCCAGTTTGTTTCCACCGGAAAATGCTGTTGGCAGCTATGTAAAAATTGTACAGAGAGTTCCGGTAAAAATAATCTTTACTGAAGATATTTCTAAATACAATATTGTTCCGGGCATGTCTGTAGTTCCGGAGGTAAAGGTTAGATAAACTATGGATACAGAAACTACTGTTACAGGAAATCCTTTGCCAAAAATAAAAGAAAATGCAACTCCAATATGGCTTATTGCTATTTCAATATTGTTGCCGACTTCTTTTGCAATGCTTGCCACTTCGGCTACTAATGTTGCTATACCTTATATTGCCGGATTTTTTGGCTCTACCGTTGATGAAGCAAACTGGGTCATAACTACATATATGATTGCAAATGCAATTTTGATTCCAATGACCGGTTGGTTTGAAAACTATATGGGTAGAGTGTTATTTTTGAAAGTTTTTATTTCAATCTTTACCGTTGGTTCTTTAGTATGCGCAATGGCTCACAGTTTGAATATGCTTGTTTTAGGAAGGCTTATTCAAGGTATTGGTGGTGGTCCGATGATGCCTATTTCACAAGCTATATTGATTGCGAGTTTTCCTTATAATAAAAGAGGTCAAGCTATGGCCTTATTTGGTCTTGCTGTAATGGTATTTTCTATACTTGGCCCTACATTTGGTGGGTTTATTGTTGATAACTCTGCTTGGCAGTGGATTTATCTTGTTAATATACCTATTGGTATTTTTTCTGTAGTTTTAGTTCATTGTAATATTGAAGAATTAAAAAACAGAATTAAACCTAAAAGTATAGATTTTGTAGGTTTTGCTGCTTTAACATTGTGGCTTTTAACAATGCAGATTGTACTTGATAAAGGGCAACAATACAATTGGTTTGATTGCACTTGGGTTTGTTGGCTTACGGGTATTTCTGTTTTTTCTTTTATATTTTTTATTGTATGGGAACTTGAGTATAAAGCTCCTATTGTTAATTTAAGGGTTTTTAAGGATAAAAACTTTTTTATAGGTACAATCCTTGGCTCTTCTGTAAATATGATTATTTACGTAACAATTGTTCTTTTGCCTAGCTTTTTACAAAGTTTGATGGGGTATAATGCGGTGCTGGCTGGTATGTCTTTGGCGCCACGTGTATTTTCTTGTATAGTAATGCTTTTATTGATAGGTCCTATGGTAGAATACCTTGATAATAGACTTTTGATTGCTACCGGATTTTTCTTTTTAGGTCTTTCAACGATAATGTATGCAAACTTGAATCTTGGAATATCTTTTAACTATGTTGTTATACCTAATATTCTTATGGGTATAGGTGTAATTTTGGTTTTTATTCCTGTATCAGGTTTGGTTTTGGGTACATTGCCAAAGTCTGAACTTTCAAACGGAGCAGGTTTACATAGTTTATGCAAATGTGTAATGACTGCATTTGTTGTATCTATGTCGTCGACTCTTGTTGCTAGACTTTCGCAGTTACATCAAACTTATCTTGTTAAAAATTTATCTAATTTTAATTTAGTTTTTCAGCATAAATTACACGCATTAACAGGAAACTTTATTTATTTTTCTAATAATTTTGCTACACACAAAGCAGGAGTTCTTTTATATAAGCAGTTACTTGCACAGTCAAAGTTAATGGCTTATGTTGATGTTTTTGAATTGTTTGCATTAGTAGCTTTTGTTTTGATACCTTTTGGCTTTTTACTTAAAGTCCCAAAGAAAACAGAGATTAAAAAATAAAGCATTTTTGAGAATATCAAAAATGCTTTATCGAAGTTGTTGCGATTTTATAATGAATTAATATTTGTTTTCTACTTTGAAGAAAAATGCTTTTGGATGCTTGCAAACAGGGCATACTTCTGCAGCTTTTGTGCCTTTGTGTCTAAATCCGCAATTTGAACATTCCCATTCAACTTCTTCTTCTTTTTCAAATACTTTACCGTCTTTTATATTTTGTAGAAGTTTTTTGTATCTGTCTTCATGGTGTTTTTCTATTTCTGCAACTTTTTTGAACAAAAATGCAATATCTTGAAAACCTTCTTCTTCTGCTTCTTTTGCAAATTGAGCATACATTTCTGTCCATTCATAATTTTCGCCATTTGCTGCATCTTCAAGGTTTGTCATTGTGTCTGCAATACTTCCGCCATGAAGTAATTTGAACCATATTTTTGCATGTTCTTTTTCATTGTTTGCTGTTGTTTCAAAAATTTGTGAAATTTGAACATAACCTTCTTTTTTTGCTTGTGCTGCATAATAAGTATATTTATTTCTTGCCTGTGATTCACCTGCAAAAGCTTCCATAAGGTTTTTTTCTGTTTTAGACCCTTTTAATTCCATAAATTTCTCCTTTAAATCGTGTGTAAATTTATTCTTCTTCAAATTCGTCTTTACCTACACCACAAAGAGGGCAAGCATAGTCATCTGGTAAATTTTCAAATGCTATTCCGCCATTTTCTTCCGAATCATATACATAACCGCATACTGTGCATACAAATTTTTTCATAGTCATCTCTCCTTAGTTTTGTTTATTGATTTGTTCTTGCAGGCATTTATTGCAAATACCTCTTATTTGAACATTTACATCTTTTATTTCACCAAACTTTTCTGCATTTTTGGGTAATAAAACATTTTCATTTGGTTCTAAAAATATATCGTAGACTTCGTTACACTTGACACAGATGAAATGATGATGCGGTCTTTTATCGGCATCAAATCGTGCTTTAGGTAGTTGATTGTCCACTCTGAAAATCATATCCATTTCTTCTAATGAAGATAATGTTCTGTATACAGTGTCTACTGAAACGTTTGGCATCGTCTCTTTTACTGCTTCATAAACAGTTTCTGCATCAGGGTGTTCACAAGAATTTGCAATTTGTTTATAAATCTCAATTCTTTGTGGTGTAACTCTCATACCTTTAAGTTTACACATTGTTTTTAGATAATCTATTTTTTCTTCAATTAGTTGTTTATTATCCATAGTTTATATTATTTTCTAAATAAGAATTATTACTATTTAGATTATCATATTTTTTTTGTACATGCAACCCTAAAGTTTTATGAATATTAAATTAGATTTTGTCTATCTTTATTTATGATTTTATCTTAGTTTTGAAATTACTTATTTTTTCTTTTATTTCTAAACAAAGTTGCTCAAATTCTTTTTTATTTCCGTTATTTTTTAACCATTTATCAAACAGTTTTTCAAAAGTTTCACCTGTTATAATTGCTGTTTTATCATTTTTTTCGTTTGCAAATATTTCAATATATTCTTTTATAAATGGATGAACAAAATTTGAAATATTTGAAGAAATTTCCATAGCAATATTGCTATAATCCATAATATCTTGTTTTATATCAGCTTTAAAAAGTTCGTAAGTGTAGCCATTAGGTGTTAATCCAATAAATTTTGTTTTAGAGCCTAGACCCCATTTGGTTACTGATTTAAAAATCAAATCTGTAGAGTTTGCTAAATCAGAGCTAACACCATCAGTATGTCCATCAAACATAGCTTCTTCTATACTGTATCCTCCATAATTTACAACAAGACTGCTAATTAGAGATTCAATAGTCAATCTTGAATTATCAGGAGATGGCTTCATAATTGTGACACCAGCGGCATTGCCTCTCGATTCGTTTACAATAAAGTCTAGTTTTTGTATTGGTATTTTAGATTTTATTGATTCATTAGCAAAAACTCTGTTCATAATAAGTTGATTTATTGCGTGACCTGCTTCATGAGCTATTACATTTTTTTGTTCATATTCTGATTTTTCATTATCATTTCTGATTCCTACTATAGCTTCCAGTTTTGCTTCTGTTATGTCTTTTTGTGTGATATATTCTTCTTCTCTTCCTAAATAAAGAGTTTTTCTATAGGCTTTTTTTAGAATATCAGCAAGATCTGCTCCGGATAGTCCTGATGAAGTTTTTGCAAGTTCATCAAGCAATTTCTTTTTTTCATTATTATTTTTAAAAGGTTTGTTTTTTGCATTAATTTCTAAAATTTCTCTTCTTGCTTTTTCTGAGAATCTTGGGTCATCAATTTTAAATTCTAAATCTATACGGCCTTTACGGAATGCTTCATCAAATAAATCTTTCCTGTTTGTTGCAAGTATTGTAATAATTTTTAGTGAATCATCTTCTTTTGATTGAACTCCGTCCATTTCAGAAAGTAGTGCATTAAGTGTGTTATTTTGTTCTCTATTGCTTGTATCAGACCTTTTTGCTGCTATAGCATCAGCTTCATCAATGAATATTATTGCGGTTTTTTTAGGGCTTTCCATTGCCAAATTTCTGGCAGTGCTATATAATTCTCTAACATTTTTTGAGCCTGTACCTACATATATTTCATTGAAACTACTACCGTTTGTACTTATAAAAGGGACTTGAGCTTCTCCGGCTATTGCTGTCGCAAGAAGTGTTTTCCCTGTGCCAGGCGGTCCATAAAGAATTATTCCAGAAGGTTTATCACTGTTTTTAACTTTTGGGTTATTTAAAATGTTTAATAATTCATTTTGTATCTGATTTTTTACATTAAACATTCCGCCTATATCGGAAAAATTAGTTTTTACTGTAGAATATATTCTAAAGTTTTGGGATTTTATTGTAGTTAGTTCTGTATTTTTATTTGGATTATTTTTAGATTCTTTATTTATTTTTTCTGCTATTTTTTTATAATGTTTTGCTATATCAGGATATTTCTTTTCAAATTCTGTTTTGTCTTTTAGTAACTCGTCTAATAATTTATCTTTTTCTGCTTTGAAAAGTTCGTCAGATATATTAAATTTACCACTATAAGGGTTATCTAAATATTCATAGTAAAAATCTGCTTGATGCTCCGGAGTAAGTGTTTTTACCATGTCTTTTAATTGTTTGAATATTCTTCCTGTATCATCATAAGATGCAGCAATAAAAAATGGACTTTCTAAAAAACGACCTTTCTGGGTCAAAAATTTAAAAATATTTTTTTCACTTAATGTTTTTATCATGTTAACTAATATTTGACTTGTTTTATTGTTTTGATTCAAAATTACAAGTGTAAAAATATTTTCATCATTTTTATCTTTCAAATATAAAAAATTGTTTTTAACTATTTCATTTTCAGAATTAAGATCAGTAAAAAACTCATCTATTGCTTTGTTGTATTCAGTTTTATTACTTTGCTGATTATATAGAATTTCATTAATCCGTTCAAAATATTCTAATGCTTTTTTAGAATGCTGATTTTGAGCATTGAACGAAACTACTTTATTATTTCCTAAACTATTTATCGTGAACCTATTATATTTATTTGAATATAAATTTAAATTTGAAATACTATTTATTCTCATCTTTAATTCCTAAAAAGTTTACAATTGCTTAAATATCTGTAAATAGAATTTTTTGCTGTTAAATAGTACAATTTATTAATTTAAATTTACAAATCATTTGTATTGTTTTGCACAAGTCCAAAATTATCTACACCTATTTCTTGTATAAGAGCTATGTAAGCATTGTAATATACGCCAATTGCTGCAATATATTCATTAAGAAGCTCTTGGTGTGCGTGTTCAACAACTATTAAACTTGTCAAAGGTGTTTTACCTTTTTTGTATCGTTGTTTAGAAAGTTTTAAAATTTCATTTGATTCCTGCATTATTTCTGCGTAATGTTTAAGATTATCTTGTGCGATAATAAACTTGTCATGGTTTGTATGAATAACATTTTTTGTAATATTTATAATTGAATTGTATTCAAGTTGTGCTTTTTCATAATTTAGTTTTGCATTTTTTATTTCAGGTGAATATGTATAAAGTGATGGAACATCTAAACCTGCACCAACAAACGCACCAGGCGTACCATCATGAGCAAATGCATATCCACCTGACACATAAAGATCAGGTATTCTTTTTCTTGTTGCTACATCAATATCTTTTTTGGCTTTTAAAATTTTAGACTCAGCCATTTTTATGTCGTATCGATTTTGAAATGCAGTTGCTTCAAGCACATCATAGTCTGGGAGATTTATATTAGTAATAAAAGACTTGTCAAATAATGAGTCTTCTTTTGTATCATATAATGTAAGATTGTTTTCTAAATTAAGTACTCTGTTAAAATTGTATTGAGCACTTCTTACATTTGCTTTTGCTTTATTTATTTGTATAATTTGTTTTTTTAATTTCATATCCGCTTGTAATACATCAATTTGATAATTATCCGTATTTTTAGGACGATTTTTAGCAATTTTACATAAATCTTCCAGTAACTCTTTTCTGTCTTCCATTATCTTTAAGTCAGATTTCGCAAGAAGAAGATTAAAATAGGATGTTCTTATTCTTAATTTTAGTTTAAATTCATAATCTCTAATTTTGTTCTCTGTGTATGATAAACCTGCTTCAGCTGATTTTTTTCTTACGGCTCTTTTTGCAATTTCGACAGGCAGCATTACCCCAAATTGACTTGAATTTGAGCGTGCAATTCTTCCCATAAGAAAATTAGATTGAAATTGTGGATTTTTTAGTGCATTTGCTATTTTTATGTCATTTTGTGAGATACCAAGATTTTTTCTTTGTTCTTGAAGTTCAATATTTCCAATAAGTGCCATTTCCATTGCACTATTAAGGTCAATTTTATATTTGTCATCTTCAGAAAATGCTCGTTCATGAGATTCATCAGCCAGAACCCCAAGACTAAATGTTATTAATGTAAAAAATATTAGTAAAAACCTTTTCATACTCTAATATTTTAAAATAAAAATTTTGGTGCTCAAATTTTAGTATACAAATAATAAAAATTTCTTAACAGTAATTAAAAAAAAGTGTATGATAGTTTTGTAAAGTTCAATTTGTTCAAGAACTTATTATTTAAAGGAAAGGATTTTATTATGTGGGAAAAAGACATTGATATTAATCAGATTAGTGAAATCAGAACAAAAACAAATGTTTTCTTTGGCGCTGGAGCTATTACAAAAATTGAGGATATTGCTCAAGATTTAAAAAAGAGAAATATTGATAAAGTAATTGTTGTCAGTGGTAAAGGTGCATATAAAATAACAGGTGCTTGGGATTATGTTGAAAAAGCACTTAATAATAATGGTATTGGCTATGTAAATTATGCTAAAGTGACACCAAATCCAACAACTGAAGCAATTGATGAAGCTGTGTCTATGGCTAAGGATTTTGGCGCAAAAGCTGTAATTGCAATAGGCGGAGGTTCTCCTGTTGATACAGGCAAAAGTGTTGCTATATTGTTAGAGTACAAAGATAAAACTGCAGCACAACTCTATGAATTTGAGTTTTTGCCTGAAAAAGCCGCACCGATTGTAGCGATAAATCTTACTCATGGTACAGGTACAGAAGTTAACAGATTTGCTGTTGCAACAAACCTTGAAAAGAACTTTAAACCGGCAATTGCATATGATTGTATATATCCTCTTTATTCAATTGATGATCCAAGTTTGATGACAAAATTATCTAAAAATCAAACTTTGTATACTTCAATTGATGCAGTAAACCACGTTGTTGAAGCAGCTACATCAACGGTAGCTTCTCCATATGCTATTACTTTGGCAAAAGAAACAATTCGTCTTGTTTCAAAATATTTGCCAAAAGCAGTTAATGATTTGGAAAATGTTGAGTATAGATATTATCTTTTGTATGCATCAATGCTAGGCGGTGTATCATTTGATAATGGTTTATTGCACTTTACTCATGCGTTGGAGCATCCGTTAAGTGCTGTAAAACCGGAATTGTCTCATGGTTTAGGTCTTGCAATGCTATTGCCTGCTGTAATCAAAGCTATTTATCCTGCTAAGTCAGAAACTCTTGCAGATATTCTTGAACCTATTGCTCCTGGTTTAAAAGGAACTGCTGATGAGGCACAAAAAGCTGCAAATTTGGTTGAAAAATGGTTGTTTAGTGTCGGTGTAACACAAAAACTTTCTGATGATGGCTTTTCTGAAGCAGATGTAGATAAACTTGTAAACCTTAGTTTTACAACTCCTTCTTTAGATGGACTATTATCTATTGCTCCTGTAAAAGCTACAAAAGAAGTGGTTTCACAGATATACAAAGAATCTCTTGCTCCATACAATAAATAAATTTTGGACAAAACAGCTAAAAAGGCTTTACTTTATGTAAAGTCTTTTTAGTTTTGCATATTTTTTTGTGCAATTTTTGCTCTTGCACAGATATAATCATATATGACATGTTCTGTAACAAGATTTCTTGCATAGGCATCTTGTTTTTTGTCTGCTATGAATCTTGCTGCACCTTTATAGCTTTTTAGAAAATCAAATATAAATTTTGTTTCAAATTTGTTGCCAAGTTGTTTTGATAAGAAGACATTATTTAGTATTTTTGTTACGGCTTCATGTTGTACGTCATTATGATATTTAAAACCTGTTTTATAAACTTTTCTTAATTCTGGATAAAATACATCTTTGAAAAACTTTTCAGTATTATTATCAGTTAAACCTGTTGAATAATCTTTATACCTTTTTTCTAAAATATGTTTTTGTGCTAAATATTTGTCTTCAAGATTATTGTTTATTATATAAAAGACTGAATCACCTCGAGTGTTTTTGAATACATCTGGATCTTTTGTTATATCAAATAATGTCTGGTTCATTGCAAATTCTGCTGCACGCATAATTGTTTGATATTTGTCGTCAAATTCATTATTTATTTTCATAAATTGCGATTCAGTGGTTGAACGTAAAAATTCTTTATCTTCTTCTGATAAATCATGTACGTAATTAATTAATCCACTTTCAATAAGAGTAAATCCTTGAAGAACAGCTTTTGTCATATCTTTGCTGTTTAGTATGTAATCAGTTAATATTTTCCCAAATTCTGCTGGGAAATATTTTGTTTGTTTTTTTGAAACTTTTTTGAATTCTTTTTTTAAAGAGTCAATAGATGAGTAATCAAAATCTATTATTTGTCCTTTATTATCAGGTTTTGGATTATAATTGTATTGAAATTGTTTTGGCTCTTGTGCTTTTTGTTCTTCTTTTATTTTCTTTTCTTCAATTTTTTGTTGTTTTCTTTTTTTAGCATTTTCTATTACTTTAGATTTTAAATCTATGGCTCGGTTTGTCAATTCTTCTATGTATTGAGAGCTTTCACTATTATTTAATGCATTTTCAAATTCAGTAATAGTTTCATGTATTGCTAAAGAAAATTCTTTTTTAAAATTCGGATCATTATTCCAAAATTCTTTCATTATTATTCTTTGTTTTTCTGCAAAATTTGAAAATTCATCATTAAAATCTTTATCAGAAAGCTTGTCTGCAAATATTTGTGAAAGTTTGTCTGAATAGTTTATTTTTGAAGCTGCAATTGTCATTATTTGCCATTGGAATTTTGAGAATGTTGAGTCATTTAATTCTTTACCTTCAAGCATTCTTTTGATTTGTTTTTGTCTTTCAGAATATCCTAGATTTTTCCACCATTCTTTTTTTGCCAAGCTTAGTTTTTCTTTTGTTTCTTCAGTTATTGTTCTTTCTGAATAAGCTCTTGTTGCAGGAATATATTCTTTGTCATTTCTTGTAGCAAGGAATGATTTGTAGTATGAAATATTTGGATATTTTATTCCCATAGATTTTAAATCTGCATATGAGAAATAATTACCATCTTTTATCTTTATTTCTTTTAATATTTCTTCAGTTGCATCTTTTCCAAAATCCTTGTTTATTTCTTCAAGAGTTTTTCCTTCAAGATAAACTTTTCTAAGAAGATAAATAGCCAAATCTTTAGGTGCATTTTTGTCTTTAAATACTGGAGTTCCGCTAATTTGAGCATCCCACCTTAGCATCAAAAGAGTTCCTCTTTTTGCTTTTGTATCTTTAAATGAGCGTAAATTTTGAAATAATGGTTCATTTGGATACATTTCTTTTACTTCTTCAACTGTATCTGCAATACTTATATATTGAAAAGCCTCTCTTTGCAGTTGTGCCGGGGGCATATGCTGTCTTTCTTCAAAGTTCTCATATAAATAGTTTTTTACAGTTAATGGCATATTTTCCTGATTAAATTTTTGTGAATAAAAATTTTCAGGTGTTCTATTTAATCTTGCTTTAAAATTTATATTAAAATCTCTGTAACTATATGTTGGAAGTTTAGAATTTGTGTTTATTATATTTGTTGTTGATTTATTATTTTGTAATGTATTTTTGTTCTGGTAATAAATAGAGTTAATTGCTTGTATTTTCATTTTTCGACCTTTATTTTCTTTTATTGATTTAAAAAATCATAAAAATAAAAATTGCTGATTTTTTACCTATTGTAAATAATATGTTATAATTTGTACGATGTTAGAGTTTGTAACCAGATAGCGCAGGTTTTTATTATGGAATACAAAGGTAAAGCTTTTAAATTTGGAGATAATATATCTACGGATCATATTGCGCCAGGGCGTTTGTTTCATCTGCGTTCTAATCTGGAAGAGTTTGCTAAACATGTTTTGGAAGATGCTGATGAAACGTTTGCATCTCGTATGCACAAAGGAGATTTTGTTGTAGCCGGAAATAATTTTGGTCTTGGTTCTTCACGTGAACATGCTCCACAAATTATAAAAATTGCAGGTGTCGCTGCTGTTTTGGCAAAATCATTTGCAAGAATCTTTTATAGAAATGCTATTAATATTGGTCTTTTGTTAATTGAATGTGATACTGACAAAATCAATGCTGGTGATGAATTAGATATTGATTTAAAAGCTGGTGTCGTTAAGAATTTAACTCAAAATACTGAAATAAAATTTTCACCATTACCAGATGTGATGATTAAGTTGCTTCATGATGGTGGTTTGATTGAACATCTAAAAAAACATGGCTATTTTGATTTAGTTTAATTAGATTTGTTACAATTTTAAAAGTTTTTAAATTATCATCAATTTTTGAAGAAACTCATTATATTATATCTTTACAAAGGTATTAAAGACCTGTTACAATACTTTAAATTGTAAAAATTATTGTTTGGATTTTTATAATTTAGCAAATTTTTTTGATTAGGGTTTTTCTACTAATCATATCAGGAAGGTGCAAATTGAAATTTAATAATTTTGATAAGACCTATAATAATGAAGACAAGTCTGAAACAAGAAAAGACGGAATAGTTAAAAAGCTTTCCAATCCAATTATTCCGAGTGGTTTAATATCTAAAATTAACACAATCAATAATAGGACTACTTCAAACAAAATGTACGCAGGTTACAATAGTAAAACTTGGCGTGCTACAGATAGTATTGATTTTGAAGAAGTTATTAGATTCATAAATGATGTACTTGTTGGTAAAGAATCAAAAAATGAACTTATTTATTCTTTGCACAATATTTTTACCAATAAGTTAAACTCAACATTTACGGCTTTTGGCCTTTATTGCAAACAATCAAATTGTATTAACCTGAAAATTATTGATAAAATCGGATCGACTTTCACAAGTCGTGTGTTGATTAACGGTTCTGATAATCCTATTGAAAAAGCATTTGTTTCAAATTCTATTATATCAGTTGATAATAATAAATTTTTAAATATTCACTATCTTAGTGATTCTTCTGTGACAATCCTTCCATTATTTGCTGTTAATGAATGTATTGGTGTTATGTTAGTAGGTGATAATAGCTTTGATTTTGCATCTGATATATATAAACTTATGGCAAGATATCTTGCATTGTTTATTCAAAACAGAGAACTTTCAACAAAAGTATTAATGAATACGGATACTGACGCTTTGACTGGTTTGAATAATCATAGAAAATTTCAAGAGCTTCTTGCTGCTGAAATAGAAAAAGCTAGAAGAACAAGTACACAGACATCTATTGTAATTTTTGATATAAATAATATCTCTCAAATAAACAAAGATTTTGGTGCGGCAAAAGGTGATGAAATTATAAAAATTGTTTCTGACAAAATTAAACAAGGTATTAGGACAAATGATTCTGCTGCAAGATATGGTGGAGACGAAATTGCAATTATCCTTCCTGAAACTACATCTGCTGAAGCCAAATATCTTGCAGAATATTTAACATATTCACTCTCTTGTTGCTTGGTTGATGATGTTGGACCGATAAAAGTTTCTGTTGGTATTGCAACTTATCCAAATTCAACACAAGATTTGGAAAAACTTTTGATACTTGCTGAACAGGCTATGTTTATTTCAAAAAGCAAAGGCTATAAAAACGGTATGTCTACAATAGTTTGTTCTGATGACTTTGATTTTTGGGATGATACTGCTTTGAGCTCTTTTGCATCAGTTATTGCAAAAAGACATGCATCTATTGGTATAAATTTTGATGAAGAACTTGTTAATAAATTCCATTCTGAAGAAATAAGAAACCAAGGTCATTTGATAGAAGTAGTTACATCTTTGGCTGGTGCTATTGATGCTAAAGATGAATATACGAAAGGTCATTCTTCTTCTGTTTCAAGATATTCAGAAGCGTTAGCAAGAGCTTTAAATCTTCCTGAAAAAGATGTTGAGAGAATAAAGCTAGGAGCTTTGCTGCATGATATAGGTAAAATAGGTATTCCTGAATCGGTTCTTAAAAAACCTTCTAAATTAACAGATGAAGAATGGGAGATAATGAAACAACACCCTGTAATTGGGGCTGAAAAAGTTCTTATGCCAAATGAATCATTGCATGATTTGATACCAATTGTTAAATATCACCATGAACATTGGGATGGTTCAGGTTATCCTGAAAAACTTAAAGGAGAAGATATTCCATTAGCTGCAAGAATAGTTTCTGTTGCAGATGCTTATCACGCTCTTATTTCTGACAGACCTTATCGTAAGGGTATGTCTAATGAAAAAGCCTGTGAAATCCTAAAGGTTGGTGCAGGTATCCAGTGGGATAAAAATTTAGTTAGTGTATTTGTTAATATTTCTGAGTCTTTGTACACAATGATATAGTTTAGGCTTGATCGAGTTTTTTAATAATTTCTTTGGTGTATTCATCTGTTGTGGAATTTCCGCCAAGGTCTGCTGTTCGAATTTTTCCTTCTTCTATGACTTTGTATAATGCAGTTTCAATTTTTTGTGCTTTTTCATTTTCATTTATATACTTAAGCATATTGATAGCACAGATTAATAGTGCTGTTGGATTGGCTTTATTTTGACCTTTAATATCCGGTGCTGAGCCATGTACAGGTTCAAAAACCGCACAATCCACGCCGATATTTGCACCTTGAGCAACGCCAAGGCCTCCTATTAATCCTGCAGTAAGGTCTGAGACTATATCACCGTATAAATTTGGTAAAACCAATACATCAAATTTTTGAGGATTCTGTACTAACTGCATGCATAAATTGTCAACGAGAATTTCTTTGTATTCTATTTGCGGATATTCTTTTGCTACATCTTTGCAACAATCAAGAAACAAACCGTCAGATAGTTTGCAAATATTTGCTTTAGTTACGGCATGAACTGTTTTTCTTTTGTTTTGTATTGCATATTCAAATGCAAATTTTGCTATTCTAGTTGAGGCTTTTCTCGTGATTGTTTTGATTGATTCAGCACAATCTTCATTTATTTTTCTTTCTGTACCTGCATACAAATCTTCTGTATTTTCTCTAACAACTACTATATCAACATTTTCAAAAGGTGTATCAATACCTTTTATATTTTTACAAGGTCTTAAATTGGCATATAAATCTAATTCTTTTCTAAGTGCAACATTGACACTGCGAAAACCTTTGCCTATCGGGGTTGTTACTGGAGCTTTTAATGCAACTTTATTCTTTCTTACAGAGTCTATTACTCTTTGAGGCAATGGAGTTCCTTCAATTTCAGCTACATCTGCACCTGCTGATTGAATGTCCCATTCAATTTCTACATTAGCTGCATCAAATATTTTTTTGACTGCATCAGAAATTTCCGGTCCAATTCCGTCTCCCGGTATCAATGTTACTGTTTTCATTTTGTGCCTCCGACAAATTCATTAAAGAGTTTTAGTGCTTTTTGTGCAAACAAATATTTAATCAAAATCCTTTGTTCTTTAGGATTTACATTGTACTTATAAACTTTGATATTTTCTTTGCTTCCTATTCCTATATATACAAGACCTACTGGTTTTTGTGCTGTTCCACCTGTCGGACCGGCTATTCCTGTTGTTGCTATTGCATAGTCTGAGTTTGTTCTTTTTAAGAGTCCTTCTACCATTTCTTTTGCTGTTTGTTCGCTTACAGCACCTTCTGTTTTTAACGTAGATTCTTGCACTCCCAAATATTTCATTTTCGCTTCATTTGCATATGTTACAAAATTGGCTTTTATATATGAAGAACTGCCTGAAACATCTGTTAGTAATGAACTAACCAGACCTCCGGTACAAGATTCTGCAACAGAAATAATTTTTTTATTTTCTATAAGAAACTTTCCCGCTGTATTTTGAGGCTTGGTATTTCTTATAAGTCTTATTAGTTTTATAAAATTAAACATTTAATTTATCTTTTTTAATGTAAAGGTATATTTAATGGTTGTGTAAGCATTACTTCAAGAGCTTTACCTTGAGGCAGTGTTACGTCATTACCTTTTTTGAATAAATCTATAATATCGTCGGCAACGTAATAGAATGCACCTCCGACTACACCACCAAATGCTCCAACCGGGACACATACATATTGAAGGTTTTCACCTGTCCCTTTACCCCAATCTATAGTGGTTTTTACTATTTTTTTTGTATTTTCCCAGTTCTGTTGTATTGCATAGCCGTAATTTCCGTTTTGATAAATACCACCATCAAGAGTAATTTCAGCATAGTTGTACAGTCCTGCATTTACAGGGATTTGTCTTCCTGTTGGTGTAACAACGTGGTCAAATTTTAAGTAAAGTACAGCACTTCTTGAGAGCCTTTTTGTCGGAACAATTTTTTCAATTGTTCCTCTTACTACAGAACCAGCTGGTAATGCAATTTGACCGTTCACAATCTTATCTTCTTTTAACATTGCGGTAAATTCATCCCCTACAGCTGCAACTTTTGTTGATACAGGGGCAAGCAATTCAAGTTTTAGAGTTGTCCCTGCAGGGATACTTATTGCTTGAGCATCTGCTTTTATAGTTCTTGCATTTGCTGATTGTGTACATGTTAATAGACCAAATATCATTAATAAACTTAATGCAAATATAAAATAATTTTTCATAATAACTCCTCTTATCTAATTCCTCGTATTTTATTTTAAAAATTTTAATATTAAAAAGCAATATTATTTCATTTCTTCATATAAAGTTGTCGCTTCCTGTACAGATATGTTTCCTTGAGGAATTTTTATAACTTTTACTGATACGGATTTGTTAAAGTGATCTATTCTTATAATATCTCCTTCTTTTAGCTGTTTAGACGGTTTTGCAGGTAATCCATTGACAAAAACCCTACCCTGATCAGAAACATCATTGGCAACGGTTCTTCTTTTGATTAATCTGGAAACTTTTAAAAACTTATCTAATCGCATTTATTTTTCCCAATTTTTATTAACTAATTTTACTAAAAACAATAAAAATATACATGAAAATTTTTGTTATTTTTTTCTTCTATGTTTGTAATAAAATAAAAATATCGAATCAGTTAATAACATTAATTTATTTTACAAAACTAACATGGTATAGCAAAAATTTTTTTTCAGTGTATTCATGTATTTGTAGAACTTTCGAGATTATTATGACAAGTTTGTTGACATCAATAAAATATTCACCCTCACATATGGTGAACAATGCAGGAGTGATAAAGTATAATGAGAATCCTTTAAAAGGATTTGTCGAAAAAGGACAAGAAGGCCGTGTAAAAAGGCTTGCTCTTGTAGGTAGTGCTGCGACTACTTTGGCATATTTGTTTGCTTTGGCTAAAAATGCTAAAAAAGGCAATTTTAAAGTTTCTGATATGTTTAAAATTGACTTTAAAAACATGTTTAAAGTAATGGGGTTAGCTACTTCTGCTGTAATTGGTGGAACCGTAGCTGGGATATTATTTGATAAAAAGGAAAATAGAAAACCCAAACTAAAAGAAGCTATTCACCAATTTTTGGGAAATATAATTACGCCTATTACTATAGTTGGTGTTGCTTGTAACATGATTGAAAAGAAGAATTTTTCTAAAACTAAAGAATTAGTTTTGAGTGGCATTTCTGCTATAGCCGGCGTTGCTGTCGGTGTTACAGGTGGTAATTGGATTGCTTCCAAAGTAAATAAAGCAATTTTTAAAGATAATGATGAAAGAAAACTTAGCATAAAAGATTTTGGTATACACGTAGATGATTTGTTAACAGTTGCAGCTTTATCGAGTATTGGTGATTATATAAGAGGATTTATTTCAAAAGCTTTGCCTGCTATATTTTTGATTTGCGGATATGAAGCAGGTACAAAAACAGCTGTTGACAAACATTCTCTTCATTCACGCAAAGTTGTTGAAAATAATAAGAATTAGTCTATTTGGAATTTTTTGTTATACTGGAGTAAGTATTTAACGGGAGTTTCTTATGAAAATTTTTAATAAGATTTGTCTATTATTATTTGTTTTTATTTTTTATTCTTCATTTACGTCGTTTGTTGATGCTAAGACAATTCATTTTGCTGTAGCTTCAGATGTTCAATATTTGCAACAAAGTACAGATGATAAATCTATAGAAAACAGAACTCCTCTTATTTTAAAATATTTTGTAAAACGAGTAAATGAAAATGATTATGACTTCGTTGTTTTTCTTGGTGATAACATAGCAAAATCGAATTTAAACAATCTCAATGGCTTTTTAAAAATAGTAAAAGATATAAAACCTTCATACTATTTGGTTTTGGGTAATCAAGATGCTCATAAAATTTCAGGAATAGATAAAAAAGTTTATTTGGAAACTGTTTCTAAAGTAAATAAAAATCAAAAAAAGCCGGAATCTTCTTATTATTTCTGTCCTACATCTGATGTGATAGTCATTGTTTTGGATAATGTTTCTTCCGGCATGCCTAGCAACCATGGTGTTTTTACACAACGAACTCTAAAATGGCTTGATGAAACTTTAACTAAACATGAAAATAAAAAAGCTATTATCTTTCAGCATGTACCATATTTGCCTCCTTATGATAAAGAATCTTATGAAATATTGGAAAAGAATAATTTTAGAGCAATTTTATCAAATCATGATAATGTTCTTGCTGTTTTTAGCGGACATTATCGTATGGAAAGTACCCAAAAAGACGATAAGGGTATAACACATATAAATGCACCTGCTTTATCTATATCACCATACAATTATATGGATATAGTTTTAACGTATGATAAAAAGCCTTTTTCAAAAGCTAAAAATTTTAAAATTGATGGTGATTTAAAACCTGCTATTTAACTTTTGTTTGTAAGTTTCTGAGTTTATTTAGCAGTTTTGGACCTATGGCTTTTGCTAAAAGCCATAGAATAGTAGTAACAATTCCAGTATAAATACAATTTGAAATAAGCTTTCTTGCTTGCTTTTCATGTATAGATTGTTCAGTTTTGTTTTTTTCATTGTTTGCTTTGAAAACAATGATTTTTGAATGTATTTGTGTATTCTTGTTTTTAAGAAAAGATATTTTATTTATAGGATTAATATACAAAATTCTTTGAATCCCAAATTGATAAAAACTAGTGTATTTTTTTTCAAGTTCCCAAAATAATTTGTAAAATAATTATAAATAAATTTAAAAAAAATGGAAATTGTAAAGATTATTCAATCCATCTGAAATTTTTTACAAATTTTTCTTCATTGATATGTCCATCTACTTTTACCGTAAATATTCTGTATTTTTGGTCACTTAATTCAACACCGGGTATTTTATTCAAATCTTTTAACAATGATGTTTCATCGTGTTTATCAATTTTGAATCCTGGTATAGAATTTAAAAGTGAATTGAAAGATAAGTTGCCAACTTTTCCAAGAATGTTTGTTGCATTTTTTGTTAACCTTCCATAAACTCTTAAGTTTGCAAATTGTTGTAGAATATCATATTCTCCATTTATGTATATGTTTAAATTTTCTCCTTTAGAATAAACCTCGATATTTTGAGCAATACCGTTTTTCAATGCAAAGTTTCCTTTAATTGAGTCAAAATGACCTGTTTTTATTGGTGCAATTAGTGAAATAAAGTTATTTAAACTTATTCCGGTTATTCCGCTTTTAATAAAGTTACCTGCTTTAAGCAGATATTCTACAGAACCAAGTTTTGGCATTTTTCCATCAGCAATTTCAAAATACACATAGCCATGCATATTTTTTAAACGTTCTTCTTCTGTGTTACCGCTTGTTGTTACAACAATACTACCATTTGCTTGACCAAAGATTTGATCTTTGAATTCAAATAATGTTGATGCGATTTTATTTGAATCAACATTTAAGGCTGAAAGATTGGCTTTTATTCTTTCGTTAGAAAAATTATAACTAGCAGAACCGGTAACTTTTCCTGTGGTAACATCAAACCATAGTTTTTCTATATCAAGTACCATATTTTTTTCTAATTTAAATTCGGAAGAATAATTGTTGGTTGGCAGACCTCTTATTATCATATTTTTTACATTCATGACACCTTTTTTGATTTGAATGTCGGAAATATTTAGTGGAATATTTGTATTTGTTGAGGTGCCTGTCATTTTTGTTGCAGTATCAGGAGTCGGAATTTTTGTCAACGAGTTTATAAATGTATCTAAATTAATTTTTTCTGAATGTATATATAAGTTTTCTACTATATATGGCGTTGTAAATTTATTTTTTATTACTGCTTTTAAATTAAAATCCGAATTATAAGTTATACCATCTGTATTTATTTCAATTGTTTTGTCTTTAAACAATATTGTTGCATTTTTGATTAATGTATCATATATTGGCATATCAATATTGTTTAAAAACACTTTTCCTCTTATTTGTGGAGCTGTTATAAATCCTTTAATATTAAGTTTGCAATTAAACATGCCATTTTTTAATACAGATTTTTTAAAAATCACATTAAATATTTTTGCGTTGGCATTGTTAGGTGTATCTACATTTAAGTTGTGTATATAAAATGGTTGTTTCTTTTTTGATGAATATTCAATTAATCCGTTTCCTGTGAAAATTGTTATCGGGTATGATTTGTTATTTTGTGACGTCATATATCGAACATAGTTCATTTTTTTTATGTGATAAATATTTTGGTTGATGTCTATATTTGCCCAAAGTTCTCTTTGTTCATCTTCGTCTGAGAGATTTGCTCCTCTATAATAGATGTCTGCATCTTTTGCTAAAACTATTTTGGGCTGTATATTAAATATGTCTGCATTACCTTGAATATTGGTAATTAGCGTTATATCTCCTTTGGGCTTTATTGGATAAGTTAAAAAGCTGTTTATATATTTATTTACAAAATATTCTGTAATTTTTGTGGTTAGATAACCTTTGAATTTCATTTTTTTATCCAAATCCCATACTGAAAAATCTAAAAAAACAGGAGTGCTGTCTACTTGAGCAACCATTGCTTTCATTGAGATTCTTGAATCTTTTAAAAGAATTTTTCCGCTGTTTAGATAAATTGGTGTTTTAAAATAACTGTGGTTAAAATGGATATCTTTTAAATCTATGTAGCCGTCAAAATTATTATTGTTACATTTTATGTCAATGTTGGCTATTCCTTGATAATTTTCATAAGCTAACAAAAGTTTTTTTATTGTGTTAGGGAGATATTCTGCTTTTTTAAGCAAGTTTAATGCAGATACATCAAAATTATTTATTTTGAGTTTCCCTGTCAAAATTGGTTTTTCAGAAAATATTTTTTCTGCAACCAAATCCGCATATACATTAGAATTGAAAAATTTTGTATTAAAGTTTTTAATGATAAATTTCCCATTTGCTATTGAAAAATTACCGCTTTTTATATTTACGGGTGAGGATGATTGTTTTGTATATATTGGAACAAATCTACCATTTGCTTTAATATTATTTAGGTTTATTTTTCCGTCTTTTAAGCCTGAGTTTGATTTGTATTCTCCATCAAATGTTATAACTGAGTTTGTTTTGGGAATTGAAGAAATATTTTTAAATTTCTTATTTTGAAGTAATGAAATAATTAAATCATCGGTTTTTAAATTATTTCCATAAAATTTTATATCGGTTTTGTCATTTTTTGTATAGCCTTTTATTGTTATTTTTGATGATCCTAAATAGCCATAGAAATCTGTGTTCCAACCGTTGTCATCAAAGTTTATAAAACCTTTCATTTTTTGCAAGGCCTGAGGAGCTAATTTTAATTTTCCGCAAGTGTTTGTAAAATCAAATTTGCCAATAATAGAAAGTGTCTCATTTTCTTCAATTGTAGAAAAATCTTTAACAATACCTTTTAGTTTTATAAATACTTTTGTATTTCCTGTGATTTTTTCAACTGGCTCTGCCATTGCTTTTCTGGTTTTTAATATTGAGCTTGTATTTAGTATTTTTAAAAGTTCTTCAAAATTCATAGACAAAGAAGATATTTCAAAATCTATTTTTCCATCGAGATTAGCTTTGCCATCAATTTTTAATGACTTGTTTTTGATTTTTGCATTTGTTGTATAAAAATGCATATCTTTTCCGTTAAAAATAAGTGAACCATTTGCATCATGCAAAACAGTATTTAATCCTTGCAAAGATGCTGTTGTGTTCTTAAAGTTAAATTGTCCTAATACTTCTCCGTCTTTTACTGTTCCTTTTGTTCTGATATCGATATTGCCTTTACCTTTTATATCCATATATGGTACCGGCCCTAAATCAAAACCAACAATTTCATGGATAGGAACAAGCATATATTCTGCAGTATTTAAGTCAACATTAGAAGATGATTTTACTTTGAAATCACCTTTCCCATAAATTTTTATTTCAGCAGTTCCGTCAATATCTACATATTCACCATGTCCGGCAAAGACTCTAGTAGTAACTTTTACATTGTTTTTAAAAAACTGTGTGTTGATTTTACAATGTGGCACAAGCGGATTATCTTTTACTATGTATACATCTGATAGCGTAAGATCTCCGTATATATCAGGCATGTTTGCTGTGCCTTTGAGTTGCAAATCGCCATTTGCAATTCCCCAGGCTCCGTATTTCTTGAATTTTTGTATTACTTGCTGTGGGTCATTTTTTATAGGGGGTGCTAACCAATACAAATCGTTAATATTTGAATCTAATACACTAATATCTAAATCCGGTTTTATATCTTTAAAATTTTGCGATAAATAATTTTTTATAGAACCATTGATTTTTATTTGCCAGTTTTTAGATTTAATATCAGCACTGTTAATAATTAGTTTTTGTGAAGCAAAATTTATATCTGAAAAAAGTATAATTTCTTCTTTTGAAATTATGCTTTCATATGGATTTTTCATTTTTATATATAAATCTTTTAAAGAAGTACTTATATTTAAGTTATTTGTATTCTTAAATTCTGTATTTATAACACCTGTTGTTGAAAGAATATCTTGACCTGTAAAATAAGCTATATAAGTTGAATAATCTGACAAATCAAAGTTTTTTATATGTCCTTCTATAATACAGTCTTTAATTTTTAAACCTTTGTCTAAAGGAAGTTTTGATGAAAGTTTTGTATATACTTCAGTTTTTTTCTTGTCATTTATAAAAATATCAGCATTTATATTTAAACTAATAAATTTTTTCTGTTTGTAATAAAAATCAAAAGAATGTATTTGTGTATTTAGTTTTTTTGATATTAATTTGTCATCTATTGTTATATTTGCATTTTTAATTTTAATTTTATCTAAGTCTGCGTTTGTTTCAAATGTTTTGTTTGGATTTATATTTAATTCAAAATTCCCAAGATAAAATTTTTTATTTTTTTCTCTGGAAATTATAGTAAAGAAATTATCAGTTTCTAATGTCTGTAAAGTTAGCTTTTTAAATATAAAAGATGGTAACCAAACTTTTGTATCAAGATTTTCCGTAGAAAAAACAATATTGTTTTGGTTGTCTTTGAGTTCAATATATTTTGCTTTTAATCTGATTGAAAAATCGGGATAGGTTATGATTTTTGTATTTTGATAATTAATAAACAATCCTGTTTTTTGATTAACAATTTTGTTTATTTTTTCCGAAGAGATTTCTTTGTTTGCGATATATGGCAAGACAAAAAGATACAGTCCTTCAACGACCGTAACAAGTAATACTAATACTATTAATATAATTTTTGTTATTTTTAATTTCATTTTTTAATTAATTTTAATCTGATTAATTTTTAAAATTTTAAATATAATTATATAATCAAAGCGAATTTTTTTCACTTGTCTTTACATACAATTATTGATAATATTATTGAATTAGTAACGAGTTTAAATTTATAAGGGGAATAAATAAGATGAAAAGACTTAAATCAATATTGGTAGTTGCGTTTGCAATGGTTATAGGTGGTGGTTTGTTTGCGACTTCTGAGGCTCAAACGATAGGATATGTGAATTACAAAACAGTTGAATCAAATTATGAATATGCAAAAAGTGCATACAAAGAAATTGATACAAAATATCTTGAACTTCAACAATACTTGATGGATAAGGAAAAACAGTATAAAAATATTGATTCACCAATCAATAAAAAGAATTTCGAAGATCAAGTACAAAAAGATTTTAAGGCAAAAAATGATGAGTTTACCAAGCTTAAAATGAAAAGAGCAGAAGAAGTTGAAAGTAATATTCTTCAAGCAACAAAAGCTGTAGCTGCAGATAAAAAAATTGATGTTGTTTTAGACTACAGAGTTATTTTTACAGGCGGAGTAGATTTATCTCAAGATGTAATTAATTATTTAAACTCACCAAAGTTTAAACCTGTTAAAAAATAAATGACACAATGAGGTATTATCGTGAGGTTTGTTGATTTAATTGAAAAAAAGAAAAAAGGTTTAGAACATACTAATGAAGAAATCCAATTTATTATTGACTCATTAATGAACGGAAAAGCTGAAGATTATCAAGTCTCTGCTTGGCTAATGGCAGTTTATTTTCAAGGTATGACAATAGAT
This sequence comes from Candidatus Gastranaerophilales bacterium, assembly GCA_944323475.1. Classification (GTDB taxonomy): domain Bacteria; phylum Cyanobacteriota; class Vampirovibrionia; order Gastranaerophilales; family Gastranaerophilaceae; genus Limenecus. Next base: position 45,525 of record CALUSQ010000015.1, read on the forward strand.
GAAACAGCAAATCTTACGAAAGCTATTATAGACTCGGGTGAAACAATTGATTTGTCTGCATTGCGTGAGTTTTGTTCTCATGTTGCCGACAAACATTCTACAGGCGGTGTAGGGGATAAAATCACGTTGATTTTAATTCCACTTTTGGCTGCTTGTGGTATTCCGATAGCAAAACTTTCCGGTCGCGGGCTCGGTCATACAGGCGGAACGATAGACAAGCTTGAATCTATTCCGGGTTTTAGAACAGATTTGGATATTGAGGAGTTAGTTTCAAAAGTTAAAGATGTCGGACTTGCAATAGGTGCACAAACAAAAAGGCTCACTCCGGCAGACGGGAAGCTTTATGCTCTTCGTGACGTTACTGCTACTGTCGATGCAATACCATTAATTGCTTCTTCTGTTGTTTCAAAAAAGATTGCATCAGGTGCAGATTATGTTGTTTTGGATGTAAAATACGGTTCCGGTGCATTTATAAAAACTCCAGAAAATGCTTGTGAGTTGGCTCAATGGATGGTAGATATAGCAGAAAAACTTGGCAAAAAATTCCATGCAGTAATTACTTCAATGGAACAGCCGCTTGGCAGGGCTGTCGGTAATGCTATAGAAGTAATTGAGTCAATAGAATTTTTAAAAGGAGTAATGACTACAGATATTAAAGAACTGACCTATGAAATGGCTGCTCTGACCTTGTTGTCGCTGCAGAAGGCATATTCAAAAGAAGAAGCATATTCTCAAATTCAAAACGCAATTGATTCAGGTAAAGCATTGGCTTGTTTTAAAAAATTAATACAATCTCAAGATGGAAATTCTCTTGTTGTTGAAAATTACAGATTATTCCCTCAACCTCAATATGCAGAAAGAATTATTGCTGCAAAAGATGGCTATATCTCGAACATAGATGCATATAAGACAGCTTATGCCTGCAAACTTTTAGGCGCCGGTAGGGAAAGAAAGACGGATCCCATTGATTATTCTGCCGGAATATATTTGAATAAAATTTACGGAGAACATGTCTCACAAGGAGAAGTAATTGCTACTTTGTATGCAAATGATGAAAGTAAACTCTCTCTTGCGAAAGAATTTTTAAAAGAAGCATTTTCTATAGCTGAATATGAACAGCCTAAACGTAATTTGATTTACAAAATTATATAATTTGTATCAGGCATGCACTTTTACTTGTGTCAAAAAAATTCTGTTTGTACTAAAATAATAAAAGTATAGATTATTATTTTGATTATGGTATAGGAAAAAGGAGAATTTTTATTATGCCTGGAAAAACAATTACTGTTGATGGTAACTACGCTGCTGCACACGTTGCGTATGCATTAAGCGAAGTATCAGCAATTTATCCTATCACTCCATCATCAACAATGGGTGAATGGGTTGATGAATGGGCGTCACAACACAAGAAAAACATTTGGGGCAAGGAAGTTAGAGTTGCCGAAATGCAATCAGAAGCAGGTGCAGCAGGTGCTGTGCATGGTTCTTTGGCTGCAGGTGCTTTGACATCTACATATACTGCTTCACAAGGTTTGCTTTTGATGATTCCTGTTATGCACAAAGTTGCAGGTGAAATGCTTCCGCATGTAATTCACGTATCTGCTCGTGCATTGGCTGCTCAATCATTAGCAATTTTTGGTGACCATACTGATGTTATGGGCTGCCGTAACACAGGTTATGCAATGTTAGCTGCCAACTCTGTACAAGAAGAAATGGATATGGCTTTGGTTGCTCACTTGGCAACTTACAAAGCAAAAGTTCCTTTCTTGCAATTCTTTGATGGATTTAGAACTTCTCACGAAGTACACAAAATTGAAGAAATTTCTTACGAAGACATTGCAAAGTTAGTTGAACCTAAATATATCGAAGAATTCAGAAACAGAGCATTAAGACCTGAAGCACCTGTTTGTAAAGTTGGTGCACAAAATACTGACGTATACTTCCAAGGTCGTGAAACAGTTAACAAATACTATGATGCTGTTCCTGACATTGTTCAAGAATATATGGATAAAGTAGCTGCAGTAACCGGAAGACAATATCATCCATTTGATTACGTTGGTGCTCCGGATGCTACAGACGTTATTGTTGCTATCGGTTCAGGTTGTGAAGCAATAGAAGAAACTATTGAATACTTGAACTCTAAAAAAGGCAAAAAATACGGTTTGGTTAAAGTTAGACTATACAGACCGTTTGATACAAAACGTTTCAACGCTGCATTGCCTGCTTCAGTTAAACGTATCGCTGTTCTCGACAGAACTAAAGAACCTGGTTCAATCGGTGAACCACTTTATATGGATGTTGTTGCAGCTCTTGAAAATAAAGACATCAGAGTAATCGGTGGTCGTTATGGATTGTCTTCAAAAGAATTCACTCCATCAATGATTTATGCTGTTTACAAACATTCTGAAAATAACGGATTCCACGGATTTACTGTTGGTATCGAAGATGACGTAACTAACAAATCTCTCAAAGTTGAAGAACATATCGTTACAGAACCTGAAGGAACAACAAATTGTATGTTCTGGGGATTGGGTTCAGATGGTACTGTTGGGGCTAACAAAAACTCAATCAAGATTATTGGTCAATATACAAACAAAGATGCTCAAGCATACTTTGCTTATGACTCTAAAAAATCTTTTGGTGTAACTGTTTCTCA
>CALUSQ010000016.1 GCA_944323475.1 Candidatus Gastranaerophilales bacterium
GGCCAATTGGATTGCATTCAGAGGATCTGATTTTATTCTTACGCCTGCTCCATTTGTATAGTCGAAGGTATTCACGAACGTATAGCTTATTAACAAGCTTGGTTGTAAGATTATTTTTCCTTCTTTAAATTCAAAGTTATATCCTGTTTTATTTCCTATTCCGGCTAACAGCATTGTATAGTTTTCTGTTCCATACATTGTTGTTGCATCGCCTGCTGTTGCTCCTACTGACAAGGTTGTTGCGTTGAAGAAGTTTCCTTTATAGAAGGTTGCTGTTGAACCCAAGATTCCTCCGTTTTGGTAAGCATCTACTCCGGAGTATCTTTGGCTTGCTCCGTTATATCCTACATATCCTGTTAGGACTCTTTCCCAACCTTTTGATATTGGGGTAAGGTTTGTATCGTATCCTATTAATGTTCCATAGTTTATATTTGAAACTTTAGGACCGTTATTCAGCGGGATATTTTCGAAGCTTGCATATGGTTTTACCCAGAAGCCTGATGATTCTTCTTTTGTTAGCAAAGGTGAGAAGGTTCCGACGTCTGTTGCATCTCCTGTTGGCGAGAGGGCGTATCGGTTATTATTTTTCATTGCTACTCGTTCCAGATACGGGATATTCATGAAGGTATCTGCGTGTTGGAATGCGTAGTTAAATGTTTGGAGTTGGGTTGTATATGCGCCTGCTTGGGTTGCAACGCTTGGGGCTGTTACTGCAGGGTTAAAGTCATCTATTGTTCCTGTTGAGCCTCTTACGAATGTAAAGAAGCCTTGGTGGTCATTTTCGTCCACGCTATAGTTCACGTCGTATTTATATATTGGGGAGTATATTGTATTTGTTCCTTTATATGATGTTGGAGATTCGCCTGTATATTCTACGTTATTTGCGAGATATTCATCGGCGAAGAGTATTTTTACACTATCTTTTTCTGTTGTTGATATTAAGTTGAGGTTATTGACGTTAATTATTGCATCATCAGATATATTATATGTATCTGCAGTTATTCTATCCATTGATTCATTTTCAAGGTCGACATCCACTGACAGGTTTGTAGTTCCTGTAAGGTTCAGAGTTGGGACGTGCATTGTTCCTATTGTATCGTTATTAAGATACATAGTACCTGAATTCAGAGTTAGAGATTGTGAATTATCGAATACATTTTCTTTAGAGAGGTAGAGGTTAGTATTATCCAGAGATACATTTGCATTATTTATATTATTACTAATAGTAATTTTTGACTTATCGTCGCCTGTTAGTGCGAGTTTATATCCTTTGGTGCCGTCTATTGTGTCATTGAGGATTATTTCGCCCTGATTTATGGCATTCATAGTTATTGTTTTATCTGCATTATTCATTTGGACAGCTTGTGTATTTCCGGAGAACTCTGTTTTTCCGGCGTCGGCTGTAATATTGATATCGACATTAGATTTTATAGCTGTGCCATCTGTATTTTTGAAAGAAGCATTTGTAAGGTTAACTTTTGAGTTTATATTTTCAGCATTGATAGCAAAGTTTTTAGCGTTATTTATTGATGTATTTGAGATATTTAGGGTTGTTTCATTTTGTAGGTCGAACATCGTGTGTTTGTTTGCGTCTATTGTTGATGGTGTTGTTGTGCCAATACCATTTATATTCAAAGTTCCCTTTGATGTTGTATCTAGGTCTTTTGATGCTATATAGTTATCTGTTGTTCTAAAGTTAAAGTTTCTTTCTTCATTTGATTCTTTTGTTGTTATTATGTCTAATGTATCGTAGATTTTATCTTTTAATATTTTTATTGAGTCATTTATTGTATTTGTTGTTGTGAGGGTTATACCTCCTTGTTGCGTAAACAATTCATCGTTATACAAGGTATTTGATAAATTTGCCAAAGTATCGTCTACTTCTTGGATATTTGAGCCCAGTTCAAGCTGCAAGTTTGATGATTGATTTGTATTTTTAATAACTTGTACTGTTATTGCATCTTCTGTTGTTGAGCCTATCGTATTTATTGTACTTACTATAAGTGTGCCTGTTGATTCATTTTGGGTTGTTATTGTATCTGAGGTTTTATCAATCAGATTTATATCCAAGTTAAGTTTTGTATTTTCTCCTGCTGTCATTGACACAAAGTTGTAGTCGTGGGTGTCGTTGTTTGCAAGGTCTACTGTTACGTTGTCGGATGATACATTTGCGTTTGTTACATCATTGTATAAAGAGACAGTACCTGTGCCATCGCCTGTAAGAGAAAGATTGTATGCATGGTCGGAAGTTTCCCATAATTTATTTGATGATTGATAATATGAACCGCCTGATATTTTGTCGTCTATTTGGATTTTGCCGTTATTTATTGCATTAAGTGTAAGAGTTGTTTCTCTCTGAATTATTCCTGATGAATTTGCTAAGTTTGCAACATATATTGCATTTTGATCTTTTACTCCGTTAGATTCTGTATAGTTTCCGGAGATTAAAGTATTAGCATTGTCAGTATTAAGAGTAAGGTCATAGTTTGTAAATATAGCTCCGCCTTTAGCTGTAGTGCCTGACGCATGGTTGTTTAAGAAATTGTTATTTGTTAGTCCTATTTGTGCAACATTTGTGGATGAGTAGATATAGTTGTATATTGCACCGCCAAGAGCATAGCTAGAACCAGATTGAGCATAGTTGCCTATAAAATCGCCTGTGATATCTCCGATTGTTGCATTCGAACCGTTATTATAAATCGCTCCGCCTCTGGCAGAAGAACTAGATTGAGCATAGTTGCCTATAAAATCGCCTGTGATATCTCCGATTGTAGCAATACTATTATAAGAATAGTTATAAATCGCTCCGCCAGAGGCAGAAGTAAAACCTGAAGAATAGTTGCCTATAAAATCGCCTGTGATATTGCCAATTGTTGTAATTGAATTATCCGTATGATTATATATAGCTCCGCCATAGGCATAAGATTCTGTCGATTGTGCATAGTTACCTATAAAATCGCCTGTGATATCTCCTATTGTGACAGTATCTGCATATGAGCCATAATTATAGATTGCACCACCACATGAAGAATGATTACCAATAAAATCAGCATTTATATTACCAATTTCAGCAATTGAATCTTTAGAATAATTATAAATAGCACCACCTTGGGAAGAAGATCCTTTAGTATAGTTACCAATAAAGTTTCCTGTTATATTTCCAATCACTGATTCTGAAGCAGAATAAAATTCTTGATAATTGTAAATTGCGCCACCTCTGGCATATTTATCAGAAATGAAATTACCAATAAAATCTCCTGTTATATTCCCAATTTCTCCACTGTTAAAAATAGCACCACCAGCGGCAACATTATCATAAGAAGCACCTGTAGAAGAAACATAGTTACCCACAAAATCGCCACTTATATTTCCTATTTCTGAATCATAGCTATAAATAGCACCACCCATAGCAACTTCACTTGAAGAATACGCATAGTTATTAATATAATCACCAGTAATATCACCGATTGTTGCATGAGAGTTATAAATCGCTCCGCCATTGGCATAAGAAGAACCGGAAACATAGTTACCTATAAAATCGCCTGTGATATTATCTATGGTTGCTCTGTTATAATTATAAATCGCTCCGCCATAGGCAGAAGAAGAATTTGATTTAGCATAGTTGCCTATAAAATCTCCTGTAATATTACTAATTGTTCCTTCGTTATAAATCGCCCCGCCTTTGGGAGAAGCCTCAGTTGAAAAAGCATAGTTGCCTATAAAATCTCCTGTAATATTTCCAAACTCACCCCAATAATTATAAATCGCTCCGCCATTGGCATCAGAAGAATCTGATTGAGCATAGTTACCTATAAAATCACCTGTTATATTTCCGATTATTACAGGAAACAGACCATAAGTAGTTAAATTATTAATTGCACCGCCTTCGGCTGTAGATTTTTCAGAATAAACATAGTTACTAATAAAATTAGCTGTAATATTTCCTATTGTTCCACCATAATAATTACGAATTGCACCTCCGGAAGCAGAAGAACTTGAATTAGATTGAGCATAGTTGCCTATAAAATCTCCAGTGATATCTCCGATTGTTCCCCTATCATTATAAATCGCTCCACCTTTGGAAGTAGTTGATTTTTCTACAAAATCATTATTTATATTTGCACCGTTCTGATTAGTTGTTATTCTGTCAGGTGCAAGACGTGCAGGGTCTGTGTAGTAGTTGATTGTATAAGAAAATGCATCAGTTGTTCCGTCTGATGAAGGTGTTTGGACTGTAAATGTTTTTGTTTCTCCTCCTGCATTTTTATATCCATATTCTGTTTGTTTCAAGGTTACTGTATAGTATTTGGGGACAAGTTTATTTTCAGTGTCAGACCACTCATATCTTGTTACTGTATTTGTTCCGGGGGAATCTGCTGGTGTATAGGTATATGCTGATTCAGGGTAGATTTGAGGGGGGGCGGTATCGGGGATGGTTGTACCTGCGTTATGGAGTTTATCGAGGGTAGGTACAGGTGGGGTATCTGCTGCGAGAGATGGTATTGCTCCAAAGATAGAAAAGGCGACGCTCAATGCTGCCAAGAGGAGTTTATTTGGTTTTATTTTTTTTATTATTTTTTTATTTTCTTTTTCTTTTGTTATTATTCTTTCTTGGGGGGGGTCATACAAGTCGAGATTAGTAAATACCAACGCACATTTACTCATACCATCAGCCTCATGTTTCGAACTACCATTTTTTTTAAAAACTAGTCTTTTAATGCCCAAATTCTTGTTTTTTTAAACATGGAAATTGAAATTTATAAAAATAATGTACAAAAATAAGATTTAGGTAAGCATGTAATTTGTACAAAAATTTTTTTCGTAAGATAATTAATAGTGTTAGGTTATTACAATTTTTTTAAAATTTTTAAATTTAAAATAGTTTCTTAAAACATATAAACCAAAAGGAAAGGTAAAAAAATGCTAAAAGAACAATTAGACAAAATCATGCGTCCGAAATCAGTCGCAGTAATCGGAGCATCAACCAAACCAAAAACTATTGGTTCTGAAATTATGCAAAGACTTAGGGATTACAAATTCAACGGAAATATTTATCCTGTTAACCCAAAAGGCGGTATAATTGAAGGATTTCAAGCTTATACATCAGTTGCAGAAATCCCTGGAGAAGTGGATCTTGCTGTAATTGTAGTTAATGCAAAATTTGTATTGGACACAATCGATCAATGCCATGCAAAAGGTATCAAAGGGCTTTGTATCATTACTGCAGGTTTTAAAGAAACAGGCAAAGAAGGTGCAGAAGCAGAAAAACAATTACTTGCAAAAGTTCGTGAATACGGTATGAGATGTGTAGGACCAAACTGTCTTGGTGTTTTGAATACAAACCCAGAAATAAGAATGGATGCTACTTTTGCAGAATCTCTTCCTGTTGCAGGTGATATCGGTTTTGTTTCTCAATCAGGTGCTTTAGGCGGCGGTATTTTGAATATCCTAAAAGACCTTAACCTAGGTTTTGCACAATTCATTTCTATCGGTAACCAAGCAGATGTTAATGCAGAAACAGCTCTTGAATACTGGGAAAATGATGACGATGTTAAACAAATTCTTTTGTATATGGAATCAATACAAAATCCTGCTAATTTCAGAAAATTAGCTACAAGAATTACTAAAAAGAAACCAATCTTGGCTCTTAAAGCAGGTCGTTCTGCCGCAGGTGCTTCAGCTGCATCATCTCACACAGGTTCATTAGCAGGTGCTGACAAAGCCGCTGATGCATTACTCAAACAATGCGGTGTAATAAGAGAATTTTCTTTGAAGAATCTTTTTGCAAACGCAAAAGCATTCTCTAACTGCCCAATTCCTAAAGGAAACAGAGTAGCTATCGTTACAAACTCTGGCGGTCCAGGAATTATGGCAACAGACGCTGTATGTGAATCAGGTATGCAAATGGCAAAAATATCTGACAAAACAAAAGAAGAATTGAGAAGTTTCCTTCCTTCTGCAGCAAGTGTTAAAAACCCAATCGATATGATTGCTTCAGCTCCTATCGAACACTACAAACAAACACTTGAAACTGTTTTGAAAGATCCAGAAGTTGATATGGTTGCTGTTATCTATCTTCCTTTCTTAGGTTTGAAAGATATTGATGTTGCTAAAGCATTGATGGAAATTAAAGCTAAAAATCCTGAAAAACCAATACTTGGTGTATTCATGACAACAAGCGAATTCTTTACAGAAATTTCAAAAATGGATGTTAATATGCCATTTTATATGTATGCTGAAGAAGCTGCAGAAGCTATGGCAAGACTTGACAGACAAAGAAAATGGATGGAAAGACCTGAAGGCAAAATGCCTGTTTATGATGTTGACAAAGCTAAAGCTGAAAGAATCATCAAAGCAGCTGTTGCTGACGGACGTGCTCAATTGACTACATTGGAATCAATTGATGTATTGGATGCTTACGGTATTAGAGCTTGCAAATACGGTCTGGCTACTAACGAAGAAGAAGTTGTTAACCTCGGTAACTCTATCGGATATCCGGTTGTTATGAAAATGACTTCAAAAACAACTTCTCACAAAACAGATGTTGGTGGTGTAAGAGTTAACATCCAATCTGAAGAACAATTAAGAGCTGAATATCAAGACTTAATTGCAAAATTAACAGAAAAAGGACTCATTGACGGTCTTGAAGGTGTAATCATTCAAGAAATGGTTAAAGGCAACCGTGAAATGGTTTGCGGTATTGCAACAGACCCACAATACGGTCCTATGATGATGTTCGGTTTAGGCGGCGTATTCATTGAAACAATGAAAGACGTTACATTCAGAATTGCTCCTTTAACAGATGTTGATGCTGATGAAATGATTAAATCAGTTAAAGCATACGAATTGTTAAAAGGTGCAAGAGGTACAAAACCTGCTGATATGGCTCAAATCCAAGAAACTCTATTGAGATTGTCTCAAATGGTTAATGACTTCAAATTCATTGATGAATTGGATATCAACCCATTACTCATCTCTGAAAAAACAGGTGAAGGCATTGCTGTTGACGGACGTATTAAAGTTAGAGTTGAAGAAGTTAAAGAATACTTCGGATGTGGAACAGAATGTTGTTCTTGCTCTAAATAAGCACTGTTTCTAAACAGAAAAAAGAGGTCTGATATGCAGACCTCTTTTTTAATATCTTTATAAAATATTAATATACATTCACTTTTCAAAAATAATTTTTTGAAATAAAATTTTAGAATAAATTCATAGACAATTTGAGGAAAGATAAAATGTGTGGAATTGTTGGATATGTTGGTTCAAGATCCGTTGTCGATATTTTGCTTAACGGACTTAGCAAACTTGAATATAGAGGATATGATTCAGCAGGAATAGCTATAAACTCTGAAGGTAAAGTAAAAATTTACAAAGCAGAAGGTAAACTTCAAAACCTCAAAGATTTGTTAGAACAACATAAATCCGAAATAAAAGAAACAACTTGTGGTATAGGGCATATAAGATGGGCAACTCATGGTTTGCCAAACACAACAAACGCTCACCCTCATACTTGCAACTGTGGGAAGTTGGCTATTGTTCACAATGGTATTATTGAAAACTATAAAGAACTTAAAGAAGAACTTCTAAACAAAGGTTGTGAATTCAAATCAGAAACAGATACTGAAGTTGTTGCACATCTTATTGCTCAAGAATATTCAAAATATAATGATTTACCAAAAGCAGTTAGAGCTGCTGCAAAAAGACTAAAAGGAGCATATGCTCTTTGTATAATGCATCAAGATGACCCAAATCTAATTGTTGGAACAAGAAAAAATGCGCCTCTTATTGTTGCTCTCGGACAAGGCGAAAATTTCCTTGCTTCAGATTCTCCTGCTATTATTGAATATACAAAAAGAGTTATCTATCTTGATGATGACCAAGTTGCAGTTCTGTCACCTACAAGTGTTTTAGTTACAGATATTGACGGCAAACAGGTAACAAAAAAAGAAGAAATCCTTCCTTGGGAACCTGTATCTATGAGCAAAATGGGATACAAACATTTTATGCTCAAGGAAATTCATGAACAGCCCGATGTAATCAGAAATGTTCTTTCAGGCAAATTACCGGATATTACAAAACACATCGTATTGGATGAAGTTAAACTTACAAAAGAAGAAATTAAAAATTTAAAAAGAATAGAGATTATTGCATGCGGAACCTCTTTGCATGCAGCAATGGTTGCAAAATATATTCTTGAAACCTTCACGAACATCCCTGTTGATGTTGAAGCATCAAGTGAATATATTTACAGAAAAACTGTAACTGATTCAAACACACTTGTTATCGGTATATCTCAATCCGGTGAAACTTCAGATACAATCACAGCTATAAGACAAGCAAAAGCTGTTGGATCACATGTTTTGATTATCACAAACAGACCCGATTCAATTATGGCAAGAGAAGCCCACAGCTTGATTCCTGTTAACGCAGGTATAGAAGTTAGTGTGGCAGCTACAAAATCTTTTAATGCACAGTTAATTGCATTGTATCTGTTTGCCTTTTACATTGCTGAAATAAAAGAATCTTTTGACAAAGATAAAATCCAAAAATTGAAACACGAAATGCTTTTATTGCCACAAAAAATTGAAACAATACTTTCTCATGAAGAAAGCATTATAAAATGTGCAAGAGCATTTGCGTCTACTAGAAACTTTATTTATATTGCAAGAGGAATCAACTATCCTACAGCGCTTGAAGGTGCATTAAAGCTTAAAGAAATCAGTTATATCAACGCAACTGGTTATCCAGCAGGAGAATTAAAACATGGACCGATTGCAATGCTTGATGAAACAATGCCTGTTTTAGCAATACTAATGCCTGGTAGCATTGTGTACGAAAAAGTTTTATCAAATGCAGAAGAAGCAAAAGCAAGAAACGCAAGAATGATAGCACTTACTTCAGCAGAAGACCCGCATCTTGAAGATGTATTTGAATACATTCTAAAAGTTCCACAGGTTGATGAATATCTATCACCGGTAATCACATCAGTTCCATTGCAGCTTCTTGCATATTATATTGCAGAATTTTTAGGTAAAGATGTTGACCAACCAAGAAACCTTGCAAAATCAGTTACGGTAGAGTAATGATTACAACAGAGCAATTTGAACTAAAAAAAGTGGACAATCTAACGAGTAGCTATATTGAAGAAGAGCTTAAAAAAAATAATATTGAGCCTCTTCGATGGGCGATTGTCAGTGTCAACCCAGATAAATATATTGTCTCTGTGGCATACGAAAAATAAAAGCCTCTGCGTATGTCTAAGCAAAGGCATTAATAAATTAGGATTTTAATATTTTTTAAGATTATGAACTTATAAGCTGCAAAACTTCTTGTAGAAGAGACTTATTCGTTTGAATAAGTTTGTTTGCTACATCCATTTGCATCTTTGCCTGTTGATAGTATGAAATATTGGCTTTAAAATCACAGTTTGACATTTCTAACAATCCGCCTCTTACTTCACCTCTACCGATTACAGGTCTGCCGGATTCTTCTGTTTCTATAAATTCGCCTTGTTTTATTTCATACAAACCTTCCGGATTATGAAAGTTCATAATTGCAAGTTTATACAAAGGTACTACATTTTTTCCGCCATCGGATTTACCATACAAAATACCGTCACCTTTGAATTCAAATTCGTCATATTTGCCTAAATATTTACCATTGTTGGGATCAATCCACAGTTTTATGTTTGTTGTAGGTATATTTACAGCACCGCCTTTGATACCGGTTTCTGCATAGATATCAGCATCAATAGGTTTTGTACCTTGCATGATTTCGCCTTTGTCGTTCAAAATATAACCTTGAACAGTATAACCACTGGTATTTTTGTAGACACCTTCTTTGTCAAAAGTAAATTCACCCAGTCTTGAATATACAATTTGTCCGTCAGAACGACGTAATGTAAAATAGCCTTCACCTTCTAAAAATACGTTTTCGTTAGAAGTACCGGGTGTAGATTTACCTTGACCTACATTTTTGTTGAAACCATCAATAATTGAAGAGTTCAAAAATGTTTTGAAAGATGCTTGAGTTTCCCTATAACCCGGAGTGTATATATTTGTAAGGTTTTCCGAGATAGCATCCATCCAGTCTGATGTTGCTTTTTGTGTGTTTAGAGCGTTTACAAATGAATCATTCATTTTTTACTCTCCTTTATCTTCTTTCTGATTTTGTCTTCTTTCACGATTATTTTGATTAGATTGTCTGTACATCAAATCATTGTATGGCAGATTTTGTTCATCAAATCTTTGTCTTAGAGAATCAATATTATTTCGCAAATATGCTTCTACTGCTTTGTCACCAGGAATAAAATTTGCTGATATTTTACCTTTAGAATCAACCTTCAAAATAACTGAGCAATTATTGTCAAAATCCAATCTGACAGGCTTACCCTCATGGTAGGCTTTTGAAATTAAATCCATCAAAACTTTTGAAGTCTGTTGTGTTTTGTAAGTAGGACCAATTTCATCTGCAAATTTTATCAGATTTTGAGCATCGCCGTTTTGTTGCAATGCAAATTGTTTATTATCAACCAAATCAACAAAAAACTTTGCATCGTCTTTTGAAATTTTTGCTGTATCAAAGTTATACATGCTTTTCATATTTTTAAGACTTGAAACAGTATCAAAGCCAAACTTGTTGATATATTGTTCATTTACATTCATATTCGGATTCATTTGGTTTTGCATATTTTGTTGTTCAATGCTAACTTTATCCGTACTTTTTGGCTCTTCTAAAAGTTTTTTAAACTCACCTTTTTGTTCTGAAGATTTTTCTTCTTTTACTTCTTCTTTTTTCTGAGATGAATTAACTTTTTCAGAAGCAGCTGAAGCAGTTTTTTCTGATACTGCTTGAGCTTGGGATTGAGTTTCTGTTTGAGTTGTACTATTTGTTGCTATATTCATTTGTTTCTTTTCCTTCGTTCAAATCCTCGTTATATAAAGGATTTTGCAAAAGCATTTTGAGTTCTTCTTCTTGTTCTTCTTCTTGTTTTTCTTTGTTTTTTGCAAAATATTTTTGTATTGCAACTTCTGATAAAAGTTTGAGTTCTGCTTTTTTTTCTTCTTCTATATATGCTTCCTTACAATGTTCTTTGTGTTTTTCAAGTACTTTTACCGCTTTTTCAAGTTCTCTTAGTTTATCTTTTTCTTCATCAAGAGCTTCTTGTGCTTTTTGTCTATCTACTTCCAGATTTTCACCTTTAACATATAAATGTTTTAGATAGTTGTCATAAGCTTCATACATTGTAAAATCAGCTTGTCTCATATTTACTCTTGTTGAAGCAATTTCCTGATTGTTTCTTTCAATCAGACCTTCGATTTTCAATACCAGCGCCTGAGCGTTTCTGACATTTTGGAGCTGTTCTTCTTTTTTTCTGATTCTGAAATCCAGAATTTTTTGAAGTCTGTAACGAAAAGGCATGGGGATCTGATATTTTACTATTACACATCCTAATTATTATGGATTACCCTTGTGATTACTACATCTGTTTGTATGATTATGTTTTAATTATTTATAAATTAAAGTCAAATATTTTCTTATAAAAAAAGGTCTAAAAGCTTTATTTATATTACAAAATGTAAAAAAGAATTTTAGAATAAAAATCCTGTGATAGACTAGATTATAAGGGATTTGTTAAAAATTACTGTATCTTTACTAGCAAAAAATTTTTTGATGAACCTTTAATATATTGGAATTACATGTGATTCAAGGGAAAATGGTTACTGTGTCAAGTTTAGTGAATAATTATGTCAACAAACATATAGCCTCCAATAATTTCAGCGCATCTAATAAAAATGCAAAATCATATATTGATGCTAACTTCCAAGCACATGACAAAGTAAATAAAAATGACAAAAAAAGCAAAGTTGTAAAAGAAGATAAGTTAATTGAAAACACTTGGAAAAACAGAGTAAAAATCAACTTTGACAAAGCAACAGCAATTCCTTTTGTACATTTTCCCAGAGGTCTTGGAGGAGCACCGGATTACACATTTTTTGAATTTTTACAAACAGCAAAATTGCCTTATTACCTAGGTGGTCCTATTCTTGCAGCACTCTTTTATGCCGGAGTAAAAAAAGACAATATGCTTTCAGGAAACGCCGCCAAAAATGTAGCAAAACATATGGCATTGGGTGTTGGCTTCTATTATCTGGGGGCAGCAATTGCAAAAGCAATAGTAAATAGAACAGTAAAAACAGTCCGAGGAATTGACTTAAATCAACCATATGCAAAAGCCGTACCAATGTCTACAAACGATACTGGTGTTTTCCACAAGGATGTAGAATATCATAAAGTTTTTGAAAGTGCAGATTTTACAAGATGGGATTTGTTATACAACAAAGAAGGTAAAACTCCTAAAGAAATTTCTCAAACATATGCTGACATTGCAAAACATTACGGAATCAAAGAAGAGTCAAACGACATAGATGCAACAGTAAAACCATTAATTAAAAAAACAATTATTATGGCCAGAGCTTGGCAATATGCTTTAACAGCATTTTTCGTAACCTTGGGAATTGGCATGGCAAATCAACCTGTTTGGGAAAAATCATCAAAAAGCGGTTTTAAAGAAACCATAACAAAAGGCATATTTGGCAAAGGTCAAAAAATGCAAGAAAGATTAAATGCAGCAAAAGTTACATTGTATGATTATATGCTAAAACCTTTTGTAAAAAGTATAGGTGAATTTTGGAAAGGTCACAGCAAAGCCTCTTCTATTGCGGGCAAATCTGTCATAATAGCTACAGCAGTTGCAACATTGACATCTATTTTGATGTTAACTAAAAAGACATCAGCAAAACATCACAAAATCCAAAATTCCGGTACAAATAATATTCAAGAGGAGGCTTCATAATGGCAAACCTTTTGAATACAATACCGACATACAAACCTCAAGCAACTGTTATCCCTCAAAATCGACAACAGCTTAATAATTTACCGACTTCTTCTGTAAGTAACCCATTTCCTCAAGTTGTTACATATCAATATACACCAGCAAGACCATTAAGCCCCTCTCAAACAACACCTAAAGGTATAAGACCCAAAGCTGCTAGCGGACATATTGTTAAAGAAAACATTTTTCAATCTGCAGGAAGTACCGTAGAATCTTATGCAAATTATTTAAAATATTTTTATAATGCTGCTTTTAAAGGAGAAGGCACAGATTATTCTGTTGGTAAAATAAATGATCTTGCAATAAGAACAGGATCTCTTGGTATTGCTGCAGTACTTGCATCTTCAAAAATGTTCCCATTCGCAAAAGGAATGGAGTTTGTAGGATTGGCTACTTGGTTTGCTTCAATGGCTTTATGGCCTCAAATTATTGGTGCTCCAATCAAAGCTAAAACAGGTGTTGATATCAATCAAAAATATATTGATTCTTATGGAAGAAGAAAATTTGTCTATGAAGATAACCAATATCGTCCAATGGATTTGTACAGACACGTTGATAAAAAAGGTAGGCCATTATCAGAAGATGAATATTACAAAAAATATCAAGACGATTATGCTTATTTAGATGCGGTAGGCGACAAACTAGGAATTCCCAGAGACATAAAAAACAGACATGAAGCGATTATGAACAAAATGGGACAAGTCGCAGTTCAAGGTAAAACTTTGTGGATGCTTACAGCCGGTGTTATGACTCCTGTTGTCTCTTCAATAGTGGCAGATGCAGCTCAAAAGCCTTTACAGTCATTTATTGAAGCAAAGAGATACCAAACTAATGAAAACAGAATAAACAGTTTAGAAAAAATACTGGACAAGCTTCTTGATATAAAAGAAGAATATGGAAAAAGAAATATCAAAACAAATATTGATGAAGTTATATCTGAATTGGGTATTCAAATTCCAAAAGAAATATCAAATAAATTTGATTCTCTTATAATAAAAGATTGTGAAATTACAGAAGCTGAATATAACAGACTAAAAGATTTTGTTGAAAATGAATTGAAAAATACAAACTTTGGTCAAAAACTTTCTTTAGCAATGGACAATTTATTCACAAAAGGTGGAAAATTCTACCTGCCTAAAGAAAAAATGGGTGACGTACTTGAAATACTATACTCTCAAGAGATGAACACTGTTTCAACACCTTTGAGAAATGAGTTAGAATATTTGCTCGGAAAATCCGGACAACTCGATGCACAAGAATTTAGCAGACTACAAAAATTTATATCAGAAAGATTTGATGGATCAGGTCTAAAAGAAGCTTTTGATAGAGTCGTAGCAACTGATATAAAATATACAGAACCTAATATCACACTTTCAGATAAATTACATGAAGGACTTTCAAAAACAGCAAAAGATGCTATTACAGAAGCACTTTCACAAATGAAAAAAGAATTTGTAAATACATTACCTGACTCTATTAAAAACTTTGAAGGTCTATCAAGAGAAGATTATTTAAGAATAATCAGAGAAACCTTCAATGATGGTGCAAAAGAAATGTCTTTTGGAGCAAATCAAGCATTTGAAAACATGACAAAAAGAGTTTTGTATGAAAATCTCCAAAGACTAAATATAGATCCTGATGCAATTGATATGATTGCAGAATCATTTAATAAACATATTAAAAAATTCATGGATTCTCAAAGACATTACATTATTCCACAAAGGAGAATGACTCAACTTTTCCGTTATATGGAATTGAATAAAGCTCTCATAGCAAAAGTTGAAGAATATCAAGCAGCTTCACTTATGAATATAGCAGAATCAATTACTGCTAATTCTTGGAGTAAAATACCTCAAAAATACTTTGAAGCTTTAAACTTTACTAAAGAAGAATTGGGCAGAATAGCTTCTCTTGATATAAGAAGCTCCAAAAAGTTAATAATCAAAAAACTTGAAGAAGTCGCAAGTGACCCGAAAAAATATGAACAAGTGCTAAAAACAATGTCAAGATATGCTCAAACAGCTATTTCAAAAGAAGAAAAAGCACTTATAAAACTGGTTGGTACAGCTGATACTCCAGGTGTACTATCAAAAATCAAAGATTTGATGAGCTCCGTTGGTGGTGCAAACTTCGGCCATGACATGGGGCAAATGACATCAACATTCTATAGAACAAATATAATTGATGTACAAAATAAATTCAGAAATACAGCTGATTCATTTATTAGACCAATAAAAGCACTAGATACATTCAAATATATTGATGAATATGTTAAAAACATACTTGGACACAATCCGCAACAATATTCTGACCTTGTATACGGACATATTATGAATAATATTCCCAAAAATATTCACTACCATATGTTTGAAGGTTTATCATATGAACAAGCAGTAAATGCCCTTAAAGAATACATAAAAGACATAGTTATTGACAAAAATGATATAAATAACTGGACAACAAAATTTGAACATAAAATTCCAGGCTCAGAAAAAAGTTTAAAATACTCATTAGAAATTGTTAAAAAAGTTGCAGGTGCTGTATTTGGAGAATTGCATGATGATACAGCAAGAATTGTTGGAGAAAACTTTGGAAAAACCTGCAATATAAATAACACTATTATGCGTTTCCGTAACCTTGCTATTAATTGCAAACTGGCAAGAGATTTTAACAAAGGCGGAGAAGCCTGTTTCATGCAAGATACTAAACCAGCAGAATCTTTGGCAAGAGAAATTATAGCAGGCAAAAGAGAAAAACTATACCTTTTAGAAGCATTAATAGATGAATTAAAGGCAGAAATTCCTCTTGATAAAATAAATGGTCCTAAAAATCTTAGAAATACAATAAAAAATGGTTACAATTATAATATTATTGAAGATTTGTTTAATAAAGAAATACTAGAACCACTCAATTGTCGAACATCAAATAAATCTATAGCAGAAATGTCCGGTAAGAATATTTCAGACTTCTTGAAGAATGCAGCAGAAAATATTCGAGCAAGAAACAAATGGGCAAAATTCACTTATGGATTGCTTGCAGGAACTTTAGCTTTGACAGGTTTTATAATCCTTTCTATGGGGAGAAAAAATTATTTCAACAAAAACGTATATGAATACAAAAATGAGCAGCCAAAAGGAAATAAGCAATGATAGTTAACAACATCAATACGAATTCATATAAAATATCACTTAAACCAAGTTTTAAGGCATCATTGCTTGAGCAGATGTCTCAAAAATACGCACAAAATTCAACTACTGCTCAACAGACATTAGTAAATCCAGCACAAATACCAGTTTCTACTCCTATTGCACATCAATATAATACAAATTACGCATCTAACAGTCTTCTAACACTTCTTACAAACAAAACTCAAATTTCAAAAGCAGTAAAAACTGCAGTTAACGCAACATCAGATATACAAACACCAGAAAATAGTGATTTAACAAATTATAAAAATAACCTTCGTTCTATTTTTCAAAACAATCAAGCAGTAATTTATGCAATGATTCCAAGAACATTTAATGCAAAAGATACAGATGACAATGGTCTCATAGAAGGTAATGAAGAACCGGGATATTTTACAAATATGGTAGAACGTCTTGATGAACTAAAAACATATGGTATAAATACTTTACACTGGCTACCCATTAACCCGCCAGGAGTAATTGCAGCAAAAGGAAATGCCGGTTCTGTATATGCACCTATGGATTATCTTTCTATTGACCCTAAATTAGATGATCCAAAAAACCCTAAAAACGTATATGAAGAAGCAAAAGATGCAATAAAAGAATGTCACAAAAGAGACATAAAAGTTATGGTAGACTTACCAAGCTGTATGTCAGTTGATTTATATGATGAAAGACCTGATTTAAGAGCAACTGATGCTGAAGGCAAACCAAAAACTCCGGAAGGATGGGAAGACATTAGAATGTTCAATCCTTGGAAAGATGCTGACAAAAGAATCTTAAATGAAGATTTAATTGATTATCATAAAAAATTCATTGATATGTGCATTGATTTAGGCATTGACGGTATCAGAGCTGATGTTGGAAGAGCTAAGCCACCGGAATTTTGGGATATAATCACTTCTTATGCAAGAAGCAAAGATCCGGAATTTGCTTTTCTTGCAGAATGCTATACATACGAAGATGCTTCCCCAATGAAAAACATGCCTGCCGATCGACCTGAAGAAGCTTTGCTTGCAGGATTTGATGCATACTACGGACAATACCATATCTTCAATATATGGAAAGCAAAAGATTTTCATCAATTTATAAAAGATAATTTGAAAATGTCATACAAACACAACAAAGGGAAATCACTCATTGGCTCTTTTGCAACCCATGATGATAAAAGTCCAATGTCAAACGGTGGACCGGACTATTGCATGATGACAAATGTTGTTCAAACAACAGTACCTATGACAAACCCTTATATCGTTACAGGTTATGAATCAGGTGACAGATATATTTATCCTTATGCAAAAAAATATGTTCACCAAACATTTAACCAGCTTTTAGAAAACCCTGTTTACAAAGACACAATAAATTCTTTGTTGCATACAAGCAAATTTGAAGACAGAGAAAAATTGAAAAAGCTTTTATCAAGTCCTGACGTTAATAAAACAGTTGAAGAACTTTCAGAAATACCCGAATACAAAGGTATTATAAGCTTTTTAGAAGAATTTTCTCTAACAAAAGACAATATCAGATATTACATAAATCCGGAACATATTGATATTTTTAATACATCAAGAAAACCAGGTGGACATCATCCGGAAATTGGACAACATTTTGGTTACATGATGAATGTTGTAAGACCTCAATATGGTGATCTTATTACAAAGGGTCAATATATAGAACTTAAAGTTGATAACAATGACAGAGATGAAGTCATTGCATATGCAAGATGCAAAGACGGCAAAACTCTTGTTACAATAGCTAATCACGATGTAAATGCAAGACAAAAAGTTAAAGTTCATGTCCCTGGAATGAAAGAAACACAAACACTCAAAGATCTTTCTCCAAAATATGGAACAGGAAGTATCTGGAAAGCAAAAGACAACATCATAGAAATTGACCTCGGTCCTGCACAAGCTCATATTTTTGAAATAGACGATCCGCAACTGCCAAAACTTGTAAAACCAGGTGATGTTTATCAACAAAATTTATAAAAAAATTTACTTCAATATATAACCTGTTGCTTTAATATTGCCATTTTTGTAATGCAATATGTAATACTGTGGATTAGAATTGTCAATTGATGCTTCCATGTCAGCTTGTTTTTTCCTCTCTGTTTGATCAAGAGGCTTTTTTCGTTTTCCATTTTTATACTTTTTGGCCAATTTCTCTTGTTCTTTGATTTTTTGTCTTTCTTCTTCTTCATTAACAGTCTTTTCAATAAGTTTTGCAACCGGTATAGAAGCTTTTATTTTTTTTGATTCAACAAAATATAAAGTCTTTCTATCAGGTGAAAGAACTATTTCATAATGTCCTGGGGGTAAAATATTACCTTCCATATCTTCAAGAATATAAGGCATATTTAGCACCGGAAAAGATGAAGAGGGATAACCATACTTTATATATCCCTTGTCTTCATCCAATAAACCGGACTTAGTTGCAGGATAAGGTAAAATATCCTCTGGGGAATTTAGAGCAATCAGATTACAATCTACAATCATATTCATATTATAAACTAATTGAGATATAATAGGAAGAAAGAATTATTCTAAAATCAGAAAGAGAGAATGAAAGGACATATTTTTAAAATACATTCGGATTTTTATTATACAAACACTGAAAAAGGAGTGTTTGAGTGTAAAATTCGAGAAATTTTAAAAAAACAAAAAAAACAAATATTCGTTGGAGATTTTGTTGAGCTGGAACAAATAAATACAGATTCAAAACAAGCTTTTATTAAAAAAATTCTTGATAGAAAAAACTTTATACCAAGACCCAAAGTTGCAAATATAGATTTAGTTATCATAGTTTCAGCGTTAAAAGAACCTGATTTGGACTTTGAGCAATTGAACAGATATCTTAGTTTTTGTGAATATTACAATCTATCACCTGTACTGTGTTTTAATAAAAACGACCTTAAAGGTGAAGAAGAAATTATTGAAGAAATAAAAAAAGTTTATACTCCTTTGAAATATAAAATACTATTCACTTCTGCATTGGAAGGAAATGGTATAGACGAATTTAAAAAACTGTTGAAAGGCAAAACCACTGTCCTTTGCGGGTCTTCGGGTGTCGGCAAATCATCTTTGATAAATGCTGTTAAACCGGGGTTAAATTTAAAAACAAAATCTGTCAGTGAAAAAACAGAACGAGGTACACATACAACAAGACACTGTGAAATTATTGAATTTGATGAAAAAAATCATTCAAAAATAGTTGATACACCGGGATTCAGCCAATTAAAATTTGATTTTTTAATGCCCGCAAAAGTTACCGAACTTTTTAGAGAATTTGTAAAAATAAAAGAAAAATATGGGGAATGCAAATTTTCTGATTGCCTTCATGAAACAGAAAGCGGTTGTATTATAAACGCACATATGGACAAAATAGCATCATCAAGATATGAAAGCTATCTTCAATTTGTAAAAGAAGCAAAAGATTATAAAAAACAAATTACATACAATGGAAAAAAATCAGAAAGCAGCTCAAAATTTGTGAATAACAAACATGTTACAAAAATAAGCAGCAAAAAAAGAGTTATCTCCAGAAAAAAGAGCAATCAAAATATTGATAAGGAATTTTAAAATGAATGATGATATAAAAAAGCAGTTTGAAGAATACAAAAAATTAGTTGAAAAAAAGCTGGATGAATTTATTCCAATTCAATATCCTGAAAAAATATGGGAATCTATGAGATATTCAGTACTGGCAGGAGGAAAAAGACTCAGACCTATTCTTACACTAGAAACTTGCAAAGTACTTTCCGGTTCTTATGAAAAAGCTATCCCAACAGCTTGTGCAATAGAAATGCTTCATTCACAAAGTCTTATTCATGATGACTTACCTTGTATGGACAACGATGATTACCGTAGAGGTAAACTTACAAACCACAAAGTCTTTGGAGAATCTACTGCAGTACTTGCTGGTGATGCATTATTGTCTTTTGCACCACAAATCATTATTCAAAAAACCAAATGTGGAGAGAATGAAGTAAAATATGAAACATTATTAAAAGTATTAGAAGAATTTACCGTGGCTGCAGGAGCAGAAAAACTCATTGCCGGACAGGTTGTAGATATTGATTCCGAAGGGAAACAAATATCCAAAGAAACCTTAAAATTTATACATGAAAATAAAACAGGCGCTTTATTTAAACTTTCTGTAAGAGCCGGTGCCATTTTGGCAGAAACAGATGAAGAGAAATTGAATGCAGTTACTAAATATGCAGAAAAAATAGGTCTTGCTTTTCAAATAATGGATGATATTCTTGACGTAACCTCTACACTTGAAGAACTTGGAAAAACTCCAGGAAAAGATGAAAAAGAAGGGAAAGTCACATATATAAGTTTTTATGGGCTTGAAGAATCAAAAAAACAAGTATCTTCACTTTGCACAGAAGCTTGTGATATATTAGAAAAGCATGGGATAAAATCAGACATCCTAAAAGCGGTAGCAAACAGTATCAAAGAAAGGGTTAATTAATAATGTATCAAATAGGTACTGCTGTAGAAGTTATAGGCAATGCAATGATAGCAGCTGCTATCGCACAGATTTTAAAAGTAATTTACTTTTTAATAATACATAAAAAAATAAATTTCAAAATATTTACAACTACAGGCGGTATGCCAAGTTCTCACAGTGCAGGAGTTATTGGCCTTTCAATGACTGTAGGATATAATACAGGACTAAATTCAATACCTTTTGCAATTGCTTTAGGTTATGCTTTTGTGGTTATGTATGATGCAGCAGGGATAAGACGTTCTGCCGGGAAAATTGCAGCAACAATGAACCGTGTCATGGAAGAATTCTATGCTCACAGACCTTCAGCTGCAGGAGAAAAATTGAAGGAGCTTCTTGGACACACTCCTCTTGAAGTTTTCATGGGAGCTATTGTAGGTATTGTTGTTTCTTATGTAATACATTTCTGCATTCTTTAATAAAAATGTTATTATATTCTTATGAGTAGCGTTGACTTTAGTTTGTATAATAATTTTTCACCTGCAGTTCTTGTTCTTGATAACACAGGCAAAATTGTTTTTAAGAATATTCAGTTCATAAAAAGCTTTGGAAATATCAAAAATCTTGAGAAATTCTCAAATTATTTTTCATTTGATATTTGCGTTCTCGATTCTGAAAATATACTTAATTCAACACCAATAAACTTTGCCATTGACTCAAAAGAAACTTTTATAGCCTATACTGTATATCAAAAAGCAGAA
Organism: Candidatus Gastranaerophilales bacterium; assembly: GCA_944323475.1. GTDB lineage: Bacteria > Cyanobacteriota > Vampirovibrionia > Gastranaerophilales > Gastranaerophilaceae > Limenecus. The sequence continues at coordinate 21,294 of CALUSQ010000016.1, forward strand.
ACATTGCTTTCATACAAAATTAAATCTTTTTGGTCAGAAACTTTTAAAATTCTTGTTTTTGAAGATATTACAACAGATTTATTGTGCAAGGAATTAGAAAAAAAGTATACATTTATAAGACAGCAGTATTTAAATTTACTTGAAGAAAACAAACAATTTGCAGCACTGCAGCAACAAGCACAAGCTCAAACTGTCAAACTCGGCTTATTACACAGAATATCCAATGTTGTAAGAGAATCAATTGATCTTAATAAAATTATTAATTCTACATTGAAAGAACTTTTTAACCTCTTTGGAGCAATAAAAGTTTATTATGCAGAACTTGAAAATAAAGATTTCATAATCAAAGATGTATACCCTTCAAATTATAAAGATGTGTTTAATATGAAAGCGGAATTTTCTCAAGAGGTACGAAAATCAATCTGGTCAAAAGAAATAAAAGTCAGTGCTTGTATCAGAGATTTCATAAACAGTGACACAACATACCCGACAAGGGTTAACAGGATTATTATTCCTGTAACCAGAATGAATAATATATTGGGGCTCTTGATTATATACACAAACCAAAAAGCTTTTGACAAATCTCAAAATGATGTTTTGCAATCTATTGCTTCACAACTGGCATCAGCAATTGTTCAAGCATCGTTATTTTTACAAGTAAAACAAAAAAACGATGAGCTTGAAAATACATTAAAAGAATTAAAAGAAACACAACTCCAATTAATAAATTCAGAAAAAATGGCATCATTAGGACAACTTGTTGCTGGTGTAGCTCACGAAATAAACACCCCTCTTGCTTCAATAAATTCAAACAATGATATTTTATCAAAACTTCTTGATAAATTAGCGAAAGATCCTTCAACAAAAGATATTAAAAATTTAACAGAAGGAATTAAAAGTATTAATTCAATAGATAAAGAAGCTATTAAAAGAATAAGCCAAATTGTTAAAAGTTTGAAAAAATTTGTCAGATTGGATGAATCTGATTTGCAATCTGCTGATATAAATAACGAATTAGATTTAACGCTCGAACTAATAAAACATGAAACAAAAAACAAAATCAAAGTCATTAAACATTACGCACAAATCCCCAAAATCAAATGTTATCCAAATATGCTTAATCAAGTTTTTATGAATATTATGATAAATGCCTGTCAAAGCATGCAGAAAGGCGGTGAATTAGATATTACAACTGACTTCTTTAATAATACTTTGGTAGTAAAAATTAAAGATACAGGTACAGGCATAGATGAAAAAATTAAAGACAGAATATTTATACCAGGAACAACAACAAAACAAATAGGTATCGGGACAGGTCTTGGTCTTGCAATTTCTAAAAAAATTGTTGAAAAACACAATGGAAATATAACATTTAATTCAGAAACAGGCAAAGGGACTGAGTTTATAATTACAATACCTGCAAACAATACAGAAGTTTAAATCCCCTGTCAGACTAATTCGTTTTAAATTAAGTTCTATGATATAATCAGCGTATAAAATAAAAAATAACAGGTCATCTAATGGAGTAAATATGAGTGAAGAAATAAAAAATACTATTGACACTATCTATGATAGAAGAAGTATAAGAAAATTTTTAGACAAAACAGTTAATCCAGATCTTGTCGATGAAATACTAAGAGCCGGTCTTTTTGCTCCATCAGGATATAACAAACAACCTTGGCATTTTGTAGTTTTTGATCAAAAAGACTTAATACAAAAAATTAAAAACATGCATCCTTATGCATCATCTTTAGAAACAGCACCTGTTTGCATAATGGTATGCGGTGATACAGATCTTGAACTAGCAGAAGGATTTTATCAGGTAGATTGTTCAGCTGCTATAGAAAATATGCTTTTGGCAGCAAAAGCTCTTGGACTTGATACTTGCTGGATGGGTATCTATCCTTGGCAAGAAGTTATGGGCAATTTTTCAAAGACCTTTGAACTTCCGCAAAATGTAAAACCTTTCGCATTGATTGCTCTTGGATATGGAGCAGTTAAACTTGAAAGACCAAAACGCTATGATACAAGTAAAATTCATTACAATAAATGGTAAAACATATGAAAAATTTTAAAATTTTATTAACAACATTGATAATAGCATTATATATGAATACTTCAGCAAAAGTATTTTGTGCAAGCACAGTTCCGGATATAAAACTTCCGGATCCTAATATCACTGGCGGTACTCCTATCATGGATGCATACAAAAACAGAAAAACCAGCGATAAATTTTCTAAAATACCGCTTGATATACAACTTCTCTCAGACTTATTATGGGCTGCAGACGGTCAAAACAGACCCGACGGCAAAAGAACAGCCCCAAGTGCTTTAAATGCTCAAGTTATAACAATCTATGTTGCATTCCCCGAAGGTGTATACAAATATGATGCAGCTTCTCACACACTCAATGCTCACAGCAAAGAAGATATTCGTCCTCTTGTCGGAAAATATCCGCTTATACTATTATATGTAGCAGATTTGTCAAAACAAAGTAAATATTTGGCATCTGTTGACTGTGGTTTTATAGGACAAAATGTATATTTGTTCAGTTCAGCGAATAATCTGAATACAGCTTTTTTGTATGGTGTTAACAGCATAGCAATAGATTCCAAACTTGAACTCAAGCTTGGACAAGAAGTAATTTTTGCTCAAGTTGTCGGTTATCCGCCAAGCTTTAAGAATTAATTTTATTTGTAATTGCACTAATACTATTTGCCAATGAATGATTGGTTTTTAGCTCTTCTTTTACTTTATCGTAAGAGTATAAAATCGTTGTATGTTTTTTTTCAAAATATTTACCAATATCAGGGAAACTCTGTTTTGTTAAATCACGACACAAATATATAGCAACCTGTCTTGCTTCAGCAATTTTGGCACTTCTTCCTGTCCCTTTCAATTCTTTTACAGAAATATTGTAAAAAGAAGCAACTTCATCAACAATACCGTCAAAAGTAAAAGATTTTTCTTTCTCGGAATAATTTATAATCTTTTTGACATTATCAATAGTCAAAGGTACTTCATTTATACTTGCATAAGCGGTAACTCGATTGAAAGCCCCTTCCAACTCTCTAATATTGTTTGAATATACGGTAGCCAAAAATTCAATTATGGTATTTGGTACTTCTACATTAGAATCTTTAGCAAGATTCATTAAAATCGCCATTCTTGTTTCAATGTCAGGAACTTGAATATCAGCCATCAAGCCCCATTCAAAACGGCTGACAAGCCTATCAGAGAGAGACGGAATTTCTTTCGGTGTTCTGTCTGAGGTAATGACAATTTGTTTGCCTGAACCATGCAAAGTATTAAACGTATTAAATACTTCTTCTTCCGTTCTTGTTTTACCTGCAATAAGCTGTATGTCATCAATCAAAAGTACATCAACTTCTCTATATTTTTTACGGAAGCTGTTCATTTTTTTAGTTTTTTCATCACCCCTTGCCAGAGCGTTAACTACATCATTGACGAACTCTTCAGCTGTAATAAAAAGAACTTTTAAATCAGGTCTGTTTTTGATTATGTAATGACCAATCGCTTGCATAAGGTGAGTTTTACCCAAACCTGGTCCACCGTATATATACAACGGGTTATATTTGATACCGGGTTTTTGAGCAACAGTTTGTGCTGCAACATATGCCAGTTTGTTATTTGAACCAACAACAAAATTCTCAAATTTGTATTTTAAATTCAAATTTGATGACTGCATTTGAGTAAGACTATCATATTGATATTTGAATCCACCGGCAGTTTTTGTATTTTTTTCATTATTTTCTTTTTCTAATTGAGCCGCACGTTTTGCAGCTTTTTTGGCAAAAGTTTTTGCAAGCTCTTCATCGAAAATAATTTTAAACTCTAAATTCTTACCAGTAGTTTTTTTTAAAGCTTCTACAATTTCTTCATAATGATTTTTTCGAAGAATACTAGGTGCGAGAGCTTGACCTGTGTTAACAACAAAGCTGTTTTCGTCAAAATATTGAGGTTCTAAAGGAACAATCCATGTATTAAAAGTAGATTCTGAAATTGTTTTTTCCAGAATTAACAATACTTCATTCCATATTTCCAATATATTTTCTTGACCCATAGGTTTTATTTTACAACAAAAGCCTTATGATGTCATTGTCCCAAAATCATGTAACTAACGGCAAATACTTAAATTACGGACAAATCCTTTTTCTGTATCAACATAATTTTTTCTTGCTTTTTTTACTTCAACTTCTGTGTTGTCTAATCGTAAAAGTTCAATTTGTGTCTTTGTATTTTCATCTCTAACAAACCATTTAATTTTACCATCACAGTATTTTGCATAATGAAAAGTTGATGACAAAACACAGACTTTAAGTGCATCTATCATATTTAAACCAGAAGCATCTATGCTCAAAAATTTACAGTTATTTCTTGTTATATAATCTTTAGCTTCATATATTGCTTCAAAAACACTACTTTTGTAATTCCCTATTTTAAGAATAGCTTCACGCTCAAAGTCAATATATTGGGGAAAGTTGTTGGAGTCTGTAGTAGTCATAAATCTCTATATCTCTAATATCTGTAAATCGATTGTTTTATTGTCAAACGCACATATACTATAACGATATAAATTAAAAAAAATTAAATGATTAAAACAAAACTACACCTTTCGTATGATATTCAAGCTATATAAAGATTTCAGACACAATCTAACTAAGTCTATGCAATACAAAGCTCTTTTAATTTTGCATCAATTTCATCCCTAACTCTTTCAACAGTAATATCTGTAATACAGCGATAATTTCTTTTGCATCTCACTTTTAATGCACAAGGCTGACATGGCAAATCAGTTTTTATTATCACAGAATTGTTTTCCCAAGCCCCCCATTTGACAGTATTCATAGGGCCATAAATTCCAATTACCGGAGTTTCTACCGAAGCTGCTATATGCAAATTTCCACTATCACAACCAACAATAAGACTGCACAATTTTGTTAAAGCAAGAGTTTCTCTAAGTGAAAACATTCCGCATAAATTTATTGGACGAATTTTCAAATTCTCTCCATTATTTTCAATCAAAGACATAATTTTTTCATATGTTTGAGAATCAGCCTTTGTTCCATTAAAAATAACCTGTACACCTTTTTCATCACTCAGCCATTGAACAATTTTTGCCCACCTATCCATAGGCCATTCTTTTTTTCGGTTGCCACTGGTGGCATGAACAATCACTCTTTTAAAAGATGTCTCTATATTCATACCCAATTTATTAAAAATATCTTTTACCGTATCCAGTTCTTTGTTTTCCACCCAGTTTTCAAGATAATTGTCTTTAGGTTTTATGCCATCAGCTCTCAACACATCCAAAAAGCACTCTATTTCATGTTTATTTTCTTCATATGGTACACGTTTTGTTAAAAGAAAACCCCTCATCTCTGTATCAAAACCTATTCTTTCCTTAATACCTGCAGCAAAAGCCAAAAAAGCACTGGAGAAAGAACGTTTTAACACATAAGCTTTGTCATAATTTTGTTCTTTTAAAAGTTTTACATAACTCCAAAAATCTTTTTTTTGTGAATTCTCTTTATTTTCATATCTGTGTTTTTTTGTTGTATCAAAATAAATAAAATTGTCTACATATGGGCACTTTTCAATTATTTCTCCCGAAACGGGTGCTACCAACATATCTATTTGAGCATCAGGATAGGCATCTCTAAGATTCCTTAAAAAAGGTATTGTCAAAAGAGTGTCACCTATAAATCTATATCTCATCACAAGAATTTTTTTTGTCATATTATTCCTCTAAAATATTTTTTAAATCTAAAACAGGTTTGAGTTTTAATGCAAATATATTGCTATTTTTATCTGTAATTTCTTTCAATTTTACAGCATCCTTTTCTGTAGTAATCATAGCAACCGCACTATATTTTTTCTGTAAAGATTCCAGTTCTTTCAAGTCCTCTTTTGTATAAATATGATGGTCAGAGAAATCTCTTGTTGCCATAACATCATATCGACTCAAAAAATTATAAAATTGTTCTGGTTGAGCAATTGCACTGAAAGCAATAACAGGGATATTGTCATCTATTAACTCTTCTGTATTTATGTTGTATACAATATCCGGCACCATTGAACAAACAAAAGCAGGCTTTTTATATTTTTTTCTCAGATACCTTGCGTAAGTTTTTGCAGATCTATCTTCAAAATTTTTATTCACAACAATAATTTTGTCAGCTCTTTTGATTTCACTTAAAGGTTCTCTAAGAGCACCCAAAGGCAGAACACAACCATTTGAAAATTGTTTTTCGCTATCAACTACAAGTAAATTCAAATCTCGTTTGAGTTTTTGATGCTGAAATCCATCATCCAAAATCAACCTTGTAGCTTTTAAATAACTTTGAGCATACTTTGCAGATTTAACTCTGCTGGAACAAGTCAAAACCCCTGTACCTTTGCAGTGTTGTGCCAGCCAAAATGGTTCATCGCCTGATTCTTTAGCCGTAAACTTAATATTTTCTCCATCAGAGATAATATTCACCTCTTTATTAGGCAAATTTCCGCCATATCCCCTTGATAAAATAACGGGTCTTTCTCCTTTTTGTTGAAGATAATTCGCAATTTGTGCAGTAATAGGTGTTTTCCCTGTACCACCCGTAGTGAGATTGCCTATAGAAATTGTATAAACTCTTGATTGAAAAGATTTTATTACATTTTTTTTGTACAAATAATTACGAAATTTGACTATAAATAGATACACAACAGAAGGCAAAAATAAAATCATATATAAAACAACAGCAGACAAAACGTCTAGAGGTGTTTTATAATCTTTTTTGTAATGAAATTCTGTTAAAAATACTTTCATAGCTTCCTTCAGGTAATTAAATTTTATAATAAATTTGAGTGTATGTCATGCAATTACGGTTTATTGCATAAATTATGAAAATCTTTTTCAAATTTTTTCTTTTCTGCATTATATTTGTATATTTGATAATCCTTTTTTGTAGAAACAATTTTAATAGCATTATTTGTATCAGTTCTATAGATTTTTACATTATTTTTAGAAACAGTATGCAAAGTTTCTTTTGCTGGATGTCCATATGTATTGTAACCTGTAGAAACAACTGCAGCAGTAGGATTTATTGATTTTAACATCTTTGTCGTTACAGTATTTCTTGCACCATGATGACCAATTTTTAAAATTTCTATTTTCTGATTATCTATATCAGCCTTAACTTTATCAAAAGAGCGAACTCCAGCATCTGCCATAAATAACATATCAAAATCACCATAAGACAAAAGTACTATTGTAGAATTATCATTATCACTTTTGTTATTTATAAAATTCGGAGTAAAAGCTTTCAAACTCAAATCATCTTCTTTGTACAAAACTTGTTTGTTTTCCGGATAAATAGCAGGAACTTTGTTTTTAATTACATAATTCAAAATATGTTTTGTAGTTTTAGAATTGTCTATATATTTATTCAAAACAATCTTTTTTACATTGGTAGATTCCATAATATCAACAGCACCACCTGAATGATCAGAATCAAAATGGGTCAATACAAGAATATCCAAGTTTTTTATACCATTATCTTTAAAGTATTTACCCATAATATAATTTGCTTGAGAAAAGCCGTTTATTTTGTTATCAAAATATCCATGTCCAGTATCAATCATTATATATCTTTTTTGCGGTGTTTTGATTAAAAAACTGTCAGCATTGCCTACATCAAATACCAAAATTTCACAATCATTATGGTCAATTTTTATTAAAGAAAAACAAAAAACAATACTCATACACAAAATAGCTAAAATAAACTTTTTGTTTTTAAACCCATCTCTTATTACAAAACCAAATCCAATTAGTACACCATAATACAAAATTAACTGAAAACAAGACGGATGCATTGTGTTCAAAAGAGAAAAAGGCAAACCTGAAAAGCTGTCAGAAATTTTTACAAGTGCCGTAATAAAAGGATTCAATATAAAATCAATCAAATAACAAGTTTTTACAGCAATTATATCAATGGGAATCATAGCAATAATTGAACCAAAAAATCCCATGAAACTTATTACCATAATAAAAGGAGCAATCAAAAAATTTGCAAAAATTGAATATGTCGCAAAAGTATTAAAATAAAACATTTGAATCGGAGCAGCAAAAAGCTGAGCAACTATTGGTATCAAAATTGCACCTGCAATAAATTCTAAAAACTTATTCTCAATTTTTTCCAACAATGGGGGACAATAAAACATCAAAGCAAAAGTAACAATAAAAGAAAGCTGAAAACCTACATCATTTATCATCGCAGGGTCATAAAGAAGCATTAAAAAAGCGACAAAAAACACAAGAGCTATACTGTCAGTATTTCTATCAATAAGTTTGCCAAGCAAAACAAACTCTATCATCAAAGCAGCACGCAAAACAGACGGCCCCATGCCTGTCATTAATGTATAAAAAGCCACAAGAAGAGCACCAATAAATATTACCAGCCGATAATTCAATCTCATTCTTGTACCAAGAAAAAACCATAAACCAAATATAATAGAAACGTTCATACCGGATGCAGCAAGAATATGCAACAAACCAGAGTTTATAAAAGAATCTTTTATATATTCAGGCGGATTTATCGCATCATCACCAAATACTATGCCGCCAAGTACTTCAAGGTTGGGACTTTTTAAGAATTGTTTGTGAATGTTTAATATATGACAACGTTTGTCATTCAATTTCTGTAAAAATTTACCTCCAATAGTTTTAGGAGCTGACACTATCTCCCAATCACCTTTAGTCACATAAAAAGTTGAAAATGTTTTATGATTCTTCAAATATTTTGAATAATCAAACTGTGAAGGATTTTTTGCTTGTATAGGCTGAAAAAGTTTACCTCTTAATTCTAACTCATCAAAAACTTTTATTTTAGAAATATTTTGAGGTGTATCATAGATTGTAACTATAGTTCTTGCATCTATATCAAAAACATTTTGTTTACTTTCTTCGCCATACTTTATTAATTCAGCATTTTTAACTTTAAAATAAAATTTCGTTTTATTTTTATTGTTCGTAGTTGGTATGGTTTCCACATAACCTTTTAAAACACCTTTAGAGGGGACGAATGAAGAAAGAGCATCATAGTTTTTTATTTGAAAATTACAATTTAACAATGCCAAAACAAATGCAAGATAAAAAACTATGGCAGATTTGTTTGAAATAAAATTTTTATATATTAAAAAAATCAAAGCAACAAAAACACCCCCTGCCAAATATATTGTCGTAGAAGTAAAAAACGATATTATGCCAAGGATATATGACAAAGAAAATAATATTGTATAATTAAATTTCTTCAATTTTTGATACTCAATAAATTATAAATATAATATAAAAAAAGCCCTCGATTTAAAAGTAAAACCAAGGACTTTTTACATATTTCCAACTATGTTTTTATTAATTTAAACAGCTTCACTTGCTATTTTATCTTTAGCATCAATTACTGCATCTTTAGCTTCAATAATTTCTTTTTGAACACCAATATGATTTTTTAAATCATTAATAAATTCTCTTTGATTTAATACAAAATCTTTCAAAAGATTATTTTCTTTTTTTGTTTCAATAAAGCTTTTTACAGCTTTTACAATAGCAACAACTGCACCTGCACCTAAAAGGCCAAAAGCTGTATATTTGCCTGCTTTTTTAAGCTGAACAGTGTCGTGAGTTAGCTCTTTTATTCTATTCAAACTATTATTTATAATTTTTTTACCTTTAACTCCAAGATTGCTTGGTATTTTTACAGTTTTTTTAGGATCAAAATTAACAGACATTTTTTACCCCTTTTTATATAGTAATGACAAATATTTTAAAACATATAAAGAATTTTTATTGCTAAATATCCTTAAAAAAATATTTTTTTTAACAAAATTCAACAATTGTGAAGTTATGTAAACAATATATAAAAAGTATATACGAATCTGTCAATTATGCATCATTATTGGTTTTTAAATATATATAAAGAGAATTATAAGAAAGAGAGAAAAATATGGGTCTTTTTGCAGACAAATATATCAAAGATTTAAATACAGTAACCTTCAAACCGGAAAATATTAAACCATATCAAGCAAAAACTGAAAAAAAATATGATATTGGTGGCGGTTCAAATGGACTAAACGGAGCCAACGCAGAAGGACTTGTTGGTACTGTTGGTGATGCAGTAAGTTTCTCATCTTCTGCTACCACTGCCAAAACTGAAGATATAGAAAATATAGATCCATCAGAAGGCAAAACAAAAGAAGAAAGAATTAGAATAGCTGAAACTAAAGTTTCAGCAGCAGAATCTAATGTTTCCACATCTGAAGCAGATGTTTCAACTAAAGAAACAAAAGCAACAGAAGCTAAAACAGCTACTCAAGAAGCAGAAACAACTGTTCAAACAGCAGAAACAAAATCTACACAAGCTGACGAAAAAGAAAAACTTGCAAAAACAAAATCTACTGAAGCTGATAAAAAAGTAAAATCAACACAAGAAGCATATTATTCTGCTCAACAACAAGAACTTCAAGCAAATGGACAAGTGACAATTTGCAAAACACAGCTTACTGAAGCAGAAGCTCATGTTTCTACTGCAACAGCAGCAGTATCAGCAGCAACAGCACAAGTTAGTGCAGCAGAAGCAGCTCTAACAGCAGCATCAGCAGCTATTCCTTTCTCTGCAGCAGCTGTAGCAGCAGCACAAGCCGCATTGGCAACAGCAAAAGCAGAACTTGCAGCAGCAGAAGCTGATTTGAAAGCAGCAGAAGCAGAAAAACAAGTTGCTCAACAACAATTAGAACAAGCACAACAAAATCTTGATGAAGCAAAACAAGCAACTCAAAATGCAGAAGCAGAATATGAAACTGCAACAACTGAAGCACAAACTGCAAAAGAAGAATACGAAACTGCAAAAACTGAAGCACAAACTGCAAAAAAAGAACTTCAAACAGCACAAGAAAAGCTTGAAACAGCAAAAACTCAAGAAGAAACCGCAAACCAAGAACTTCAAGCAGCAAAAGAAAAATTAGAATCTGACAAACAACAACTTGAACAAGCAAAACAAGAACTAGAAGCAATAAAAGCAGAAAAAGAAGAATCAACTTGGTCAAAGATCTCTAAAGGTACACAAGCTTTGGGTCAATTAGGAAATACTGCACAAAATATGTTCAGCAACAATGCCCAAACACAAGCAGAAGAAACTTCAACAAAAAGAACGCCTACTGCAGCTGACAACGCTATTTTAAATAACGCACTTAGAGATATGAGCAATTTTATAAATAACAATTTTTCAAGCTCATCTTCTTCACAAAATCTCTTTACATCAAATTCTATAAACACAACAGAAACAAACAGCAATACAGCTAACACAAATAATACAACAACTCAAACAGCAAGTGCAAATACACAAAATACAAATAACTCAATAAATTTCTTTAAGAAAAATCTTGCATAAATTGAATTGCATTAAAATAACAAAATAAAAAACTCCATTTAAAAAATGGAGCTTTTTATATATATATAATTTAATTATTTTAAAATGTCTTGGAACATTTTTCTGATTTCTTGTTTATTGGAATCAACAAGAGTCCTTGCATCTTCAACACTTTTGTCATTTCTTTTTGACATAGCATCTAATGCTTCAACTATATTTGAATAATCAACTGTTTCATAAGCGACGGAAACAAATGGATTAACTTTATTTGTTTCTTCTAAAATTATTGTAGTATTATCGTTATTTTGTGTTGTATCTTGACCTTGCGCAACATTGCCATTGCTTTGTTCTGTTTGATCTTGAACTTGATCAGCTGTATCAACAGATGTACCATTAATTGCAGCTTGTATATTTGCTATATTTATTTCTGTTTGAGCAATATTATTATCAATTTTAGCAATTTCTGAATTTACTGTTGATATTTCTGAGTTAACCAAACTAATTTCTTCATTCAAAGAAGAAAGTTCTGAATTTTTAGAAGTATTTGTATTTGTAAGTTCAGTTATTGCATCATTACCGCTAACAACTTGTGCTTTTAATTTATTTATATTTGTTTGTTTGTTAGCAATTTTCGTAAGCAATGAAGATGTTTCAGCAACAAGTGCTTTCACTTGTGCACTTAATGAATTGATTTCTGCAAACAATGATGAAGATGAGGATATAGAAGAAGTTCCTACTTTTTTTGCAACATATTGAGCAACTTCATCTTGTTCAATTTCACCTGATTCTACTTTAGCATATGCTTCTTCTGTTGCTTGTTGAATTTTCTGTTTTTGAGTATTTACTTCTTCATTTGAATTAGCAATAACTTCATTGATTTTTTCGTTTAATTTTTGATTCAACTCATTAGCTTGTTTTGTTTTTGAATCATATTGTTTTTGAATAGAATCTAAATTTTCCTGTTCTTTTTGAACTTCTTCATTATATTTTTCAATTTCTTCTGTATAAACTTGAATTTTTGCATTATTTACATCAATCTCAGATTCCAATTTTGATTTTCTGGATTCCAAAGATTTTTTTTGAGCTTCAAGTTCTTTCTTTTCTTGTTCTTTTTGAGCTTTTTGTGCTTCCAAAGCTTTAAGTTCAGATTCATATTGAGCAAGTTCTGCTTCAAGTCTTGTTGTATCTTTAGCAGTTTCTTCTTTTTTATCTACTTCTTCTGTTTCAAAAAGTCCTGTTTCATCAACAGTTGTAGAAGATGAAGATGAACCAACTGATTGAGTCTTTGGAAGATTGTTTACGTTATTAATTGAAAAATCCATATTTACACCTTTTTAATTACACACACTAATATAAAAACCATTTTTTATATATTATTTCAATATTTTGTATATCTGTTACATTTCGTTACACTTTCAAATATTCCTATTAAAAAAGGGGGCAATTTTTTAACTGCCTCCCTCTTTTATCCTTATATCTCTATAATTCCCACTTTAAACTATTTTAAAGCATCTTGTAACAATTTATTAATAATTTGCGGGTTAGCTCTACCCTTAGTTTCTTTCATAATTTGTCCGACAAAAAATCCCATTAGATTTGTTTTTCCGTTTTTATAAGCTTGTACCTGAGCAGGGTTGTTTTCAACTACCTTCATAACAAGTTCTTTGATAGCTCCTTCATCAGAAATAACGCTCAATCCTTCTTTTTCAACAATTTCTTGAGCAGATGTACCATTTTCAAGCATTTGTGGCAAAATTTTCTTTGCAATGTTATTAGAAATTGTTCCTTTTGTAATCAAACCCACCAATTGAGCCAAGTTTTCAGGTGTTAATTTAGTTTGGTTTATATTTATATTATTTTCTTTTAAATAAGCAGTTATATCACCGACCAGTAAGTTATTCGCAATTCTATAATCTGCACCAAGCTTCAAGACTTCATCATAAAAAAGTGCTGTTTCCATTTGTTCAACCATAACATTGGCATCATATGCACTCAGTCCTAAAGATTCATATCTTTTGCGTTTTGCTTCAGGAAGTTCCGGCATTTTTGCTCTGATTTCTTCTACCCATTCTCGTGATATTTCAACAGGCATCAAATCTGGTTCAGGGAAATAACGATAATCATTTGCATCTTCCTTGCTTCTCATAGTTTTTGTAACTTTTTGATTGTCGTCCCATAACCTGGTTTCCTGGTCAACTTCACCGCCATCTTCAACAATTTCAATTTGTCTGTCTATTTCATATTCTATAGCACGTTGCAATGCAGAAAAACTATTTATATTTTTAATTTCAGCACGAGTACCAAATTTGTCTGAACCTTTAGGCATAACTGAAATATTTGCATCGCAACGCATTGAACCTTCTTCAAGGTTTCCATCACAAACACCAATATAGCGAACAATATTTCTCAACTCTTCCATATAAGCTCTGGCTTCTTCACTTGAACGCATGTCAGGTTCTGAAACAATTTCCAAAAGAGGAGTGCCTGCTCTATTCAAATCCACCAAAGAATACAAAGAACCTGCCAAACCGTCTGCACCTGCGTGTACCAGCTTGCCGGCATCTTCTTCAAGGTGTGCACGTGTAATACCTATTTTTTTGCCGTTAATATTAATATGACCATTAATACAAATAGGTTGATCATATTGAGAAATTTGGTATCCTTTCGGCAAATCAGGATAAAAATATTGTTTTCTATCGAACTTACAACGTTCAGGAATTTCACAATTCAAAGCCAAACCAAGAAGAATACCCATATTTACACATTCTTTGTTTAATACTGGCAAAACTCCTGGCATACCTAAAGTAATAGTACTTGTATGAGTATTAGGTTCTGCACCAAATTCTGTACTATCGGGAGCAAATATTTTTGATTTTGTTTTTAACTGAGCATGAACCTCAAGTCCGATAACTACTTCATATTTATCTCTAACTGCTTGTGAAACCATATTTTTAACTTCCTTAAAATTAAATACTCTGCTTGTATTTTATCACAAAGTATTTTTACAAGTGTAAACTTTAGTACTTTCTACCAATGTAACAATTCATAACTTCCGTTATTTTAAATTAAGAAAATAAAACTTAAGGAGTTTTGATGGAAAAAACAAATAATAAACCAAAAAAGATTTTAATAGTTGTAACTAATACATCCGAAACGGATGATTTGCATAAAACAGGGGTCTGGCTCGAAGAATTTGCAGTACCATTTCTTGCTTTTAAAGAAGCAGGCTTCACGGTTACTGTTGCCAGTCCCCTTGGTGGGATTTCCCCTATAGATGAAAACAGTTTATTATGTCAAAATCCTACAGAATGGGACTATACAAAAAAAGATCTTGATAATACTTTAAAACTGTCTGAAATAATATACAAAGATTATGATGCTATTTTTCTCCCCGGTGGTCACGGTCCAATGTTTGACCTTGCCCAAAATGATTTGCTTGGAGAAATTGTTTCTTATTTTTACAATATGCACAAAATAGTTTCAGCCGTATGCCATGGTCCTGCAGGATTAATTAATGCAAAATCGCTTACCGGTGAACCTATTGTAAAAGGCATGCAACTTACAAGTTTTACTAACAGAGAAGAAAAAATTGTTGAAAAAGAAAAATTTGTGCCTTTTATGCTCGAGTCAAGACTCAAACAACTTGGTGCTTTTTTTAATGAAGGAGAGCCATTTGAAGAAAATGTTATAATAGACCAAAATCTTATAACAGGACAAAACCCTCAATCAAGTAAAAAAATTGCTGAAGAAATAATTAAAAAACTCAAATAATTACCATTGAATTATAACAGCACCTGAGTGTCCGCTTTCGGCTTTTGCACTTGTATCTTTGATATACTTATTAAAAGCACCGCCTGCACCATACTTTGCAGATTTAGGTATATCATAAAGCTGATGATATTTTTCGGGGATATGATATTCAACTATTTTTGGTGGTGCCCCAAGAGGTGTCATTCTTGTGGATTTTGAACCGCCTTTAGCAATAATATTTATCTCAGAAATTGTCGTATCTTCACCATCTTTTGCATCCACAAACTTTGTATTGTTTGTTTCATCATTAACAATATGAGTTCCCTTACCGCCTTTACCAATATTAATTACAATTACCGGATTAGTTATTTTTTTATGTTTAGAAATTATCTGACCTGAATTTCCGCTTTCATAGGGTGTTGCACCACCGCCACCACCTATTGCAAAAACAAAAAAGCCTGCATTAATTTTTGGTCTTGAAAAAATGCAGCTATTGCTGATTGTTTTTCGAAGAAGTGTCTCTTCTCCTTTGTTAATTTTATACAACCTTGCAACGTGTCTGCCTTGGTTGTCCAAAGTACAAACAAATCTGCCTCTGGTATATTTATGAGCCAATGAAATATAAAAATTCAGAAATACAGGTTTAAAAACCACAGAAAACAGCAGAAAAGCAATTATTAAAATACCCAAAATAATAAGACTTTTTCGAAACAAAGACATAAAGCTACCTGCATTTTGTAATACCCCATACTAATATTTTGCCAGTCAAAATGCAACTAATATATAAGAGTATTTTCAAAGTAATATGGTATAATTAATTTCGTATAAATAAAAAAAGGGAATTAATATGACAGAAGTTAGAGCAAGCCATCTTCTTGTTAAAACTGAAGAAGAAGCTAAAAATCTTAGAGAAGAAATTTTAAACGGAAAAAAATTTGAAGACGTCGCAGCAGAAGTTTCTCTCTGCCCATCAGGTGCAAATGGCGGAGACCTTGGTTTTTTCGGCAAAGGCGTAATGGTAAAAGAATTTGAAGATGCAGCATTTTCAATGAATGTAGGTGATTTGTCAGAACCCATAAAAACTCAATTCGGCTGGCATTTGCTATATCTTACAGACAAAAAATAATTAAAAAATGTTAGAAGAATTAAGAGAAACTTTAAAAAGCAATAACCTTGACTACCTTCTTATCAACACAACTGATGAGTTTTTAGTTGAATACAATGAGCTTTGCAATTGTGCAAGGTATTTTGTGACAGGATTTTCCGGATCAACAGGAGATGTTTTGTTATCAAAAAATGAAATGTGGCAGTTTGTTGATGGAAGATACCATGAACAAGCTGATGCAGAAGTTAATCATAACACAACAAAAGTTGTAAAACTTCAACTTGGACAAACATTTTCCAATGAGCTTGTTGAAAGAATAAAACCCAATAGTGTAATAGGAATTGTTTCAAAAAAAGTTTCTCTTAATTTTTATAAGAATTTAAAATCAAAATTAGATAAAAAACATTGCAAAATTAAAACTCTTGATTTTGAACCTGTTGCACAAATTGTAGAGCTTAAAACTTCTGATAATAATGAAACCGTAAAACAAATAGCTTTGTCTATCAGTGGTCAAAGTGCAGATGAGAAATTTTTGAAAATTATCAAGAAACTAAAAAAAGAAGAAACCCTTCTTGATACGAACCTTGAAAATATTGCATATCTGACAAACTGTCGTCAGTACAAAACACCTTTTTCATCCGTATTTAAAGCAAAATTGGTCCTAAATAAAAAAGGTGCAATAATTTTTAGCGATGAAATATTTGAAACAGAGATTGGTAAATATTATAAAATACAACCTTTAAAAAACTTTGATAAAGAAATTAAAAAACTGAAAAATATTATTTATACCCCTTCAACAATAAACTTTTACGACTATTCTTTAATAAAAAGAAAATCTGTTGAATCGGATTTTGACTATATTAAAGAGATGAAAGCAATTAAAAACAATGCGGAAATAGAACACTTCAAAAAGAATTTTGCAAGAACAGACAAAGTAGTAAACAAAGTATTTGAACTTGTACAAAATCAAGATAATTTAAGCGAAAAAGCACTTGCTGATGAAGTTTTTAAAGAATATAAAAAACAAGGTGCAAAACAACTCAGCTTCAGTACAATACTAGCTGCAGGTACAAATTCTTCTATTATTCACTATTCACATCCATCAGACAATAAAAAAATTACTGATGGAGATTTTGTATTGTTGGATTGCGGTGGACACTTTGAAGGCGGATACTCTACAGACATTACAAGAACTTTTGTAAAAGGCATCCCTTCTGAAATACAGAAAAAAGTCTATACAACAGTTTTAAAAATGTTTTTAAATGCATATCACTATAAAGTAACCAATAAAACAACAGGTTTCACTCTTGATGCCGTAGCCAGAAAAATTCACAAACAATCAGGATTAAAAGATTTTAATTTTAACCATGGATTGGGTCACGGCGTAGGCATAAATGTTCATGAAAATCCACCAACCATTTCTTGTGGAATAATGGGTAAAAGAGTTCTGAAAGAAAATATGGTATTTACTATTGAACCCGGATTATACAAACCAGGATTTGGCGGAGTAAGACTCGAAAACACAGTTTATCTCACAAAAATAAAAGGTGAACTTAAACTCCAATCCTTCTCGCATGTACCATTTCAAGAAAATGCTATAGAATATTCTCTTTTGAACAAACAAGAATTAAAATGGCTAAAAGATTGGCAGGCAGGCAAATAATGCAAGAAATAACAAGTGTTTCAAACAGCAAAATAAAAGAAACAGCGAAACTTCATCAGAAAAAGTACAGAAACGAAACAGGTCTTTTTTTGATAGAAGGTTACAAGCCTATTTTTGAGGCCTATCAAGAAAAGGCTCAAATTGATACTGTTTTTGTAACAGCTGATAACATCAAAAAATTTGAATTTTTGAAAGATAAAATTATTGTTGTCACAGATGCTGTAATTGAAAAAATATCAACTACAGAAAGTGCACCTGAAGCAGTTGCTATAGCAAGACAAATTAAAACAAATTTAGATGAAATAAAGTCAAAAAACAGAATTGCTTTAATTGAAAATATCAAAGATGCAGGTAATCTAGGAACACTAATCCGTTCTGCTGCAGCTTTTTCAATAGATGCAATGCTTTTGTGCGGAGATACAATAGATTTGTACAACCCCAAAGTTGTTCGTTCAACCGTTGGCGGACTTTTTAAGTTGCCGATTGTCAAAACAACATTGCAAAAAGCAAAGGAAATTTTCCCAAATCACAATTTTATCGCTACTGTATTAAACCACAATGATATAGTTAAGCCTGAAAAAATTGATTATTCAAAGCCTTTTGTAATTATGCTCGGTTCAGAAGCAGAAGGGCTGTCAAAATCCGCCATAGAAAATGCAAATATAAAAACAACTATTCCAATCTCAAAAGCTACGGAATCATTGAATCTCAGCGTTGCAGGTTCAATTATGTTTTATATAACTTCAAAATAATTTTTGAATTTATTAACAAAGGTTAATATCCAATAGGGCTATTTAGTCATTTTTTATACTTTTATACTGTTTTTTTGCTACAATAATGCTGTAAAATTGAAAATTTTATTTTCATGCAAACTAATATCTAAGGGGTATAAGAGAGGATAAAAATGAAAAACAAGAAATTAATGTTTTGGGCGATTATTTTGCTAGTAATAATAGCAGCCATCGTAATCGTGAAAAAACCTACAAAACTTGGTCTTGACCTTGTAGGTGGTTCAAGAATCGTACTAGAAGCACAAACTACTGACACAATTGCAAAAATCACACCTGATATGATGAGCAGTTTGCAATTTGCAATTGAAAACAGAGTAAATGCTTTAGGTGTAGCAGAAACTGTTGTTCAACAAACAGGTGAAAAACGTTTGTTGGTAGAAATCCCGAATATTTCTGATCCAGCCAAAGCAAAAGAATTTTTGGGTGAAACAGCAGAATTGGAATTCAAAAAACCATTAGACGGAAAATACGGAGCAACAGGTTGGGCACCAACAGGTTTGACAGGTAAAGACGTAAAAAAAGCATTGATTTCTACAAACCCTGGCGGACAGTGGGTTGTTTCATTAGAATTTAATGACAAAGGAACTAAAAAATTTGGTGAATTGACTACAAAAATGGTCGGTCAATCAATGGCTATTTTCTTTAACGGAGAAATGCAATCTGCACCAACAATCCAAGAACCTATTCTTGGAGGACATGCTCAAATCTCTGGAGGAGATTCCGGTTTTGCATATGAAGAAGCTAAAAAAATGGTTGACTTGTTAAACGCAGGTGCTCTCCCTGTTCCTGCAAAAATTATTGAAGAAAGTCTTGTTGGACCGACTCTCGGAGCCGATAGTATAGCCAAAAGCAAAACAGCAGGTATAATTGGTATAGGTCTTGTTATGTTATTTATGCTTTTATACTACCGTTTGCCAGGTTTCATCGCAGATATAGCATTGATAATATATTCTATACTTGTATTTGCTGTATTTAAAATTGTACCTGTAACTTTGACTCTTGCTGGTATCGCCGGTTTCATTTTGAGTATCGGTATGGCAGTTGATGCAAATATTCTTATCTTTGAAAGAACGAAAGAAGAATTAAAAGCAGGCAGAACGCTATTCACAGCAATCAATGCAGGTTTTGATAGAGCATTTACATCAATCTTTGATTCAAACATGACCACAATTATTACTTGTGTAATCTTGTATTTCTTAGGTACAAGTATTATCAAAGGTTTTGCACTGACATTGATTATCGGTGTTGTAATAAGTATGTTTACAGCAATCACTGTTACAAAGAACTTTATGCACTTATTGTTTGGTGCAGGACAGCTAAAACATCCTGGCTGGTTTGGTATTAAACAATCCGAAATCGGTAAAGCCTATGAAGCAACAGAAACTAAAAAAGAAAAAGCTAAATTTGGTATTCTTGACTAAGAACTCAAAATAATAAAACATTAAGGAGATTAAAATAATGAGTGAAACAGTTTTACATCAACACAAATGGATTGATGTCGTTAAATATAGATGGGTCTGGTTTGGTCTATCATTGCTATTGATTATACCTGGAGTTGTTGCAATGATCTACTCAATGGTAACATATCCTACACACTTTCCTGTCAAAGTAGGTATTGATTTCACAGGCGGTACAATTACACAATATTCCGTTAACAAAGACGTATCTAACAGCGAAGTAGAAGTGCTAAGAACAAAACTGATAAAAGCAGGCATTGAAAACCCTGTAATCCAGATTTTAAAAACCAATAATACAATTTCAAAAGCAGAAAAACTTAATACAGGAACTATTATTTCTGTAAAAACTGCTTTCAAAAGCAATGATAAAACATCTGAACAAAAAATTTCTGATGTAATAAAATCAGATTATCAAGATGCTCAGTTGGTACAAGTCAGTTCTATAGGTCCTTCTTTGGGTAAAGAATTATTCACAAATTCTCTTTACGCTTTGGCTTTGGCATTTTTGGGAATTGTTGTTTATCTGTCATTCAGATTCCAACTGGATTATGCTGTTATTGCATTGATATCACTAGCACATGATGCATTGTTTGTACTTGGATTTTTCTCAATTCTAGGTATATTTTTTGATGTTCACATTGACGCATTATTCATTACAGCCGTGTTGACAGTTATTGGTTTTTCTAACCACGATACAATTGTTGTATTTGACAGAATCAGAGAAAATTGCAGATTTTTAGCTAAAAAAGCAAACTTTGGAGAAATCATAAACGCAAGTGTTAACCAAACTCTCGCAAGAAGTATCAACACTTCATTGACAACACTCATCACTCTTGGCGCTTTATATATCTTTGGCGGGGAAACTACTAAAGAATTTGTATTGGCCATGATTGTCGGTATTGCAATCGGTACTTACTCAAGTATTTTCTTTGCATCAACATTACTTGATTGGTGGAGAGAAAGACAAGAAAACAAAACAAAAAGGGCTGTTGCATAAATGACAGAAAAAAATATCTCTGAAGAAAAATCTCTTGCACAATTCATATCAGAACTAAGAGAAAAAACAGGTCTTTCACAAACAGGGCTGGCTAAAAAGTCAGCTCTGCCTTTAAAGACTATTGAAGAAATAGAAAGCGGCCAAGAACTTTTCTTGGCATCAACTATACGCCAAAAATTGGCAAACGCATTAAAGCTCAAACCTGCTGAAATTAAAAAATATGAAAAACATCCAAATCTATCACTTATGCCGGATACAGAAGCAACTATTTTCATAAAAAATCAAATACTGTCAAATGATGTGGAAGACTTAGAATGTCCTGTATGTGGATCTAAATTAATCACACGAGTAGCAAAAATGTACGACTTAGAGGACAATTTGGTCCTTGTTCCAAAGGCAAGATGTACAAAATGCCCGTTTCAAATTAAAGGATAAACTAACCTAATTCTTTTGCTATTATTTCTACAATTCTCTGACTTGCAAGTCCATCTCCATATGGATTTATTGACTCTGACATTTTTTTGTACTCATCTTTATTATCCAAAAGGTTTTGAACTTCTTTAACAATTTTTTTAGTATCAGTACCGACTAATTTTACAGTACCATATTCAACAGCTTCTGGTCGTTCTGTTGTTGAACGCAG
This sequence comes from Candidatus Gastranaerophilales bacterium, assembly GCA_944323475.1. Lineage (GTDB taxonomy): Bacteria > Cyanobacteriota > Vampirovibrionia > Gastranaerophilales > Gastranaerophilaceae > Limenecus. The sequence continues at coordinate 43,123 of CALUSQ010000016.1, forward strand.
TACAAGCACAGGTTTGCCTAGAGAAGGTGCTTCTTCCTGAACTCCGCCGGAATCAGTCATAATAATATGAGACTCTTTCATCAATGTAGAAAACGGAGCATATTCCATAGGTTCAATCAAATGAACTCTTTCTACACCATCCAAAAGCTCGTGAACAGGTTTTTGAACATTTGGATTAAGATGTACAGGATAAACAACTTGAATATCCTTATTATTTTCTACAAGCTCTAAAACTGCTTTGCAAATATTTTTAATAGGTTCACCAAAATTTTCTCTTCTGTGAGAGGTTAAAAGAATTGTTTTCAAATTCGGATTTAAACCTATGTAACTTAAATCAGCCTTGTTATTTGTAACTGTATGCAAAAGTGCATCAATTACAGTATTACCTGTTTTGTAAATATGCTCTTTTGGTATGGCTGATTTAACAAGGTTTTCAACACTTGTATCTGTCGGAGCAAAATGATATGTACAAACAGCGTCTGCAAAAACTCTGTTAATTTCTTCTGGAAAAGGATAATATTTGTCAAAAGTTCTTAAACCTGCCTCAACGTGTCCGACCGGGACTTTTGCATAAAAAGCTGATAACGCAGCTGCCATAGATGTAGTTGTATCGCCATGTACAAGTACAATATCGGGTTTACTTTTTTCTATAACATCCTTCATTAAAACAAGTACTTCTGCCGTAATTGTCCACAAATCTTGATTAGGTTTCATTATATTAAGGTCAAAGTCAGGTTTTATTTCAAACAAACTCAATACTTGATCAAGCATCTGTCTGTGCTGAGCAGTAACACACACCATACTCTCAAATTTATCAGAAAATTTTTCAAACTCTTTTACAAGTGGAGCCATTTTTATAGCTTCAGGTCTTGTTCCAAAAACGGTTAATACTCTGATTTTTGACATAAAATAATATCCTCAGCTGAAACATTGTTAAATTTTTAGCTAAGGATATTATATGTCAAATATAAAAATTGTAATATCTTTTTATTCTTGAGTTCCAAACCAATCACAAGATTGCTCACTGCAAAAAGCTTTTTCCAAATCTTTCATAATGCTCTTATGTGTCATTTCAAATGTAATTGGTGTAATAGAAACTTTATTCATTCTAACAGCATTGATATCTGTATCATCATTTTCGTCATATTCTATCAATTCACCGGCTAACCAGTAGTAGGTTTTGCCTCTTGGATCAAGACGTTTATCATATTTGCTTGTAAACATTCTTGTACCAAGTTTTGTAATTGCGATACCTGCAATATCTTCTTCTTCCAAAGATGGAAAATTAATATTTAAAATTGATTTTTGAGGAAAATTTATTTCTTTAATTTTATTAACAAATTTTGCCATAAAATTAGCTGCAAAAGAGAAATTTTCCACTTCATAATGAAGTCCAGCCAAAGATGTAGCAATAGCCGGGTAGCCAAGCATAGCACCTTCTAATGCACAACTGACAGTACCTGAGTACAAAATATCAGCACCAAGGTTTGGACCATGATTTATACCTGAAATAACCAAATCGGGCATTTCATGAGGTTCTAAAATAGCGCTCAATCCAATTTTTACACAGTCACCAGGAGTACCTGTTGTTACCCAGTTTCTTTTAGCACCAAATTTTGGGTCAAGTTCTTCAACCCTCAAAGGTGTATGAAGTGTGAGAGAATGACCGGCAGCACTTCTTTCTCTATCCGGAGCGATAACATAAACATCATGTTCACAACTCAAAGCCTCTGTCAAAGCTCTGATACCATTTGCCATAAGACCATCGTCATTAGAAATAAGAATATTCATCACACACTCCTATATTATGTATTACTACATGATTTATACCCTTTTTTACAAGATATAAACGATTTTATTTTGTAGTTTTCTTCTTATTTATAGCATTTATCAAGCCTGCAAACAAGGGGTGCGGATGTTCAGGTCTTGATTTGAACTCCGGATGGAATTGACAAGCAACAAACCAGTCATTTTTCGGATATTCTACTATCTCACACAACTGACCATCAGGAGACATGCCTGAGAACACAAGACCTGCTTTTTCTATTTGCTCTTTGTATTCATTATTTACTTCATATCTGTGTCTGTGACGTTCTGAAATAGTTTTTACTTTACCATAAGCATCATAAGCTTTTGTACCTTTTTTCAAGACACAATCGTACTTGCCGAGTCTCATCGTACCACCCATTTCTTCAATATTTTTTTGCTCAAGCATAATATCAATAACAGGATATGGTGTACCTTCGTTAAACTCCATGGAGTTTGCATCTTTTAGACCGACAACATTTCTTGCATATTCAATAACAGCACATTGCATACCCAGACAAAGGCCCAAAAACGGGAGATTGTTTTCTCTAGCATAACGAATTGCATTGAGCTTGCCTTCTATACCACGGATACCAAAACCGCCCGGTACTACCAAACCATCAACGTCTGAAAGAATTTCTTTTGCTTTTTTCAAGTCTGTACATTCTTCAGAATTAATCCATTTTATATCTATTTTGGCATGATGAGCATAACCTGCATGTTTCAAAGACTCTACTACAGAGATATATGCGTCAGAAAGATTTGTATACTTTCCTGCAATAGCAATTTTAAAAGTTTTTGTAGGATTTTTAATTACATCAACAAGTTTTCTCCAATTATCAAGATTTGGTTTTTTGTCCAAAAGCTGTAATCTTTGAAGTACAACATGCGCCATTTGCTGTTCTTCTAAAGCAAGCGGAACTTCATAAATTGATTTCATATCCTTGCATTCAATTACAGCATCAACAGGAACTGAACAGAACAAAGCCAATTTTTCTTTTTCTTTTTTCGGAATAGTTCTTGATGTCCTACAAACCAATATTTCAGGCTGCAAGCCATAACTTCTCAAAACAGAAACACTATGTTGAGAAGGTTTTGTTTTTAATTCACCAGAAGTTGGCAAATAAGGAATCAATGTAACATGAATATTTATACTGTTGCCAAAACCTACTTCTGTCTTGAATTGTCTGATAGCTTCAATAAAAGGCAAACTCTCAATGTCACCTATTGTACCGCCTATTTCTGTGATAACAAAATCAGGCTTAAATTGAGCTGTAACCTTTTTTATTCTCGATTTAATTTCATTTGTAATATGAGGAATAGTTTGAACGGTAGCGCCCAAATACTCGCCTTTTCTTTCCTTTTTGATTACTGTTTGGTAAATACTACCGGAAGTTACATTATTAAATTTGCCTAAAGATGTATCGGTAAAACGTTCATAATGTCCAAGGTCAAGATCTGTTTCTGCACCATCATCAGTAACAAAAACCTCACCATGTTGAAAGGGACTCATTGTTCCCGGGTCAACGTTTATATAAGGGTCAAATTTTTGGATAACAACAGAAAAGCCTCTGGATTTTAAAAGTTTTCCCAATGATGCAGCTACAATACCTTTTC
>CALUSQ010000017.1 GCA_944323475.1 Candidatus Gastranaerophilales bacterium
AATATTGGGGCGTCGCCAAGTGGTAAGGCAGCTGGTTTTGGTCCAGCCATTCCGGAGGTTCGAATCCTTCCGCCCCAGCCAACTAACTCCCAAATGGGAGTTTTTTTATTGCGGAAGGCTTCTTCGAATCCCCTCTCTATAAATATGACATTTAGTCATATTTATCTCGGCAGAGTGCCCCAGCCAACTAACTCCCAAATGGGAGTTTTTTTTATTGCGGAAGGCTTCTTCGAATCCCCTCTCGCTAAATATGACATTTAGTCATATTTATCTCGGCAGAGTGCCCCAGCCAACTAACTCCCAAATGGGAGTTTTTGCAAAAACTATAATTACACCAAAACATCTAACTGACAAATTGCTTCATCTCTTGCAGCTTGCAATGCATTCAATCGGCGATAGTATTCATCAGCAGACATATTCTCCTCATCAGCAATATTTATTAAATCAAAAAGAGCACCTGTGTACATTTCTTGAATTTCACGATATTTTAAATTATTTACAGGGTTTGTATTTTGCTTTAATGATGGCTTATTATTAATCTTTTGAGAGGAAAAGCTTACATTCATAAAATTATCTCCTTTTAAAGAGTTAAAAACCTCTCACATTTTTTTTTGCTATTCTCTTATCTTTTCACTTAATAAAAATTATCAAAACTAATGCAGGCCTTTTTCAGAAAAAACATCAAATCTATAATCATTTTTGCTTGAGAACAATCTATCATCATGACCCATAAGTTTAACTTCCATAGCATATTCTTGAGATTTGTTGTTTTTGGTAGTTAGTTTTATTCCAGATGTTCCCCTTTCTGTTGCAAACATTGATAACGCATCTTCAAAGCCTGCTAAATACTCTAAACAAATAGGGAATTTATATTTATCTATAATTTGTTGTTTAGCTTCATGTGCAAAATAGGCGGTCACATTTTTTCCACTATTTTCTTTCATTCTTGATAATACTTTTGTATCAGTATTAACATATTCATTTTCTACAATATTTTTTAAAACAGCCTTATCTGTAGAACTTTTAATATCAAATATTTCTAATATCTTTAAAATTTTTGTTTTATCTGCTTCTGACAAATCTTGATAATCATCATATTTACAAAGTGCTTCAATAGCTACATCCTTTGAATACAAAGCTTTTTCCATAACCTTTGCAAGGACATCCGGATTAGGTACAATGTTCATACTTTCAGGATAACTTTCTACAATTTCAGCATTTAAAATATATTTTCCTGCCTTATCAACATCAATTTGACCATTATTATCTTTAGAATACTCTAATGCCTTTTTATATATTGGATTTTGAGAATCTTCATTTTTGTATGTGTTAAAAGTTTCCCATCTTGTTATTTTAGCTTCTACTAATTTTTTATTATCTATTTGTTCATATTCAGTTAAATTTTCTTTAATTAAACTTATTAAATATTTTGCATCAGCAACGTTTTTTTCTTGAAGATTTTCTGGCCTGTGCTCAGCACAAATTAATGCAATACTATTCAAGTTATTTGCATAAAGAATATTTACAGCTTCATCAAATTCTTCTTTTAGTCTATTTAACTCAAAAATTCTTTTTTGTTCTTCTTTATACTTTTGTTCTAATTGTTTTCTTTCAATCTCATTTTGTCTTTCTGTTCCTCTTGGCTTTAGCTCTTCTTTTCTTATTGTAGTCAAAGCTTGTTCAAGAGTTTTTTGGCCATCATAAAGCATATCGAGTTCTTGTAAAAATCTAATCATAGGTTCAATATCTTCTTTTGTAAAAAGACAAGAATCAAAATTTATAATATATCCCAAAAGCTCTTCATTATTGCTCATATCCTTTGAAACATAATAGTTTAATCTATTTTTAAGTTCATTTTTATCAAAATTTTTATAATCACGTTGTGCTTGTTTTATATTTTCTGCAGAAGAGATAAGTTTTTTTATTTTTTCAGAAACTTTTTCAAATTTATACTCACTATCTTTTAACATGCCTGCAGGCACACTAACTGAGCCATTGGAATACACAATATCATTAAGTTTTTTTGAATCCAAATACAAAGAACGTACAACACTCAGTACAAAATCATCAAAATCTAAAGATAACAACTTAAGATCTGTATCCGTAATTTGAGGAGTTTTATTTTTCCTAAATTCCGGTACAGAATTAAAAGAACCTTCCAACTTGATTTTTGAAAATCTGTCTATAATAATTCTACACAATGATGGTGCTATATTGTTGTATAAGTAGTCTTCATCAACTTTTGATGTTTTAGCTATTTGAGAAACTATTTCAATAACTTTACCATTTATATAATCAAAGATTTTATCTTTATCGTCTGCAACAAAAAGGTCGTCAATATCTTCATAAAAATCTCTTGTTAAAGTAGATTCGATCTTTTTAGCAATTACATATCTTGGATTAGCAGGTGTTTTTATCTTAGGATATTTTTTGTTTAAGTCTTCTACAGTTTTTATATTTTTCAAATCAGCATAATATTGGTCATAAACTTTTTTTAAATCAAACTCATTTTCAGATATAGATTGTTTAAATTTATTAACAAGTTTATAATCAATTTTTTCATCAGGAGTCTTCGTAGTTTTTGACTGTGGTTTAGATGTCAATTTATCTTTTTTAAGCAAATTATGTTCTTTCCTCAGTCTGTTAGCAATATCTGCTTTCTGCTGAAGAGACATAGTCCTATTCTCTTTAAGTGCTTCTAACTCTTCTAAAATTTCTTTTTTTCGCTTTAAAGAAGCTCTCATTTTACCAAGTGCTCTGCTAAGAGAACTCATTATCATATCGTCCAAGTCAGAATCTTTTACATCAGTAGACAAAATTTCATTAATTTGTTTTTGTAATTTGTGTTTTTCTTGCTCAATATTTTTCTTTTTAGGTGTTATATTATTTAATCCGGCAAAAGATATATCCAAATATTTTATTTTATCATTTGGACTATCTTGTAAATCTGATTTTTGTGATTTACTTTTTTGATTATTTGTACCGATATAAGGTATATTGTTATAACTTGTTATTTTCATATGTTTTAGTTTTTATTTTATTTCACCATATTTTCAATTATACGTCTTATATTATTAAAACCATCAAACACAACTTTTTTGACTTTTGATGGATTTTTATACAAAAAAGAATCAACATATTCATCATTTTTTGCAAGATTCATATAAATATTATTGAGTTTTTTAAAGTTTTTTGTATTTTCAATAGATTTGATAATCTTTGTGTCTACAGAAGCACTATCTTTTTTCAAAATCAAATCAGGATATTTTGATTTCAAATAAGACAATTCTTTCTCCCCAAGCTCAAAAGGGACTAGTGGCAAAAACATCAATTTGTCATTTTTCCCTATTTTAGCAGACAATTGAACATTTGTTTTATATCTTATTATACAATCTTTTGCATATTCAACAAATCCAGCCCAAGAATCAACAATAATAGCTTTTTTATCGGGTTTTAATAAATCCTTATAAACAATAGACGTCTCTTTCCCAATATCAAAGTTTTTGGGAATACTAAAATTTATTGCTGTTACCGTATGATCCAAATCTCTAATCTTTTGGGTATATGGATTATATGCATATAAAGCAAATGTTGAAACATCGTTATAATTATTCATTTTCAATGCAGCTCTTGTCGCTTCTGCAATTTCTCCACAATTACCGGTTTTTGTAAGCTTCATACCATTAATCATATTAATAAGAGTATTGGTTTTATTATTAATATAAAAAATTCTAAATCTTATTATCTTGTCTTCTAATGAATTAAGGTAATCTCTCATTTTTTGCGAAGATTTTATGGTACGGAACCTATCCAACCTTGTACTTGAAAAAACAGGCAAAGATATATTGACCTGCCTACAAACTTTATCAGCATCTCTGATCAATTTATTTCTACTTGAAAAAGAAATTTTATGTGAATTATTGGTACAAGAATTTATCATAATTTTTTATATATAATTGCTTGTTAAATAATAAACTCGTAAAAAAATAATTTTGCTACTAAATAACTGTACAAATAGAGAATGTAAATTAGTACTAATTAATAAAAACTTATACTAAATTGATTTTTTAAAAAGTGAGAAAGGCAATATATGCTAAAAAGACTTATCATGCCTGTTTTAGTAACAGCAGCAATATTTGGCTACATAAATGCCAAAAGGCAGAAAAAAGCACCTATGATTGGGGAGAAAGCACCATTTTTCAAAGCAAAAAGCACACAAGGATATATCCATTTTCCAAGAGATTATAGAGGGAACTGGGTCATTTTCTTTTCACATCCTGCCGATTTTACACCTGTATGTACAACTGAATTTATGACTTTTGAATCAGTTAAAGAAGAATTTGAACAACTGAATACCAAGCTTTTAGGTCTTTCTGTTGACACAATACATTCGCATTTAGCTTGGTTAAAAAACATAAAAGAAAATATTGATTATAATGGAATGAATCAAACAGATGTAAATTTTCCACTAATTGATGACCATAGCCAAACTATTGCAAAAAAATACGGAATGATTCAACCGCATGCAGATAAAACTAAAACTGTTCGTGCTGTTTTCATCATTGATCCAAAAAGTAAAATAAGAGCTATTCTATACTACCCACAAAGTACAGGTAGAAATATTGATGAAATAAAAAGATTACTTGTTGCATTACAAACAACCGACAATTTTAACGTCGCAACACCTGCTAACTGGGAAGTAGGAGATCAAGTCATAATAACACCGCCATCAACAAAAGAAGAAGCAATTGAAAGACTGGAAAAAATGGATGATACAAAATGCTATGACTGGTTTTTATGCTTTAAGAAATTACCAAAAGAAAAACTTGAAGAAACAATATTGTCAGACTATGCAAATGATATCTGTGAAAACTAAAAAGGAGAAATTATGAGTAAGGTAATAGAACTTAATGATGAAAATTTTGATATAAACTTAAAAAACACAGATAAACCTGTGCTTGTGGATTTTTTTGCACCATGGTGCGGACATTGTAGAGTCCAAAGTCCAATTATTGACTCACTTGCTGACGAAGTAGGCTCAGACGCTGTGATTGCAAAAATCAATGTAGAAGAAAATAAAGAAAAAGCCTCAGAATTTTTTATAAGCGGTATCCCAGCAATACTTCTATTTAAAAACGGAAAACTTGTAGAACAAAAAGCAGGAGTACAACATAAAGAAGACTTAAAAAAACTCATCCAAAAACACAAATAATAAAATAAAAGATATCATGTATACATGATGTCTTTTTATTATTGTTTTATAATATAAAAATGTCATTAAAAATAATCACAAATCAATCAAATTATTGCTACAAACGTTTAAAATATATTTTTAAAAGGAACATAAATTATTCCGGTGAGTTTTATAAACAGCTATCAAATACCCAAAACCCCGTTATAGGCAATTTACCCAATGATTTTATAAAACTTATTGTAACTAAATTTCCACAGAATAAAGCAGATAAAATCAAAGAAGTACAAAACATATTTGCAAAAGCCTCAGAGTTTTTCAGAAGAGAGTGGAAAAAATTAGATAAAAAACTTGATTCTTTTATTAAAGAAAAAGATATAAAATCTATACTCAATTTTTTAGAAGAACTAAATTCATCAAATAACACAGAAAGACAAAAAGCATTTGAAAAAAAAGCCGGCAAACTTTTAAAAAAACATTTTTCGGACTTTTTACCGGAAAATACCAATATTACAATTAAATGGCTAGCAAACGGAAGTTATAATGATACGTTTTTAATGAGATTTATTAATAATGAAAATAAAGACGTTTTAACCCCAAAAGTGTTGAAAATATATAAATATAAAACAGAGTTAATACAAAAAGCACATATTAAAACATTTTTGGAAGATAAAAAGGAACTATATAATTTTTACTTAAATGAAATACAAGATTCCCCCAAAACGGCAAAAATTTATGCTGACATAATGCTAGAAGAATTTGCTGAAAAAGTAAAATATTATAAAAGCACAGAACATATGCACGGTATCTTAGCAGAAGCAAATTCCTTTTATTATTTGCAAAAAGCAAATGGCAAGAATTTCAAAAATTCAAATCTTGCACAATTTTATATATTTGATACAAAAAACAAATACACAATATCAGATTATATAGATAAACAAAACTCTAATATTCAACCGTTTAACTTTGCAAAAACAGGTACAATACATACAGACTGGAAAGACAGAAACATAATAAACGGAGTTTGTGTTGATATGGGAGGAATAAAACTTGTTACTCCGGAATTATCAGATCCTGTAATAAGACGAATTGTACATAAAATATGCACTCAAAAAAACGAAAAAATTCGACAACAAATAATTAAAAAATACGAAAATATACTTTTAAAAAATAGAATTCCTGACAGACATAAAATTCAAAAAGCACTTGAGATATATTATTCTCTAAAATAAATTTATGATATATTGAACACGTACAGGATTGGAGATTTTTATGCAATATAAAGGTATAATTTTTGATTTTAACGGAACATTATTTTTTGATTCAAAAAAGCATTATGACGCTTGGAAAAAATATTCAAAACAGCTCAGAGGTAAGGAATTTTCCGATGATGAAATGAGAAAATATATGTTTGGCAGAACAAACGAAGATATCATAGCATATGCTATAGGAAGGAAACCTGAACCTGAACTATGTGAAAAACTTGCAAAAGAAAAAGAATCTTTGTATAGACAAATGTGTCTTGAAGATCCAGAAAATTTTCATTTTGCACCACATGCAGAAAATTTGCTTGACTATCTGTGTGAAAAAAATATTCCACATACAATAGCTACAATGTCAGAAAAAGATAATGTAGATTTTTATATAAAAGAAATGAATCTTGCAAACTGGTTCGATGTAGAAAAAATTGTATACTCTGACGGCACAATCCCCGGCAAACCTGCTCCGGATATATATATAAAAGCCGCTCAAAAACTAAATTTGGATCCTAAAGACTGTATTGTTGTAGAAGATGCACTCTCAGGGATTGAAGCAGCACATAAAGCAAAAATAGGATGCATAATCGCAATTGCTTCTTTAGAAAGTACTGATTTGTACACAGATATACCTTATGTGCATCAAGTTATTACAGATTATAATGAATTTGATTTAACACTTTTTTCATAAAAATTTTTAATGGATTAAAAATCTAAAATAAATATATATTGAACTCATTACTAAAGAAACAAAAGTAATTCCTACACCATATTTTAAGTATTTCATAAAAGAAATAGGCTTGCCATGGGCAGCTGCTGTTTCTGATACAATAACATTTGCTGCCGCACCTATTATAGTCATATTACCGCCTAAACAAGCACCTAAAGACAAACACCACCACAAAGGATGCGCATACGCTGCACCTTCTACAAGCTGTATTTGATAAATCATTGGAGCCATAGTAGCTGTATAAGGTATATTATCCACAATACCTGACAAAATACCTGATGCCCATAGAATAAGCATAGCCGCAGCAGATTCATTACCATGAGTCACATCAAGAATCCATTTTGCCATTATAGAAATTCCACCTGCAGCTTCAAAACCGCCAATAATTATAAACAAACCAATAAAAAAGAATATTGTATTCCATTCAATACCGTTTAATACACGTTTTGGACTTTCAAAAATCATCAAAAAACTAGCGCCCAAAAGTGCAATTACATAAGATTCAAGATGTATCAAATCATGCAAAACAAAACCTATAATAACAAGTGACAAAACTACTGCCGAACGAATAGCTAAAGATTTATCCGTAATAGTAGCAGAATTATCAAGATGAGCAACTGCCTCCATTTTTTCTTTTGAAGCAACCAAATCTTTTTTGAAACACAACCACAAAATAAACAAAGTAACTATTAAAATTAAAAATACTATATCAGTCAATTCAAGTAAAAATGTCATAAAAGAAAAACCAGCCTTGCTGCCTATAATTATATTTGGAGGATCACCGATAAGAGTAGCAGTACCACCAATATTTGAAGCAAGTATTTCTGTAATCAAATAAGGAATCGGGTTTATATCCAGTTTTTTCGCTACAAGAAATGTTATAGGCACAACAAGAATAACAGTAGTTACATTATCCAAAAAAGCTGACGCTACTGCAGTGAATAGTCCTAGTGCTATCAATATTTTAACAGGATGCCCATTCGTTTTTTTTAAAAGAGCATTCGCTATCCAAGTAAAAATGCCGCTTTTACTTGCTATGCTGACTATAATCATCATACTTATTAAAAGAAAAATAACATTAAAATCAACAAAGTTTATAAAATAATGAGGGTCGATTGTTGCATCATGCCCTTTTGATTGAGCAAGCAATCCCAAAACCAATGTAATAGCAGCACCCAACATCGCTACAGTAACTTTTGAAATTTTTTCCCAAGCAATAAAAATATACGCAACAATCAATATTGTTGTAGAAATAGCAAGTGCATTTGATTGTATAAAGTTTGAAACAAATTCCATATAAACTCCTATAATTAAATATGTACTGATTTTAACATAAGCAATTTAGATTTGTAATTCAGCTTTGTTTTTGTAATAATTTTTATACTGCACACAAATTAGAGAGTGAATTATGGGATTATTAGACTTTTTTAAAGAGCCTTCTGCGACTGAACCTATTAAAGATGAAGCACAAGTAAAAAAAACTTATTCTCATTTCAGATTGAGAATGTTTTATTCTTGTTTCATCGGTTATGCAATGTTTTATCTATGTAAAAAAAACATAGCTGCTGCATTGCCTTCTATGAGTACAGATTTGGGCTATTCTAACCTTGAACTGGGCGTAATTGGCAGTTCATTGTATCTCACATATGCAATTGGGAAATTTGTAAACGGAATGATTGCAGATCGTTCTGATGTAAGAAAATTTTTACCAACAGGACTTATACTTGCCGGTTTGGCTAATATTTGTTTTGCACTAAGCTTTTTTGTATTCACTCCAGGCAAATTTACATTCTTTGGTCTGCCAAGTGCAACTATTTTGCTTTGGGTATTGGCATTCTTCTGGGGATGTAACGGTTGGTTCCAATCAATGGGATTTCCACCTGTTGCAAAAAGTCTTACATATTGGTTTTCAAACTCAGAAAGAGCAACAAAATGGGCAATGTGGTCAACATCACATCAGACAGGTACATTTCTTGCAGTAATTTTATCAGGATTTGTCATAGCAAAATTCGGTTGGCAAGCTGCATTCTATATCCCGGGTGTATTGGCAATACTACTTGCTTTATGGCTTTTTAACCGTTTGAGAGATAAACCTCAAACAATAGGTCTTCCTGATATTGAAGAATATAGAGAACCAGAAAAAGCTAAAGAGTCAACAAAAGTTGAAGATGAAGATGATGGAATGTCATACATCCAAATTTTGGTTAAAAACGTTTTAACAAATAAAGCAATATGGGCACTTGCAATGGCTTATGTCTTTGTTTATGTAATCAGATTCGGTACAGAAGATTGGATTATTAAATATTTAGTAGAAGCAAAAGACAATTCTTTAGAATTAGCGTCTATGAAACTTGCTTGTTTACCTTTATTCGGATTTTTCGGAACTATTTCCGCAGGTATAATATCAGATAAAATATTTAAAGGCGCAAGAGCACCAATAAATGTTATTTTCCTTATTGGTGTAATATTCTGTATGACAGGTCTTTATTTTAATGGAACTGGCACAAACTTTATTGATACAGCATTTGCTGCTTTGACAGGAAAATCAATGGTCGACGTTTTAAAAATCAATGGTTCCGGTGTAATTGATATACTACTTATCGGTTTTTCAGGCTTCTTTACTTACGGACCACAAATGTTGATTGGTGGCGTATGTGCAATTGAATCAAGTTCCAAAAAAGTTGCTTCTGCAGTAACAGGTTTTACCGGTACATTCGGATATGTAGGAGCTATGCTTTCGGGTCTTGGCACAGGTTTGGTTGTTGATCATTTTGGCTGGAATGGAGCTCTTGCATTCTGGGGCTTGTCTGCATTCATTTGTGCGTCAATTTGCTTGCCAATGTGCTTTAAGAAAAAATCAGCATAATAAAAAAGTAAAAAAAATAAAAACAAAAAACAGATTAGGAAATTCTTAATCTGTTTTTTTTATTTTGAAATTTTTAAATCATTTTTTAAATTTAAAACTGTAGAAATCAAATCATTTTTCACATGTCCACGGCGAATATGAAAGCTTGTACCAATTGTTTCTGATGGAGAAAGAATATTAGTTTTGTATAATATTCGCTTAAATGGATTTTTGAAACTTTCAAATTTCCTTTTCAAAACCACGCTCATATAAGCATCACCTTGATCAATTCTTTTTGCAGAAGGAGGATCGAAAAAAGGCTTCACTATTACTTCTGTATCATCAGCAAGTTTTTCTAAAAAGGGTCTTGCTTTTTCTATTTCATCAGCTACATATATACTTAATTTTTTAGCCATCCTATGTCTGTTTGCCATATGCAAAGACATCCCAAATGACGGCACATTGTTTTGTATTTTCATATCAATTAAAAACCTCTTTTAATATTAAAACTCAAAAATAAATTATTTGCATGATATAATCAGTTACACAAAATAGTTAAAAGAGGAATTTTAAATGTTAGACATGAGATATTGCGAACTCAGCAAAGATGGTTTTGGCTGTTGTATGACTGTTAAAGAAACTCTTTTCAGCGGACAATCTGATTTTCAAAAAGTTGATATTTTTGATACAGAATCTATGGGTAGAGTTTTGACACTAGACGGATTAATGATGACAACAGAACGAGATGAATTTTACTATCACGAAATGATATCTCATATCCCAATGATGAACCACAAAAATCCTGAATCTGTACTTGTCATAGGCGGTGGTGACGGAGGAACAATCAGAGAAGTCCTAAAACACGACACTGTAAAAAAAGTTGTACTTTGCGAAATTGACGGAATGGTTGTAGATGCCTGCAAAAAATATTTGCCAACTATCGGTTGTGAATTAGATAATCCTAAAGTAGAAGTCAGAATCGAAGACGCAATAGAATTTATTAAAGACAAAAAAGCACAATACGATATCATTCTTATCGATTCAACAGACCCTATGGGACCGGGTGAAGGCTTATTTACAGAAGAGTTTTATACCAATGTAAAAGAAGCTCTAAAAGAAGGCGGTATCATGTCCGCTCAATCCGAATCACCTTTTATTAACCAAGAAGAAATGAAGAAAATGTATCCGCTATTAAGAAAAGTATTCCCTATTGTTGACACATTCACAGGTCCTATTCCTTCATATCCTGGCGGATATTGGAGCTGGTGTTTCTGTTCAGAAACAGTTAAACCGCTTTCATTTATTGATGAACAAAGAGCAGAAAAAATCGAAAAACAGTGCAAGATATACAACAAAGATTATCACCTTGCAAGATTTGCACTGCCAAACTTTGTAAAAGAACTGACAGGTGCAGATAAATAATTCTTTTAGAAATAAAATATCAGTTCTTGAAAAATAGCAAAAGGCTACTACAAAAGACCTTCAGAATTGTTGAAGGATTTTGAAAGTACGTTGAAATAAATAACAACTTCAACTAGTACGTAGCAAACATTGTGGACAAGCCTTTACGAACAATAAAAGCAGCCATTTTGGCAATTTCTTTAATTTTTAACCATATCTTTTCCATACCAACTTAATGCCCACATTTATCAGACATTAAACATGTAAAATCTATTTATTTATTACAAGAAAAGATTTCAGTTTTCTCGCACTTTTATCATTGTCAGATACAATATGCAGTTCTTTTACGTTGTCGTTCCCTCTAAAATCCAAAGAAGTTGACCCACCTCCGTCAAAATTCATGGCTTTATCAAGACAAAGATCTTTACAGATATCATACAGCTCAGGCAAGGATACCGGATGTGAAGTAGTAGCAATTATTATATAAATATCGTTATCTTTTAGTCCAATTGCTGTTCTTGCGCATTTTTTAAGAGCTGTTATAGAATCTCTGGTGACTTCTGTACCTTTTGTGACAACAAAATACTCTTCTTGCATTCTCAAATCAGGATAAATCAATGGACCAGCTTGAATAGAATGCATTATCTCGCATCTGTATGGAGTCTTTGCGTTATGTTCTGCAATATCATACCTTGTTTTTCCTGCACAGTTCATAATTCTGAATTCTGTTCTATTAAGTATTTTTTTCATATGCGGCTGAATAGTTTTATTCTCCATAAAATTTTTATTTTTTTGAGGATCAAGAGCCAATTTTTTATCCATCACAACAAATGAAGTTGTTTCTTGATTTTTAGGATCAAAATATCCTGCATTTATAACAAGTTGTGCTTTAGTTTGCTTGAAAACATCTTTATTGTATACAAGTTTCTCACTTACAAAAGGTTTAACATCAAATCCGCCTTCATAAGGTATTCTGAATACATAAAGCCCATCTTCTTTCATAACCTCAATGTTTTTACAGCCGATACAAGATGGTACGCATTTAAAAGCACAAAATAAAATAACAACACAAAGGATTGGAAATATTGTATTGAATTTTTTCATAATATAAACTCCTAAGAATTAATTTATAAGTCTTTTATCTTTTTAAATATAAATATTGCAATAAGTATGGCTACAGGTTGAATTGATGAAGTAACATAAGGACTCAAAATGCCTTTTTCTGCACACATATCAAAAAACGGCAGAGTAATATAATAAGCAAAGACAA
This sequence comes from Candidatus Gastranaerophilales bacterium, assembly GCA_944323475.1. Taxonomy (GTDB): domain Bacteria; phylum Cyanobacteriota; class Vampirovibrionia; order Gastranaerophilales; family Gastranaerophilaceae; genus Limenecus. Next base: position 12,694 of record CALUSQ010000017.1, read on the forward strand.
TACCGATTCCTATTACAAAGTTGACCAATTTCTGTTCCCTTGGTTTACTAAACCCAAGAAGACAACCAAGCACAGCAAACAAAACACATATCGCTGAATGAAAATATCTTTGCAAATATTTGTTTAGCATAAAACGATATTCATCATTCAAATTTTCGCTTTTTAACATTCCGATATACTCAGTAATTTCAGAGTTGTTAAGTTCTCTATCTCTTTTTGTAGAGTATGACATTATTTTGTATGCAGTATTTGCCTTATCACCTTCAAGCACTTTTATTTTATTTTTACGGGTTATACTTTTAAAAACACCGTCTCTTCCTAATTGAAATTGTTTTACATTATAAATTTCCCACTGGTCTTTTTTATAAACCGCATACTGAGCCTGCATTATACTTGATAATACGCTTGTATCTGTATACTGAGAAGAATCAAAGTTCAAAACCAAAGGATAACTTATCTGATTGTTGTGATAACTAGGAACAATCAATATTTTTTCTAACTTATCTTTGTCGGCTTTAACCGTATAGACAAAATGTGTTTGATAGCCTTCGTGCTTTAGTTGATTTATTTTCTTTTCACTGTATGGAATCAAGGTGTTGTACAAAGAAAAACAAAGTACAGAAATAAAAATACTTAAAATAATTATAGGATAAACAATTCTCCAAAAAGAAAGACCTATACCTCTAAGCACTGTAAGCTCAGAATCTTTAGTAAGTTTATCAAAAGTAAAAAGTGTACCTAACAAAAGCCCAACAGGTAAGGCTTTACCAACAATTTTAGGTACTTCATATATCAACAATTGAATACCGACCCAAGGTGTATAATCCCCTGATAAAGTCCGTTTTATTACCTTTAAAAGAGTTTCTGGAGCAATCCAAATTACTACAAAAAGGAATATACAAACAAGTGTTGCTGCCAAAACCTGTTTGGTAATATAGCCGTCAAAAATCTTAAACGGAAGCTCAACCTTTTTTAAATTATCAAAACACAATTTCATCTTAAAGTGTGAAATCCTTTCCAAGGTAGAACTGTTTTGCAACAGGGTCATTTGCAACTTCTTCGCTACGGCCTTGAATCTTTATTTTTCCATCAAAAATTACATATGCTCTATCTGTAATAGACAAAGTAGCTTTTGGATTGTGGTCTGTAATCAACACACCAAGACCTTTTTCCTCTGATAATTTTCTAATATTATCTTTAATTTCACCTATTGCAATAGGGTCAATACCTGTAAAAGGTTCATCAAGCAAAATAAACTCCGGACTGGCTGCCAAAGCCCTAGCTAATTCAACCCTTCTTCTTTCTCCACCGGAAAGTGATATTGCAGAAAATTTTCTTTTTTTCTCCATACCAAATTCATTAAGCAAATCTTCTAATTTCTGTTTTTTTTCATCTTCTGTAAGTTTTTCATTCATTTGAAGAACAAGCTTTATATTATCTTCTACAGAAAGTTTCCTAAAAATAGACGCTTCTTGAGGCAGATACCCAATACCTTCTTTTGCACGCACATTCATAGGAACATTAGTCAAATCTTTGTCATCAAGATAAACACTTCCGCCGTTAGCTTTTACAAGACCAACAACCATATAGAATGTAGTCGTTTTCCCCGCACCGTTAGGTCCTAGAAGTCCAACAACTTCTCCTTTATTAACTTCAAAACTGATGTCATTTACAACAGTTCTGTCTCCATATATTTTTACAAGGTTCTTTGCAATAATTTTCATATAAAAATTCCATCCTTTTATCTTAAAAGGATAACACAAAAAGCTTGAAAAATTAACAAGAAAATAAAATACTTACACCTTTTTGTCTATAGCTTTAGATTCATTAGCATCATTTTTTGAAGGATGTTTGTCCATACCAAAAACTTTCATAATAGGGTGCAAAATTAAATGACTTATTTCTGGTGCAAGAATTGTTAAACCAACAACTGATCCTATTATAGATGAAAGTTCAATTGAACCTTTGGCAAGCTTAAACATCTTGCCTTTTCTTGTAATTTTATCTTTATCCCACATTTCCAAGTATCTTTTTACAGGGATACCATCTTTGTATATACCATTTTTAGCTTTTATCGTTTTATCAATTACAGTATCAGAAATTGCATTCCAGAATTTTTTATTTTTTTCTAAAGCTCTTTCTGCTTTATCCATGTGGGCAAGGTGATAATAGGCTAACATTTCTTTAGCACTGCGAAAATTAGGAAGCCCTTCTTTAGCAAATATTTTTTGACAGAGTTTAAAACCACCGTTTTTAAAAACAGGAGGAATTACTGCTACATAAATACCAAAACACAACAATTGATATAGAAGTTCTTTGGTTGCAGAATATTTTCTTGTTTCTTTATCAGTATGCTTGTCAATCAATGTAAAAGCAGGTCTGCCAATTGCTTTTAAGCTTGTTTCTATTTTTACACAAGCATCTGTATTTTGAGCCACTGACTGAAAAGCATTACTGGTAATTGCATCAATAAACATACCCATATCAGCCACCTACTTTCATATTGCTGTTTTGCAAACGATTTTGATATAAAGCATCCATAAGTGCTCTACTGTTTGCAGAAAGTTTAGGAGTATAAACACTAGAAAAACTTTCTATGCCAACAATCGATTTTACAGAATTTTCTTTAATGTCAAGTTTATTGCTTACAGATTTATTACCAAATTTTGTCTTTTTCTTATCATTTATTTTTTTTACAAAATCCATAACTGGTTTGAGTGTTAAATTACAAACAGCAGGAATAATTATACCTGCAGTTAAACATACACTGAATAATGATAAACCATTTGCTACTTTTTTTTCACTTTTACCTGTTTTTTTAGCAATCTTAGGAGCAAGAGATTTAAAAATTTTATGAGTCACAATATAAGAACAAAATGCAATAGCTTCTGTTAGCCCTTCTCTAAAAGCAGCATATTTTTTTGTTTCTTTATCAGATTTTTTGTCCATCATTGTAAAAGTAGGGCGCATAACACCTTTGAACACAGCTATTGCAAGAACAGCATATAAAGCATCGTTGTGTTCACCAAGACTTTCACAAACTTTTTTTAATTTTTGATAAGCAAAACCCATCTCTATTTGTAGCTTTCTTTGATTAAAACTTACTTACGTTTACATTAAGTAAAAACATAAAAAAAAGTGCTAGTTAAAATCATGCAACGTAACATTTTTTCATAAAAATTGTAAAATAAATAAAACAGCTTGTCATTATTTCAATAGTATAGAAAAGCGATATGTTTGCCTAAAATGGTCTTTTATGTTTCAATAGTCTTGATTGGAGGATTTTTACATGGATAGAACATTTGTAGCAATTAAGCCGGACGGTGTAAAAAGAGGTTTGATAGGGAATATTATTCGAAGGATTGAACACAAAGGCTATAAAATAGTAGCTCTAAAAATGCTTCAACCTACGTTAGAAATTGCAGAAAAACACTACGCTGAACACAAAGGAAAACCATTTTATCAATCTCTAATAAATTACATTACATCAGGACCAATTGTAGCAATGGTTGTTGAAGGTAAAAATGTAATAGAAGGTATGCGACACATGATGGGTTCTACAGTTCCAAACGACGCACAAGTTGGAACTATTAGAGCAGATTTTGCACAAACAAAAGAATTTAATACTATTCATGGCTCTGATTGTTGTGAAAGCGCTCACAGAGAAATAGCTATATATTTTAAACCCGAAGAACTTTGTGAAAACTGGAAAACAATGATGGAATATGTATGGGAAAACATGCCTGAAGAGGTATAGAAAATAAATGAAATCAGATTATTTTTCATACGAACTTTTAAATGAAGACAAAAAGACCGGAGCACGTGCCGGTCTTTTGCATACACCTCATGGTGATATAGAAACACCTATTTTTATGCCCGTAGGTACTAACTCTGCGGTCAAAATGATGACAAATGATCATCTTAAAGACACAGGTGCACAAATTATACTGGGAAATTCTTATCACTTGTCATTAAGACCGGGAAACAAACTGATAAAAGAATTTGGCGGACTACACAAATGGATGAATTGGGACAAACCGATTTTAACAGACTCCGGAGGATTTCAAGTATTCAGTCTTTCTGACTTGAGAAACATTTCTGAAGACGGTGTAAAATTCAAAGATGCAAAAACAGGCACAGAATATTTTATAAACCCTGAAATATCTATGGAAATTCAACAAGATCTTGGCTCAGACATTGCAATGGCATTTGATGAATGTGCTCCTTATCCTTGCACATATGAAGAAGCAAAAGCAGCAATGGAAAGAACACACAGATGGCTTGAAAGATGTTTTAAAGCACATACAAGAGATGATCAGGCACTTTTCCCTATTGTTCAAGGAGCCTTTTATGATGACTTGAGGCAAGAAAGTGCAAGAGTGATTTCTTCATTTGACGCTGTTGGATACGCCATTGGTGGAGTTAGTGTAGGAGAACCTGCTGATGTTAAAAACCACTTTGTTGAATTAACAGCACCACTACTGCCGAGACTAAAACCAAGATATCTTATGGGAGTAGGTACTCCTGAAGATTTGTTGGATGGAATACTTAGAGGTGTAGATATGTTTGACTGTGTTTTGCCGACAAGAAACGCAAGACATGGCTCATTCTTCACTAAAAACGGAAGAAAAATAATAAAAAACAAAGAATTCGAACGAGATAGTTCACCACTAGATATCGGTTGCAACTGTTATGCCTGCAGAAACCATACAAAAGCATACATAAGACACCTTTATCGTGTTGGAGAAGCTACAGCAGCTATACTTTTGAGTATACACAATATTCAATTTCTTATAGACCTTGTTAAAGAAGCAAGAAAAGCTATTCTTGAAGACAGATATCAAGAATTTTATACACAAAAAATGTCCGGATTATTTTCTGATAGATAATTGTATAAAGAAAAAGCCGCAATTAAGGCGGCATTAAAGTAAACAGTTTACGAGTGAGAGTGGAATATGCACAGTCTTATACTATTAAACTAGTTCGAAATCTTTAATTAGCCATGTGTATAAAAATTCATATTATTTGGGATATAATCATAAATAAAATTTATAAAAAAGTATTATGGATGTTTTGAATATGTTTTTTGTTTCACTGCTTTTTACATTACTAACCTCATATTTTATTGCAGGAATATTTACACCTAAAAATAAAAAGCTTAATTATACAAGTTTTTTGATTATTCTTATAACAATTTTTGCCCAAATAGTTTTGGCTACAGAAATACTTTCTCTGTTTAAAGCAATCAGCGCAACAAATCTTTTGATATTTAACCTAATATTCTTTATTATCTTTGGAATATTTTGGTATAAAAAAGGAAAACCAATATACAAACCCGACATAAAAACAACTTTTTTAAAAATATATAAAGCTTTAAAAAAAGATAAAATTTTAATGATTATGGCATATGGCTTTTTGTTTTTTATTTTTATAACAATATGCCTTAACTTATTCATGCCAGTGTTAAGTTACGACGCTTTAACATATCATCTCAACAGAGCTGCTTTTTGGATGTCACAAGGTAGTTTGAATCACTTTGACATAGCTGATGACAGAAACCTTGTTATGCCAATAAATTCTGAAATACTTTACCTATGGGTATTATTGTTTGTAAAAAAAGACATAGGTTTATATTTCTTTTCATTTTTTGGATACATAGCTGCTATTTTCAGTATCTACAATATTTTAGGAGTTTTTGGATTTTGTGAAAGAAAAAAAATCTGGACTATTTTTATACTTTCGGCATTTGCTTCTGTAATAGGCCAAGTTTCAAGCCTTGAAACAGATGTATTAATATCTGGACTTGTTCTTTCTTGTATAGCATTATTTTTAGGTTATTTAAAAGAAGAAAAATCAGAAAGAAAAAAATCAATTTTATTCTTTTCTACTTTATCTTATGCACTTGCAATGGGAACAAAATCACCTGCTATTATTGCATTTCCAGGGGTATTTTTACTCCTATCATATTTCTCAATTAAAAAAGACAAAAAAGATTTTTACAAACCCTTGAGCTTGTTTTTGGGAATGGTATTTATAAATTTTCTGATATTTTCAAGCTACAACTACATTCTTAACTTTTTACAATTTGGTAATTTTCTTGGCTCAGAATCAGCAAGAGCAATTCATGGTTTTAGAGGAGGAATCAAAGCACTAATAGCTAATTATATTAGATATATTTTTATGTTATTTGATTTTTCAGGATTCAGATACAGCGAATATGTAGGTGAATATATTACTCAAGCAAAACTTACAATACTTGCTTTTTTACACATACCTTCAGAGCTTGGCGTTGAAATGACAGATAACAATCTAATCAACAACAGACTTTTGGATGTAAAAATGGGTACCGGTATTTTAGGATTTTTATTATTTTTACCAGGAGTTGTTGTTTCTGTTTTAATGCCCATCATAAATAAACTGCAAAACAAAGTATGCGAAAAAGCAAATATGCTTGCAGCTTTTGGTTGGATGTTCTTTATAAACATTTTTTGTTTATCATTTTCTATTGCATTTATGGTATTTAGCATCAGATTTGTAACATTTCTAGTTGTTATTTCGGCACCTGTTTTGGCAATTACTTACATGAAGAAAACCAATTTAATAAAGCTTTTGATACTATTTTTTGTAATGTCTTATTTCCTTGTTATAAGTACAAATTTATCAGCCAGACCTTGTTCTCAAATAATCAAAGTTATATTGACACAAAGAACACTTGACGATGCCAGAGAAAAAATAAGATGTGCATTGCTGGTCGGATATGAAGGCAAAATGTCATTTTGCTACCTGAGAGACATGATGAGAACTACCCCTAAAGGAACATCTTTTGGAATTCTGCCTAATATGAACAGCCGATTATATGTTGTTAAAATGCTTGAAACAGAAGGATACAAAGTAGATGTACTTTTACCTGAAAAATTGTTAGATTATAATTTATCAAAATATGACTATTTAATTACAACAGACAACATTCACACGAGCTCCGTTCTTTTACAAGATACAAAAGACACAAAAGTTAAATATAAAGTAAATGAAAAAGGTGATGCGGTATTTAAAGAAAATTACCCATACACATGTGCATACATAAGCCATGACGATTACAAAATATATGACCCGAACAAAAATAACCAAATAATTGTTGCTTCATCCTGTTTTGTACAAAAAGACTTTTTCAAAAACAACGGATTTGATTTTATACAAAGTTTAGACTTTAAATCAAATATAAAAGAAAATGCCAATTTTATGACAATTTATAAAAAACATCTCAAATAAAATTGACACTACATTTTGATAAAAGTAAAATTAATTAAAGAAGGAAACGGGGTGAAAATCCCCGGCTGAGCCGCAGCCGTAAACTGTTAAAATAAGCAGAAAAGCCGGAATACTTCTTTGGACATTGTCCAGAAATAAAAACACCGCTGCTTCGGGCATTAGGCTGTGGGTCATATTTTTTTAAGCTTATGCTTTTGTATCCGTGTTTTTATTTCTTATCGTTATAGAGGAATTAAGAACAGGGATAATTTTTTATAATGACGACTTCTTTATCACGAGCTTCTAACAATAAAATAGGTACATGTCCTCATGGATTGCCTCTTGGAGCATGTCCTATCTGTAACGGAATGGGAGGCGGAGGCAGTGTAAAGAAAGACAATAAACCAAGAGAAATGACTTGGAATGAGTGCTACGCAATAGGTCAAATGCTAAAAGCACAAAAACTTGCACGTCAGCACACTCAACAAATGTTTGCTGCACAAGATTTGCAAACTCACCTTAATAAATTACAAGAACAAATCACAGCTATGAAACTTGCAGCGATGACAAATCTGCCTCGTCCTATAGCCAAAGCTATTGCTGTTCTTGCTGATGGTGTACTAATCCCAATGGTAAAAGCAGTACAAAATATTGCTTCTACAATCCAAAATATAGCTACATCTATTACCAAAGCTATTGACACCATAAAACAAAAGTTAATTGATATAGCAGACAAACTTACTGCAATGATAGGCGAAGCTAAAGCTGCTATACAGAAAAAAATTAATGAAAAATTTAAAGATATTAAAAAGAAAATTTTCAACATCTTTGGCATAACAACAGCAGAAAATGAAGAAGATGAAGAACTTGAAAAAATAGAAGAAGAAAAAAGACTTTTTGAACTAAATACAGCAAAAGAAGCTCTTTTTGAAACATTTAAAAATCCTCAAATAATCTCCGAAGAAGAAAGTGAAAACAAATGAGCACAATAAAGCCATATCAAGATCTTGAAACACAAAGACAATATAGAAATCATACTCAAACTCAAAAGAAAAACATCTCTGAGTTGAAAGAAGGTGTGGTTGTAAATTCATTAATAAAAGATTCCAAAGAACCTGTCCCTGGGATTGAAAACATGTATGACAATCTAGTTATCCCTGATAGAACAACCGTACCGGATTCTTTTCAAAGGTTAAATATTGAAAATGATAAATACAAGTCAAAAAAAGAAAAATCAAACCACAAAACACTGGCTCCGCTGATTGCGACAACTGTAGGTTTATTCGGAATACTTGCAGGCACAATGGCAATGCTCTCCAATGCAGCAAAACACAAGACAAAACTTCCTTCTTGGCAAACACTTCCTGAAATACCAAAGAACGTCGCAATAAATAACGAACCCCATTTTGTAACATATTTGATGATTAGAGATCCAAATACGAGAAATATTCTCGGAGCTTTAGGCGTTTTTGTTTTGAGTGCCATAGGGCTTGTCGGCAAAAATTTTGTTGACGGTGTAAAAGAGATATGGGTTAGAAAAAAACAAGCCGATGTTCAAAAAGACTTGCAAGAAAAACTTATTGCAGTAGAAACACAAAGCTTTTCAGGGAAAATGCAAATCTTAAGAAATATGCTTGCTGAAAAAGCCAAAGAACTTGATACAATTTTACATAAGGATAATACACACAACAGCAACACTACATTTAGAAAATTCATATCGTTTAAAAGAGAAAAAAGTTCTTTTGATAAAAAAAACAATTCAATATTAAGCTATGCTGCAGTTGGTGCCAGCGCTGCACTAATAACAGCACTAGGCTTTTTAGCATTTAAAAACGTTCAAAAAACAGCAAAATACTACGAAAATTACACGACAAAAATGAAGGAAAAAATAAATAACCTAATTACATCTCACAAAGATTGGGATGAAGATTCATTTAAAACAATCAAAAACATATTTGTTTCTCTTAATATTCCAAAAAGTGAAATAGAAAAAACTCTCGCCAAAGCACAAAATTTTCCTAAAGAAAAAGTTAAAGACATAATTGTTGAAGTAGAAAAAGTCACCCAAGAAGGTGCTGAAGCCATTGCAGGCAAACCCGGAACAAAACCATCATTATATTCACACACTGATGATGACAGAGCACATTTGTACAATATGATTGTTAACTGGGAAAATCCACTTTTAAAAATCCTTTTTGGAGGAATGGCAACAGTTACAGCAACAGGATACATCGGTTCTAGTGTTGTAGAAGCAATAAAAGAATCACAAGTAATAAAAGAAAATGCAAAAACAGAACTTGATTTACAAAAACGTCTGGTTAATGTCGAATTAAACAATTTTGAAACTAAAAAAAGAAGTGTTATAGAACCTTTAGTAGAAGAATTTCGAGTTCAAGCTATTAAAGGTAAAGATAAAAATGAACTTAAAACAAGAGCAGAAAATATTTTGTATGAAATTAAAAACGGTCCTCCGTTTGTATACTCATAGTTTGAGGTAAAAATGAATATCAGACCTGTAACATTTAAACAATTTTCACAAATAGCACAACAAATTTCACCTGTTTTTCAAACAGATATTCAAAAAACAGATGAAAAATGTAAAATGGTGCAAGAATTTTGTGAAAGTTTTAAACTTCCAAATGAAGAAATGAACCATGCCGATTTTAATGAAACACTTGCTTCTAAAATAGCAGCTTATAAAGAACAGGCGGTGAAACCTGTCACAGATATGCTAAAAGAAGCTAAAACAGAAAAAGATATTACTGCAGGTCTTTTCTTATTAAACAGAATAATCGATGCTGGAGCGGATAACGTACCAGATACGTATCATATAATTTCTAAATTTAATTACAATGATTCCCCAAATGTGCAAACAATGCTTGCAGGAATATACAGAAAAACCCAAGTTCCTGATGCTTTTGGTCCATTAATGACAATGTTTTTAAAAAACTCTCTAAATCCTATACAAGTACCTTTTGACCCAAATGAAGAAATAGGCGGAGCAATTTTAGAATATTTAAGAAACAAAAATGCTACAAAGAATTATTTAAAATATAATTAAATAGCAAAATTTTTTATTTTCATATTTTGTACAACAATATAAATAAGAAAAAGCCGAGGCAAAACAATTGATTCAAAAAACAAACGCAAATTTATCATTTAAAAAAGCTTACATTCTTCCATCTATAGAAAATATAAAACCTGAAAATGGAAGAAAAGTTGATGCAGCAAGAAAAATGATTGATTTCTTTTTCCCTGAAAATGATGTATTCATTGGTGCAGATGCAAGAGGAGAATTAAACTATCATATTGAAAAAAATAACAAGTTAATGTATTTATCAGAACCTGAATATTATGAAAAAATGAATCTTAATATTAATGAATTTGTAGATCTTGTTCAGTTTGTCAATATTTTAAATTATAGTCATAAAGCACTTTGGGGTAAAACAGAAATATTAATCGATAAAACAAAAAACCTTAGCAAAATGTCTACACTGGAATTGTTGACTCAATTTAGTGAAAAAATAGATGAATTTAACAAAAAATATAATAAAAATCTTTCATAAAAAAAGAGAGACTTAAAAAGTCTCTCTTTTTTATTATAAGTTCTTATGTCTTTCAATAATTTCATTTGCTAGAACATCAATTTTTTCAAAATCAGCTTTTCTTGGCTGTCCTTTTATAACAACATAATCAAGTTTTTCCGGTTTAATTATTGTGAACATTTTTTCAATTGTTCCTTCCAAGTTGCCACCCCAACCATAAGAACCAATTATTGAATAGTATCTTAGTTTAGGTCTTAAAGCGTTAACCAAATATGCCGCAGTTACTGCCGCTGGATGAGGTCCTGCAAGCACCATTGAAGAACCGATTACAACAGTAGCACAATCTACAAGCTCCATTGAAAGTTCGCCTTCATCACAATGAACCAAATCAAAAAGTCTTACCTTAATATCAGCGCTTTCCAATTTTTCAGCAAGTCTATCAACCATCATTTTTGTACTTTCATACATAGAAACGTATGGAATAACTACTTTATTTTCTACTCTGTCTGATGTCCAATCTTCATACAAATCAAGAATCCATTCAGGTTTGTCATATATAGGTCCATGACTTGGCAAAATAATTTCTACATTCATTTGTTTAACTTTTTCCGTATACTTTTTCGCAAAGTTTCTAAATGGCATTATAATTTCTGCATAATATCTTTTTGCTGCTTCAACAAGATTGTCTGTATAATCAGCAAAAAGTTCATGTTTTGTATAATGTGAACCTAAAAAGTCACAGGTAAACAGCATTTTATCTTCTTTTAAATAAGAAAACATTGTATCTGGCCAATGTACAAATGGCGCAAAAATAAATTGAAATGTTTTATCACCCAAAGACAATTCATCACCGTCATTGATAACAATAAATTTGTCTTCATCAACATGCAACATATTCATTACATTTTCTTTTACCTTAGCATTTGTCACAACCTTAGCATCAGGGAACATTTCCAACAACATAGGAATTCCGCCTGAGTGGTCTTGTTCTGCATGGTTAGAAATAATGTAATCTACATGATCAATATTGTTTTCTTGAAGTCTTTTTTTGTATTCTTCAAGTTTTTTAGGATAATCTGTATCAACAATGGCAGTTTTTTCACTACCTTTAACAAGATATGAGTTATATGTTGTACCTTGCGGTAATGGTACCAGTTGATCAAAGAGTTTTCTATTTGCATCTTTTGAACCTATATAGAAAACGTTGTTTTTTATCGGTCTGATTTTTAAATCCATATTGAATATCTCCTTATTTACAAAGGGGATTTCACTGCCAAAAATCCTTTCGTGTCTATAACAGGACTACAATACTTGTGTAAATTCTTCTTTTGGTGCATTACACAAAGGACATAGCCAATCAGCAGGTAAATCACTAAAAGGGATATTATTATTTTCTTCAGGGTCATATATATAACCGCACACTTTACATAGATATTTATCCATCATTTTTTGCTCCTTTTTTGATTTTACCTGAGCAGTATAAATTATTATCTGATAAAAATAAATTGCCGTACAGTCTAAGTTAAAGATTGTAAAACAAACTCACACACAATTACTTAAATATTTTTGATTTCAGAAATATAACGCCCACCATCAGTTTGTCTAATATAGCCTTTTAATTCCAAATTCATTAATATTACTGTCAAATCAGAAAATTCCAAGCAAAGTTTGCTACATAGTTCATCAATATTTTGAGGTTGAATTGCTATTAAATCAAATACTGCCTTTTCCTCACCATCTAAATCTAATTTTTGAATTTTATCACTACTATCGTTTAAAATATTTATTTGCCAATCAAGGGCATCTAATATATCTTGTGCTCTAGTCACAACAGCTGCACCATTTTTTATTAATTTATAAACACCTTCTGTATTTGGATTAGTAAGTAATCCAGGCATGCACATAAGCTCTCTGCCTTGTTCCAAACAATAATTTGCGCTAATTAAAGCACCACTTTTTATTGCAGCCTCTGCAACAAGAGTACCTTTTGAAAGACCTGTAACTATTCTGTTTCTATGAGGGAAACGCCAAGTCATAGGCTGGAAATCAGGCCAATATTCACTAAAAATAACTCCGCCTTCATCTTCTATTTTTTTATACAAATCCTGATTTTGTTTTGGATAAATAAAATCAAATCCGCTTGCAATAACACCTATTGTCGACAATCCGTTTTTCAATGCTGCTTTGTGAGCACAAGTATCTATCCCCATTGCCAATCCTGACACTATACACAAATCTGTTCCTTTGAACTCTGAAATGATTTTGGATAATACAGTTTTTGCACTTTCACTTGCTTTTCTAGAGCCAACAATTGAAAGTGTCCTATCAAAATTACATCTGGACAAATCACCTTTGTAAAATAATGTCACAGGAGCAGACGGAATTTGTTTTAACAAATAAGGGTATTTTGAATCTGTAAAATTAATAAATTTTAATTTTTTTTCTAGAATATAGTTTAAACAATCGTCAGGATTTATATTTTTTCTTGCATCCAAAAAATCAGTTACCTGCCTTTTGGTAAGCGTTTCTATTTGAAACAAATCATCAGGACCCGCACACCAAGCAGATTTTATTGAACCAAAGTGTTCAAAAAGTGTTTTTATAAATACACTTCCAACCTTTTCTATAGAAGCAAATGCCAGCCAATATTTAGAAAAATTTTCTGTCATTACAAATCCGTTAGAATAGCTAATTTTCTCTAAAATTATTTATGTCGATAATTTTATTAACTTCTTGAGGCACATAATATGGACAAGAATTCCACAATATAGTATCAAGAGGGACTTCAGATTGGTTTTGGACTACCAATCTGTTGCAATAGCCTTTAACCATATTGGTAGAACCATCCATTTTAAGATTAAAATATCCGCAAGATTGACAAATTTTTATTCTAAAGCCATGTTCATTAAGTTTGTCTGAGACTTCTTTTATTGCATCTACCATTCTAATTTGAGAAGATGATGAATATTTTTTCTTTTTAAATCTAAATACAGCTCTAACTAATCCATTTTCTGATAACAAATCAAGTTTACAAGCAAGATTGTTTTTACCATCAGTTACACAAACGTCAACAGTTGACATTTCTCTTTCATCATCTTGCTTTTTACGAGAAACAGTATCAGCAAGTGTCTTAATAACAGGTATATGTAAAAACAATTTTAAAAGTGAATATATAGGATAAAGTATCAAATACCCTACATTTGCTTTTCCGATTTTTGAAACAAATAAAGAACTAATAAATGAAACAGCCAGTATCACTCCCATCGCAAATACAAAAGTATAATCAAAAACAAAATAATAATTATATGTAAATGCAAAAATACTAAAATAAATCAACATTAAAAACCAAAAATTCGGAGCTAATGTACTAAATAAAAACTCACTGAATTTTATATTTGATTTAAATACCAAAGACAAACAATGCCATACTAAAGAAAGCTTAAATGAGATGGAAGGTTTTCTGTCTTCATAATTATCAATTGAAGTATAAGTTTTTATCAATGGACAATATTTGGGAATAAAGCCATTTCTTACAAGTAAAGTTGTATACTTCAGTTCACTATTTATATCTTTAAAATCAACACATTTTATCTTATCTAATACTTCTTTTCTTATAACAAAAATGTCAGAATTAACAACTGTAGCAAGATTCATTAATGAACGACCACAGTTAAAAATTCTGTCTATGTAAGAATGATAAGTTGTCTTTATACAATTTAAAAGTGTCTTTGTTCTTACAATATAATCAGTTGAACCGACAAGTATATCTTCTCCATAAAGATTTGCATTTATTGTTGCCAAAAAGTTTTCATCAATATATCTTTCTGCATTTAAGAACACAAAACCGTCAACATTTTGATAAGACAACAAGCCTTCTAAAAGCCATGATATAGCCTCATCTTTACCTACAGGAGCATTTTCACCTACTCTCCATATTTTTGCACCACCAATAAATTCTAAAATATTTGAAGAATTGTCCGTACAGTGATCAAGAATAATGTGAGTCTGAAAATTATCTTTTGGATAATTTTGTTTGTTTAAAGATTCCAGTAATGGGACAATAGTTGCTTCATTATTTCTAGCATAAATAATAACAATCATGTTATTAGGTTTGGCAGCAGCATTGTATTTTTGTTTTAATAAAAATTTTTTTGCTTTAGAACTGTTAAATACACAAGCTGCATAATACAGAATGTATATGACAACATATACAAAAAGTATTACTAATAAATTAAGTAAAAAATTAACCATTTTATCCTCATAAAGAGCCTATTATAAGCTTATTAACTATATACGGTTGGGGGGTGTGGCTCTATATATTTATGATTCTATAAAAAAAATATTCAAAAATCCAGCAAATCTGAAAAAATCAAACATACAGACTAATTTATATAACTTAACAAAAAGTATAACCATATTAAACTAATACAAAAAAAATCCGATAATAATATAGGAAAATATAAAAACTTGCGATAGATTTTGAGGGTAAATTAATGGAAAACAAAAAAACAAAGTCAAAAGAAGTCGATATCAAATACTGTTCAATAATGCAAAAGGAAATTTTTGAAGAACCTAGTGTTGTTAAAAATCTTTTGGAAAAATATACAACAAAAGAAGACAAAATAAATCTGGATTTACCTGAAAAAACCGACAACATAGTAATCGTCGCAAGCGGTTCCTCATATAATTGTGCAGCTATTGCCGCACCTTTATTCATAGAATTTGCAAACATCCCTTGTGAATATGAATATTCAAGTGAATTTATTTTGCAAAAAAAACATTTTATTACCCCTCATTCCCTTTATATATTTGTCTCCCAATCCGGTGAGACATCTGACACATTAAATGCACTCAAAATGATTAAAGCCGAAGGTGTGAAAACAATGTGTATCACAAATGCAAAAGATTCTACAATGTGGAAACTTTGTGATTACAAAATATTATCCGATGCAGGAGAAGAAAAAAGTATTGCATCTACAAAAGCACTTACTGCACAGATATTATGTGCCATTTTGGTTTTGCTAAAAATTAAAGCAACACAATCTGGAGATATTTCAGGCTATCTAAACACAATGAGACGTTTACCTGCATATCTTGAAAGAATAAAAATGGATATTGAAAAAATACACAATACCGCAAAAGAAATAGCAAAATATAACAATATCTCAATTCTTGGCAATAAAAATTATTATCCGATAGCCAAAGAAGGAGCATTGAAGATGAAAGAAACATGCTATCTCAATGTAATGGCGTATCCTTTTGGAGAATTTATGCATGGACATGTCGCTGTTTTGAATCAAAAATCATTGGTTATCTCAATTATTGATGAAGAAAATGCAGAATTTGCAGTCCGGAATTTGAGAAAAATCAGACAAGACTACAATCCTATCATCATATGCATAACAAGTGTTCAAGATGTAAAATCAGGTGATATAAATATCTACATAAAAACAAAAAGAAAGCTTAAAGCAATCTTTGGTTCTTTACTCACTTTACAGCTCATTGCTTGTGAATTAGCTTCTATATTAAAGAAAAATCCAGACGCGCCTAAAGGGCTAAGCAAAGTCGTAAAAGATGAAAACTAATATTAAAAATAAAAGACCGGAAAAAAACACCGGTCTTTTTGATTTGGTATAATCCCAAATCTCCTCCCAATACATTTTACAATTCATTTTATATAAAATTTTTTAATAAATACTATTATTGTTTTTCTGACTGTTTCAACAATCATTACAAATATTAAACCATTGAAAACACTGTTTGTGAATAGTTTTTAGCAATTAAAAAAGTAACATTTTTTTTACAATCATGTATAAGCAGACTACATCATGGTTTCCATGGTTTTTATCTTGTTAATATTTGTTTACAATAAAAATCTTACAAAGTTTTTCAACCTAAATTTATGATTATATTTTATTTTTTAATTTTATAAATTTTAAATTCTGAAGGTTTTAATTCACCAAAATGCATTTCGGTTTCTGGTTTTGCAAATTTTACTTCTTCAAATTGTGCTTCGCCAATATTAGCATCTTTGTAAACAAATTCAGAAACAATTGAATAATCGCAAGGCATTTGAACAGATTTGTTGTAAACTTTTTCTCCATGCTTTATATAAGTGTTTGAAAATCCGTCTTCTTGTGTTTCTGTAACTTTTTCAGTCGGTGAATTGTAGTTTGCAACTATCAATAAAGATTCTTTTAAAGGATCTTTTGATATCATCCAACAAACAAACCCGTCTTCGTCATGAGCAATAATCTGAGATTCACCTTCTCTAGTAAGTTTATTGTTGAGAGCAAATTTATTGATTGCATTAAATTTATTAAAAAATTTATCATTTTTAGCTCTAGGCATAGAAATTTCTGCACCTATTGCTCCTTCAATACCTTTTTTGGTAAAAGATTCATCACCGTCAATAAACATAACCGGTCTTTGTGCATTTTTCCCTCCCGGTAAAAATTTATATTTGAACCATTTAAACAATGCACCATCTTCTCCAAGCTGTCCAGGATATTGATCTATATCTCTAAATTCACCATCTTGGTTGTTATATATTTTTAGAATAGACAAATTACCTTTTTCTGTTAATGCTGCATTATATTGTTCTAAATATTGATTGTTAGATACAATTTCTTGCGGAGTCTTGCAAAATTGAGAAATAATATCATCACCCCAAAGAACATCAAAGTGCATATCTTCATGATATTCTTTGTAAAACTTATCCCACAACATATACTCAGCTAAAGTAGCAAAATGAGGTACAATTTCTTTAAGTTCTTTATTTGCCCGACCCAATACTTTTCTTGGTGCACGATAACTTATAGGCACACCATCTTTTTCAGAAACCTCATCTACAATATGGTCAATATGATCAACTCTAAAACCGTCAAAATTGTAATCTTTTTGAAGTTTCTTAAGATATTCAATATAAACATCAATAACAGGGTTGTTATATTCCCCATTTTCTAAATAAACAAAATAATAAGGTGTCTGACAATCAAGATTTGCAAAATGAGAAACATCATTTCCTTTAAAATCATAATGTTTAAATACAGGATAATCACCTGTTTCAGACATTTTGTCAAAAACAGGAGTACCTGCAGAACACCAAGCACCACCAGGTGCAGGCCAAAGACCTTCTTTTATTAATTCACGTATTGTTTCACTTTGTTTTTCAATATCATCTTCAGAAACTTTTTGAGAATTTTTAAAACCATTTATTCTTGATACTATTTCTAAAACACGAGTTTGTAGTTTTATCTGTGAAGATTTTTTCATCATTTCATCAGAATATTCTTTTTTCTTTGGTGCGATTTTTTCTTCAAATCTATCATAGATACTTTGGTAATATTCTGACAAAGAATTTGAACCGCTATTTAAAACCTTTCTGTAAATATCAGCCACGATGCTCACATCTTCAACATCAAAATCGCCATCAGCTTTAAGATCTTCTTCCACTTCATTTGCTTCAGACTCAATCAAAGAAATAAGTTTTTTTATATCATACCATCTAGCAATATAAGGATTTGCTAGAACCATTTTTGAGAATCTGCCAGTTTGAGGTAATACATCATAAATTACACAATGACCTGCAAGCTGTGCCATTTTTACAAAAAATTGAACTTGTCCCTTTGTATCAATATCAAGTTTTTGGGTAATTTCTTTATCTTCCAAATTAGGACTTACTTCACTGCTCACAGGCAAATATGCACAACCGAACTCTCTAGGATGAAAAGGTATTAAATAAATCGTTGTACCAAGCACTCTTGCATCTTTATTACCGGCAGGTAGTATTAAAACTTGACGAAGCCAATCAATAAGCTTTCCCGTCTCTTGAGTTTTGTTTCCATCCCCCAATCCTGCAAGGTTTATAAGTTTTATATTGTGTTGTTCTCTTTTTAGCCAATCTCCATTCGTGTAATCTGCTCGTTGAGCAGGAGATATTTCATCATTTTTGAAAACGAAATCCCCGTCATCATTCATTACACCATTTTGTTTCCACTTTATTTCCAGACCATACAACACTTCAGCATTTGTAATTTCTTCCAGTGCTTTTACATATGGATATGGCAAATAACCATTTTTTTCAATAACAGTTTTCAAATATTCTTTTCTTTCATCAGAAATAGAAGAGTACTCATACAAATCTTTCAATTTTTTATACAAAGAATTAATTGTTTTAAAAACATCTTCATCTTTTTTGAAAAACTTATTTTTTACATTCTGAATAAAAGTACATTTTGAAAACATTTTAAACTCCAATAAACTATTATTTAATAATGCATAAAATACAAATTTCATTGTAAATGATAACACAAACGGAATACTTAACAAATAAGATATACAGGCTAAAAATTTACAAAATGTACAACTAGCTTGTTTTGTATACAATATATATTATGTTCAAAATTGATAAGAAATATACTATACCTCTTTTGTCTTTTTTAATAAGACGATTTTATACATTTGAAAGCTGGTTTTACAACTGCAAAAATATAAATTTTCCTAAAGAAAAACCTGTAATTTTTGCACTTTGGCATGCGCATCAATGTGCACTTTATGCAAACGAAGACAGAGGTAATTTAAATGTAATGATTTCAAAATCCAATGATGGAGAAATTATTGCAGCAGCAACAGAACAGGTTGGAATCAAAGTTATAAGAGGTTCTCACAAAAGAGCCGGAGCATCAGCAAGTCTTGCAATGATTGAAAAATTAGAGCAAGGTGAATGTGCCGCAATCACAATTGACGGGCCAAGAGGACCAAAAGGTATTGTTAAAGACGGAATAATTAATATTGCAAAACTTTCTCAAGTCCCTATTGTACCTATGACATGGTACTCACCATCAAAATGGCTTTTGAAATTTAATACTTGGGATGAATTTAGATTTCCTATACTTGGTGTAAAAACAATTGCATTATATGGTGAACCAATTTATGTGCCATCAGACTGTTCAAAAGAAGAAACTGAAATTTACAGACAAAAACTTGAAACCGCACTCAATGACTTGTACAAACAAGCAAAAGAAAATTTTTATGAATTAAGAAGCGATTTTAAACAATAAATTTTTATTGTTTTTTCCCAACAAAATTCAACAAAAAGCCGTAAAAAAGCAAAAAAGAGGGTAGCATGCCCTCTCTTATTAATTCTTTATGCAAATCAAATGCTTAAATTTTCTTGTTATACAAGTCCTAACATTTTTTTGTACCAGCTGAAAGTTTCTAATTCCAAACCGTTGAATGTAGTTTTTAAGCATTGTTTTTTCAAATAAGAGTCAAATTCATCGTTAAATTTTGATTTAACTTCTTTAACTTCCTTTGATGCAGTGTTAGTAGACATAGAGCCTCCTTTAAAAAAATTGTAAAAAAATATATAAAATCGGTCTTAGACTTGATGAGATAATTATAGCATAAATTGTCAACAGGTGCTACACAATTTACTATAATTGTAAAACTTCTAAAAAAAATTTTTGCTAGCCATTTATAAATATTTTTTTAGAATTTACAGTTTGTAACAGATATTTAAAAATTTTATCAATTAAAAATGATACTGTATTTGATTTACTGGTATATCACGTTTAATAGACCTTGCAAGCGGTCCTGGAGGGTGGACTCTGTCCCCAGATGCCAAATCGCCATATTTTTCTTTTATACGTTGTATAAGTTTATTTTTCCAAGGATCAGGTTCAAAAAACAACTTTGCATAAACACTTACACCGTCTTTTATAATAGGTTCATTTGCATCTGAGAATATATCACCGTATTTTCTTAGAAAAGCACGATGTGCTATCGCATTCATCCCCAAACAGTCTATCTCCTCCTGTACAGAACTTTCTCCATCATTGTCTTTTGCATGCCCAGTTTCATGCAAAATTGCCTCTGCAATAGCTAAAATAACAGGAAAATCAATAGAAGTTTTATATCTGTCATTAATAGTAATTATGTTTTTACCAAAATCATATTGTGCATGAATACCTTCCTCTGATGGTTTATCAAAAAGTATTCTTATATTTTGTCTTTCAATAAACTTTACGGCATCAGCTCCTGACTTAAAAGGAACACTTACCCCCATATTTTTAAGATATTTTATATCTTCAGGCTCAAATTTAAGCTCTCTTAGTTCTATAATTGCATCTTCCAAGGCTTTATTTTGAAGCCAAGGCATTGTTTGAGATAGTTCAACATCTCTCGGACCTTTTTTCAAAATATTAGTCACATTATTATCATTCTGATTATTTTTTAAAAGAGAATTATTGAACTTATGAAAAACAGCGGGTATATTTGTGATAGGAGATATTGGTGTCATTTTAATTTAAAAAACTAATTTTCGTTATCATAAGATATTGTATATTGTGAGCTAACAGCTAGCCATCTAAATGCTTCCGGGCCTTCTTTTTCCGGTAAATCAGCAACAAATGTTCCGCCGTATCTGCCTCTTGAAAAGTTTACATAGCCTTGTTTTGAAAGATTTTGTAACGCTTTTCTTATTGTATTACTTGATACATCAAACTTTTCTGAAAGGGATTCCATTGATGGCAGTTTGTCACCAATATCAAAACTTTCTGATATATAGTTTTTTATTATATTTTCAATTTTTTGATAGCTGTAAAAAGCAGCATCTTCAGCTTTTGCAAATATAGAAGAAGCTAATATAGAAACTTCATTTGTAGGTTGCAATACATTTGAATCAGGAATTTTAATAATCGTAGTTCCATATCTTCCACGTCTTGCTAACAAAATACCTTCATCAATAAGATTCTTCATAGCATCATGAACTGTTTTGATACTAACTTTTAAAATTTCAGACAACTCAAAGTGAGCAGGTAATCTGTCACCAACTTTGTGATTTTTTTTAATGTATTCTTTAAGCTCTTTTTCAACCTGCTCCACAAGTGTTTTTGAGTTTATATCATTAGTTTTGATGAACTCTTTTTCTTCTTCTGTAAAATTAGGAATTTTTTTCAAAATCCAGTTCGCATCGTTTGAACGAAAAGCTTTTGCTTCAATGATTCCTTGTGAACACAAATAGTCTAATGCCAATCTTGTTGTATTAGTAGAATTACCAATAATAGAAGACAAAGCTCTTGCAGAAGGAAGTGGTTGATTTATTTGCAAATTATTATCAACTATATATTTTTTAATTTGTGAAATGACTTTTTCTCTTTTTGACGCAGCTTTTCTAATAATAGGATTTGAATTTTTAGAAGTTCTTATTAAAGTACCTATTCTTTGTTTTGATTCAAGCAAACCTGCATCTTCTACAAATCTTATTGCATTTTGAACTGTGCCTACACTAACACCAAGATAATAAGCAAGATCAGCTTTCTTAGGTAAAAGAGTATTATCTTTAATCTTACCCTTGTTCAATGCAGAAGTAATCCAATCTGAAAGCCATTTTTTTATAACAGAATCTTTTGACTCAAACGTATTTTTAAAATCTGGTATTTGTTTTGGTAACTCTGTAATTTCTATACGTTTAAGTTCACTTTTCTCGATTTTTTCGTAACTATTTGATATTTCTGATGCAGTTTTTCTTTCTGTCATAGTTAAAAAAACCTCCACACATTATTTTGCAATAATACCATAATTATAAATAAACAACAATTATTTTTTTGCTAGGTTAACTTTATATGTTAAATAAAAGTTAACAAAATAATCTATTACTTATAAAACAATTCTAAAAACTTCATCCAAAGTTTTTTTAGGTTTATTTTGATTCATTGCAGAAACATCAGGATACCCAACTGACAAAATTGTCACTACTTTATCATCAGGATTCAGACCTAGTATTTCACCAAATTCTTTTTGAGCAACCAATGGTGCACACATCCAACAAGAACTTAATCCGATAGCATGTGCACAAAGAGACATATTTTCTATAGCTGCACCCATACTCAAAATAGAAGATCTGTTGTCATAATATCGCAGCAAATCATCAGTCATGCCGTTTCTTTCTAGAATAGAAAGGATTGTAGATATTCTCTTTTTTTCAACAATAGCAAAGACAACAGGTGCCTTGTTGAAAAACATTGAATAATATTTATATCCGTTTATTTTATTTTTATCTTCTTCTGATTGTACAAAATCTTTAAGCTCGTCATATTTGTCATTAACAGCTTTGGCCATTTTTTCTTTTGTTTCATTGTCATATATAGCAATAAATTCCCAGTTTTGTGTATTAGTCGTACTGGGGGCAAGTCTGCCGGCATCGGCTATTTTTTTTATAGCCTCAAGAGGGGGTATTTCATTTGTGTACTTTCTGATAGTTTTTCTTGTAGCAATTACATCAAAAAAATTGCAACCTTCATAATCCGTATTCATGGAGACTCCTAAATGTTAATAAATATACCGAGAAAACTAATATTTACTTTTATATTAATAGTTTTAACAGGGATTGTAAATACTTTTTTTAGTGCATATAAATCAAATGCAGAAATTCAAAAAGGTTATACACAAAAAGAAGGAGAAGAATTTATCCTTTTTATTGTTGATTTTTCAAACAGTATGAATGAAAAAATTAACGGTACAAAAAAAATAAATATGGTATTGGATACAATGCAGGAACTTTTGCCAGAACTTCCAACAGAGAAAAGAGTCGGTCTTAGAGTATATGGTCACAAAGGCGGATATTTAGTACCGGGAATGGCCTGTAAAGCAAGCTCTCTTATAGTGCCAATGGTAAAAAATTCAGCTTCATCAATACAAAGTGCTTTATTTTCATTGAAGCCAACAGGTTGGACGCCTATAACTTATTCCCTAAAACAAGCTGTAAACTCTGATTTTGCAGGAGTAAAAGGCAAAAAAAGAATAATATTACTCACAGACGGCGGCGAAAATTGTGACGAAAGTCCTTGTGACTATGTAATGGAGCTGCAAAAAACACGCCAAGATATTTTTATTGATGTAATAGCTTTTAATATTTACGACCAAGAAGCAAATAATCAATTAAAATGTACAGCTCTTGTTACAAGCGGAAAATTTTACAGTGCAAATACCGCTGCAGAACTTTTAAACAGTCTTTCAAATTCTTTAAATATTTCGAAAGAAGTACAAGGTGTAATTATTACTCACTAAAACAATGACAATTGAGATTCATCATTCTCTATAGTTTCTTTTCTTTTTGAAATTAGATTTGTTGTTCCCAAAATATTTCGCAAAAATTTTTTTCTATGCAATTTTGTTGCACCATAAGTTTTTATTGCCTCAATATGTTCAGCGCTCAAATAACCTTTATTCTTTTCCCAGTGGTATTGGGGATATTCTTTTGACAAATCTTCCATAAGCCTGTCTCTGCTAACTTTGGCAAGAATGCTAGCCGCTGCTATCGAAGCTGATTTTGAGTCACCTTTTACAATTGTATTTTGTTGAAATAAAAAGTTTTTTATTAATCTATTTCCGTCTACGAGAACTTTTATATTCTTGGAATTAATTTGATTTATTACACTTTCACAAGAACGTTTCATACAGTCTAAAGAAGTATTTAAAATATTCATTTTATCTATTTGTGAAACGCTTCCTTCTTGAATTGAACATATACATTTCCCGCTATTTTCCAATTCTTTTATTTGTTCAAAAAGTTCTTCTCTTTTTTTCTCAGTCAGCTGTTTAGAGTCATTTAATATAGATAAATTTTCAAAAATTTCATCATCAATATCCGATAAAAAACAAACAGCTGCAGCAAAAACAGGACCTGCCCCAGGTCCTCTGCCTGCTTCATCTGTTCCTATTATATAGTCTGAATTTGTTTTGTTTTTTTTATCAAATTCAAAAAGTTCTTGAATTTTTGATGTATTTTTATTCATCATGCTTTTCCAAACTGTCCAGCGTAAATTTACCTATACGTCCGGATCTAAAATCTGTCAAAACCATTACCGCTGTTCTCGTGACATCGGGTTGACCTTCTTTTACAATCCAATTTCTGCTTTTGGCTATTTCATATAGAGTAAAATCATTTTCAATTTTATAATATTCTTGAACATTTTTAGGATATTTTTCTTTTAGTATATCCAAAAGTTCTTGAGCAACTTCTTCATTTTCATAAGCATTTTCACTTACAGAATTTACCATTGCCAATTTACCTGCTTTTGATTGGTCTTCTTGTTTTAGCGGGATAATCCCAGGTGTATCAAGCAAGTCAATTTTAGGATTAACCCTAACCCACTGTTGTTGACGAGTTACACCTGCTTTTGCCCCGACTTTGGTTTTTCCTTTTTTAATTAGTTTATTTATTATGCTTGATTTGCCAACATTTGGCATACCTACCACAACAACTCTTGCAGGTCTTGGTAACAAACCTTTTGCAACAAGTTTGTCTATTCTGGGTTTTGCCAATTCAATGACTTTGTTGACAATTATAGAAATATCATTGTTTTTTGAAGCACAAGAAGCAAGTACAGGAAAGCCTGTTTGTTCTTCAAAATATTTTTTCCATTCTTTTGTTTTGCTTTCATCTGCCAAGTCAGCTTTATTTAAAATGATTAATCTTGGTTTTTCACCGAGAAGTTTTTTAATATCAGGATAAACAGAGCTCATAGGAATACGAGCATCTATGACCTCTATAACTACATCAACAAGGCTTATAAGCTCTTTGAGCTTTTTTTCTGCCTTTGCAATATGCCCAGGATACCAGTGAATATGAGCCATAGATACCTCTTGTTCTTAATCTTCGCTAAGACTTAATACCGCCATAAATGCTTCTTGTGGAACTTCAACACGACCTACTGCTTTCATACGTTTTTTACCTTTTTTCTGTTTTTCAAGCAGTTTTCTTTTTCTTGAAATATCACCGCCATAACATTTGTCCAATACACTTTTTCTTAAGGCTTTAATATTTGTTCTCGCAATAATTCTTCCGCCGACTGCAGCCTGAATTGGAACTTCAAACATTTGTCTTGGAATAATATCTTTAAGTTTTGCCGTAAGTTTTTGCCCAACATAAAAAGCATTATCTTTGTGAACAATGGCACTAAGTGCATCAACAATTTCACCTGCAAGCATTACATCAAGTTTTACCAAATCAGAACGTTTGTATTCTTTAAACTCATAATCCATACTTGCATAACCTTTAGTACGTGATTTTAACTGGTCATAAAAATCTACAATAACCTCACTCAAAGGCATTTCATACTCAATATCCACACGAACTT
This sequence comes from Candidatus Gastranaerophilales bacterium, assembly GCA_944323475.1. Taxonomy (GTDB): domain Bacteria; phylum Cyanobacteriota; class Vampirovibrionia; order Gastranaerophilales; family Gastranaerophilaceae; genus Limenecus. The sequence continues at coordinate 38,630 of CALUSQ010000017.1, forward strand.
TGTCAATATAATGCATATTTATAAAAATACCTCGCTTAGACTGACAAAGCTCCATTAATGTACCCGTATAATCATTTGGCGCAATGATATTTACTTTTACGTAAGGTTCTTCAATAAACTCCCTATACTGCGGGTCGGGTAGATTCGCCGGATTGTCAATTTCGACAATACTTCCATCAGTTTTATGGACTCTATAAACTACAGAAGGAGCAGTCGTAACAAGAGACAAATCATATTCTCTTTCCAATCGTTCCTGAGCTATTTCCATATGAAGCATACCCAAAAAACCGCATCTAAAACCAAATCCCAAAGCAGATGATGTTTCCGGTTCAAAAGTAATAGAAGAATCATTAAGTTTAAGTTTTTCCAAAGATTCTTTCAAATCCTGATAGTCTTCGTTATCTACAGGATACAATCCTGAAAAAACGACAGGTAAAGCTTCTTTATACCCCGGTAATGGTTCACTGGCAGGAATTTCTGCATTTGTAACAGTATCACCAACAAACCTTGTAAGTTCTTTAATAGAACAAGCCATATAACCGACATCACCGGTATTAAGTTCTTTTACTGGTACTCGGTTTGGGTTCAAATATCCAAGCTCAACTACTTCATATTTGTTACCGGATGCCATAAATTTTATGTTGTCGCCTACTTTTATGTTTCCATCAACTATTTTGAAAAAACACAATGTGCCAAGATAAGGGTCATAAGCACTGTCAAAAACCAATGCTCTTAATGGCTTATCAGACGTGTCTTCCGGAGGAGGAACAAATTTTACAATGGCTTCTAAAATTTCTTCAATCCCTATACCTGCTTTTGCGCTTGCAGGAATTGCATGTTCAGAGTCAATACCCAAAACATCTTCTATTTCTTCCTTAACCCTTTCAACATCTGCTGAAGGCAAATCAATTTTATTTATAACAGGAATTATCTCCAAGTCTTGTTCTATAGCAAGGTAAGCATTTGCAAGTGTTTGAGCTTCTACTCCTTGTGTAGAATCAACTATCAGCAATGCGCCTTCACAAGCCGCAAGAGAACGAGAAACTTCATATGAAAAATCGACGTGACCAGGCGTATCAATAAGATTGAGTTCATATTCCTGTCCGTCTTTTGCTCTATATTTCATCCTTGCAGCATTGAGTTTTATTGTAATACCACGTTCTCGTTCAATATCCATTGAGTCTAAAAGTTGATTTTGCATATCTCGCTGAGCAACTGTACCTGTATATTCCAACAGTCTGTCAGCGAGCGTAGATTTGCCATGATCAATATGAGCAATTATACAAAAATTTCGAACATTGTTTATATTACGTTTATTAGTCATAGTCTAAGTATAAGCAAAAAATTTTGATTTGTAAAAACTGCCCACTTAGGTCGTTATGCTTTTTAAAAGTTCTTCGCAATTTTCTACAATACAACTTGCACCTTTACTTATAAGAAAATCAGTATCTTTGTATCCCCAATTTACACTTATACAATCAATACCGGCATTTTTAGCTGTTTGTATGTCCACTTCAGAATCACCAATATAGACACAATCCTTTTTATCAAATTCAAATATTTTTATCACTTCCAAAACACTATCAGGAGAGGGCTTTTTTCTAATATTTTTAGACTCACCTATTGCTATATCAATTTTTTTGTCAAAATAGTGATAACAAAGTTCTTTTGTTGCAATATCAAATTTGTTTGAAACAACAGCTGTTTTTATACCAAAAGCTTTTAATTTATCTAACATTTCAATTACACCGTCATACGGTTTTGTTTTGTTATACATATTTTTTTTGTAATGATTTTTAAATGTCGACAAGCATTCTTCAAAAACAGGATTGGCTTCTCCTTGAGGTAGAGCCCTTGCTATCAAAAGTCTAACACCATTACCCACATAAGATCTTACCTGTGAAACAGAACAAGGAGAATAGCCAAAACAGCTCAATGCATAATTTGTACTGTCAGCTAAATCTTCCAATGTATACAATAATGTACCATCCAAATCAAATATTGCTGCTTTTTTCATAAAAATCCCATTTACATAGAATATTTAAATAGTTTACCAATTAAATCTATTCTACCTCTTACATTATAAAACTGATAAATTAATTTTAATTTCTTTTTAATTGCACTTGGACTATATCCTAGTTCTTCGCCAATTTCAATGTTAGTTAATCCCTTTTTAACATATTTTATAATTTCTTTGTGTTCATCTGAGATATACATTTTTTCCCCTTGTCAATCCTAACTATTTTTAACAGACCTTCAAAAATATATGCTCTACACAAATCAACATCATTACAAATCTTTTTAGACCTGTCATTTGATACAGGACAGCAATAACAGATATCATTTTCTATCATCAAGGAAATTGCTGTATCAAGCATGCCAAGTAAAGTTTCAGTATTGTAAATATTTTTAATAATGTGCATATAAGTATATATCTTTGTTTTTTAAGATTTAAGAAATAATTGTACTTACAAAAATTTTATGCTAGTATTTTAAATGAAGTATATATCTGCCTGATCTCGGGGGTCAGGCATTTTTTTATTTATTTCTGTAAATCTAAAAATTTGTAACAACTTCAATAAAATTATAAAATTATACTTTACAATTGTCAAGCAATACTTTACAATTGTAAACAAGATTTATAAAAGGCTAAACGGAGTAAATATGAACATAGATGACGTTATACGTCTTATTACAGGCAAACTTGCCAAAAGTATAAGATATTCTGAAATCGCAAAAGCACTTGACGTTACAAGGCAATATGTAAGCCAAATAAAACTCAAAGAACTTAATCCTAATCAAATAAAAATGCTTGAAAAGTATTTCAATATACAAATTGAACCTTCTAAAATTTCCATAATTAAAGATGATTGTATAAATATCCCTATAAAAGGTGAAGTCGTTGCCAGCATGGGATATGGGGTTACTGTATACGATGAAAGACAGACCGCTACTTATTCCATAAGCAAAAAATTAGTTGACGATCTTGGACTTAGCAAAAATCAAACAGAAATGATTTTCGCTCAAGGTGATAGCATGATGCCTACAATAGAAGGCGGTGACAGCTTGCTTGTAGATCGTTCAAGAACAGAAATACACGATGGAAAAATATATTGTGTTAGGGTAGATGGTCAACTTTATGCAAAAAGGCTTCAAAAAATTCCGCCAAATACAATTCGAATTGTATCTGACAATGACAAATACAGGTGTTTTGAAATTGACTTAAATCAAAATCCTACATTTGATTTTGAAGTAATTGGCGAAGTACGCTGGTGGGGAAGAGTTGCAAGATAGCTAGCACAAAGGAACGTGTCCGCTATACATCAAAATATTCCAACCTTTGTAATATTTTACTTGAGATGCACTTCCTGTAGGAATAAATACTCTGTTTTGATATTCAACAGGCAAATCAAGTGCATTTCTTATTGCAGCTCTGATAAAGTTTGAGTGCGTAACTACAATAATTCTCTTTGTTATATTTTCTTCAATAAGCTGATTAACAGTCTGCTCTACTCTTTCATCAAATTCTATAAGAGTTTCTCCACCTTCCGGAGCATAACTGGATGTTAAATCATGATATTTTTGAAGCATTTCAGGATAACGTTCTTCTATTTCTGTATAATTCAGACCTTTCCATATACCAAACTCTTGATTTTTTAATTCGGGTCTAATTTCAAAATCCTGACCATATTCTTTTGCAATATATGTAGCTGTTTGTATACAGCTTAAAGATGCTCCTGTGTATATCTTGTCAACCTGAGGAGAACGTTTTACAATCCATTCACTTATACGCTCTGCTTCTTCTTGTCCCACTTCATTCAAAGGCGGATGACTTTCTTTATCACAGATTCTGTTTTCTTCCGTATAAATTGTTGCACCATGTGCTATAAAAGTTATTTTACATTTTCTTTTAAAAAGCATTTTACTGTCCGCCTTATTAATTAAATTATAAACTTTATATCGTCTAAAAACTATATTACTTTAAGCAAATAATGTGAATGAGGGAGAAATTTGCCTATCTCATTACACCCCAAAATATATAAACAAGATAAATCAAATAAAATAACCCGCATGTAACAAGTATATGAGCACTAAAGGCTTTGTCTCTGTATAAGTTTATAAACAAAACTATAGTAGAAAGATATACGAGAATAATATTTATTACAGATTCAGTTCCAAAAACCCAAGGTGTTAAAAGTATACCAATCGCTGTCGGTATACAGCTTTGAAAGACCATTGCCCCTGTAATATTACCCAAAGCAAGAGTATCTTTTTTTTGGCTTACCCATAGCACACTGTTAAATTTCTCAGGCAGTTCTGTTGCTATAGGAGCGAGTATCAAACTCAAAACAAGAGGATTGATACTAAACAGCTCTGCGAAATATCTTATCTGTCCGACAAACATATGTGCAAAACATATCAATGCAACAATAGAAACCAATACTTGAAGCCAAATAAGAAATGCATTGTATTTTTTAAAGATTCTTTCAAACAAAAGCTCATCCAAATCAGCACTTTCTGTACAATCAGAATGAGAACAATTGAGAGTTTTAAATACATACAACAAGTAATAAGCAACCAAGGCAACCGCACAGGCATATTTTAAAGGTTTAAAATGAATAAAACCTGCTGCTATAGCTAAAGTATAACTAAAGAAAAAGAATTTTAAATCACGAAACATAACAACGTAATTTGCATTCATTTTCCTTTCACGTTTACCCATTTTCCAAAATATTACAACAGCTAATCCAGTAACAAACATAGCTAATGTAGAAAGCAAAAAAGGAGCACCTAATATTGCCCCAATACCTATTTCCTTTCC
>CALUSQ010000018.1 GCA_944323475.1 Candidatus Gastranaerophilales bacterium
CCAGCACCAAAACCTGTTGCAACACCGAAAGCCAAAGCTTGAGGTAGTGTAATTACCGCAGAATTTACCCCCCCTAAAAAATCGCCCAATAGGGTATTTAATTTCACTTGAAAATTTTCTTTGAAATTCATATTATAATATTATCTTAAATTTATATTAAATTTTGTAACTATTAAATATTTTTTTTCTGCAAAGTAACAAAAAATTTTATTACGGGATTTGTATAACAAGATATATAGAACAGAGGAAAGAAAATGGTCGCAATTCAAAAGATTGGGGTATCGTCACAATACAAATACAATCGTCCCCAAAGTATACAACAATTTAGTAATAATGTTGTATCAATAAATGCAAACGACAAACTTTTAGAAAATTTTTTGGAATTGGTAGGCAATCAAAATCGTTCACTGGTATCATTTGGTAAAGCACCAATAAGACACGGTAACCAGGAACAAGAGTTTGTTCCTGTAATACCAATGAAACAAGGATACGTTCGTCCCTATGGAATGAATTTTGATGTAACAGCCTTTTCTCCAACATTATCCGATTACTCTAAATATAAAATACAAAATCAATCAATATCAAGAATCAATGCTGAAAGACCATGGCCTAAAATTGAAGATATAGAAGCTTGGATGGTGACAGCAGAAACTGATGAATTTAAATCAGACGGCGGTTTAGGCAAAGTTGCAGCAGATTTACCAAACAGTTTCAACAAAAGATTTAAAAAAGATGAAAAAAACTACATGTCTGTTATTACACCAATGTATGTAAACGGAAAAGAATACAGACTAGAAAAAAAAGGTAATGATTTCTTTTATACATACAAAAAATAAGGTAAAGCAGAAATAAAAGTTGAATACCAAGGTACAATCAATGTACCTATATACGACCCTTCACAGAATACAAAATTAAAAGATATTGATGTAAGAATATTTACCGGTGAATTACAAACAAATAAAGATAAAAAGCCGACAAAACATATCTTCTTAGAAATTCCCGAAGACGGAAATGATTCAAATAATAATTTCACAAGATTTAATCAGATTTTTAACATAAATGATTATGATCCCAAAGCAACAAATAATAATACACCATACGCAAATACACCTTTTGCTGATCCTGTTTTCAGAATGGCATTTTTCTCAAAAAGTGTATACGAACTTATAAAAAGCATTAAAGAAGGTGACTTTAAAGGGATAAAAGCACCAAACTGCGTTCTTTTAAATGACTGGCATGCCGGCTCATTAGCTGCAATGTTTAACTACACAGCACAAGCAGAAGCAGATACAGGTGCAATCTCAAAAGAAACAGGAGAATATTTTGACAAATTGCCGACTATTTATATTGTACATAACTGTGAACACCAAGGTGCTACAGATGGCAATGATATGAATAGAACAAATATCTTTGGTACACTTTTTGGTGCATATGGTATGGATATTATCGGTAATTCAAAAAGCTGGAATGAAGCATTTGATGAAGATAAAAGTTCATTAATGAGATATACAAACTTCAACTCAGCAAAAACAGGATTGTCTTTAGCTGATAGAGTTGTACCGGTTTCAGACTATTATATGGAAGAGCTAGTAAAATCTAATGAAAAAGCTCGTGGATTAATGCATCTTATGAAAGCCAGACATTACGGTCCTGGCCATACATTAATACCTATAACAAATGGTTACTCAAAAGCTTTGATTGAACCAACCCAAAGCCATATGGATGAGGTTTGGAACAAATCAAAAGGAGACTTAACACTCGCTGATCCCAGTGCGCCTAAAATTAATTTTGATAACCTAAGTTTAAAAGCTTACGATGAAAAAACATTACAAAACAAAATTGACAATAAAAATGCAATAATGAATGTATTTAAACAGATTATAGAAAGAGAAAAACAACTCCCTTACGATGAATCTGATAATAGAAAATACATGATATTTGAAGCTGACAGGACAGATTTAAAAGAAGATGATTTTTCTAATACCCCAGTTATTGCATATTCAGGTCGCATAGACCCACAAAAAGGTGTTGACTCAATCTTCAAAGAAGCGATGTGGAAATTTGCAGAACACAATAAAAACACTCCTGAAGAAAAATTACCTGTATTTATAATTGGAGGCACAATTTCACAAAAAGGTTCCTATGATAAATTAAAAGAATTTAAACACTATATGACAGAATTCTACCCTAATGTAGGTAAGAGAATAATTCTTATTAAAGGCTTCTTAAGAACTGACTTCGTTGCTACTGCATCAGATATGTTCTTGGTTCCTTCTGCATTTGAACCTTGTGGCTTAACTCAGTTAGAAGCAATGGCAAAAGGTTCACTTCCAGTTGCAACATCTACAGGCGGTTTGGTAACAACTATCAAAGATAATATTGACGGTTTCAGAACAAAAGCATTCTTTGATGAAACAGGTGACAAACAATTATTATACGGTTCAGGCTATGGTAATAACTATGATGCTTATTGTGAAACATTAGAAAGGGCACTTGATACATACTACAATCACCGTGATAAATTTGAAGAAATGCAAAAAACCGCTCTCAATAATGATTTTAGTTGGGATAAAGAAGGCGGTGCAATAGACAAATATATCAATCTAATAAGAACAGGTCGTATAAATTAATATAAACACGCTGAATAAAAAAGCAGGAATTTAAGTTCCTGCTTTTTTATTATTAAAATAAAATTAAAATTTCTATAAAATAGAACCTGCATCTACAGGGGCTCTATCTTCATCAGAAGCTTCAAAGTAACTATAATTTATAACATCAGCTACAAATCCTGCAAACAAAGAACCTGGAAAAATCTGAACAGTATTTCTAACTTGTGTTAAAGCTGAATTATAAAATCTTCTGGCAGCAGCAATGTGTTCTTCAACTTCATTATAAGTTCTCATTGCTTGTAGCATTGTATCATTAGATTTTAATTCGGGATAATTTTCAACTGATACTAATAATTGACTCATAGCCTTATCCAACATACTTTCTGCAGCAAACTTTGCTTTTGTACCAGAAGGCGCTTTCATTGCTTGAGATCTTAACTCTGTAACTTTTTCAAATAATTCATTTTCATGTTCCATAAATTTTTTAGCAATAGTCAAAATATTAGGAACTAAATCATGTCTTTTTTTCAACTGAACATCAATCCCAGACAAAGCTTCAAGAACATTGTTTTTAGCAATAATAACACTTCTATACAATGAATAAAGAAAACCAACAACTACTAAAACTGCTATTAAAATAATCATTTCTACACTCATAAAAACTCCTTTGTTTTATTAATAACAAGTTATTTTAACATATTTTAAATAAACTAATATAGTTTATTTATACTAAACTCTATCAATAATTTCCAAATTATACCCACAAGCTATTTCTTCTCTTGCAACCACTTTTACATTTGGTATCATTTGAGATAAAACTGCACTTGTAACCTGACGAATTTCCATGGGAACAATAACTACTATCTCATCAAAATTTAAAGAAAATTTATCTAAAGCTTTGTAGATATTATTAACAATAACTTTAACTTTATTGTTATCTATTCTGATAACAGAATTTTTTCCAGACATCTTAGATTCAAAATAATGAACAGATTCACTAGATAACTCGAATGCCTGTATCAAATTATTTTCATTCGCAATTCCTTTTGAAATTTGTCGTGCTAGTGAATGTCTAACTCTGCTTAAAAGGTCTTCTTTAGTTTCTTCATCTGCAAAATCATTAATTTTTTCAAAAATATAAACTATATCTTTAATAGAAACACGTTCTTTTATAAGACTGGTCAAAATATATTTAAGCTCAGCAATTGAAACAAAATCAGGAATAATATTTTCAATTAAATACAGATTGTCTTCACTAACAATTTCAATATATCTGTTTATATCATTATAATCAAAAATTTCTTCTACAAATTTTATACAAACATATTCTAAAATTCTAGCAATAAACTCTGAAGCGTTAGCACCTTTTACCCAAAAATCCTTTGTTTTTCCTTCTGGAATCCAATATATAGTTTTTCCTAAAATAGGATCAACATCTTTTATTGCATCTTTAGGAGTTTTTGCTATATTTAAATCATCTTTAAAAAAGACTTTATACCCGCAATAAACAACACCTTTAGCCGCACATACTCCTCTAATATCTATTTCAAATTCATTAGCTTGAAGTGTCTCATCATTTTCAAAACGAATTTTAGGAATAATATAACCTAACTCATCAGCTAAAGTTTGTCTTACTTTTACAGTTTGTGCAACAAGATTAGCATCCAAATCAGGATTTACTAATTCTATATTTTCTTCACTTAATTTAATTTTTATTTTATCTTCACCAATTTTTTCAATCATAACATCTGGTGAAATTACATTTTGAAGTTGTTTTTTTAATTCATCTAACTCTTCAATATTTTTTGACATCTCATTGTTTAAATCTTTTCTTTGAGATTCATTGGTTTCATCAATAAGAGATTTTATACTATTTATTCTTTGTCTTTTTTCTTTTATTTTTCTTTGTATATCAACACAAAGCTCGTATGGTTCATTATTAGAAGAAATCATTTTTTGCATTTGTGTTTGATAACCAAAAATTTCATCAGTATCATCATCATTGTCTTTTTCATCTGAGACTTCTTTAAGAAAAATACAATTATAATTGTATCCTTCATCTCCCTCAACTTCATGCATAGTATAAAGCTCCCAACCAAGAGAAGACATCTCATTAAGTAATGACTCCATCTGAAATGTATCATCGCTTGGTACAGATTTTATACAATATTGCATTCTTGTTGATTTCATATTCTTATAATTCCCACAAAATTAGATAACTTAAACAAAATAATCAGACATTTCCAGTAGAACTGTTTTTATCATCCTCTAACTGTTTTATATCAACAGTATAATCAGATTGTTCCTGATAGACAGTTGTATCTTGAATATCAATTTCTATGTTGACATCACCATCAACCATTTCAATTTCTTCTTTTTTGTAATTTTTAATTTTGCCATCTTCTGTTTTAACAGAGATTTCATTACTTAAGAAATTTAATGTACAAACTCTGCCAAGTCCATCTGGAGTCATAACACCAGATCCAATTGGCGGCATATCTTTAGCTGCATCAATATAATTTTGATACTCATAATTCAAACAACAAAGTAATCTTCCACAGGTACCGGAAATTTTACCTGGAGTAATAGGCATTCCCTGGTCCTTAGCAAGTTTAATATTAATAGAATCAAACTTTCTTAAGAAAGTACAGCAACAAAAAGGTCTACCGCAAAGCCCATTGCCACACAATATAGATGTTTCATCTCTAACACCAATATGTCTTAAATCAATCCTTACACGTTTAAAAACTTGAGTTAAATCTTTTAACAGACCTCTAAAATCAACTCTTTCTGGAGCAGTATAATAAAAAGTTATTTTCCTTTTATCAAAAGTATACTTTGCTTGTATAAGATTCATACACAAATTATGTTGTGCAACCAATTCTTTACAAGTTTTAAAAGCTTCTTCCTCAGCAAAATTTAGTTCAGCAAGAGCTTCTTTATCTTTTTGTCCTAAAACTCTAATCAAAGGTAACGCTTCAGGCATGTTCTTTTCCCAAGCTTTAGAAATACAGCTGCTTACAGCAAAAACTTTAGCAACTTCTTCACCTTTTTCGGTTCTCACCAAAACTAATTGACCATGTTCAACATTTGCTGAATCAGGTACCTGAAGAGGATGGAAAGAATTTTTTATTAAATTAACTGCGTATTTTATCATTTTTATCCTAATAACTACTATCTATACTCATTTTTAAATTAAATACATTTTAGCATAAAATTGATTCTCAGGTTTGTTTATTATAAATTTGTATGTAGGCTATACAGGAAAGTCTCACATTAATAATAAAATTATAAATTGGAAATTATAAATAGGATAGGAAAAGCAAGATGAAAACATTTTCACACTTAAAATCACATTATAATGAGGATTTAACAATTCAAGATATTGATAAAAAAGTAACACTTGCAGGATGGGTATCTGCTGTTAGAGATCTTGGCGGAATTATTTTTATAGAATTAAGAGATAAAACAGGATTTTTTCAAGTAGTAGCTGACCCTCAAATAAATCCTCAAGTGCATGATGTATTTTCAAAACTTAAAGATGAATATGTAATCCAAGTAACTGGTAAAATTTCAAAAAGACCACCAGAAACATATAATCCTGAACTTGCTACTGGTGAAATTGAAATGTACCCGTCAGAAGTTAAAATATTTTCTGAAGCTAAACTACTTCCTTTCGAACTTTCATCCGATGACACAAAAGAAGATATACGTTTAAAATACAGATATCTTGATATACGTCGTCCGCAAATGGCTAATAATTTAAAATTAAGACATAAAATTGTTACTGCAATTAGAAATTATCTGAACAGTGCTGAATTTATGGAAGTTGAAACTCCTATCCTTATAAATACAACTCCGGAAGGTGCAAGAGATTATTTAGTTCCAAGTCGTGTACAAGAAGGCAAATTTTATGCATTGCCACAATCACCTCAAATCTTTAAACAATTATTGATGGTAGGTGGTATAGAAAAATACTATCAAATCGCAAAATGTTTCAGAGATGAAGACTTGAGAGCTGACAGACAACCTGAATTTACTCAAGTTGATATGGAAATGTCATTTGCCACTCAAGATGATGTTATAGAGCTAACTGAAGGCTTAATCGTAGAAGCATTTAAAGCTGCTGGAGTTGAAGTTCAACCACCATTTACAAGAATAAGCTGGCAAGAAGCAATGGACAGATTTGGTTCTGATAAACCTGATACCAGATTCGGTCTTGAATTGTTTGATATTTCTGACATTATGCTCGAATCAACATTTGAACCGGTAAAAGAAACACTTAAAAAAGGTGGTATAGCAAAAGCTATCAAAATCCCAGGAATAGCAGGATACTCAAGAAAAGAAATGGATGATATCCGCTCAACAGCTATTTCTTTTGGTGCTAAAGGTATAGCTTGGATAACCTACATGGAAGATGGAACAGTTAAATCACCAATTCTAAAATTCTTAACAGAAGAACAAATTGAAGCATTAAAAGTTAAAGCTGATGCAAAACCTGGAGACATAGTTTTCTTTGTTGCTGATGACAAAAAGACTACATACGATGTAATGGGAAGATTCAGATTGTTCTTTGGTGAAAAGCTTAATTTAATCGATAAACACAAACACGCACTACTATGGGTAGTAGACTTCCCAATGTTCGAGTACAGCCAAGAATTTGACAGAGTAATGGCAATGCACCATCCATTCACATCACCTAATTTGGAAGATATTGACAAGATGAAAACAGAACCGATGAATGTACGTTCTGTAGCATACGATATTGTATACAACGGTACAGAACTTGGTGGCGGTTCAGTAAGAATTCATTCACCAGAAGTTCAAAGAAAAGTCTTTGATGCTTTAGGTCTTACAGAAGAAGAAGTACAACAAAAATTTGGATTTATGCTACAAGCATTCCAATACGGAACACCGCCACATGCTGGCCTTGCTATAGGACTAGACAGGCTTGTTGCTTTATTAACTCACAACAGTTCTATTAGAGAAGTAATTGCATTTCCGAAAAACTCTGCAGCAAAATGTCTTATGACAAATGCACCAACATATGCTTCTGAAGAACAATTAATGGAACTGCATTTAAGATCTACTGTAAGACACGAAAATAAATAAGAAGAATAAAGGGGCTTTTAGCCCCTTTTATTTAAAGATATTTTTGCATCATATAAATAAAAAAGTATTTAAACAAAAAGTTAACAAAATGGACAAATTTGAAGAAAAAACAATAGCATCAAAAACTGTTTATAAAGGAAAAATTTTTGATATCACAGATGATGAAATAATTCTTTCTGACGGAGAAAAAGAATATCATAGACATAGAGAAATTATTCACCATCCAGGTGGTGTTGTTATTTGTGCAATAAAAAATAATGAGAATATTCTTCTCGTAAAACAATATCGATATGCTGTAAAATCGATACAAACAGAATTACCTGCCGGTAGATTAGAAAAAGGAGAAGACCCTCTTTTGGCAGCTCAAAGAGAATTAAGAGAAGAAACGGGATACATTGCAAAAAACTGGGAATCCCTTGGCTATATTTTTACAACTTTTGGTATATGCAACGAGAAATTATACCTGTTTAAAGCAACTGACTTGATATATGATAAACCTAACCCTGATGAAGGGGAGGTTTTAGAGCATTTTGAACTACCGCTTAACGAAGTGTACAATCTCATAAAAAATGGTACAATTAATGATGCAAAGACAATTTGCGCACTAACACGGGCTTTCAAACTATGATAAAAATGCTTGTTCTCGACATTGATGGGACAATATTTAAAAAAGATTATACAGCAACCCAAAAAGTCAAAAACACTTTAAAAAAGCTTTCGGATAATGGCATAAAAGTAGTTTTATGCACTGGCAGAATGTATGCTGCAACAAGGTTCATAGCAAAAGAATTTGAGCTAAAAACACCTGTTATTTGTTATCAAGGCGGTCTAGTAAAAAATATTTACGAAAACAATGATACACTATTTGAAAAAACAATGGATGAAACATTAGCCAGAGAAATTATTAAAGAATTAAAAAATCGAAAAATCTTTTTTAACTTATATATCAACGATGAATTAATGGTTGAAAAAGACAGTCATTTAATCAGACAATATGTAGATGCAAGAAATATAACCTATAAAGTCATAGGGAATAGTGAAAATATTGAATTAAAAGGATTGAACAAAATTCTTGCAATTGATGATAATACACAATTAATTGAATCGCTTCAAAAAGAAATGGCACAAAAATATAAAAACAAACTTTATGTTATAAGATCAACGCCAAGATTTTGTGAATTTTCGAATTTAGAAGCAACTAAAGGTAATGCGGTGAAATTCCTTGCAAAAAAATGGGAAATAAAAAAAGATGAGATAATGGCTTGCGGAGACCACGACAATGATATAGAAATGCTTTTAGCCGCAGGGACAAAAGTAGCAATGGGTAATGCTACAGAAAATTTAAAACAAATAGCTGATTATGTCACAGAAACTGTAGACAATGATGGCGTGGTAAAAGCTGTAATAAAATTCATAGGAGAAGAATATGGGATATAGAATAGGACAAGGTTTTGACTTACATCAATTTGTAGAAGAAAGAGATTTAATTCTAGGTGGTGTAAAAATTGAACATAACAAAGGATTACTCGGTCATTCAGATGCAGATGCACTTTGTCATGCTATCATCGATGCATTGCTTGGTGCATTGGCTTTAGGAGATATAGGTCAACATTTTCCTGACAATGATCCGCAATATTATGGATGTGATAGTACTGAGTTGCTTGCACAAACGCTTTATCTCGTAATAAAAGCAGGATACAGAATAAATAATATTGATGCAACAATCAAGACTCAACAACCAAGACTAGGACCTTTTATAAAAGATATTCAACAAAATTTGGCAAATGTACTAAATCTAAATGTAAACCAAGTTTCTATCAAAGCAAAATCAATGGAATGGATGGGGCCAATAGGCGAAGGCAAATGCCTGGCAGTAGATGCTGTTGTTTTGCTTGAAGAAATATCTGTATAAATATTAACATTAACATATCTTATGCATTAACAGATACCATTCTATCTATTGGTATCACAGCTTTTTTTATAATATTTTCATCAACTTTAATCTCAAATTCATTATTTTTAAGAGAATTAAATATATCTTCAAGGTGTATCAGTTTCATTGTTTCACAAACTGCTTTTTCATATATCAAGATAAACTTTTTGTCAGGGCAATCTCTTTCAAGTCTTTCAACAACGCCTTTTTCGGTGACAATAATAAATTCTTTTTCATCACTTGACTTAACAGTTTTTATAATCCCTGTTGTAGAACCAACGAAATCAGCCAATTCAGTAACAGCAGAAGGACATTCCGGATGAACCATAACTTTCGCATTAGGATTGGCATTTTTTTGCTTATTTATATCATCAACTGTTATTGCATGATGAACTGGACAAAAGCCAGGATATGTGATGACTTTCACTTCATCAAGCTGAGATTCGACATAAGATCCAAGATGCTGATCCGGAACAAAAAGTACTTCTTTTGCCCCAAGAGATTTAACAACATTCACAGCATTTGCACTTGTACAACAAATATCAGATTCAGACTTAACTTCAGCAGTAGAATTTACGTAACAAACAACAGGTACATTGGGGTACTTAGACTTAAAAGCCCTTAATTGTTCCAGATTAATCTTGTCAGCCATAGCACAACCTGCATTTAGCTTTGGAAGAAGAACTGTCTTATCAGGAGAAAGAATTTTTGCAGTTTCTGCCATAAAATACACACCTGCAAAAACAATAATATCAGCATCAGTTTTTGCAGCCATTCTGCTCAAATACAAAGAATCACCAGAAAAATCAGCAATTTCATCTATTTCAACATTTTGATATGTATGAGCAAGAACAATTGCATTTTTTTCTTTCTTCAATCTATTAATATTATCTACAAGTTCTTTTTGATTCATTCTAACTACCTGGCACTTTTTATAATATCAATCAGACCTGTCATGAGGAACTCACAAGACATAGCAGCCAACAGAATACCTACTATCCTATTGATAACACTCACACCTGTCTTTCCCAAAAGTTGACTAACTTTTGAAGCAAATTTTAAAATTAACCAACAAACTATTAAGTTTAATGCTAAAGCTGCAATAATTAATGACCTGTCTATTGGATTGCCAACAGCATTTTTCATGCAGATAGTCAGCATAGTTATCGTAGCAGGACCGGACAATAACGGTATTGCAAGAGGGAAAACTGATATATCAGTCCTTTTCATAGACTCTTTACGTTCTTCTTTGTTTTCATTATTCATCGCCGGCTCAGGATTTCCTAAAACCAAGTCTATTGCCATTATTAAAAGTAAAATACCCCCTGCTATTTTTAATGCAGTCAAACTGATACCAAGCAAGTCTAAAACAACAGAACCTGTATAAGCAAAAAACAGGAGTATAAAAAATGCAATAACAACAGATTTATTCATCATAATGTTACGCCATTTTTGTTTTGAATTAGCCGTAAGTGCTATAAATACAGGAGCAAGTCCAATACCGTCCAATGTTACAAATAATTTTGAAAAATATCCTAAAAAAGCATGGATATGTTCTAGCATAATAAACCTTTCAATAGTTTTTCGCGTGTTTTTATTATACAAGAAACAAAACAAAAAAAAACCGACTGACGCCGGTTAAACTTTACCACATATTAGAGAGAGGAATTAGAGAGAGAGAAATTTTAAAATCTTTTTTTATTTCCTCTACTTAATATGTTCCCAATTATTAATTTTTAATAACAATTTTATTTAAAAATTTAATATATCTTTACAATAATATAGGAATATAACAAAATTCTTATTTACAAGATTTATATAATTGTAAAAAATGGAGAAAACAATGAATAAAATATCTTTTAAAGCAACATTTGAAGGAATTAACTCTTATCCTTTACAATCACTTTTTGAAAAACGTACACAAAATGACAAAACTCATCATATAAAACTAACTTGTGACCCAGAAAATTTTGGTAATGACAAGTTTGAATTATATAACAATAATGAGAAAACAGCAGAATATACAACACATATCAATCCAAAGTTGTTTTGGTTAGACAGATTAATGGGAATATATAGACTCCTTCTTGAGGAAGAAAAACAAAACAATAATAATTAACACATAATCATATAAAAAGCCCCCTGAAATCTTTGATTCCAGAGGGCTTAACTTTTATAATGAAATAAATTTAACTATTCATTATCAGTTTTTTCAGGAATTCTCATTGCATAGAATGATCTCCATACAAATATCAATGCAACAATTAGGAAGATTACCCCGGCAATAGGTGCAACTTGTCTGAATGATTCATTGATAGAGATTTCCATAGCAAGTAGTCCAAACAAAGTAGTGAATTTGATGATTGGGTTCATAGCTACTGAAGAAGTATCTTTGAACGGGTCACCTACTGTGTCGCCAACTACTGTAGCATCATGAAGAGGTGTACCTTTTTCGCAAAGGTCACATTCAACTATTTTCTTAGCATTATCCCAGCATCCGCCAGCATTTGCCATAAATACAGCTTGGAACAAGCCAAATACAGCAATAGCAATAAGGTAACTTACAAAGAATGCAACAGGAGCTACAGTCTTGCAAGTAGGAGCTGAAAGACAAGCAAATGCTAATGCAAAAGCAAATAATGCAATAAAGATGTTAATCATACCCTTTTGAGCATACTGAGTACAAATTTTAACAACTTCTTTAGAGTTTGCAACATTTGCTGATTTTACATTTTCATCATCAAGTTTAATGTGATTTTTAATGTATTCAACAGCTCTGTATGCACCTGTTGTAACAGCTTGCATAGAAGCACCTGAGAACCAGTAAATAACAGCACCACCTGCTAACAATCCGAGAATTGTATATGGGTTAAGCATGTTCAATACTTGTTCCGGTTGAATACCCAATGTATTTTTGATAACCAAAATTAGTGAGAAAATCATAGTAGTAGCACCAACTACAGCTGTACCAATAAGAACAGGTTTTGATGTAGCTTTAAATGTGTTACCAGCGCCATCATTTTCTTCTAATTGTTGTTTTGCAACATCAAAGTTTGGTTTGAAACCAAAGTCTTTTTCAATTTCCTCAGAAACACCTTCGCGTTCTTCAATCAATGACAATTCATAAACTGATTGAGCGTTATCAGTAACAGGACCATAGCTGTCAACAGCAATTGTTACAGGACCCATTCCAAGGAAACCGAAAGCAACAAGACCAAACGCAAACACTGAAGCATAAATCATAACTGTTTCAGGAATCATTGTGCTAAAGAAGTATGACAATCCCATTAAGAATACGATAACCATACCAATCCAAAATCCTGAGAAGTTACCAGAAACAATACCAGAAAGTATTGTTAATGAAGAACCGCCTTCACGAGAAGCTGTAACAACTTCTTTTGTGTGAATAGCATTAGGACTTGTAAATATTTTTGTAAATTCAGGAATCAAAGCAGCACCCAAAGTACCGCAAGAAATGATACCTGCTAATACCCACCAAAGGTTTTCACCCATTGATGCTAACAACCATTTGGAAACACCAAATGTCATACCAATTGACAATACAGATGTTAACCAAACAAGGTTAGTTAAAGGTTTTTCAAAATCTAATTTTTCAGCTTTACCAAAAACAACTTGTGTTAAAGCAGTATTAATCCAGTATGCAACTACTGAAGTAACAATCATCAAGAATCTCATTGTAAAGATCCAAGTTAAAAGTTGAATTTGATATTCAGGGAATACACCCAATAAGATAAATGAAACAAGTGCTACACCTGTTACACCATATGTTTCAAAACCGTCTGCTGTAGGTCCGATAGAGTCACCAGCGTTGTCACCAGTACAGTCAGCAATTACACCAGGGTTTCTAGGATCATCTTCTTTGATTTTGAATTGAATTTTCATCAAGTCAGAACCAATATCAGCAATTTTTGTAAAAATACCACCGGCTACACGAAGAGCAGAAGCACCAAGTGATTCACCAATAGCAAAACCGATGAAACAAGCACCTGCAAGTTCACCAGGAACAAATAATAAAATAATAAGCATCATGATAAGCTCAACACTAACGAGCAATACACCGATACTCATACCCGCTTTCAAAGGAATGTTCAATACTTTTAAAGGATTGCCTTCCAATGAAGCAAAAGCTGTTCTAGCATTAGCCAATGTGTTCATTCTAATACCGAACCAAGCTACACCATAAGAACCAAGAATACCGATTACAGACCATGCCAAAATAATCAATACACCTTGATAACCCATGTGCTGCAATCCGCCAAAATAGAATGCAATACAAAGACCAATTAAGATTTCCAAACCTAGCAAGAATTTACCTTGTTGAATAAGGTAAGTCTTACAAGTTTCAAAAATAGTGTTTCCGATTGCAGCCATTGACTCATGAACTTTGTAATTTTTAACTTTGATAAATTCGATGAGACCAAAAATCAAGCCCAAAACGGAAATTGCGATACCAACCAACAGCAGATTAAAGCTATGTGGATCGCTTGCCAAATTTGGAACTACCAAATCGGCTTCCCCTGCAAATGCAGAGTTTGCTGCCATAAACAAAGCAGACACAGAAAGTGCTGCTCCTTTAAGCAGACCAGACCATTTTTCTAAGATAGCCATCTTTTTTCTCCCTTGTCCTTTTCCATCTCAAAAGGACCTTTTCTACACATACCCCAATTGTACACGAAATATTTACATAAGCAAGAAGTTTCATATTTTTTAAACAAAATATATTAAAAGCTTGAAAATCCAGAAATATCAATAATAAATAACAAAAATAAATATATACTCTGTATCGCTTGTCAATTACAAAAATATTTGATAGTATATAAAATACACTTTATAATATTCATATAAAGAAAATTTAACAGTAAGTAAAAATCAGGCAATTTTTCTTTTCCAAATGTTTTTATATACATGTGAAGGTGAAACGAAAAATTTTGTGTGAAAGGAAGTTATTTAATGTTGAAGGAAGTTATTAATTATTTTGAAACTATTCTTGCGGGTCTTTATGAACTAGCTCCTGTTTATGTAACTGTTGAATCAGAATATACAGCTGATCGTTATTAATACTTTGTTATTTATAGATAAGTGATATGCTTTATTTAATATAATTTCTTATTTCTGTTTTTTCCTGTATAATAACTATACAGATAAAATTGAAGTGGGTTATTTTTATGGATGAAGCAGAAAATATTACAAATATAAGTATTATTGTTATAGACAGAGAAGAAAATACAAGAAATATCATAAAAAACTATTTGTCAGAGATTGAGGGATTTGATTTTTCTTCAGAAACTTTTTCTGAGTTTTATGATTTTGAACTAGGTTGTGATTATGCAATAAATTCTCAAAATGCAATCGTTCTGATAGATATCTCTGAAAATCCAGAAAAAGCTCTTAAGGTAATAAAAACAATAAAAGAACAAAAAAAAGATATCGCAATCATTGCATTATCCAATAAAGCATCAACGGATACAATTATAAAAGCAATGAGAGCTGGTGCTAAAGAATTTATTACAAAACCTATTATAAAAACAGATTTTCTTGAAATAATAAAAAACCTTAGAAAAGAAATGAAAAATACAGAACAGAAAGATTCTTGTAAAATCATTTCTACTTTTTCAAATAAAGGTGGTATCGGCAAAACATCTATTGCTGTAAACCTAGCAGTAGAGTTGGCCGAGTTGTCAAAAGAAAAAGTTGCTTTAATTGATTTAAATTTGCAACTTGGTGATGTATCTACATTTTTAGACATGACACCCAATTTTTCAATGGATTACATAGCAAGTAATATTCATAATTTTGATGAAACAGAACTTTTAAAAACACTTACAAGATATAAAAATACAAGCCTTTATGTTATAGCTGATCCATTAAATATTGCAAAGTCAAAAGAAATAACATCTGATCAAATAAAATTACTAATAAATATACTAAAGAAAAGTTTTTCATACATAGTCATAGATATAGGTACAAATATTGACTCCAAAACAGTTATGGCCTTAGACATGTCTGATTTAATACTATTAATTGCAATAGTAAATTTACCAGCAATAAGAAGCACTCAACGCTGTATTGAACTTTTTAAAAGACTGGGTTATTCAAAAGATAAAATAAAACTTGTACTTAACAGATATATAGAGAATGAAGATATCAAAGCTACTGATATTGAAGAAGTTGTCAAACAAAAAGTTTATTGGAAAATACCCAATAACTATCTTACAATGATGTCAGCTATAAACAAAGGTGTACCGGTAAATCAGATAAACCGAGACTCAAATTTGGCTCAGAATTATATGGAATTTGCATCTAAAATTTCAGATTATTTAATTACAAAACAATTAGAAAAAGATTATGATTTAAATTAAAGATATCAAAACATATAAGGAGATTATAAATTGTCACTTAAAGATAGATTGAGAAGTAAAAAAGAAGCGAAAATTTTAGCAAGTGCAGAATCTTGTGATTTTAAAATTTCAATAAAAAAAGTTACAGAAGCTATAAGTAAAGTAAAAAGTTCTACAGACCTTGGTAATATAATCAAAGAATTTGCAAAATTTTTAAATACATTATCATATGATGATGCCAATATTACTTTCAGCGGAAATTTTGATCTTGGTCAAAAAACACTTTTAACATGCATTTTATCAAATTTCTTGGAAGATAATAACAAATCAAAAGATATATTTCAGGAAGAAATATCAAAAAAAACTACTGAATCAAAATTAATAAGAAGAAGAAAATCAATTAAAGCAAAACTTGAAGAAACAAACGAATAAAAATTTTAACAGTGATTTTTTTCAAAGTCTAATAAAAATCTTTTATTGTCAATACCGCCAAGACTATAATTGCCAATAGAACCATCCGTTCTTATAACTCTATGACATGGTATTATTAATGGCACAGGATTCTTAGCTAACGAATTGCCTATTGCACGATAACCATTGGTACAGCCAACCTTTGATGCCAATTCTTTGTAGGTAATTGTCCTACCAAATCTGACATTTAATAATTCATCATATACTTTTCTCTGTAAATCCGAGATATTAGTGAACTCAACAGGGATATTAAATGTATGCAACCTACCTGCAAAATATGCTTCTATTTGCTCTATTACATTATAATTGAATGTTGAACATTCAAAGTCATTTCTTTCTTTTACAAGTTCAATTTTCTTTAAAGCATAAGAAGATGAGTAAATTTTTAAAACACCTATTGGAGATTTATAAAAAGCTACTTCCATAAAATTATTATATTGAATTTTAATATTATTGTCTACAAAAAGAACCGTCTAATAATAGACGGTTCTTTTTAATAATCAATATAAATATTTTGATTATATTCTACCATAATATGCATCAAGATACATTTGTTTAATTTCTTCAAACAATGGGTATCTTGGGTTAGCACCTGTACATTGGTCATCAAATGCAAGTTCAACCATTTCGTCAAGTTTTGCCAAGAATTCTTTTTCTTCAATACCGAATTCTTTAATAGACATTGGCAATCCTAGATCTTTTTTCATTTGAACTAAGGCTTTTTGGAGCAATTCAACTTTTTCATCATCATTCTTGCCACCCAAACCTAATTCATCTGCAATTTGACCATATTTTGCCTTAGCATTCGGGAATTTGTATTGAGGGAATGCTGTTTGTTTTACAGGTTTGTCTGTTGCATTAAATTTAATTACTTGGTTGATTAACAATGCGTTAGCCATACCATGTGGAACATGGAACATTGCACCTAATTTGTGTGCCATAGAGTGACAAACACCTAAGAAAGCGTTAGCAAAAGCCATACCAGCAATTGTTGATGCATAGTGTACTTTTTCTCTTGCTTGAGGATCTTTTGCACCGTTGTCATAAGAACGTTTCAAATATCTAAATAACAACTTCAATGCTTCTAAAGAGTTAGAATTTGTGAAATTTGTTGCCATAGCAGAAACGTAAGCCTCAATAGCATGAGTAATAGCATCATAACCGGAAACAGCAGTCAAACCTTTTGGCATTGTATCAACAAGGTTTGGATCAACAATAGCTACGTTTGGCGTCAATGCATAGTCTGCAATTGCATACTTAACACCTGTTTGATCATCAGTGATGATAGCAAACGGTGTAACTTCAGAACCAGTACCAGAAGTTGTAGGTACACAAACCATTTCAGCTTTTTTGCCGAGTTCAGGAATCATGCAAATTCTTTTTCTGATATCCATAAATCTCATTGCAATGTCTTCAAATACTGTGTCAGGTTGTTCGTACATTAACCACAAGATTTTAGCAGCATCCATAGATGAACCACCACCCAATGCGATAAATACATCAGGTTCATATGCTTTAACCATCATCATCGCATCATTAATTGTAGACAATGTTGGATCAGGTTTAACATCAAAGAAGATTTGATAATCAACACCAATTTCATCCAAAGTATTTGTAATAGATGTTGTCATACCTGAGTTAAACAAGAATCTATCTGTAACAATGAATGCACGTTTTTTGCCGCTGAGTTCTCTAAGAGCCAAATCCAAAGCTCCTCTTTTGAAGTAAACTTTTGCAGGAACTTTGTACCAAAGCATATTTTCTCTCCTTTCAGCAACTGTTTTGATGTTCAATAGGTGTTGAGGTCCAACGTTTTCACTAACTGCGTTACCGCCCCAAGAGCCGCAACCCAATGTCAATGATGGATTGAGTCTGAAGTTATACAAGTCACCAATACCACCTTGTGAAGATGGTGAGTTGATAAGAATTCTGCTTGTGTGAAGTTTCAAACCAAAAGCATCAATTCTTTCAGGGAATCTTTCATCTGTATATAAAACTGATGTGTGACCAGCACCACCAAAGTCTACCAAGTCATATGCTTTTTGTACTGCATCATCAAAGTTTTTAGCTTTGTACATTGCTAATACAGGAGAAAGTTTTTCATGAGCAAATGGTTCTTCTTCACAGATATCAGTAACTTCACCAATAAGTACTTTGGTATCAGGTTCTACTTCAATACCAGCCATTTCTGCAATTTTTGCTGCCGGTTGACCAACAATAGCAGCATTAACTCTGCCATTTTGGATTACTAAAGCACCAACTTTTTCTCTTTCTTTATCACTAAGTATGTATGCACCTCTTAAAAGAAATTCTTTTTTAACTTCTTCATAAACATCTTTTACAACAATTACAGACTGTTCAGAAGCACAAATCATACCGTTATCAAATGTTTTTGATAAAAGAATTGAAGATACAGCCATTTTAATATCAGCAGTTTCATCAATAACAGCAGGTGTGTTTCCAGGTCCAACACCCAAAGCCGGTTTACCAGAAGAGTAAGCAGCTTTAACCATTCCAGGACCACCTGTTGCAAGAATCATATCAATATCTTCGTGATGCATAAGTGCTGCAGACAATTCAACTGATGGTTCATCAATCCAAGCAATAAGTCCGTCTGGAGCGCCTGCTTTAACAGCAGCATCTAAAACAACTCTTGCAGCTTCAATTGTACATTTTTTAGCTCTTGGGTGTGGTGAAAATACAAGAGCGTTTCTTGTTTTCAAAGCTATTAATGATTTAAAAATAGCTGTAGATGTTGGGTTTGTTGTAGGAATAACAGCAGCAATAACACCAATCGGTTCAGCAACTTGTTTAATACCATTTGCTTTATCTTCAGAAATAACACCAGCTGTCTTCATACTTTTATATTTGTTATAAATATATTCAGCTGCAAAGTGGTTTTTGATAATTTTATCTTCCATAACACCCATGCCTGTTTCTTCAACAGCCATTTTTGCGAGAGGAATTCTCATTTTATCAGCAGCTGTGGCTGCAGCTTTAAAAATTTTGTCTACTTGTTCTTGAGTAAAAGTAGCATAGATTTTTTGAGCTTTTTTAGCTCTTTCAATAATTAATTTTAAATCGTCATGAGTTTTAACCTCATTTGATTTGTTGAAAGCCTTTTCTAACTTTTCAGTTTCGGCTTGTTTTTTTGTTGCCATAGTGTAAATTCTCCTTTATCGTGAAAATATTCACTATTAATATAACCCAACCTAACAAAAAAAGCAAGTGTTATTTTTACAATTATTTAAAATACACAAGCAGGCAAAATTTCCTTATAGACTGATTTATCTTTATAAATTCTTAATATGGTTTCAATAATTATTCTAAAAAAATAAAAGTGATTTTTTTCACTATTTGTAAAAATTTCAAAAAGCAATTACCCGATTAGTAGTTTTCATAAAAGTTTAAATATAATAAAATATAGCAATGGACAATCAAAAAGATATTGTACAAGAATATTTTGAACTGATGAGACCTTGCAATGCAATTGCCTGTCAAAAAGTAATTTTTGAACCTGAAACAAGACGTGAATGGTTTTTTGAAGATGATTACTGGTGTTATTTTGAATTTTTATGTGAAGACAAATACTACAGACTAAAAAAAAGTGATACAAAAGAATTCTCTGATGATTGTATTGTTAGAGATATGAGTTATGAAATAAAAATGCTTCTCGCATACTATAGATTACGCAATGTTGTAAGTATTGAAAAAGAAACATTTGATGTATACATAAAAAAATTTGAAAACATAAAAGAAAAATATCCTGATATTACAGTAGAAAAATTCAATTTAGATTTAAGACAAACTGAAGAAACTGCTTTGATAAAATCAGATAAAATCACAAACGGAATAATGGGTGGCTGTTTGATACTAGCAGCTACTGTAGTCTTTTTGCTCCTTTTGGCATTTATTTCATATGTCAAAATCCATTATTTTTCTTAATTTTAATTATTTTGATATAATAAAACCATTATGAAAAAAATCATTAATATCCTTTTACTAATATATTTTTGTACAGCATTGCAATGTTTGGCTGCATCAAAATATTCTCAAGATTTTATCAGACATTTTTCTGTTTGCAAAAGTTACAAAGAGACAAAATACAACACTGCCTACAATTCGCATGATACATATGAGATAAAAGGATATGCACCTGATGGCAGCGGCAGATGCATATATGTTGAAACAAATGAATGGCAAAGAGGGAAATATGTAACCACCTGTATGTTTGCACCCAAAGAACAAGAAGAATATTTTAGAGCAATGTTAAATCCAGATGTAAAAACATCTGTACTGATAAAAGGTATGGCGTTTGTAGATGCAAATGAAAAAGCAGTTTATCTAAAATATTATAACAACCCCAAAGTTTGCCAATCTGTTAAATATTAGTTTTATTTTATACAAAAAAATGAACTTTTTTAATTTTACATCGTTTATAATTTTGTGAAAGCGTTAATAAATCAAAAAAGGAGAGATTATGAAAAAGTTATTATCAGCAACATTGATTGCATTATTTGCAATAGGATTTTTTAACACAGGTAATTTAAAAGCTGTAGCTGATGCAATAGAAAGAGGTTTTGTTTCCGTTTCAACAACAGCAAATACAGAACTACAGCCTGATATAGTTGAAATAAATATAGCTGTTCAAACAGAAGACTCAAAGTCACTTCAAAAAGCAACAGAAGAAAATAAAATTATATCTGATAAAGTATACAAAGCACTTTCTTCTATGATAAACAAAGAAAACGGTGATTATATAAAAACAGCAGACTTCAATGCATCACCAATGTACAGCTATAAAAATAACAAAAGAAGTTTAGAAAAATATGTTGTATCAAACAATGTGATTATACATACAAAGCAAATCAAAGATGCAGGAAAAATGATTGATAAAGCAATCGAACTTGGGGCTACTAATGTAAACAACATATATTTTTCTGTTTCTTCATATGACAACCAGTGCGACGAGCTTCTAGCACTTGCCGCAAAAAAGGCTTATACAAGAGCAGAAAAACTTGCAACTACTGCAGGTAATACACTAAACGGTATAAAATCAATCAACGGAAGCTGTTCAACAAACAATACTAATTATCAATACAGACTTCTTGCAAAAAACGTTGTAATGGATTCCTCTGCTTCTACTACTGAAAGTTCAAGTCCAATCCAAGCAGGAATTGTCAAATTATATGCAAACATAAATGCATCTTATTTCGTAAAATAATCAACTAATGCACCATATTTATCCCATAAGTGCAAAGTCTTTCTACTTTGCACTTATTTCTTTTTTCCAACAAATATAAAAGTATATAGCCAAAATAAAATATACAAACCACATTATCAAAGTTGCATAAGCCTTAGCACCATGTAACACAAGATTAAGCCACATTATCGTAGATAATCCATTAACAACAATCCAAGCAATCCATTGTTCAATACACCTTTTTACCGTGAAATACATACCAAAAACCGACAAAACAGTTGTTATTCCATCAAACAAAGGGTTACTTCCTTTAAAAAAACTTATTGTCAAAACTGCAAAAACACATAACAAAAAAGCTAAAGCAGACATTTTTAATCGTTGAGAGTTAGATAATCTTTTTTTATAAATTTCTTTTGTTTCACTTTTTAAATGTTTACGCCATTCAAAAATTCCCAAAACTTGCATTGGGAAATAATAACACATATATAAAACAAGATTTCCCCACAAAGCATTTTCAAAAGAAAGCCAACTGTAACAACAAGTTCCCATCAAGCCAAAAAAATAACAGGATACTTTCCCTTTACCTGCAATTGTAGAATAAAGAATACCGCATATAGCAGATACTACTGCTACAATGCTATCTTTCATTACAAAAGCATTAACAAATATTATAAGAAAAACAATTGATAAGCCAATTATTTCTAGCTTTTTCCAACCTGTTAATTCAGCTTTAATAAATTCTTTAAAACTCAAAATCTATAATTCTCACAATTTACTTTTTTTTATGTATGTTATCTAATAAAGATAGATGAAAATAAATAATATTACAAATAACCAATATCACCCTACATTCAAGGGACTTTATAACAATAAGCTACTGCTGAAAAGCTTAAAACTTGCCTCACAGAATTCCGCATTATTTTCAGCTACAGTTTCACTTGGCCTTTCTACAATAGCAAGACCTGTTTCAATAATGTCTACCCCAAAAACAGATAAAGAAAACAAAAAATTAGCAACGGCAAAATCAGTTTCATCAAGCATTGTCGGATATCTTATAATGTTATTAGCATCTATGCCTGTAGCCAAAGCAGTAAAAAAGATTGATACAAATCCTAAAAAATATTTAAAAGAATCAACAATAAACAACCTGAAAAATGGAGCTCAAACTCTTACAAAATCAAAGAGTTATATGTTTGCAACACAAATTTTTAAATTAGGACTTGGCTTAATAATTGCTATGCCAAAATCAGCCTTAACATGTGCATTAATCCCGACAATTATGTCAGTCTTATTCCATAAAAAGCATAAAGATACAAATCAAGGAAAAAATACAAATAATCAAGCCAAAGGCAAAATTATTTCTTTTAAAGGACTATACAATCAAGCAACAGATAAAATAGCACAAGGTATAGGAAAGGTCATAGACACATCTTGTATACAAAAAGCATCTAAGAAATTTTATGATACGAATATTGCTCAACATATTATGTCATTAACCGACATTTTATTGACATTTTCTTTTGTCAAACAGGTATCAAAAAACAAAAAAATAGCACAAGAAAGAAAAAAACCATTAATTCACAACTCATTGATATCAACAGGTTTATGTTTAACAGGAGGATACGCTGTAAATAGTGCATTAAACAAGCCGACTGAAAAATTTATAAAAAAATTCAAAGAAATAAACAAAGATTTACCGGAGCTTGAAAGATATATTGAAGGTATTAAAATAGCAAAACCTGCTTTAATATTAGGCGGCATTTATTATGTAATTATTCCAATTATATCAACATTTTTGGCTGACAGAACAGGAGACAAGTCTATAAAAGACAAGCCCCTGTTATTAAAATAAACATTTTATCCTAAAATATCAGCCAAATCTTGTTGCGGTGAAGAAATAGGTTTAATTTTAAATTTGTCAACAAGAATATTCAAAACGTTAGGTGAAACAAAAGCAGGCAAAGATGGACCCAGCCTAATATTTTCTATACCCAGATAAAGCAATGTTAATAATATACACACAGCTTTTTGCTCATACCAAGACAATACTAATGATAAAGGGAGCTCATTTACGCTGCAATTAAAGGCTTTAGAAAGCTCAATAGCAACCTTAATAGCAGAATATGCATCATTGCATTGTCCCATATCAAGAAGTCTTGGAAGTTCACCTATATTTCCTAAATCCAAATCATTAAACCTAAACTTTCCACAAGCTAATGTTAAAATAAGAGTATCTGACGGTGACTGTTTAACAAAATCCGTATAGTAATTTCTCCCCGGCTTTGCTCCATCACAACCTCCGACAAGAAAAATATGTTTTAAATCACCGGATTTAACAGCATCAATAACTTTATCAGCAACAGATAGAACTGTATTGTGCCCAAAGCCTACAGTCAAGACATCACCGCCATTTATACCTGTCATGTGAACATCTTCATTATAGCCACCCAATTCCAAAGCTTTTTCAATTACAGGAGAAAAATCTTTATCTTCACTAATATGAACACAACCAGGATATTCAACAACTGAAGTAGTAAAAACTCTGTCTTTGTAGCTATCTTTTACAGGCATAATACAATTTGTTGTAAAAAGAATAGCACCAGGCAAATTATCAAATTCTTTCTGTTGATTTTGCCAAGCTGTTCCAAAATTTCCTTTTAAATGTGAGTATTTTTTAAGCTCAGGATAAGAATGGCAAGGCAGCATTTCACCATGAGTATAAATATTTATACCTTTATCTTTTGTTTGTTCTAATAATATTGCCAAGTCTTTCAAATCGTGTCCTGTAACAACAATAAAAGGACCTTTTTCTATATTAGTTGAAACCATTGTTGGCACAGGATGCCCATAAGTTTGAGTATTTGCTTTATCCAAAAGTTCCATACATTTTAGATTTATTTCACCTGTTTTTAAAACCAATGAAAGTAAATCATCAAGAGAAAGATCCTTAGAAATAGCTTGTAATGCTTCATAAAAAAAGCTATTAACCATATCATCTTTATAACCAAGAACCATTGCATGATGAGCATAAGCAGCTATACCTTTTAAACCAAAAAGAATCAAAGATTTTAGGCTTCTTGTATCTTCATCACAATTCCATACTGATTGAATATCAAAATCTTTTTCACCTGCTGAACTAACTATGATATCAATATCATTTTTTATTGAAACAGAATCAAAATTAACATTAGTTATCGTTGTAAAAAGTCCTTCAATAATAAGTTTTGTATTTTCTTCTGTCTGAGGCAATATATTTGCCATTTTAATTAATAAACTGGTTAAATCATCTTGAAGATTTGAGACCTCAGCAGTTTTTCCACAAACACCTACTTGTGTACACCCACTGCATTTTGCAGTTTGTTCACATTGAAAACAAAACATTTTATTCATCTTATATCTCCTTATATTGTCTATTGCATTATAAATTGGTATTATCAAAATATCTGTTGCACAGGCAACGAATTAAATAGGACTAAATATGAATATATTCAAAGGAATAAAAGAAGATGAAATAAAGCATCTTTTAGACTGCACAAATGCTGTTACAAAATCATTTAAAAAGAACGAAATTATTATACATCAAGGCCAAAAAATTAATTCTATAGGTTATATAATTAAAGGTTGTGTAAAAATTTCAAGAACAAACTTTGATGGTTCAGAAATCACCGTAGCATATGCACAAAAAGATGAAACATTTGCAGAAACATTTGCACTAGCTAATAAACAAAGCATAGTATATGTTACAGCAAAAGAAGACAGTTGTATTAGTTTTATAAATGTAAATAAAATCATTTCAACTTGTCCTAAAAATTGTACTTTTCATAAAAAAATTTTAGAAAATTTACTAAGAACTATCTCTTCAAAAAATCTTGTATTGCAAGAAAAAATAGAAATCCTTTCTCAAAAAACATTGAAAGATAAAATACTGCTGCTTTTACAGAAATACAAACAGGAAACAAACAAAGAAATTTTTAAACTACCTTTTTCAAGAGAAGAAATTGCAACATATTTAGGTGTAAACAGAACAGCACTATCAAGAGAACTATCAAAACTAAAATCTGAAGGAATAATAGATTTTGAAAAAAATTTATTTAAAATAAAATAAAAAAGACCCATAATGGGTCTTTTAAAAAATGGGGCGGACAGTGGGATTCGAACCCACGCATAATGGAACCACAATCCATGGTCTTAACCGCTTGACGATGCCCGCCACAACTGTGTTAATGCAACTATATCAACAAAAAAATTCTTTTTCAAGTTTTTATTTATTTTTTCTAAAAACATTATGCTGAATTTCTTCAAAACCCTTGCTTGTTAAATAGTCTATAGTAAACATATCTCTGTCATAATCACCTATCAACAATAAATTACCTTTTGAAAGATTATTTGTTATGGCTTTTAAATGCATTAAAATTTCAGACTTAGTACCTTGATAAGGCAATACGTTACGACACAAAACGATATTATCATCATTCTGTTTTATATTATTCGTATCTTTTAATATAGTTGCAACATTAAATTTAACTTTGTCTTTTAAAATATCACTCACAAAGTAACTATTTGTTTGCTCATCCATTTTATCTGCAGAAATAAAGTATTTTCTATCTGAAGGTTTAAAATATTTTTTCCAATCAATATTATATTTCTCAAAAGTTTCTAAATCCTTATTACTCATATTTATAATGCCGTTTTGAGCAGACTTTATAATAATAAAATCAGAATCCGAAGCATTTATAGGGAAAAACTTTTGTGCGTCTTTTACTCCTAAAGTTTCAAATAAACAAATTGCCAAAGAATAAGGCTCCGAACCATCAGAACAAGCAAAATTATAAACGTTTACATTCTGTTTATCTTTATATTGATTTTTTAAATACATTGCAAAATCTTTAAAATCCAAATCATGCCTTAGCATTTCCGTTTGGGTATAAACAGTAGATTTGTAAGGTCCTATTTTATAAAAACGAGAATTACTCCCAAAGCTGGGAATATAATTGGATTTTAAATTTATTTGCGAAATACGAAAATTCATAGTGGATAAACAATATAACACAATAAAATTTGCTA
Source organism: Candidatus Gastranaerophilales bacterium (assembly GCA_944323475.1). Lineage (GTDB taxonomy): Bacteria > Cyanobacteriota > Vampirovibrionia > Gastranaerophilales > Gastranaerophilaceae > Limenecus. The sequence continues at coordinate 26,752 of CALUSQ010000018.1, forward strand.
CCTAACCGAATAAGTAGTGTAAAATTTTACAAAAAATGATATACTGTTCACAATAAAAGAAAGAAGGAGACAACATAATGTCAAAAGAGGATAATTCAATAAGCTTTGGTATGGGCCTTTTAGCAGGAATACTGGGTGGTGTTGTTGCAGCTATTTTATATGCACCAAAATCAGGAGCAGAAACCAGAGAAGATGTCAAAAACTACGTCAATGATTTTGCACAAAAACATGCACCTGAAATTAAAGAAGCTAAAAAACAGGCCCTTGAATCTCTTGATATGATGAAATATAAGCTAGAAAAACAATACAACAAGATTAATGAACATATAAAAGCAAAACAAATGGCAAAAGCAAAAGAAAAAGAAGATCGTTCTTACGATTTTAATTAGAAAGATTGGAGAATTTTATGTCAACAGCTTTAACAGTAAGTCTTATTATATTAGTTTTTGTTGTTATTGCAGCAATAGTTGCTACAACAATATATCTTGTTAAATTTCTAATGGAACTTTGTATTTTAACAAAAAATCTTAACGATACAACAGATATAGTCAAAAAAGAACTCAACCCGATTTTAGTTGAGTTAAAAGAAACTATGCAAAGTGTTAATATTGTTGCAAAAAATGCAGGTAAACAAATAAGCACAATAAAAAAAATAATATCAACAACAATAGGGTTTATAACCCTTTTTGCAGGAAAGTTTAAATTTCTTTCAGGAAGCTTTATGAAAGGTTTTATGTCTGCATTTAATCTATTCAGAAAAAAGTAATAAATATTATGATTTGTAAATATTGTATAATGTACACCCGTTGGTCAGGTTAGACAGATGAAAATTCGGGTACTTAATATATATAATTAATAAAAAGCAAATGATAAAAAATCAGATAATGTCAAAGGAGAAACTTATGTCAACAGGAAAATTTTTAGCAGGTTTTATAGTAGGTGGTGTTGTAGGTGCTGTTATGGGGTTATTATTAGCGCCACAATCAGGCGAAGAAACACGTGAGATGCTAGCAAAGAACTCTGAAGAACTTAGAAACAAAGCAGAAAAAACTGTTAATGAAATAAAAGGTAAAGCAGAAGATATTGTTTCTGATATGCAAAAAAAAGGCGATGATATCATGGAAAAAATTCAATCTATGATAAATTCCAAAAAAGAAGCTAAAGAAGAAGTATAATAAATTCTTATTAAAAGAACGCCTCATTATAAAATGAGGCGTTCTTTATTTTATAATTTCTTATTCATCAAATATGCTATCGTTTCCGGAAAGTTTTCTTGTAAGTAATGAGATCTTTCAGAAATACCTGGTGCAAAAAAAGGAACATTTATTATTGCATTCACCTCAGCCACAAGTTCTCGTAACATTTTTTGTTGGCTTTTTTTTACACTATCACCTGTAAAATATGAAGTCAAAGAGGTAATATATTTAGGATATACTTTAAAAAATGCATCTTTTTCTTTATTAAATATTTTCAATAACTTTTTATCAGAAGAAATACTGTGAACTATATTTTCCATATCAAACTTATGATTTGAAATCAAATCACTAATATTTTCCTTCACCTCGTCTTTTGCATGTCCAAGTTCATGAATAAAAATAAAAGCATCTTGACTGGACGATATCATATTATTTAAAAAAAGTTGAGAAGACTTGATATCATTTGTCTTTTTTAAAATAGATACTTTTTCACTAACTGCTATAAGCTCATTAGCAGGCAAACTTTTGAGCATAGTTTTTATACTTTGATGATTTTTACCTTCCATATATAAGTCAAAATCAATTTTATAATTTTTTCCTTCTTTTGTATCAAAAACAACAATACTATCAGGAGAATATTTAACATTATAAATTTTCCCATCAATATTTTGTACCGATAAATTCTTATTCAAATATCTTATAATTTTTGATTTTTCAGAAAGTATATTTCCATTTTTATCTGTAATACGATATAAAAACTTCTCATTTTGAGTTTTCAAATCTTTTGAATAATCAAAGTAAGTTTTTACCCCACTTGGAGAAACAAGATTCTTTTTTACAACTATTGATTTTTGATCTGTATAAACTGAACTTTTTATAGTCTTTACACCATTTTTATTGGTATTAACTATATCAAAAACACCAGAAACAGCAGACGGCTTAAAAATTTCGCTGTTAATAACATTACCGCTAGAATCTTTTTCATTTCTAACTTGGTAAATAATAGGCCAGGATTTATGTTTTGCGTCTTTTACTCTCTTTATTTCATAATCAGTGTTGTTTCTAAAATCACGAACAGAGACATCTACCTGCTTTTCGCCATTAGATTTAATAGAAAAACTGGAAAAGGAATTAGATATTTCTTTCATTGATTTATCATAGTTTAATAAATAAGAAGAAACTAACTCTGAACCACGCTCAACGTAAATCTTTATTTGAGACATTCCATTTTCAGGAGACACGTTTAACTTAATTTTTTCTTGCTTTTGCAATTTAGCTGCTTCAATTGAAAAAATTTTAAATAATTTTTTGATATTACCAGTATATTTGAGAACATTTATATCAATACTCACATTAGGTGATTTAATAAAAGAAAATTCTGGTTTTGATAATATATCCTTTAAGATTTTTAAGTTTTTAGATACCAATTTGTCATCAAAATTATTTTTAACAAGCTGATAAATAGATTCATTTTTTAAATTTGCCCAAAGAGGTTTTAAAGAAGCAGATGAGAAAAGAATTTTAGCATTTTCAACAGCACCCGTTCTAATCGAATCAAACGGATTTAAATTTAAAGCGACAATATCATAAAAAGCTTCATGACCTATTAAATCAAAAAGTTTTTGAGTTTCTTTATCTTTCGCAAGTACAGTTAATTGCTCTAAAGCAGGTTTTCTGTCTTCCAGATTCAAATTAAAGTCGATTTTATGCTTTTTACTATCAATATAAAAATCAACAATATCTGTTCTAGCATCGCACAACTTTGAAAGAATAGAATTTGTTTCTATATATTTTATCAATTTATAGAGATTTGATATCTGCCTATAAAACTCGCTGATAGGCATATTGCCTTCAATAAAAGTCCTGCTGTCTTTGCGATTAGTTAATTCTCGAATTAACTCTTGGATAGCTCTATGATCATCTCTTGAAAAAATATCGTTAGAATTATTAGTAGATAAAACAGGATTTTGAGCACCAAAAGATTTATTTATTGGTGCTTTATATTGTAAATTATTAATATTTATGGGATTTATAGTTAATTTCATACACAAGACTTCCACTCGTATCAATAAAAACACGAGATAACAATTTATTTACTTATTATTAACTATCTGTTACAAATCACTCTTGCTGCATGTACACCTGAAGCAGAAGCCTGAATTAAGCCTCTTGTAACACCAGCACCATCGCCAATTGTAAAAAGATTTTTAACCTGCTCAGTTTCAAGTTCATTTGTTAGTTTCACCCTACCCGAATAGAATTTAACTTCTATTCCGTATAACAACGTATATCTTGAAGCTACGCCGGGAGCAATTTTATCTAATGCTTGCAACATTTCAATAATCGCTGTCATTTGTCTGTATGGAAGAACAAGACTTAAATCACCTGGTGTTGCACATTTTAAAGTCGGTGTAATAATACTTGATTTTATTCTGTCTGGTGTAGACCTTCTGCCATCTAACAAATCCCCAAAACGCTGAACCAAAATCCCACCTGATAACATATTAGCCAATCTGGCGACATGTTGACCGTATGCAATAGGTTCTTTAAACGGCTCAGTAAATTTTTCACTTACCAGCAATGCAAAATTTGTATTTTGAGTTTTCTTTTCTGCATAACTGTGTCCGTTAACTGTTGCTATACCACTATAATTTTCTGCAACAACCTCACCATAAGGATTCATACAGAATGTTCGAACCTCATCACCAAATGTTTTTGAATGATAAACAAGTTTTGATTCATATAACTTATCAGTGATATGAGAAAAAACAGGTGCCGGGAGCTCAACTCTAACACCCACATCAACTGCGTTGTTAACCATTCCTATCTTGTTTTTTTCAAACTCTTTAGTGAGCCAATCTGCACCTTCTCTACCCGGTGCAATTATAAGATATTCAGAACGAATTTCTTCACCATCTGTTGTAACAAAACCTTTAACTTGTTCATTTTCAACAATCAAACTTGCAGCTGTTTTTTTATTCAAAATAGTAACATTTTTATTTAAATAATCTTGCATGTTTTTCAGAACACCAAGACTTCTTTCTGTCCCTAAATGCCTAACTGGAGAATGAACTAATTTTAATTCAGCAAGAGTAGCTGCTCTTTCGATATCTGCAAAATCATCTTTATTTGTCCCAAAAACTTCATCAGTGGCACCAAACTTAAGATATATGTCATCAGTATATTTGACTAAATCTTCTACAGATTTTCTATCCATATAATCTACAAGATGCCCGCCAACATCAGGAGTTAATGTAAGTTTACCATCAGAAAAAGCACCAGCGCCACCCCAACCGCATAGTAGTCCACAAGTTCTACAATTCATACATTTTTGAACACCTTCGCGAAGAGGACATTTTCTTTCTTCAATTTTCAAACCTTTTTCAACAATCAATACTTTCCATTCAGGTTTTAGCTTCATTATTTCTAATGCAGCAAATATACCTGCCGGACCTGCACCTATAATAGCAACATTGTAAAATTGAGCAAAATTATTCATTTACAAATACCCTCTTCCTTTTCATACATTTTGATTTTAACTTAAACAGATAACGTTTTATATAAAACATAAAATTTTTCACAAAAAATTTACATCGTAAAATAAAAGATAATATTTGTGATATAATTTGCACAAAGAAAAACAAAGAGGAGTTAGGTTATGCACTATATTGAAAATGTAATTGGAAATTTAAAAAACAAAAGTTCTAACGAACCAGAATTTTTACAAGCAGTAGAAGAAGTTTTAAACTCTTTGAAATTGGTTGTTGAAAAACATCCTGAATATCAAAATCTTGCATTATTAGAAAGAATAACAGAACCTGAAAGAATAATAACATTCAGAGTAAGCTGGGTTAATGATAAAGGACAAGTTCAAGTTAATAGAGGTTATAGAGTCCAATTTAACGGAGCAATCGGACCTTATAAAGGTGGGTTAAGATTTCATCCTAGCGTTAATCAAAGTATAATGAAGTTTTTAGGATTCGAGCAAGTTTTTAAAAATGCATTAACAGGACTACCTATAGGTGGTGCCAAAGGTGGTAGTGACTTCGATCCAAAAGGCAAGTCTGATGCAGAAATTATGAGATTTTGCCAAAGTTTTATGAATGAATTGTACAGACATATTGGTCAAGATGTTGATGTTCCAGCAGGTGACATCGGTGTTGGCGCAAGAGAAATTGGATATTTATTCGGCCAATACAGAAAAATTAGAAATGCATACGAAGCAGGTGTCTTAACAGGCAAAGGTCTTGAATATGGCGGTTCTCTTGCAAGAAAAGAAGCAACAGGATATGGCTTGCTTTATTATATGAGAGAAATGCTTAAAGCTAATAATATGACACTTGAAGGAAAAACTGTATTGATTTCAGGTTCAGGAAATGTTGCAATATATGCCTGCGAAAAAGCTCAACAATATGGTGCAAAAGTAGTTGCAATGAGCGATTCTAACGGATGTATCTATGATGCTAATGGAATTAATCTCGATGTAATCAAACAAATAAAAGAAGTTGAAAGAGGAAGAATCAAAGAATATGCAAACAGAGTAAATGGAGCAGTTTACACAGAAAACAACGGCAAACATCCAATCTGGAATATCAAAGCAGATATTGCTCTTCCTTGTGCAACACAAAATGAAATAAACCTTGAAGAAGCAAAAATACTTGTTTCAAATGGTGTTAAAGTAATAGGTGAAGGTGCAAATATGCCAACAAATATTGAAGCAATCAATTACTTCCTTGAAAAAGGTATATTACTTGCACCGGCTAAAGCTGCAAACGCAGGTGGCGTCGCAACATCAGCACTTGAAATGAGCCAAAATAGTATGAGACTTTCTTGGACATTTGAAGAAGTTGACAAAAAACTTGATGCTATTATGACAAATATATTTGCAAACTGTAAAAAAGCCGCTGAACAATACAATCTTGGTACAAATTATGTAGCAGGAGCAAATATAGCAGCATTTGATAAAGTTTCAAAAGCAATGATTGCACAAGGAATTATATAAAAACCGATTAAGTGTAATTCTTACCATAAATAAAAATAGCCTGAGTTTCAGGCTATTTTTATTTAGCAAATTATTAAGAAATATTAAGCTCAAGAAGCTCATTGTGATTGATTTTTTAAAAATACCTTTCATACACAATTGAAGGTAGTTTCAAAATGTGTTACAATTATAGTAGAAAGGATAGAAAAGTTAATCACCATGAACACTATGCTAGCTGACAATCAAAAAAGTATAGGAAAAATAATTAACCATTCTTTATACTTTACTGTACTGTTAGCATTGTTTTCTTCTCATTCTTTAGTGGTTAACAACAATATCTTCACATATGCCAATGAAGCGATTAATACAGGAGCAAATAATACACAATACACAGTTAAAGAGCAGACAAGGAGTTTAACAGAAGAAAAACAAAGATGGGAATCAATGTTACGACAGCGCTATCGCAACGGTGCAATTCTAACCATAACTGACGGAGTAAAACATATCCGTATGGTGAAATATATCAATGGAAGACCCATAAAAATTAATATAGTCGAAGTTAATACAAAAATAAATCCAAATATTGAAATCGCTCCACAATTGGCATCAACAAATTTAAAACACAGGGCAACTATTAGAACAATTGCAACTCGCAACAATTCTATCGCCGCAGTAAACGGTACATATTTTAAGCCCCAAAACGGAGTACCATTAGGTACACTTATGATAAACAAAAAGGTTTATACAGGTCCTATTTATAATAGAGTAGCAATGGGTATAGGCAAAAATGAATTCAAAATGGCACAAGTCCAATTCAACTCTACACTCAAAGCCGGACGAGAAAGCTTAAAGATAGACAATATAAATCAACCAAGAATGTTATCAACCTATACTCTCTTATACACAAAAGACTGGGGACAAACATCACCGACACCACCCAAATATGGAGTTAATATAGCAATACAAGACAATAAAATAACTAATATTTCATACGGCTCAACAGCTATACCTGAAAACGGATATGTTATATCAGGACCCAAAGCAAAGTTAGAGCCGTTTTTTAATGCAAAAAAAATCACTCTTGATATAGAGATGATTCCTGAATGGAAAAATATAGATCATATAATAAGTGGTGGTCCATATTTAGTAAAAGACGGCTCAGTTTATATAGATGTAAGCGCACAGAGACTTGGTGCAATAACAGGCAAAAACCCAAGAACAGCAATTGGATATACAGCATATAACGAATTCATAATGGTCACGGTAGACGGACGCGAACAATCATCAGTCGGAATGACACTTGGTGAGCTTGCAAGAATGATGAAAGAATTCGGATGTATCAACGCAATGAACCTTGACGGAGGAGGTTCTTCCGTTATGTATGTAAACGGAAGAATAGTTAATAATCCGGCACAAAAAGGAGGAATACCAATATCCAACGCATTAACAATTACAGAAAGGACACGTATTGCTTATGATGAAAAAGGTTCGTAGACATATTAAAAAATTTTTAAAAAAAATTTTAAAAAAAATGAAACAAAGTTGGAATTATTTTATTAGTAACAATCTTATTTTGATTTATTAAAACTAATAAAAATCAATATACTACAATTGTATTTGCATAATCTTGTCATATGCTTGAATAACTTTTGTTGTAATGTTTGTTGCAACTGTAACACCCAATTCAGCTTTTGCCATAGCAGTCATAACATCATGGATATCAGCATTTCCGTTTTCTTCCATAACATCTTTCATCAATTGATCAGGAGCATTTAACTCTCTGTTAAAATTTTCAACCAATCCTGAGAATACAGCCTTAAAATCATTTGTTTCAAGTTTTTCAATACGATTCATCCGCATACCGTTCATTCCGTCAAGACCGGTATTTAACTTTGTCGGTTGAATTCTTTCAAATAAATTTATGTTAGGTGCAAATTTTTTTTCTATCATAACAACAATCCATTTCTATAGTTAACTTAGATAATTAGCAAGAATACTTTTTACATAATTTTGAGTTTCTTTAAAAGGAGGAACTCCACCATATTTATCGACATTCCCGCCACCAGCATTATATGCAGCAAGAGCGAGTACAAGATTCCCATTATATCTTGCAAGCAAGCCTTTCAAGTGTTTTACGCCACCCTCTACATTTTGAACCGGATTATAGGCATCTTTTACCCCAAGGCCTTTAGCTGTAGCTGGCATTAGTTGCATAAGCCCCATTGCTCCGCAGTGAGAACGGGCTTTGGGATTAAATCCTGATTCTTGTTTAATTACGGCTTGTACCAGTTTTTCATCAACACCATATTTTTTAGAAATTTTTGAAACAATATCAAGAATTTGTTTTTTAGTCGGATTTGTAATATTGGCAATTGAAGAATCAACCGTATTAGTAACTTTCGTTGTATTTTTTTGAAGATTATTAGCAGCCGAAGTAAGAGCTAAAAAGTTTTTTCCATCAGTTCTAAATTGACCTTCTCCTTTTTGGCTAGCTTTTAAGATTTCGGCAAAAGTTTGCTTTTCAGTTTTAACAGCATCTGGATTAAGCTGTCTTTCGATACTTGCAACATGAGCTCTTATAGTTTGAACTCTTTGCATAGCAGCTTCTTTCCCGCCTTGATCTATATATGATTGTATTGTTGGTGAAAACATTAACTTTTACCTACTTACCTTAAAATTACTTGCCTATTTCAACTGCTCTTTGTGCCATACTTTTTGTAATTGATATAACAGCCAAATTTGCCTCATAAGCTCTTTGAGCAATATTAGCATCTGCCATATCAACGATAGGATTTACATTAGATGTTCTGATATATCCGTTTGCATCAGCATCAGGATGTCCAGGACGATAAATACGTTCCCCCAAAGTAGGATCTTCAACCACACCTGTTAGTCTAACACCGCCTTGTTGAAATGGTATCGTACCTACTCCAAAAACATCTTCTTTCATTGAATTCAAAAGCCCATGAAAAGAAATATCATCAGTCGCATTTAGTACAGGAATTTTTCTTACATAGTTTGGCGTATCAAGATTCGCTATATTTTTTGCGTGAATTTTAATTCTTGCACCGTGTGCTTCCAAACTTTTTTGACCTATATTCATTGTTTCCATTAAGCTCATAATATCACCTACTTTTTAAAATTAACGTCCTACACCTGCTACAGTTTTCATTTCATTTATAATACTTGTCATTTTTCTTGAGGCAACTGCATACATCAACGACATTTTTTGCATTTCTGCAAGTTCATAAGTCGGATCAACCCCAACACCTTGTTCTTCTATAAGTCCGGAGGGACCAAGTTTTATAGACAACTCGGTTTCTAATGGATTATTCATTGTACCCAAATATTGATCAAAGCTTATATCTTTTCTGATATAGCCTGGTGTATCAACATTAGCGAGGTTTGAAGCCAAAGCTCTCTGTCTTTGTGACACAAGATCAAGCATCAAATTTGTTTTTATTATCGGGTCTTTTGGTGTATACATTAGTTTTCCTTCTTAGTTATTTTTATTGAGTAAGATTAATTGAACGTTGATACATATCATCAATAACTTTAATAAGTCTTGTACCTGCAATCATTGATGAATTCAATCTCAATATTTCATTGATATTAGCAATATAATTAGCATTAGAACGTTCCAAACCACCTTGAGCAATATAGCTGTGATCTTTTATCAATCTTGGTTCACCGGATTCTTCAGTCGGAACGACTTTGTTATATTCAGCAGATTTAAGTCCTTCCGGATTTTGAAACTGAACAACGGGGATTTTACCAAGTGTTTGATATTCCTTGTGACCTCTTTGAATAACCATCACCGTACCATCTTGTTTAATTCTTAATCCTTCATGATTAACAGGGACTTTTATTCCATCACCAACAAGGTAACCGTCACTGGTAACAATATATCCGTCTTTATCAAGCTTAAATGCACCGTCTCTTGTATATTGAACATCACCATTAGGAGAAGTTACAGGGATAAATCCAGGGCCTGTTAAAGCGACATCCAATTCTCTTTCTGTTCTCATAAAAGATCCTTGACTATAGTCATACCTAACTTCGCCATCAAGATATCCGTTTTCATCCAACAATTGCTCAAAACGGACAGATTTGTATGCATTAGTGTTTAAGTTACCAATGTTATTAGAAATATAGCCCAATCTTTCAAACTGGACATTTGTATTAATAATACCTCTTCTTATTAAACCTTGTAATGTTGTCATTAGACTACCTTTCTATAAAAAGTCTTATGTACTGCTCAATGTCTGAATTGCTTTGGAAAGATTGTTATTTTGTATTACAAACATTTGTCTGTTAGCTTCAAAATCTCTTTTTACAGGGATAATTTGCAAAATTTCTGAGTTCAAAGAAACGTTTGAATATTCATTATATCCTTGCTTGATGTTTGGATCCAAAACCGCAACGCCTTGATTTGTAACAACTGACAATGTGCCAGCAAGCTCTAATTTATTAGTTGTTTTATTGAAAACTTTGACATCACCATTTTTATAAACTTTTACATCTTCAAGTTTCTCTGGTATCACAGGGAGTTTTATTGGTGTTCCATCATTTGCAAGAACATTAAATCCTTCTAAAGTAACAAGATTACCTTCTTTGTCCAATTTAAAACGACCATCTCTGGTTATTTTTATCCCATCTGGACTTTGATATTGAAAATATCCTTTATTTGCAATAGCCAAATCCAAAGGCTGATTTGAATGTCCTATACGCCCAATTGAATCATCTGTAGCTTTAGAAAGAGCATGTACACCTATATATTCAGCAAAAGAAGAAACGACAGGATCTTTTCTTTGATAACCCACTTTGTCGAAAGAGTTATAGTTTTCATTTATAATGCCAAAAATTTCAGTCTGCAAATGCATTGCTCTAATGCTTGTTGTAAGACCATTTTCGAAAAAATTAACACCACCGTTGAGCTTCATTTTTATGCCTCTGTTACTACATACTTTCTCATTAATGATGTCGACAAAAAAGTCAAAAAAAATAACTAAATCCTATAAAATCATACATGTGGTTGAAAAATCCAAATTCAAAAAAAGATTAAAAAAAATTTGCCGATATTTATTCGCCCCAATTTTAATGATACTTTAGCAATTTTTTATTATTTTTGTTTTTATATATGTAAGTGTAAAGGAATCTTTTTATGAATTTTTCTGTTGAGTCGCAAAAATTAAATAATTTACAAAAAGTTGGCGCATGTAAAACAAAAGAAATTGCAGCTTTGCACAAATATAATAATCCTGTTACAGATTCTTTTGAAAAAAAAGATGATAAAAAAGTACCCAAAGCAGGTTTTTGGAAGAAATGGGGTAAAACAGTTGCCTCTGTTGGTGCAGGGGCTGTTGCTGTAACGGTTTCAATTGTTGGCTTGAAAAAGTTAAACATTGCAAAAGCAAGAAAAATTCAGGAACAAGCAAGAAAAACTGCACAGCAACAAACTGAACGCGCTAATGCGGAACGATTAAGAAAAGCAGCAGAAGAAGAATCAAGACTTGCCACAGAAAAAATAAAAAAAGAACTTGAAGAAAAAGTAAGATTAAAAGCAGAGCAAGAAGCTAAAATCAAAGCAGAAAAAGAGGCAAAAGCCTTGAGGTTAGCAAAAATTGCCGAAGAAAATGCTTACAAAGAAAAAGTTAAAAATATCTCGGATTCTTTTTTTCAAAAATTTAGCACTGGACATACGATCAAGGTAGACAGAGATTTTTATGACTTGTACAGCAAATATACTGCTGATGAATTCTTGCAAGGAATAATTGAAACAGTAAAAGAAGCGGAGAACCAGGGTCTAAAGGAGCCAGATATTAAGTCTTTTTATACCAAAATAAAAGAATCAACAAAATATACAAGATTTGAATATAAGGATGATATGGAAAGATGTTGGTTTGATTTTAATCTGTCTAAAGCAGCTCAAAGACGCAAAGATATAATAAAAGATATAGAAAATTTGGAACAATCTGTTGAGCGTAAAAACGGAGAAACCTTTGGCGATTATTTGACACGACTTGCTGATATCAGAAAGTCCAAAATGCCAAAAGAATCACATATTGAAAGAGTTGGCGCAAAGCTCAAATATGACGACTCAACTCTTGAGCCTATCGAATTAACTTCTGATGAACTGAAAAGACTCTCCGAGTGGAAGCCGGATGTTTTTAAAGGATTGTCTAAAGATGAAGCTCTCTGCAAATTACAAGATTATACATACAGTTGGGTTCGGGCTCATACTGATGATATGATGAATACCTCTGCCTTCGAGCCAATTGAAGATATACTGCTCAAAAAAGGATTTTCTCACTATGACTCAAGCTCTTATCGCTACAGAAGCAAAGATTATGAAGTTGAACCTTTATACAGGTGGATGAATATCCATAATGGACACAACAAAGTTAAACCTGACGGCAGCATTGACTATAATTCAGAACTAGCAAGTGTAGATTCCTTTGTTGATGAATATTTTAAAGTCGGTGATGAATATACTGCACCTTGGATGCAAAGCTGTTCAAAAAACAAAGTATATGCAGAAACCTATTTTGATGACAATAATGCAGAAATGACTGTAAAGTTAGTAATACACCCGAAAGGAAAAGTTTCAAAAGCCGCCGATTTGGGATTGGGAAAATACGGTGAAAATGAAGCTGTTTATCCTCAAGGAACAAGGTTTAAAGTTATAGACAGACACCTTGAAGAATGTGTTAACCCATACTATAATGAAAACTCAATTATTAATTCAAACAGAGTGTTTTCACGCTGGATTGTAGACTTGCAGGAATTATAATATTGTAAAAAAAACTTAATAACCATTGTAATCTTATGCAATTTTAAAGCCGATATTTTTTTTATTTATATAAGGTTAGTAAAAAATTGGTTGTTTTATGTCGTTTAGCACAAAAATTTCTCAATGTGTGAAAAAATTTCCTTCTGTATTAAAACGTAATAGTACAACATCTCCCATTACAAGAAAGAATGCTGCAGAACCGTCTTTATCATTAAAAAAAACTATTAGTAAAGACACTGTAGACTTGAGTAATAAAGCTTCTGATATAATTCTTGATGTACAAAAGTTTGCAGAAGAATCCCCCTATCTTTCCAATTATTTGAGATTTTATGATGATTATAAATATGCTGCTTCTAATTCAGAGTTATTTGGAATTAATCTAATAAAGGTACTTGAAAAAGAACCACACAGAGCAAAAGAGTTTGAACAAATAGCAAAACAAATTACCGAAAGAATGCAGCAATTACAATATGTTAAAGAAAGCTTTCCTTATGCGGTAAAAAGTTTCTTGGATTTATATTATCACAATTCTGAAGCTTTCAGGCATGTGGTAAAATCAGAAAAACTAATAGATTTATTTTATCTTAACGGTTATCAGATTAATAAAAATATTTCATTAAATATAATAAAAGAAATAGAAAAAAGTTCCTCAGATCCAATTTTAGGCTATTATGTACAAAATAGCGACAATATTTATAAATCCCCAGAAGCAATAAGACAACTCAGTGAATTTTTGTCGAAAAACACGACAGAAAGTGCTTTATCTGTGACAAGAGCTGTAAAGCATGCAGGAGCTTTTAATCATGTAGAATTGCCTAAGACTCTGGAAAGACAAATAAAGCTTATAAACAAGATTCTTAAGCCTTTTACCCAAAAATCAGGCTTTTCTGAATACACCCACAGCTATATAATGTCAGATTCAAAAACAACTAATCTGTATGATTATATTAACAGCAAAGAAAATCTTTCTCTTGCTGATGCAATGCAGATGATGAGGTTTTTACCCAAACCTTTGCAAAACAAAGTCATAGAAATGATAAAACAAACCAAAATTGTGGATAACAGATTTAAATCAACAACATTTAATCCTTCATTTGTTGAAAAATGGCTTGGAAGTTGTGATTTTCAAACTACCATACAGCATAATATCAATATTCCCAAAGGAACACAGGGGTGTTATGTAATGGGAAGTGCAACAAATCCACAGCATGAATTTGTGATTAACAATGTGCCAAAAGAATTTAATTTTACAGATGTTATATATGATTCAAAAAAGAATAGATTTATTTTGAGTTCTGATATGAGAATTTTATAGTTAATGTTGTTCTATTAAGCTTGTGCTCAATTCATAGTTCTGAGACAAAAGAGGGTAAAAAAACAGCATAGACTAGGTTCGAACCAGTGACCTCCCGGACTCTGCCGAAAAAAAGCTGACTAAATGTCAGGTTTTTTGAGAGGGTGCCGAGCGCTAAAAAAGTAAAATAAAACAGTAAAACAGCATAAAAAAAATAGCATAGACTGGGTTCGAACCAGTGACCTCCCGGGTATGAGCCGAGCGCTCTGACCAACTGAGCTACTATGCCATCTGTATTATTAAATTTTTATGGCTCAACCAAGCCGCATTATCAATTATTAAATAAACAATAAAAAATTACAAGAAGAATTTTTATTAAGAAATATAATAAAAAATTACAGCAAGTAACAAAATATACATAAAATCATTTATTGTTCAGCGTGAAAAACCTTATGGCTATCTAAATTATAAAAATTGCCAATATATTTACGGTTTAGCATATATTTACAAAGATTTTACAAACTATATTAGAAAAATTATGTAACTGTTATAACAGTACTAGCAAATTTTAACTTTTCACGCAAAATCATCCCCCAAAAGCGTGTCAAGAAGTGTATCTGGAAAGGTGGAATATAAATGGACATACGGAACTCGAAATTTTGTAAAAATTTAAATATGTTTCAAAACCCTGTTAAATTAAAAAATATATCAGAGAAACTTATATGCAACAACCAATTAAATAGTTTTGAAGCAGAAAGAGAAGTATTAGATAACTTACAGAAAATAAAACTTATGCAATTTCTTGGACTAAGAGACAAAAACGGACATTTAATATATTTTGGTGACATATTAGTAGACAATATGAACAATCTTTTAACCCCTGTCATAGAAATAGAAAATGCAGAACATGTACTATTTTTTAAACCAATAAAACACCTAAACCAACCTTTGTTAAATATAGGTTGCAAATCAACATATAGCGAAACTCTTGAAGTTATTGGGAATATATATATAAACTCAGAATTGTTTTCAGGAGTAAAAGAGACAGATAAACTATTAAACATATTGAAATCAATACAAAAAACTAAACTTTTACAAAAAAATATACAAACAGAAATAAAACATCAACTTAATATATAACACTACTTGAAATTAAAATTTTATGCTAATAAAATAAAACATTATAAGGAGAGGTGTCCGAGTGGTTTAAGGTGCAAACCTGGAACGTTTGTGTGGGGGCAACTCCACCGCGGGTTCGAATCCCGCCTTCTCCGATTTTTCAAGACCCGCAAGGGCCTTTTTGTTTGAGTAATATGAAACCACAAGACAAAGCTTGATAACAGGTTCGAGTGCGAAAAAGCTGAGGCTGAACTACTTTTGTTTGAAGTGATAAAATCACAAAAGACAAAATACGGAATTACAATTACACACGAAAAAGCAAGACAATTGTAAAGAAACAGGACAATACAGAAAAGGGGAACTTGCCTCAAAGTCCCTAAGTGTAAAGGTATTTTAGAATTATTTAGGGTTACAGAAAAGTCCGGTATGTCCGATTTGTAGGACTACTATACTCACAAAAATGTAAAAAGTGGAAGAGAAGATGCCCAATAGCCTTATTTCTGTAAGAAAGTACCCGAAGACAAAAATAGGACTTTTGCCGTAAAAAAGTAACACGAGTTCCGTAAAAAATATTTTTCTGTCACAAAACGGAACCTTAACGGAACTTTTTTAAGGAACCAAACGGAACCATAAACCTGTTGTGGTATAATTGATTAAAAGTCGAGGTTATTGTATGAAAAAATTTATATTAATAATGTGCTGCTTATTCTTA
>CALUSQ010000019.1 GCA_944323475.1 Candidatus Gastranaerophilales bacterium
CTTTCTTTTTGTTCCTTTGAAATTGGATTCCCATTTTTGTCAGTATATAACTCAACCTTTTTGCTTTTATCTGGTTTTTGTGGAGTTACAGAAGCAGCAGCACCTGAGTTTTTAAATACTGTATCAGGAAGCAACATTGGTTTGAGGTTATACTGATTTGTTTGTGCAGAAAAACCTGTAGTTTGTATTGTAATAAATAAAATTAATGCTATAAAAAAAGTCTTAAATCTAAAAATCCTTTTCAAAATAAATCCCGCCCATCTTAACTAATAATACCTAGAAAACATTATTAATTATTATTTTTATAATATCAAACTTTCTTGATTTTGTGAAAAGATTTGTAAACAAAAAGCTTCTTGCAGTTTGCAAGAAGCTTTTATAATTATAGTCTATTTGCTACTAGTTACCTGCCATTTGACTAGCAACTTCTTCTGCAAAATTATCTTGTCTTTTTTCAAGGCCTTCACCCAATACGTAACGGATAAATGATTTTATATTCAATTTACCTTCAATAAGCTGAGCAACTGTTTGATCAGGATTTTTAACAAAAGGTTGTTCCAAAAGACATCTTGAAGCCATCAATTTGTTAATTCTACCTTCAACAATTTTAGCTCTAATATTTTCTGGTTTTTTAGCAAGATCTTCCTTACCCATTTCGATTCTTGTTTCTTCATCAATAACTGATTGAGGAATTTCTTCTCTTGAAACAAATTCCGGAGCATTTGAAGCAATGTGTAAACAAATATCTTTTTCTAAAGCTTCATCCGCTTTATCAGTATTCAAAAGAACACCTATTTTACCATTGTGAATATAAGTAGCAGGATTGCCTTCAATTATTTCAAATCTTCTAACAGTAATTTTTTCACCAATGGTAGCAATTTTTTCTTTAATAATATCTTCGATTTTCTTGCCACATTTGTCACAAGTTGAAGCTAACAAAGCATCTACATCAGCAGGCTTTTTAGCAACAATTTGTTTAGCAAGATTTGAAACAAGTTCTTTAAAATCATCATTTTTTGCAACAAAGTCTGTTTCACAATTAACTTCAATAATTGCACCGACATTACCTTCAATATATGAACCAATCAAACCTTCTGCAGCAATTCTACCCATTTTCTTTTCAGCAGAAGCTACACCTTTTTGACGAAGGTATTCCATTGCTTTTTCCATATCACCATCAGTTTCTGTAAGTGCTTTTTTTGCATCAAGAATACCAGCACCGGTTTTTTCTCTAAGTTCTTTTACCATTGCAGCTGTTATTGTCATAAACTTATCCTCTCTGTTTATTATTTATCTTATTACGCCATAAACAGCGTCTTAAATTATATTTAAGGACTTTATTAAATAAAGTCCTTAAATATTTATAAATTTTTATGCTTCAGCAGTAACTTCTTCAGCCTTTGCTTCTTCTGTAACACCGGCATCTTCTGCTTTAATTGTTTCAGCTTTAGCGCCAACTGCTTTGTTTTCTCTTAACTGTTTACCTTCCAAAACAGCATCAGCCAATTTTGAAGCAATAAGTTTAATAGCACGAATAGCATCATCATTACCAGGGATAATGTAATCAATACCATCCGGATTTGCATTTGTATCAGCAAGACAAATCACAGGAATGTGAAGTTTGTTAGCTTCGGCAATAGCAATGTCTTCTTTCTTTTGGTCAACAACAAAGATAATATCAGGCATACCGCGCATTTCTTTGATACCGCCAAGAGTTTTTGATAATTTTTCTAATTTTTTAGTCATTTGAACAACTTCTTTTTTAGGAAGTTTTTCAATATGGCCTGAATTTACAAAATCTTCTAGTTCTCTAAGTTTGTTAACTCTGCCTCTGATTGTTTCAAAGTTTGTTAACATACCACCCAACCAACGACGGTTGATATAATACATACCGCATCTTTCAGCTTCTTGAGCAACAACTTCAGATGCTTGTTTTTTTGTACCTACGAAAAGAACATTTTTGCCTCTTGCTGCAAATTCTTTGACGATTTCATATGCTTCGTCTAATTTTTCAGAAGTTTTTCTTAAGTCTAATACATAGATTCCATTTCTTGCACCGTAGATATACGGTTTCATTTTGGGGTTCCATCTTTGTGTTTGGTGTCCAAAGTGTACACCAGCTTCGAGTAAATCAATCATTGATGCTACCGGCATCTTTTTCTCCTTTACTATGGATTTTAACCTACTTGGCGGGTTATGCCTTGGTTTAATTCAAAACCTTAGCCCCAGCTTTTTCAATATAAAATCCGGTTACTGTACTACAATAAAAATTATAACCCAAACAAAATATAAGCAAATATCAAACATTACCGCAATTTATATTGCTTAACATGCATAAAAAAAGACAGGTAAAAGACCTGTCTTTTTATTCCAATTAAATATTAGTAACTTACAAAAGCTTTGTCAGAATTTCAGGCTCTCCATCTGTCACATGAACAGTATGTTCAAAGTGAGCTGAAGGTTTACCATCATTAGTAACAACAGTCCAATTATCTTCAAGTGTATGAACATCATCAGAACCAAGATTCAACATGGGTTCAATAGCGATTGTATACCCGTTTTTAAGAACAAAGTTGTTGCCAACTCTATAATTAAATACAAAAGGCTCTTCATGCATTGCTCGGCCTACACCATGTCCGCCATATTGACGAACAATGCCAAGATTTTTAGACTTTGCTACATCTTCTATAGCGCCGGAGACTTCTTCTAACAAAGCATTGTCTCTCATTTTTTCAATTCCGGCAAAAAGTGCTTTTTCGGTTGTTTCAAGAAGCATCTTGCATTCGTCTGAAATATTTCCTACAGGATAAGTCCAAGCACTATCTCCAACCAATCCTCTATATGTAGCACCTACATCAATACTTATTACATCACCTTCTTTTAATATTCTTTCTGCAGAAGGTATACCATGTACAACTTCACCGTTTATTGATGCACATATTGAAGCAGGAAAACCATTATACCCTAGAAAAGTAGGTACAGCTTTATGCTTTTTAATTATTTGCATTGCTGCATCATCGAGATCCTTAGTAGAAAGACCCGGTTCTATAATGCGTTTCATTTCCTGATGAACTAAAGCAACAATATTGCCTGCTTCTTTCATTAATTTTATTTCTTCTCTTGATTTTTTATGTACTGACATTTTTACTGCCTTCTATGTTTGTTATATTACTTCTTTTAATTTTTTATAAATATCATCTATAGAACCAGTTGCATCAAGTTTTACAAGAATACCTCTTTTTTCATAAAAATCAATAAGAGGAGCTGTTTGTGCAAAATATGTATCAAATCTATTTTTTGCAATTTCTTCTGTATCATCTTTTCTTTGAACAAGCTCTGCCCCACATGCATCACAAATACCTTCTTGTTTAATAGGCATAGTTTTTAAATTATAAATTGCTCCGCATTTTGGACAAGAACGTCTGTAAATAATTCTTTCCATAAGGTTTTCAATAGGTATATCAAAATAAATAACTTTTGTTTGAACCTCTTTGTCTGCATCTATTTCCTTAAGCATTTCATCGAGCATCTCTGCCTGTTCAATACTTCTTGGGAAACCATCTAATATAAAACCTTTTTGAACATCGTCTTTTTTAAGTCTATCTTTAATTATTTGAGCAACAACCTCAACAGGGACCAAAGCACCTTTTTCAACATAATCCTTTGCAATTTTTCCTGCTTCTGTACCATTAGCCATAGCTTCTCTCAACAAAGAACCTGTATCTACATGTACAAATCCTGTTTCTGCAGAAAGTTTTTTTGTTTGAGTACCTTTTCCACTAGCTGGAGGCCCCATAAAAATTAATTCTTTTTTCATAATATAAACACCTTTTTAAACTACCATAAGCTTTATTTTATCACTGGCATAAAAGTTTCACAAGAAACCAAAAGCTATCTACATTATTTCTCATATATATAAATAATATATGTACTTTTGTAAAAGTTCTTCTGATTTCACTTCATATTTTAGTATAAAAATTCTATACTAAAGTTGTAGGGATAATGTGTATCCTCCCCATTTAAAGTATCAGTCTAAACAAGGATAAGTACTGAGAATATCAGTATTTAAACCTGTTTATACAAGTAGAAAGAAAGTGTATCGTCACACAGTCCAAGGATAGGGCTGTAAAGATTAGAAAAGGGATTTTAATATGTCTATAATAATAAACACCAATGTGCCGGCATTGATAGCTCGTAATGCTCTAGACAGAGCTACTGCAAGCTTGAATTCAAGCATGGAAAAATTGTCTACAGGATATAGAATAAACCACGCAGCAGATGATCCTGCAGGGTATTACTATGCATCGGGTTTAAGTTCACAATTGCGCGGATCAAAAGTCGCATACCAAAATGTCTCTCAAAGTCAAAGCATGCTAACATTAGCACAAGGTGACTTGAGTGCAATTAATGATCAACTTGAAAGAATAAAAGAACTTGCAACTGAATATTCTAATGACACACTAACTACTGAGCAAAAAACAGCAATAAAATCAGAAGCCCAACAACGTGTCGACGAAATTAACAGAATTGTAGAAGAATCAAAATTCAATGATATAAACCTGTTAGACGGTTCAAAAGAAGGTGTTCGCTTCCAAATAGGAGCATATTCAGATCCTGCAACAAACGCAATAAATGTAAATGGAGTTTTTCTTGATGCGTCTACAGGAGAAACTGGTATAAAACTTTTTGGTTCAGGAGCTGATGAATTTGCTGATATAGAAGCAGCATTCAAAGATTCGTCTACTGCTGCCAAATTTATTGATATAGTACA
Organism: Candidatus Gastranaerophilales bacterium; assembly: GCA_944323475.1. GTDB lineage: Bacteria > Cyanobacteriota > Vampirovibrionia > Gastranaerophilales > Gastranaerophilaceae > Limenecus. Next base: position 4,772 of record CALUSQ010000019.1, read on the forward strand.
AGCTTCTGCTGATACAGTAACAGAAAGGATTGCTACAGCGGGTGTTTATTCATCAAGACTTGAATCAATTGCTGACAGACTTTTAACACAAAATGAAAACTTAGCTAGTGCTTATAGCAGTGTAATGGATACAGATATTTCATCAGAAACAGCGAACTATGTAAAACAACAAATACTTCAACAGACTGCATCTGCTATGTTGATTCAAGCTAATCAAGCCTCCGGAATTATAGCATTAAAACTTATCGGAGCATCATAAAATTATTTATACAAAATCTAGTTTTTTTTCATACAAAAGTATGCGATTTTCGCATACTTTTGTTATTTTTTATACTTTAGTTGTACATATTTCAAACTTTCTTACAATTAAAAACCAACAAGTAATACTTTAATATGAGGATACAAACAGGGATGTACAACTTTAGGATATGCGAAAGGAGATAATACAATGGCAATTATCGTTAACACAAATTTGTCTTCATTGAAGACACAAAATAATCTTACAAAAGCAACAAATTCTTTGAACCAAGCTTTAGAAAGAATGTCTACAGGTTACAAAATCAACAGCGCAAAAGATGATGCTGCAGGTTTGTATGTAGCAACTGGTTTGGAAACACAAATCAGAGGTTCAAAAATAGCCTTAACAAACGTAGCAACTGGAGCAAATGTACTCGATACAGTAGAAGGAGACCTTGAAACAATCCTTGATAACCTTAACCGTATCAGAGACCTTGCAACTCAAGGTGCTAACGGAATATATGACGACGATGCATTAGAAGCAATGAAATCAGAAGTAAATGCACGACTTGATGAAATAGATAGAATATCTGCTGCATCAAATTTCAACGGTTTACAATTGTTAGATGGCACAACAACAACTATGAGACTACAAGTTGGAGCAAATGCTGATGAAGATGCAAACAGTATTACAATTGCTAATGTTTTTGCAAAAACAGATTCAACTACATTAAATATAAAAACAGGAGCAGCTACTGCTTTTGACTCTGCAGACGCAGCTGCAGCATATATTGGAACAATAGATACAGCAATAGATGAAATAACTACAAAAAGATCAGCCATAGGTGCTTATCAAAACAGATTAGATTCTGCACAAAATTCACTTTTAACAACTATTGAAAATACAACAGCTGCAAAATCAACAATTATGGACGCAGATATTGCTGAAGAATCTGCTGAATATACAAAACAAAGAATATTACAACAAACTTCAGCAACTTTATTAGTTCAAGCTAATCAGCTGCCATCATTAGCATTAACTTTGATTTCTTAATAATTTTTATGTTAACGATAATTACAGCCGGAGAATATCTCCGGCTTTTTTTATGAAAAATCAAACCAAAGTATACCAAATTTCAAACTTTATTAGAATTAAGAACACCTATTAAAAGAGATATTATGTGAGTGTAGTAAACAGGGTGTGTAAAAACACAGTCTAAATAGATGGATGTATAAAACAGTCTATTAAAATTTACAGGATGTAAATAGGGTATGCCGAAAGGAGAATCGTATGGCAATTATCGTTAACACAAACATTTCTGCGTTGAAAACACGTACGAACTTAAACAACGCAACAAATTCTTTGAACCAAGCTTTAGAAAGAATGTCTACAGGTTACAAAATCAACAGCGCAAAAGATGATGCTGCAGGTTTGTATGTAGCAACTGGCTTGGAAACACAAATTAGGGGTTCAAAAGTAGCACAGTCTAACGTAACAACAGGTAGCAATGTTCTACAAACAGTTGAAGGTGACCTTGATAATATCTTAGACAACCTTAACCGTATTAGAGACTTAGCTACACAAGCTGCAAACGGTATTTATGATACAGATGCTCTTAATGCGATGAAATCAGAAGTAGATGCACGTATTGATGAAATTGAAAGAATTTCTTTGGCATCAAACTTCAACGGCTTAGAATTATTAAGTGGTAATTCTGATTTAGCTACAGATGGTTTAAGACTACAAGTTGGTGCTAATGCAGGTGCAGCAGCAAACTCAATTGTAATTGATGCAGAAATATTTGACAAAACAGACGCAACTACATTGGGTGACGGTGCAGCAACAAACGCAGGTTCAACTGTTACAGGTACAGATACAGTAGCAACAGGTGCAGGAAAAGCATTTCTTGCAGCAACCGCAGCAGCTAGTTACATTGCAGTTCTTGATAAAGCTATTGATACAATATCAAATCGTAAGTCTACAATTGGTGCTGTTATGAACAGACTTGATTCAGCAGCTGCATCATTGACAACAACTATTGAAAACGCAACAGCTGCAAAATCAACAATCATGGATGCTGATATTGCTGAAGAATCTGCTGAATATACAAAACAACAAATTCTACAACAAACTTCAGCTGCATTATTGGTTCAAGCTAACCAATTACCATCATTGGCATTGAACTTGATTCAATAATAAATAATTTTACAATAATAGGTGATGGCAACTTGCCCGAAGCGAAAGCATTCGGGCTTTTTTTTATTATAAAAAGCTACTATATACTAATAAAAATACTATTAACTACTGTAAAGCTAAAAGTCCAGCACCGATCATTCCAGCGTTGTTCTTTGTTTGTGCCAATTTTACAGTAACAGAAGTAACAACGGACTCATTATTTATTTTGGTTTGTAAATTTTCAATATCCACAAACTCACACATCCCACCGGAAATAACAATACAATCAGGATTAAATATATCTGTTAAACTAACTAAACCAACAAACATATATTCCTGCCATTGTTCAAAAGTTTTTTGACAAAAAGCATCACCTTTTTCTACTCCATCTGTAATATCATATGTTGTAATTTCTTCAGGCTTTTTGTCTTTTAACATGCTTGTTTTAAATTCGGGATAAGAAAGAGCACCGATTTTTGCGCAATTTTTCAACCCTGTACCAGAAGCATAAGACTCCCAGCAATCATATCTGCCACAGGTACATTTTTGTCTTTTATCAGCAAAAATCTTCATACTGCCAACTTCAAGAGCATTGCCAGTTGAACCACGAAATAATTGCCCGTTATAAACTAGTCCACCGCCTATTCCTGTTCCGATAGTTGCCATAAGTACAGTATTATAACCTTTAGCTGCACCACTTTTATATTCTGCCCATACTGCACAATTCGCATCATTTTCAACAAAAACCTTCTTATCAGACAACATTGAAAAATCTATTGAGTTATAACCTTTTGGAAGGTTTGGTGTTGAGCTCAAAACCATCGTATTTTCAAGATTAACAGCACCGGCCGAAGACAATCCTATGACATCAATCTCATCATAATATTCTTCTATAATTGATTTCAATACAGATATAATTTCTTCAGCAGATTTAGGGGTTGGTCTTTTTTTTATCTCTGACAATATGTTACCATTTGCATCCAGAACAGAATATAAAATTTTTGTTCCACCAATATCTATCCCTAAAGCTTTTTTTATAGCCATTAAACAATCTCCCGATTCACAAATCTTTTTGTTATCAATTGTGGTCTTGTAATTGCAGATCCTATTACTACAGCATAAGCACCAATTTCAAATGCTTTATTAACCTGTTCCGGCTCCCAAATTCTACCTTCAAGAATAACCGGACAGTCAACAGAATTAACTAACCCTTTTAACAATTCAAAATCGGGTTCATTAGACACCTCAGGAGATTGCAAAGTATATCCTGATAAAGTTGTCGAAATCATATCAGCACCTAAAAGTCTTGCGGTAATGCCTTCTTCCAAAGTTGAGACATCTGCCATAACAAGCCTTTTATTTATTTTTATAAATTTAATAATCTGCTTAAGATTATTATCTCCTCTTGGACGAGATGTACCATCTAAAGCTATAATATCTGCACCTGCTTGAATCAAATCTTTAGCATCTTTAATAGTTGGAGTAATATAAACTATTTCTCTCCAATTAGGCGGAATTACATCAGGTTTTGTGATACCTATTACAGGTATTTTAAATAGTTTTTTAGCATTTATGACATCTCTAACACCGGCAACGCGCAAAGCAGCTGCACCACCCTTAACCACAGACTGCATCATAGCAACCATACACTCTTCTTTGTACAAAGGTTCTGATGGCATTGCTTGTACAGAAACAATTACTTTATGTTTTATTTGAGAAAGTATATCCATAAATATAATTATAATGCTACTTTTAGGTATATGCAATTATTTTTCAATGAGTTATTTTATATAAATGTAACTATTTGTTAACAAAAGTTTTAATTTACTAAAGTTAAACAAAATAAATACCGATAAATAACTTGTCGGTAATAATACAGGGAGTGTAAAATGGCAAGTTTTGAAAAATTTAAAAATGAACTAAAAAAAGTTGAAGAGCAAAAATATGAAGAGCTTCAAAATGATGTAAAAAAAGTTCGTAATGTCGTAGAAAAAGTTCTAAAAATGGCACTTGAAAATACTGCACAAGTTACAAGAACAAGCTATGCTGGAACAGAAATGTTTTAAAAGTTAAGACATTATCATTAATACATCACGTACAATTTTAGTAACAATAGCTGTAGAGACCTCGCTCTTATCATAATCAGGAGCGAGTTCTACTATATCTGCTCCTACTATATCAAAGTCTTTTAAATAATATATCCACTCAGCAAGCTCTCGATACAACAAACCATCAGGCTCAGGAGTACCTGTACCAGACAAAACTGATGGATCCAAAACATCAACATCCAAAGTTAAAAATATTTTTTTATTTTTTATTGAATTTAAATCTGATGAATGATTAACCAAAGTGCTATACTTGTCCATCAAGTCAAATTCTTCTTTTAAACCAGAACGAATTCCTATCTGTTTTATATTTTCAAACCCAACTATTTCACCGATTCTTTTCATAACTGAGGCATGAGATAGTTTTTCACCTAAATAATCTTCTCTTAAATCAGTATGGGCATCAAAATGAATAATTGCCAAATCAGAATATTTTTCTTTACAAGCTTTTATTGCAGGCAGAGTAACAAGATGTTCGCCGCCAATACCTAAGTATTTTTTATTATCGAAAAATATTTGTCTTGCATTTTTTTCAATAATATCCAATGTCGCAACAGTATTACCAAATGGAAACTCCAATTCACCAGCATCAAAAAATTTAACATCATCTAGATGCTTTTTATAAACAGGTGAATAATCTTCCAATCCCCAACTTGCAAGTCGCAGCCTTTCAGGAGCAAATCTACTACCAGGGCGATAAGAACACGTACCGTCGAACGGAAGACCAATCATAACAATATCTGACTGATTATAGTTTTCAACAGAACCAATCCAATAACGACTTAAAAAAGGACCTAACATCTTTTAATTTCCTGCTTCTGGAGCAACACCAGTACCTTCTACAGCTTGATCACCTTCTGCTGAAATCTTAGCAGCCTCAGCAGCTAATGCTTTCTGTGCTTCATTCTTTGTCGAATATAATGTAACATTTATATCAGCTATGAGAATTCTTTTATTTTTCTCATATGGCACAATATCAACCTTGTCTAAATTTATAAGATATGGATAGTTATATATATCTTGGAAATATGATCTAAACTGCATATAATTTCCAATTAATTGCATAGATATTGTACATACATTGTAATTGTCTGACATATTTGCTTTAATTACATCACCAGCAGGTGCAGTATCATAAGATATAGAGCGCAACTTCAAACCATTATACTTAGCAGATTGAATAACATCTTCAAACATAACACCAAAGGAAGACATTTGATCAGTAGTTTCCAATTCGTTTTTATAAACAGGCTTAGTTGAAACTCTTTCTGCTTTTTCATATTGAGCTTTTTTATTTTTCAACTGTTCAATTTGTTGCTTAAGATCTTCGACAGATTGAGTTTTAGATTGAACATTTTTATATAATTCTACTGCACTATTAATTTTCGGGACTAAAATATAAAGTCCGAAAACCAAAACTAATATTAATACTGCTGTGCACATTACTTGCTGATTATTGTTCATTTTAACCTTTCTTTATTAATTTATATTAGGTTCCTGGTAACGCCGGCAAATTAGGGACTTCCATATTTTCTTGATTTGCTTGTCCGCCCTCATTATTGGCTGATGCCTTTTTTGCTGCTATTTCTTTTTTCCTTGCCACAGCAGCATATTTTGGATTTGACAATTCAAAAGAATATATTGCATTTTTAGTTTGTTCTATATCAAAAGCACCATCATTATCATCAACACTAAGTTTAGATAATATTAAATTTGAATCAGCAACCTGAGATTTAATATTTCTAAAGAACAAATATACTTCATCTACAGTTGAAGTTTCTCCGGATATACCATACGCACCGGAATTATCAGCATAAAAAGCAGTCAACCATACATGCTGAGGTATATCTGCACCAATTGAATTGTAATACAATATAGTTTCCAGCATATTCTCGTCTATTTGTTTTGCAGCAACATAAATATCAATTTTCCCATTATCTTTCTGCAATGTAGTTAATTCTGATTGCAAAGTAGATTCTTGTTGCTCCAAAGAACCTTTTTGTGAATCCAGATTGCTTGTATATGTGTTTAAAGCCAATGTTCCTATTCCACAAACAGCAAGAATAAAAGCAGCAATTAATGCTGTATATATATATAATTGTTCTTGAGTTAACGCAAATCCCATTATATTCATTGTGTCAGCTGGCTTAATATCAGTACTAGCAAGAAAATTCAATTTCAGACTGTAATCTTTTGCTTTGTATACAGCTGCCCCTATAGCCTCTGGTGTAATAGCTTTAATATAATGAGGCAAAACATTCAAATCTACATCCATTATCGGCTGTTTTGAATATTGATTACATTCAAGGAAAATAACATCTCCTGGATGTTTCATCTGAATCGCAAGAATCTCGGCACTAACATCATTTGATTCACTTATAACCAAAAGTTTATCAGACGGATATTTTTCAAGAACAGAAGATGCCGCTTGAGCAATTGCCACATACACTTCATCATTATTAAATGATTTTATTGCTATAGGATCTTCATAGTATTCTATTACATTATAATCTAATAAAGAAAATACTGCATAACTGTTTTGAGAAACAAAAAGTATATTCCAAGACCCTGGTGTTTTTGCAAAATCTCTTGTTAACTCAGTATATTCTAAAGTTTTTATTAAAGACGAATATGTGTTTTCAATAGCAACAAGGCCGGCACCCAACTCAGAAAAAATCTGTTTTATAACATCAACAACACCCTCTTGCATAGCTGAGTACAAAATATATCTTTTTTCTGTAGTATTATTTTCTTTAACTTCAACCCAGCTAACAACAGGTACGTTTTTCTTAAATAAGTAACCTTCTTCAACTTTTGAAGTTAAAGCTCCTGTAACACCTTCGTCGTCCAAAACAGTAGGTAAAAATGTATGACCAAACGTAACACTTGGCATATTTAAAACAACATTCGCATTTTTGGGATCTATCTTCAGTTCATTAAATAATTCACCCAAAGCAATTTTAAATTGAGCATAATCTTCAATTTCCCGAGTAGAAGAATTATATGCAAGCGGCCTATGCGCATATTTCATAATTTTATGCTGAGCGACATCGACCATAATCATCTCCAAACCCACGTTTGGTGATACCGAAACCCCTACATTAACCTTTGTGTCAGGTTTTAATTTTGATAAAAAGTTATCCATTCACTAATTCCAAATTAAAAATTGTTACTTAAAACTTTATTAATTATATTATAGTATAATTGATAAGGCAAGAATATTACAATAGGCAGATTCGAGTATTTTTTATGGATGCAAAAAATTATATATACGGCAGAAACAGTGTTATAGAAGCTCTCTTAACAAACACTAGAAAAATTAACAAAGTTTTAATATCAAAAAATGCATCAAATGATGTAAAAATAAATGAAATTATTAAACTTTCAAAAGAAAAAAATATAATCTTTCAATTTGTTCCTAAAGAAAAATTCAAAGAATTTTCAAACATTCCTCACCAAGGTGTTATTGCAATGATTTCTCCTATAGAATATATGGATTTTTATGAATTTTTAGAACAAAAAAACAAAAGTTTTTCTAGAATTATAATATTAGATGGTGTTGAAGATCCGCACAACCTTGGAGCAATAATCAGAACAGCCGCCTGTGCAGGATACAATGCCGTAATAATACCCAGCAGAAGAAATGCTCAAGTTAGTGCAATTGTTGAAAAAACATCAGCCGGAGCTATTAACCATATACCTATAATTCAGGTTAATAGTCTTTCGAATGTAATTGATAAATTAAAAGATAACGACTATTGGATAATTGCAGCAGATGCACATGGAAAAGATAATTATTTTGATGTTAATTACACGGACATGAATTTTGCACTTATTATGGGCGGAGAAGAAACAGGAGTTTCTAAAAACAATTTAAAAAAATCAGATTTTATTGTAAAAATTCCAATGTTAAGGGATTTTAACTCTTTGAATGTTTCCAATGCAGCCGCAGCTATAATTTATGAATCGGTAAGACAGACGGTACAAACTCAAAAACATAGTGTATAATATTCTTATTATACTAGGAGCGCAAATGGCAAACAAAATTGATAAATATAGTGCTGATGATATTGATTCAAATGATGAAAATACAGAAGTTAACATAGACAAAATCAATGAAGAATCAGAAGAAGAGGATTTGATTCTTTCTGTTGAAGAACCCAAAACAGCGGAAAATGTATCAACAATAAATGCTGATGATTCCGTCAAAATATATTTGCAACAAATAGGGAAAATACCACTTTTAACAGCAGAACAAGAACTTGAAGTCGCAAAAAAAATTAAAGAAAAAAATGACGATCAAGCAAAAGAAACTCTTGTAAATGCTAATTTAAGACTTGTTGTTAGTATTGCAAAAAAATATATAGGTAGAGGACTTTCTTTTCTTGACTTGATTCAAGAAGGGAATATGGGTTTAATGAAAGCTGCTGAAAAATTTGATTATGCAAAAGGTTACAAATTTTCAACATATGCAACATGGTGGATTCAACAATCTATTACAAGAGCCATTGCTGATAAATCAAGAATAATCAGATTACCTGTTCATATGATTGAAACATTGGGAAAAATCAAAAAAGTTACAGTTGATTTAACAACAGAATCTGGTAAAGTACCTTCAAAAGAAGAAATTGCTTATAGAGTTGGCATACCTGTTTCAAAACTAACTTCTTTGATAAAAGCAGCTCAGTCCACTATAAGCATAGAAACGCCTGCAACAACAAAAGACGAAACCTCTAAACTCGGTGATTTTATTGTTGATGAATCTACAATTTCTCCGGATTCCAGAGTATCACAAGAAAACCTTTTTGAAGATATTCAAAAAATGCTTAATCAATTAAGCCCCAAAGAACGAGATGTTCTTATTATGAGATATGGTTTAAATGATGATGGCAACAGAAAAACGCTTGAAGAAATAGGCTCTCGCTACGGTGTATCAAGAGAACGTATACGACAAATAGAAAACAGAGCAATTAGTAAACTAAAAAAACTTTGCAAAAATCATAATCTCACAAAAGGATTAAAAAATTATTTTAGTTAAAAAAGGAGCATACAGCTCCTTTTTTAATTTTGACAAGTCAAATATCCAAGAATACTAAATGCGATAATTTTTTCTTCATTTATATTAAGCCACTCATATTTTGGACTTTCTATATTACAACTACATTCATCAAAATGATGACAAATTGTTGCATTTTTAAGCGTTAAAATATGCTTAAAATTGTCTTTACTATCGTTAACTATAGAACCAAAAGCTTTAAAACTTTGTGTGAAAACCACAATATCTTTAACTCCACCAGCCATGTCAGAAGCTTTATATATCTTTTCAAGAATTTCTGTACCCATAAAACATCCCTTTCTTTATAAAACATGTATATAATGAATTATTTTTAAATATATTTCATTACCAATTAAGATAATTTTTATAAGAGAGGCGCCGATTGCATAAGCAATCGGCGCTAGAGAGACATTGAGTCTTTAGTCGTAATTTTTATGTTGAGGATATATTTAAGTAGTAGTTTATTTTATTTGCTACCCATAATTAGGAAGCTATGGAATAACTTACTGACCTAAAAGTTGTATAGCAATTGAAGGAAGTTGGTTTGCTTGTGACAACATTGCTGCTGATGTTTGTTGCAATACTTGGTATTTAACCATGTTTGCACTTTCTTCTGCCATATCAGCATCCATAATTTGTGAATATGAACGTTGGTAGTTTTCATTCATTGTGGTTAAGTTACTTGATACAGAAGACAATCTGTTTTCATAAGCACCTAATTGAGATCTGTTTTGAGCAATAGTATCAATAGCTTTGTCTAAAGCTTCAATGTATTCTCTGATGTTATCACCAGTCCAAGTTGCACCATTAACAGTAGCAGGATTTGCTGGGTCATAACCATCACCCATATACCCGTCAGCAGGAGTTGCTGCACCTGGAGCAGTCATACTAACTATGTTCAAGGCAACACCAAGAGCTGAAGCCCTTAAATTAGTCAAAGCACTTGTTACATCAATTGAGTTGTTTGCTGCATCAGAGCCACAGCCTGATTGCAACACAATACCTTTTGTATTTGTACCATTTGTAAGATTCAAGCCGTTAAATACTGTTGTGTTTGCAATTACATCAATGTCTGCAAGTCTCTCTTTCATCTCATTCATCAATGTTTGTTGTTGTTCTTCTGAATAGATTCCGTTTGCTGCTTGAATACATAGCTCACGAATTCTTTGTAAGTCTTCTGTTGCAGCTGACATACCACCTTCTACGATGTACATCATGTTCAAGCCATCTTCTACGTTAAGCATCGCTCTTTTGTTACCTCTAACTTGGGTATCTAATCTTTGAGCTACGCAAAGACCTGCTGCGTCATCACCTGCTTGGTTAACTCTAAAACCTGTTGATAATCTAGTGATTGCACTTTGCAAACCAGATGTGGCACTTGTTAAACTTCTCTGTGCAATCATAGAGTTAATGTTTGTGTTTACGAATAAAGCCATTTTCTTTTCTCTCTCTTTCTCTCTTTATTTGTACTAACTCTGTGAACATTCCATATATCGAACAAGTTGTTTTCATACTTTAGTATAGTTTTTGACATATTTTTAAGAAAAAAGCGCCTCAAATGCTTGTTATTATAAGATTTTTTAGGTATTATACTAAAGTATGATAAATCATCTAAATGGTGTAGAAAAAAGGGTAAAATCCAGCAATGCCGCACTTTTTTATCTCAACTAGTGACGTAAACCAAGATATAATAACCATTTCAGACAGACAGAATTTTCATCATATTGCCAAGGTTTTGAGAGCAAAAATCGGTGAAACTCTTTTACTTGCTGATGAAAACGGAACTCAATATAAAGTAATTGTTAAAAATATATCATCAAAAACAATTACAACTAAAGTTGTAGAGAGGAATAAACCCAATCATATACTAGCTTTAAACCTATTTTTAGTCCAAAGTGTACTAAAAACTGATGCCCAAAATTTTGTTATACAAAAAGCAACAGAACTAGGTGTAAAAAAAATTATTCCGTTCATAAGTGACAATTGTGTAATAAAACCCTCTGTAGCAGCACAAAAAATTGATAAATGGCAAAAAATAGCCAATGAGGCAACAAAGCAGTGTGAAAGATTAGACTTTCCAACTATTGAACAACTCTCATCATTGAAAGATTTTGCCGAAAATAAAGATTTTGATATCAAAATAGCATGCGTTGAAAGAGAAGATAAACTTACACTTAAAGCATGCTTACAAAAATTAGAAACAGACTCAAATACAAAAATAGCAATACTTATAGGTCCTGAAGGCGGCTTTAGCAGTTCAGAAATTACACTGCTGAATAAATATCCTGATATTTATAAAGTAAGCTTAGGCAAATTAATACTTAGAGCAGAAACTGCGGTAATAACAGCAATATCAAATGTTATTTATGAACTTGAACCGGACAACATAGAATGATAGAAATTATAAATAAAAATTTAATAATAAAAACTTTAAAAACTTTTTTGGAAAAGAAAAATCAAATAGTATATGTTGTTGGCGGTTTTGTCAGAGATTGTCTTTTGGGTAATGAAAGTTGTGATATAGATATTGTTACAACTAAAGGCCATGCCAAAACCTTGGCATTAAACTTTTCTGACGAAATAAACGGTTATTTTGTGGAATTGGACAAAGAAAATAGTATATATAGAGTCGTATTTCCTGATAAAGAAAACTATATAGATATAGCTGATTGCGTTGGAAACAGCATAGAAGAAGATTTAAAAAGAAGAGATTTTACTATAAATGCGATGGCATATGATTTAACAAATGATAAATTAATTGACATTTTAGACAGTTCAAATGATTTGACTAAAGGTATAATCAGAGAAATTTCAAAAGAAAACATGCTTGATGATTCAATTCGTCTTTTTAGAGCATTCCGTTTCCAAAGTACACTTGGTTTTGAATTTTCAGAAAGTTTAAAAAATATAATAAATGAAAATGCAAAATTACTGCAAAAAACAGCAAAAGAACGTATAAATGCAGAATTGATAAAGCTATTTGGCGGTAAAAATATTATCAAAGCTATACATGCTCTGGATGAATATAAAATACTCGAACTATTAATACCTGAAATTTCAGAAATAAAGAAAATTCCGCCAAATTCTCATCATCACTTACCATTGTTGGAACATAGTATAGAAACAGTTAATCAAATTCAAAAATTTTATGAGCTTTCTTGTGCACAGGTAAAAACACATCTTGATAAAACACTATATGGAGGCCAACCAAGGTTAAACTATTTAAAACTCGCTGCTTTTTTACATGATGTAGGTAAACCATATACTTGGCAAATAGAAAAAGAAACAGGTAGACACCGTTTTATCAAGCATGATAGCGAAGGTGCACAAATAATAGTTCCAACTCTTAAAGAATTAAAATTTTCAAAAAAACAAATTGCGTATATACAAAAAATAATTAAATATCATATATATCCTTCGAGTGTTGTTTGCACAGAAGGTACCTCTGAAAAGTCATATTTACGCTTTTTCAGAAAAGCAGGAGAAGAAACTATAGATTTAATAGCAATAGCATATGCTGATAGAATGTCTGCCCTTGGCCCGGAAATAACACAAGAAATACTAAACAAAAATATTGCAGGATTACAAAATCTGATAAAAATATATTTTGAGGAAAAGAACAAACTTGCTCCATTGCCTAAGCTGGTTAATGGAAACGAAATTATGCAAATCCTAAATATACAGGCATCTCCTCGTCTTGGGAAAATTATAGAACAGCTGAAAGAAGCACAAATATCATCTATTGTTAAAACAAAAGAAGAGGCAATAGATTTTATAAAAAAAATAAATCAAAATATACAATAAAAAAAGCACTAATAATTTAGTGCTTTTTATTATTTTCAATTTTTTATAATACTAATAATCATGACTTACAGAATCTTCTTCATCTTCTAAAGAAGAAAGATCTTTTGTATATGTTGTGTCAAAATCTTCAGGCAAAAGATCAGTTTCCGGCCAAATAGTAGACTCATCAAAACGAACAGCATCCATATTTTCTGCTGCAGAAAAATCAGAATTTTGTAAATCACTTTCATTAAACACAGCACCAGCCATATCAGCATCGGTAAAGTTACAATAATTTACTGTAGCATAGCTATAGTCAGTTCCATTTAACAAAGAACCGGAAAAATTACACTCAACAAGGTTTGATCTTGAAAAATCCGCAGAAGTTAAATCTGTGTCACTTAAATTAACTTCTGTTAATGATGATTCTGCAAAACAACAACCTGACAAATCAGCACCGGAAAAGTCTACATTTTCTAAAGTAACATTAGAAAAATCAAGCTCGCTAAGGTCTAGCTCTTTGTTCGTATTTTTGTAATCCATGTACTCTTGAGGATTTTTAAGTATCAAGTCGAATAATTCTTCTTTTGTGTAATCTGCCATGCAGTTTCTCCTTAGCTGTCTAATATATGTATAATAACATTTTTTTTGTAATATTTCACTAGACTAATCTTCAATAATTCTCATTTGCATAGCCAATAAAACTGCTTGAGTTCTGTTTTTGACTTTTAGCTTTTTAAAAATACTGTTGAGATGTGTTTTTACTGTAACTTCTCTAACAAAAAGTTTTTCAGCAATGTCACCGTTGCTGGCACCTTGAGAAACCATTTTTAAAATTTCTTTCTCTCTCGTTGTAAGAGGCTCTATATCGCCTTCTTGGACAAATTTCAAGTCAACATTTCCTGATTTTTCTTTTCTCCATGTTGATCTACGAAGCAATGCTTCAATTCTTGCTAAAAGATTAGGCAAAATAAAAGGTTTAACTACATAATCATCAGCACCAAATTTGAGCCCTGAAATTTCTTTTTGTTCTTCATTTAATGCTGTAATCATAATAATGGGAATATTTTCAAACTTTTTGTTACCTCTGATAGCTCGAAGCGTTTCCCATCCATCCATATTAGGCATCATTACATCTAAAAGAACCATATCAAAATTACTGTTTTCGGCTGTAAGTTTTTTTATACCTTGAAGCCCGTCATTTGCAACATCAACTTCATACCCATACAAAGGTAAAGCATCTGCCAAATATTTAGGACTATCATCAATAATAAGAATTTTTGCGATGGCTACCATTGTTTTTCTCTTTCTTATACTTTAGTTGTAATTTTAATTGATAATTTAATATTTATCAATTAATACTGCAGTAATTTCATCTATTTATATTATATTGTGTTTTATAGCTTTAATCGCAGCCTGAGTCCTGTCTGCAACTGCTAATTTCTGTAATATATTACATACATGCACTTTAGTTGTATTTATACTTACATCTAATTTTTCAGCTATCTGTATATTAGAAAATCCTTCAACAATAAGTTCCAAAACCTGTTTTTCTCTCGATGTTAAATTGTATTCTTCATTATTTTGAGAATATTTTTCTTTTTTTATTGCAGACGTATTCTCATAAACAGATGCATCAGCACTGGCTGCATTTAAAACATATTGCGCAATTTTAGGATCAAACCAAGCTGCACCTTTTATTACAGATTCTATAATATCAACTAACTTGTCTTGATCCACATCCTTTGTACAATAAGCACAAGCCCCTGCCTTTATGGCTTTTATGACATCTTCTTCTTGTTCATGTGAAGAAAGTACTACAACTTTTACCGAAGGATATTTCTCTTTAATAATTTTTGTAGCCTCTATACCGTTTATATCAGGCAGCCCCAAATCCATTATTACAATATCTATTTTCTCTTTTTCTACAGTTTCAATCCCTTTTTTGGCATTAGATGCTTCATATATTTTGCCTACAAAATCAAGCTCATTGTCATCTGACGCCATTTCAAATGCCGTTTTTAGCCCGAATCTTGTTAAGGCGTGATCTTCTATAATCAAAATATTATTCTTAGACATGCATATCCTTAATTAAAAAATTATAATTCCGAATTTAGCTCCTGTGTGGCTTCTACAAATAATGGGTTAAGCTCCAATGCTTTTTTAAAATCTATTGTTGCAGCATCTTTATTACCCTGTTTTTTGTTAATTAATCCAGAATAATAATAGTACTTGTCATTTGCTTTGTTAACATATTTTACCGGTTTTATATATGTTTTTGCCAAATCAACTCTATTATTTTTCAACGCAATATCAGCAAGATCCAACCAAGCATCTGTATACATTGGATCAGTAGATACTGTCTTTTTCAAGTATTGAATATTTTTTATATCATTTATTTTCGATGCCATATAGTATACTTCTGCAGTTATATTGTTTTTTGCCAAAGCTTTATTTGCATACTCAACAGACTTGTCTGTAATACCAATCATTTTGTAGCAATATGAAGCATTGATAAGCGCCCAAGTATTGTCTTTATCTTTCTTAGCTGCTTTTACATAAAAATCAAGAGCGTTTCTATAATCTTTTTTGAACATATACATGCCTGCAATGTCCATAAGGGTCTGTGGATTAGTTTTTTTAACTTTGTATGCTTTTTCCAACAAATCCATAGAATCTGACAATTTATTTTGTTTAAAATAAATTTCTGCCAGCAATGTCATTGAATTATAGGCTTTTTTGTTGTTAGCAATATTTTGATTAAGCTCTTTTATGGCTCTTTGATTATCACCAGCCTTGATAAAATAATTTGCAAGATAATATTTAGATTTTTCTCTGTCTTTTGTTGCTTTTGCCAGAGTATAATATCTCAAACCTTCAATATCATTTTTATAATCGAGTATATTGATATTGTTTTCTAAAAGGCTATCCAACAATTTAACTGCATCAGAAAGCTTGTTTGTTTCGCAGAATATTTGAGCTTTGTACTTAATATAGTTTGCATTGTCAGGATTAATAGACAAAGCTCTGTTTATCTCGTTTATTGCCTTATTGTATTCTTTTATATTGTAATAAGCTTGAGACAAAATATAATGAGCATAATCCGACCGTTTGTATTTGTCAGGCAATTTGTTCATATCTCTTGCTACTTCAAAAGCCAAATTATTGTAATAAATTTCAGTATAAGCTTGAGCAAGCTGTATCTCGTCATCATAAGATAAAACAACTTGTGGGAACAACTTTGATTTAATCAACTGAATTTGATTATTGTAAATCTCTCTGTCTTGTATGTTATTGATAGCTTCTTGAGCTAAAGAAAACAAACCCATATTTGCAAATTTGTAAGCCAAACCCAAATTCACAAAATCTTCACTTGTAGTTGCAGAAAGAACATATTTATAGTCTTTGTATGCAGAAGTTATATTGCCCTGTGCAAATTTTTCATTTGCCTCTGAATATTTTTTAGAATAATCGATTTTTGCATTAGAAACTGGTGTCAATTGTGAAAAAGTAATTATTTTCAAAAAATCATTCGTCAATTCATTATTTTTTATTAATTTAAGATTTTCTTTATTAAAAGTTGAAACAGGTGTTTTTACAATATCTCTGTTTTGAGGTTGTGCAAAAACAGCAGTTCCTGTAAACGCAGAAATAATTATTGCTGATGTTATAACTTTTTTAATCATTTTATTTCCTTAACTTAAATTCAATCAACTACTAATTACCTGCTTTGCAATTGTAATATCTGTCAAACAGTATAATTAGTTCTTTTTCTTTATCAGTTCTTTGTTCTTCTTCTTTATTTAGAATATCGTAAAGAGACTCAACTGTATACTCAGAGAGCATCTCTCTATCATCTTTGTCATAAAGAACAGAATCAACTTCGCTCAAAAATACATCTACCAGCTTATCCAAATGTATTTCGAAAAATGCATCAACAATTTTACCATCAAAATGTTTCCAACTGCCTGATTTTATAATCTCTAAAGCATTTTTTATAGGCATTTTGTCACGATAATGTCTTTTTGATGTAATAGCATCAAACACATCGCTCACAGCCAGTACTCTTCCGCCAAAATGTATTTCTTCACCTTTTAAACCTCTAAAATAGCCTGTACCATCATATTTTTCATGATGACTTGATGCAATTTCTGCAACTTCTTTAAACTCATCTGAAATATAAACCTTGTTTAAAATTTCATATGTTATTTTTACATGTTCTTGAATATGTCTGTATTCATCATCAGTCAGTTTACCATCTTTTTGGAGAATAGCATCTTTTATGCCTATTTTACCTATATCATGAAGAACTGCTGCATGGATGATTCTTGCTTTCATTTTTTCATCTGTACCAAGAGCATCGCAAATCAATTCCGAATACATCTTTACACGGTTTGAGTGACCTGCTGTTATCTTGTCTCTAGCATCTATAGACGCAGCTAAAGTGTCAATAAAACTTTTGAAAAGTTCTTTTTGCTGATTTATCATCAATTGCTGTGATTCAAAAAGTCTTGCATTTTCTATTGCAATACCCGCACTAGAACCTATAGCAATCAATACTTCTTCATCTTCTTTAGTAAATGTGCCATTTTTTTTGTTTAAAACCTGAAAAACGCCAAGTATCTCATGTTTCATATTCCAAATAGGCATACAAAGAATTGTTTTAGTCTTATAGCCTGTTTCTTTGTCTATATCTTGATTAAATCTTGTGTCACTATATGCATCTTTTATATTAATAATTTCGCCTGACTGAGCAACATATCCGGCGAGTCCTGTATTTGCTGGGAACCTTATTTCTTGAGTACCCATACCAAGAGCAACCTTTGAAACCAATTCGTTTTTGTTTTTCTCTAATAAAAATACAGAACATCTGTCTGCATCAAGAACTTTTTTTATTTCTTGTGCAACTGTTTTTAATAAAAGATCCAGACTTGTTTCAGCAGCAAGAGTTCTTGCTACATTCAAAAGAGCAACAAGTGGTTTTTCAACATCCGGTTCAATTATAGAAGTTGTTTTATCAATATCCATAGACTCAATTCTGCTAATCAAATCCATAATTTTTATATTTATTACAGAATTTTCGGAAGAAATATTTCTCGCCTGCTTTAAAATAGAAATTGCTTGATTATAATTTTTTTCGCAAAAATAAATATATCCCCAACAAAAACTATTTGTTTTTATTGCATTTTTATTTTGAGAATTTTCTGCAAGAAATCTCGCATCATCAAGCATATTTAATACTATTTTATAATTATCTTTACTAGCTTTATACTTTAAAACAGCAAGCAAAGATAAATTTTGGGCAATATATTCATAAGATTTATTCGCCAAAAAAGTATTATGAATCATCTCTGCTTTTGCTGTTAAACTTTTCAAACTGGCGGTTTCCAGTGTTTTAAATAAAGAAAACATTGTATTTTGTGCTGTAGCCAAATCTTCAACACAAACTGATTTGATAAAATCTTCCATTATAAGCCCTTAACATATTCTCTATTTAATTATACAATATTTTTTGTAATAGATAAATAATATCAAAATAATAAAGCTGATTATAGGGGTTTTTATGATGAAGGTAAGTATAATCGTACCTGTTTTTAATGAAATAAACACACTTGATAAAATTCTAGAAAAAATTGAATCTGCAAACTTTTGCGGACTTCAAAAAGAAATTATACTAATTGATGATATGTCCACAGATGGAACAAGAGAACATATAAAAACATTGGAAAATAAATACAAGATTTTTTATCATGAAAAAAATCAAGGTAAAGGTGCTGCAATTAGAACAGGTATGTTTCATATGACAGGCGATATTATGGTCATCCAAGATGCGGATTTGGAATATGACCCTGTTGATTACGAAGATTTGATTAAATTAATAATTGATGACAAAGCAGATGTAGTATACGGTTCAAGACTAACTGGAGCAAAGCCTTCTCGTTCTTTTATGTTTACGCATCTGTTGGGGAATAAACTTTTGACGCTAACAACAAATATACTATATGGTGCAACCCTTACAGATATGGAGACTTGCTACAAAGCATTTAGAACAAGTATTCTAAAAGATATTGAAATCAAATCTGACAGATTTGATTTTGAACCGGAGATTACAGCAAAAATATTAAAAAAGAAAGCAAGACTATATGAACTTCCAATTTCATATTACGGAAGAGAATATACGGAAGGCAAAAAAATTACTTGGAAAGACGGAATACACGCAATCATAGCACTTTTAAAATTCCGTTTTATGGATTAAATTACTACTTGTCTTGAGTTAAATTTTCAGTTCCAGGGAACGAATTTTTTCCAGTTCTCAAGTAAGTAATATAATACTGTATCTTAGGTATTATTGTAGACAGGAATAATGCAGAAACACCCATTGCAAGACCCATAAATAAACCATTCTTTGTCATATTACGTTTATTCAATTTAACCATTCTTTGAGCAGTAACTTCGCCTGTTTCTTGTGCATCTTTGATTATAGCCTTCACATATCCTATAATTCGGTCTCTTCTGTCTTTGATTTTATCTATAGGCATATATTTGTAAGGATCAGTTAATGGTTTTGGTACAGATTTTGTCTTAAATATGTTATTTATTGTTTCACTCAAAAATTCCGGTTGTCTGGCAACTCCACCTTTGAGGATATCTTCAACCTGAAATTCAGTAAGAAGTTTTACACCTTGTCTTTCAGGTTGCATAAGTTCAGACATTCTTCTTGCTGTATTTTTAAGTTTGTCTATATCTTCCGGTTTCGCAAATTTTTCTATTTGTGCTTCAAAATCAGCAAGCGTAATAGTTCTAATAGGATGTTCTTTTTTAACTTTTATCAATCCAAATAAATATTTCTTAACAGGTGCAGGACCTCTGTCAGGGAACAACCTCATAAAGTCTTGTTGATATTTGTCAGAACCAAGAGCGAATTGTTCAAAAGTTTTTACAGGAACTTTTTCATCCATACCGGCTTGTGCCATTTTTTGAATAAGATGATTGTGTACTTCCATTGCGCTCATAGGATTTAGTTTTGTATTCAATCCGCCAAAAGCATCCTTTTTATTCATAAATGCAACTATCGCAGGCATAGAGAAACAATAGAAGTAAATTGATGATAAATCTCTGAAAAGAATTTCAACTCTTTCATCATTGTTTCTTGCATTAATAGTTCTACCAGAAACAGTACCAACATCAGTACCCATTAATTTCCAAATAGCATTTTCTTCAAAGTTCTGAACGATTCTAAGCAAAGAATCAGCACCACCTTTGAATGAAATATTAGCACTGCTATTTTGTTGCAGACCATCAGCCATAGCTTTTGATGCTTTAAAATTCTCTACGGCATTAATTGAAACACCTTTTGCAGAGAAGATAGAACGAGCATCTTTGATAGTAAGCTTGTTTGTATATGGATTAGGTCCTTTTTCATGGTTAGGATCAGCCTTGCTCATTTTTCCATACAAATGTTTTGTTATAGCCTGGTTAACCTTAGGAACTACATAACCTATAAACAAACATGCTGTAATTAAGCTCGCAGCAGTTTTTCCAACAGAAAATTTTGCAAGATATTCAGGTGAAACATTTAACTTTTGTCCCATTTTTTGAATATAGTTTTTGAATGGGCTTCTTACAGAATCAACTCCGACATCAGGCATGTCTTTTGGTATACGCATAAACATTTGACCAATTTTGTCAAAAAGTGCTCCAAACATAGTTGCACCAAAAAGCCAGAAAATTGCCCCCAATGACTCCTCAGTAACCCTTTCACGAGCTTCAACAAAACCATCTCTTTTGTACGCTTGATAAGTTCTACCACCTGTTACAGAACCTTCTAAAAGGATAACAGGTAATATTGCCCCTGATTTGTCTAAATTAGTAACAAATTTTCTTATTGGTGAAGCTTTTTTTATTAAAAAATTTGTGGGGTTAATCATACTTATCTGTTTTTGACTAGTTCTTTTTCTTTAAGGTACCTCAAGAATTATTTTTGCACGAACATATGTAAAAAATTAGTGGTCATGTCACACTTATTTACATTTTTACACAATTACGTCATAAGATTTTAATGGTTGTCCTGCACCTGCCGAAAGTGAATATGCAGCAGTTTTCCTTCCAGGAGGATGGTTGTAAGAAGTTTCCGGAATCCCCGGATCTCTAAGCTTGTAAATTTCAGCTACTCTATCATCAAGAGCTTTTGCACTTTGTTTGTACAAATCAGCAACATAATCCATTTCTGGATCATAAATATCTTTGACCTGAGTTGCCCAGTATTTTGCTTGCACTCTATAAGCATCTTGTTCTTCTCTTATAGAAGTGTAAGAATCATTGTCTTTGCCATGTACAAACTCATGGGCAACATAAGCCCCTGTGAGCCTTGGGTCAGCATATGTATATTCATCAGTAACAGAAATTTTCCTTTTTGCGTGTTCATATTGAGCAATATTTGAACGACCACCCATTTTTGATGTTTTATCAAAAGATACAGTAATATCTTTCATATCATCAGTATAACCTTTAGGGAAAAGTCCCTTTGCTATTTTTACAGCCTCTGTAAGATTTTTCATAGCTGTTTCATATTTTTCTTGCTGTGCTTTTTGTGGATCAATACAAGCAAGATAAAGATTTTGAGCATCAAGAAGATTTCTTTTTGCATAATCATAATGAGGCTCAACACTCAAAACCTTGTTAAAATACTCCATAGACTTAGAGAACATGCCTGATTTTTTGTAACATTCACCAAGCAGAGTCATATTTTCCAAATCATCCGGATTCATATTCACATATGTTTCAAGATGAGGAATAGCCAACTTGGGTTGATTGTTGTAAGTGTAAGTTTTAGCAAGATTCAGATGTACTTTTGCATCATACGGACTAACTTCAAGAGCTTTTTTATAAAGTTCAATAGCTTTGTCAAAATTGCCATTGTTCATATACTCGTCAGCCTTGGCCTTAACGGAGCTTCCAACGAGATTTGAAGAAAAATTAGGTCTAAAGTTATATATAGAATTAGTACTTATTGGCAAAATCAATTGTTAACTTCCACAGTCTTACACTTAAAAATATTAAAACAACTAGTCAAAAAAATTTGCGTAAATCTAAATCCAATTTTATAAAACTATACATTTTTCTAAAATATTTTTTAAATTTTAAAACAAAATATAGTCTACCTGTTTATATAACAATGAGTGTGTGCAAATCCATATGATTCTTCTATTTTTGTTAATAACCACAAAAAGGAAGGAATTCTTTTGCTACTTTTTAACAACAAAAAGCAATATAAAAATAAATCACAAGAAGAACTAATAGAACTTGCTCGTTCAAACAATCTCAAAGCACTTGAAGAACTTGTAAAAAGAAACCAAAGCAATGTATACGCATCTTTTTATTATCTCAGTGGAAATTGTGAAGACATTTTGGATTTGACACAAGAGGCTCTTTTAAAAATGGCCAAAAATATAAAAAATCTCAAAGACCCTTCAAAATTCAAAGCTTGGTTAAACCAAATTGTGACAAGACTTTTTTATGACTATATCAGAACTAAAAATAAAAAACTAAATACAATCCCAATTGATAAAAAAGGTGAAACAGAAGAAGACAAATTTAATATAACAGAAGTACCTTGCAAAACCTGTACACCTGAGCAAAAAACCCTAAACACAGAATTAAACTGCATTATTGAGCGTTCAATCCAAAAACTACCTGATGCATTCCGTCTTGCCATTGTATTAAGAGAATTTCAAGGCCTGTCCTATGAAGAAATAGCTGATATAACAAATACAAATGTAGGTACTGTCAAATCGAGAATAGCAAGAGCCAGAAACAAACTACAAACAGATTTAAAACAATATATTGCATAATCTAAGGAGCAAAAATGATTAATAAATCAGTCTGCAAAAGAGTATCATCAATGTTGTCATTGTATATAGACAACAGAGTAACTTATCAACAAAGAGCATTTATCGAAGACCACCTTTCAATATGCAAAGAATGTCATACAAAATATCTATATTTAAAATCACTTATAAAAGACTTAAAAGCTTCTTACAAACAAGTTCTTGAACTTGCGGTAAAAAAGCAACAGCAGAAATTATTCAATATAAGAGAACATGAAAAATTTCTTGAAAATATATCTCCATATGTAGACAATGAACTTGATTCAAAAGCATGTTTCGACTTCAGAAAATATTTGATGAAATCAAAAAGTGCTCAAAATGAACTTAAAAATTTATATTTTATACAGAAGAAAATACACCAAGCTTATGAACAAACAAAAAATAATTTAAACTCAAATATCACAAAAAATGTAATCTCTATAATAAAAGAAGAATACAAAACTCTAAATAAAAAATCAATTGCAGATATTATGCTTTCTCCTAAAGCTGTAAAAATTGCTATACTTTCAGGACTTATTTTTATAGGAGGTTACGAATTTGAACAACTTATGCATCAATCAAAAACATATCAACAACCTTCCATAACTAAACAAGAAATATTTAATAAAAATATCTTTGACTTAAAAAAATATTTGAAAGTCAGAAGATAAATTGTAAATTTATATTACAAACTCCTCATATAACCTAAAGTTTTGCTCAATATATTACGACATGTATTATGAATCTAATTATGTAATTAAAGACAGGAGTCATCATGGTACAAGGCGTAGGCGGAACAGGATCAGGCGGAACAATAAGTGATATATCGGCATATCAAACATACTATCCGATGTATCAAGCATACTTGCAAAGAACAGGTTCAAACTTAGACTTTGAATCTTGGCTTATAATGAAAGGCTATTATGCAAACTTTATACAGCAGGTTGAAAATAAAATTGAAACCGGCAATTCAAGACGTGATGATGAAACTCAAGATGCAATGAATGCAACTCAACATATATCCAATGGCACAGGAGCAATTTATCAATCTGCTGATGAAGACACATTGTATGAATTCGACTGGGAAAGCGGAACATATCGAGAAATTACAGATAAAGATGAAATGGCCCAAGCTCTTGGTTTACCATCAGATGTCGTCTTTGATGTACTCAAAGTCGGATTTATGAATGCAACATTTGTTGACTACACTTTTGGCAATCTTGATGACGGTCAAGACAGCTCAACAAGAGATGTATACGGAAACTATGCCAATGTTTCATTAACCCAACAAGAGTTTGATATCCACTATATACTCAATGCTTTGTTGATGGATCCAACAGACCCGCAATATCAAATTGCAAAAGAAATCTTTGATGAACTTTGTGCAAACTCAAGTCAATGGCTGCCTGATAGTGATTTGGAAGAATTAAATCAAGTTGCAGCAGAATATGGAACAAACTCAGCAGAATATAAAGCAAAATTACAAGAAATTTTGCTCAAAAACCTTGACCAAGCAAATGAATGGGTTGAAGACCACGCTCACGTAAAAAACCCTAACACAGGCCAAGTCAGTGATACTGTAACTGACAACTCAACAAATACTGATAACTCTACAAACGGAACAAACTCATCAAATCCAACAGCAGGTATAGTTGATGCATATGATAAAGATTCAGTAATTAATGCAGCAGGAATATTATCAGAATACTCTTCAGGTACATGGCGAAGCGATTTACAAAAATACAAAGATTCTGGCAGAGATTCAGGTAGATGTGCAGAAAAAGCTTATCAAGTAGCTACAGAGCATGCTACAGCTATACTTGATGCTGTAGAAGCAGCCCTTATTGCAGAACTTGGTGAAAATTGTACAGAAGAAGTAAAAAAATATATTGCAAAAGCAAAACAAGAAGTATTATCTAATAATATAGGTGGTTGGAAAGACAGAGAATGGAAAGGTGCATTCTTAAGTTCTAATCGAGGGAACTATGGTATTTGTTATACAGACAAACTTGTAGATAGTTTCTTCAATGAATTCAATACATTATGCCAAAACAACGGTAAGACATCAGCTCAAGTTGAAGCAGAGAAAAAAGCAGCAGAAGAAAAAGCCAAGCAAGAAAAATCAGGTTATCAAACACTTTATGGAATGAGCATGAGTTCTGTAGCAAGTGAAGCCGGTGTTAACAAAGACGTTCAAGTTGTAAACGTAAACAGCGCTGCAGAAATTCAAGCAGAAGCCGAAGCAAAAATTCTCCAACCTTTGATGGAAAAAATCAAAGCAAAAATGGCAGGCAAAGGAATACCCGACAGCGATCTTCAAACAATGTTGAACAATGCCGCAACATATGCATTGAACGATTGTACAGAATGGGCTAGTACATCTAACAACTATGTCTATACTATAGATTCAAGTGCATTGATAGAAAGATTTGAAAACAATGTAAAAACATTGATCAAAGCAAAAGGATATGATTTCTAATAATCATATCCTTTGTGAGTCATAATCTTGACTTTTTTATGCACGAAAATACATCAAAAGTATAGTTATATTTTAATGTCCAAGTGGTATATTAAAATTATCCCCATTGAAAGGACAAACAAATGACAAACGCAATCAGTTCAATGAATGCTGCTATGAGTTCACAAACAGTAAGCGTACAAATGGCTTGCATGTCTTTGAGTGCGACAAAACAACAAGGTGCAATTGCATTGCAATTATTACAAGGTGCTATAAATGTCGCTCCCCAAGACCCTTCAACAATTACAGCAGCTCAATTGAAATCACCAATTGATATAAGAGTATAAACTATTATAAAAATATAATTTAAAAAGGGGATTTCATCATACGATAAAATCCTATAATGCTGTTATGTAAAAAAGAGATTGGAAGTGATTTTATGATTTCAAGCTACAATTCAACACAAGAAGTCGATTCTTCATCATCTATTATTTCTGTATGGTTAGCAAAGCTTCAAGAAGGTAAACAAAGTACAGCACAAATTCAAGCAGAAATGCTCGAAGGAGTAACAGATATTATCGAAGAAGTTCAAGAAAAAGCGAAAGAAAAAGCAGAAGAAGCAAAAGAAGAAGAAAACAACGAAGAAGCTGTTACAGTTTCTGTTCAAGGAAAAACTGTCGAAACCTCTTCCGAAGTCCCGGAAGCACCGGAAATTTCTACAGTAGAAGTTCAAGCTTAACTTTTGAAAATAAAATATTTAAAAAATCTACGATATTTTGTAAAATTTACTTAAGATGGAATTATCGGAGATTTTTTATGCAAGAAAATTTACTCCAAACAAACACTATTGAATTACTTGAAAAGACAAGAGAAAAATGTGCTAATTGCCAAAAATGTTCGCTTGGCAAAACCAGAACAAACTCTGTTTTTTCCGGTGGAATTCCAAATAATAAACTAATGCTTATAGGTGAAGCCCCAGGGTATTGGGAAGATCAAAAAGGAGAACCATTTGTTGGTAAAGCAGGTCAACTTTTAGACAAAATTTTTGCATCGGTAGGTTTGTCAAGACAAAAAGACGTTTATATATGCAATACCCTAAAATGTCGCCCGCCGGATAACAGAAACCCTCTACCGGAAGAAAAAGAAGCTTGCAGAGAATATTTGGACATACAAGTCGGTACACTAAAACCCAAAATTATTCTTCTTTGCGGGAATATCGCTGTACAGTCATTTCTTGAAGGAGCAAGAGGAATTACAAAAGTAAGAGGACAATGGTTTGATGGACCATACGGTTCAAAGATGATGCCTATTTTTCACCCATCATATTTACTTCGAAATGACTCTCGAGAAAAAGGTAGCCCTAAATGGCTCATGTGGCAAGATATTCAAGAAATAAAAAGAGTATATGATACTCTTTTATAAAAAATTATAGCAAATCAGATACTTGTTATTCCGAAAAATTTTAGCAAAAATAGTAATATAAGTATTTTTAACATTTTCAATCCTTTTAAAAAAATTATTCTTCAAACATTTAAAGGATGTATCACCTTCCAACAACATTTAATGTGTAATTATAATGTTTTAAAATTTATAAAACTTGGAACTATATATTTGTCTCTGCAACTAATATCTTTATAAGGAACATAAAAATGAAAATAGTTTATTTTTGGCTTTATGTAGTAGCAATTATTGCATCTTTAGGTGGTCTTTTATCAGGATATGACACAGGTGTAATTTCAGGAGCATTGCTATACATTAATGAAACTTGGAATCTTAGTGATTATACACAAGGATTTTTAGTCAGTTCTGTATTGATAGGTGCAGTTATTGGTGCAGCATCAAATGGTGTGTTAGCAGACAAATACGGACGTAAAAAAATTATAGTCGCAACAGCAATAATATTTATTATCGGCTCAATATTAAGCGCCATTGCACCAAATATAAAATTATTGATAATTTCCAGAATAATGGTCGGATTGGCTGTTGGTATGGTGAATTTTGTTGTACCTTTATACCTTTCTGAAGTTGCACCAAAAAATCTTAGAGGTATGCTTGTTTCACTTTATCAATGGGCAATTACGGCAGGGATTTTGTTTTCATATTTAATCAACGGTGCTTTCGCTTCAGCAGTTTATAATTGGCGTTGGATGCTTTTTGCAGGAGTAATTCCTGCTTCTATATTACTGATTGGTATATCCTTCTTAGGTGACACTCCAAGATGGTTATTAAGCAAAAACAGGGATGAAGAAGCAAAACAGATTTTTAACAAAATAGAACCAAATGTTGATGCAGAAGCAGAAATACTTTCTATAAAAGAAACATTAAAAGATGAATTAAATGCCAAAGACAATAAAATTCAATTCAAAAAATGGATGATTATGCCACTAATTGCAGGTATCGGTATTATGTTCTGTCAAATATGTACAGGTATAAATACCATAATTTACTATGCACCAACAATATTCAAAATGGCAGGTTTTGATTCAAACATAAGTGCAATATACGCGGCAATGGGTATAGGTCTCATTAACTTTTTCACAACAATCATAGCTATTCTTTTTACCGACAAACTCGGACGAAAACCACTTTTGTACTTTGGTCTAAGCGGGTTGATTGTCAGCTTGATTTGTTTAGGATGCGCATTCCAATTTGCCGAAGCTTTGGGTGATGCACTCAAATGGGTGGCAGTTGGTAGCCTTGGCACATATATAATATGTTTTGCATTTAGTTTAGGACCCATAGGCTGGATAATAGTATCCGAAGTTTTCCCGCTTAAAATCAGAGGTGCAGCCATGAGTCTTTGTACAGTCGCAAACTTTGGTTTTAATTTTATCGTTGTATTCACCTTCTTACCTCTAATACATAGAATAGGAGAAGCTTGTACCTTCTGGATGTTTGGGATAATCGCTATTTTATGTTTGATTTTTGTATACTATTTTATTCCCGAAACAAAAGGTATCTCTTTAGAGACTATTGAAAAAAATTGGATAGAAGGTGTCCCTCCAAGAAAATTTAATAATTAATTAAATATAAAAAAAGATAGAGCTGTGAAAATCACAACTCTATCTTTTTATGAATATTATTATTCAATTAGCAGCAACCGCAAGTTGATTTTTTACAAGATTGACCGTTAAAAGCTCTCAATCCCATATATTTTGCAGCAGAACCAAGTTCTTCTTCAATTCTGATCAACTGGTTGTATTTGCAGATTCTGTCTGTTCTTGAAGCAGAACCTGTTTTGATTTGACCGCAGTTAGTAGCAACAGCCAAGTCAGCAATGAATGTATCTTCAGTTTCACCAGATCTGTGTGAAGCAATTGCTGTATAACCAGCTTTGAAAGCCATGTTCATAGCATTCAAAGTTTCTGTTAAAGAACCGATTTGGTTAACTTTAATAAGAATTGAGTTAGCAGTACCTGTTTCGATACCTTTAGCTAATCTCTTAGTATTTGTAACGAATAAATCGTCACCAACTAATTGACAATGTGAGCCGATTCTGTCAGTAAGCATTTTCCAGCCTTCCCAATCTTCTTCAGCCATACCGTCTTCGATAGAGATGATAGGATATTTGTCAACCCAGTTAGCAAGGAAGTCAACCATTTCTTCTCTAGAAAGAACTTTGCCTTCGCCTGCAAGATTGTATTTGCCATCTTCATAGAATTCAGAAGAAGCAACATCTAAACAGATTTTAACTTGTTCAGTTGTATAACCTGCTTTTTCAATAGCTTCAACGATAACTTGAAGAGCTTCTTCGTTAGAAGAAAGGTTTGGAGCGAATCCGCCTTCATCACCTACAGAAGTAACCATGCCTTTAGCTTTAAGAACTGATTTAAGGTTGTGGAATACTTCAGCACCCATTCTGATAGCTTCAGTGAAAGAAGAAGCACCAACAGGTGTAATCATGAATTCTTGGAAGTCAACGTTGTTGTCAGCGTGAGCACCACCGTTCAATACGTTCATCATAGGAACAGGCAATGTTGTAGCGTTGATACCACCCAAATATCTGTATAAAGGCATTTCAAAAGCCATTGCAGAAGCTTTAGCACAAGCCAAAGACACACCCAAAATAGCGTTTGCGCCTAATTTTGATTTGTTTTCTGTACCGTCTAATTCAAGCATCAATTTGTCGATAGCTTGTTGATCAGCAGCATTTTCTCCGATAAGTTCCGGAGCGATTACGTTATTTACGTTATCTACAGCTTTAAGAACGCTTTTGCCGCAGTAGATAGATTTGTCGCCATCTCTCATTTCAAGAGCTTCAAAAATACCTGTAGAAGCACCTGATGGAACAGCTGCACGACCTACAACACCGCATGATAATGTTACATCAACTTCAACAGTTGGGTTACCTCTTGAATCAAGAATTTGTCTTGCTTTTACGTCTTCGATAGTTGTTGGCATAATTTTCTCCTTTGTTTATTGCCTAAACATTATATAATTATCTCTCTAAAGAAATTATCCAACGAAAAAAAAGATTTGACAAGAAGATTGAGAGCAAACTCAACATTTATTTTTTGTAACAAATAATACCTTTTTTGGTTGCATCAATCACCTTCAATATTGCATCATCAAGGTCTTTCATTTCTTTAATTTTTTCTGGAGATTGTTTCGCTTTCCATTCATCTAACATTTGCAAGAATTCATCTCTGTGAATAATACATTCACCTGTTCCGACTCTTGATGAATATTTTTTGACAAACTCTCTGTTAAAATCAGCATAGACTTCAGTAATAGCATCAGAAACAGCTTGACCGTTTTTAAGCATTACTTCGATATCTTTATTCATGTTTGCTTTATCTTCTTCTGATATAACCCACATGCCGTCTATAGATTTCTTCCCAAAATGTCTGCCTTGTCCCATTCTTGCTGTAGCTGCTGATGCTGAATTTGTAGCCATTTGCATATCACAAGTAATACCCCAGCTTCCATCTTGTCCAAAAAACTTGTGTTCACAAGAGTTTCCGCCAAAATCACAAACTATATCAGAAAATACTTTTTCAAAAGAATACTCGGTATTTTCCATATCACTTGTAAACACAGCGCCTCCAAACATTCCTCTTGGGTCAAGTGTAATAAAGTTTACTTTTGAGCCAAGATGCCAAAGTTTATCTTCTCTTCTTGCCAATTGCTCCATAACGGTAGCATTTAGAGCATGTCCGCATTCATGAGATGTGACAATATCTTTTCTGTATTGAGGATCTTGTGCACTTGTTGGACGCCCGGAAGTCAATTGCAAATATGCTTCTGTAAAATCACCTTTTTCAATTTCTTTATGTTTTCTTTCTCTAGCTACATTTTTAGCTTTATCAAGAAGTGTCAAAATCTCAAGATATGAGCACCACTCCATAAGAAGATTGATATGTTCTTTTATCGCACTTTTCTGTTCATCATTGCCTGCAAGTTTAATTCCTTTTTTCTTTATATAATAGTCAATAATTTCAGCTCTTGCTTTTTCATCACGCCCAGGAGATTCAACAGCAATTTGGTCTATAAATTTGAAAGATTTTGTTGTTGCTTCGCCAATGTAGTCAGGATTGTTCATTGACCCCATAACAACAATATTTAATCCTTGTTCCTGAGCTTTATTCATTTCTCTAATAAGCTGAGACATAGCTTTTTCATGATATTCTGAAACCATTTCGCCATATGAGAAATATTCAAAATTTTCAACAAACAAAACAGCAGATTTTGAAGGGTTTGTTTCAGCTTGAGCTTTTACCATACTGAAAAGTTTTTTCATAGAAGCTTCAGGGCTTAAATTACCACCGCCAAAAAGATCAACATCCTTTGTTCCAAAGTCAACAGCATTAATTTCGACATAAGGGATTTTGGCCTCACCGGCTATCGCTTGTGCTGTATATTTTCTACCTGCGCCAACCGAACCGTCTTGAGAATATATAATAAAGCCTTTAGTGCCGATTGTTCTATCTTTTATTCTCTCAACAATTGATTTTGCTTCTTTTTTTGTAGTTGGCGCTCCAACCATGTCTTTAAGCTTTATGCCTGTATCAAAAACAATTTTTATTGAACTGTCATTTTCAACAGGTTTAAAAATCTCTTTTGCTTCTTTTATGTAGTTTTGAACATCGTCCAAGTTTATTTTGTCTTTGTCTACATAATAAGCAGCTATCAAATCCATCACTTTTTGTGCTTTTTCAGGATAATTGCCTTTTAGTTGGTTTGCAGCTTCAATAACTTTTTCTATAGCTTGCTTAGAAAACGGTTTTTTTAGTTTTGCTGTTAATTCAGGTTGATCTTTAAACATTTTCTTTGTTTGAGCCATATTCATCAATGGCATAGAGACTTCACCAAAGTCACCAAAGAAATCTTTCACTGCGGAGCTGTTATTGTCTTGATAATATTTGTCTTTATCAGCAACCATAACAAATTTAACATTTTTAGGCGCTGTTTTAAATTTCTCTACATTATGTTCGTTAATTTCAAGGGTATCAAGACTTTTATCCATAATTGACATAATCATTATGTAATTTTTGTCTTTGTTTTTAGCAAACTCACGAATTTTAGAATTTATATAAGGAATATCAAGTTCACCATTATCATTGAAATTTACAATTATAGTATTGTCTTTTGTCAAATTACCAAAACCATTTTCGCTTTTATCAAAAACATGCAAAAAGCTGTTAATTAAATATCCCGGCTTTGTTTCTTTGTCATAAAGAACTGCCATATTTGTACCTATAGCAAGATTTTTCCAAATATTGACAGCTTTGTCATCATAAAAAGAAAGATGAATCCTTTTGGAAAGAGGTGTTTTATCCATCTGTATTTCATCTTTCAATTCCATTCTAAAAGGAACCATAACCTCTTTTTTCATCTGGTCATTGTTTGGGTACAATACAGCATCAAAAATCATATCATCATGGACAAGTCCATCTCCGTCCATATCTTCACTATTTGATTGGAGATAAATACTATAAAGATCATTTTGAAAATCTTTTGAAAACTCAGTTTTTTTGACTCTTGAATTTTCGGGCGGTATTTCATTTAGTTTTTTGTCCAAAAATTTAATTTCTTTTTCTATTACAGGTTTAATTTTGTCCCTTTTTTCTTTATCTTTAAACACACTGTCAACAAGCATATTTTCAAAAGTTGATGGCAATGAGAACGAAGATTCTTCTTCATATGCAATCTCTCCTGAATCCAATTGTTCAATATAATTTTTTATATTTTCAAGACCAGCTCTTAATATATGAATTTGTGTAATTTCTTTATGATTGTGTTCAATTGCTATTTTTCTTGAATCTGAAAGTAACTTTTCTCCGTAATAAGAGGCATTGTTTTCAATTGTAGTCATTTTATTTTTCGTATTTTGAGCTTCTTGAAAAGATTCTTCTTCTAAATTTTCAACATTTGGTAATTTAGATTTTTTACCTTTAAAACTAACGTAATAGCTATGCAGCAATCCTGACTCTAGTTTTGTCTGTTCTACTTCTTTTAATTCATTTTTTTCTTCTACTACTGTATTTTGCTGCTTGTTATAAATAGAATTAGCAAAATTTTTGAGTGAAACATTAAATCCTATTTTTTGAATCATCATAAATAAATTCCAATTCTCTCATACTGTGTATGGATAGTTGAAAATATAAAAAAAATATTTTTTGTTAGCAATAAAAAAAAATTTAAAAAAACGTAATAATCATGCTTTTTGAATAATGTCCAAAAACTCTTTTGTAGAATAAATATCTTTTATAACAAAAATCTTTGAGCCTACTTGTTTTTGAACCTCATCAAGAGTAAGTCCATCTAAAAAATCATTTGAATATGGTCTAAGCATAATAGAAGGAATAACAAGATTTTTTATTCCTTTATTTTTTGCTTGTTCTATCAAATCATTACCTGTAATCAAACCAGCAACCGTAACATTATTTCCAAAAAATTTATTTTCCAATTCAAGCATACTGCAATTAAGATTTTCAATTTTATTCAAAGTTAAAATCACATCTCTCATAACTTTTACAGCACTTGCCGAAACCGCAAAAGAAATTTCCTTAGGCTCTTTAAGAGCAGATGGAAGATGTTTTTTTGTTTTTTCAAAATCATCCATTAAAAGTCTCAAAGCACCCACACCGTCTTCTAGTTGTGAAAAACTTCCATAATAAGCTTTTTCCGGTATAGGATAATCTGCTTTTATGAAAAACTCATCACTAGCCATAGCAAGATGTTTTTTTACTTTTTCATTAAATTTTTCAACCTGTTTTATAACATGCAAAGCGTTTTCTTTTGTTAATGATTTCAAATTATTTTTGTGAAAACGAGTAATCCCAACCGGAACAATTGCTATAGATTGTATAATAGATTTAAATTTTTCAAAATCTTTAAAAGTTTTTTCAAGCTCTTTGCCATCATTGTATCCTGGACACAAAACAATCTGTGCATGAATAGGGATATCTGCTTTTTTTAGCCATTTTAAATCTTCAATGATATTTCCTGCCTTAGGATTTTGGAGCATTTTTTGTCTTAATGCGGGATTTGTAGTATGAACAGACACGTACAATGGACCAAGATGAAGTCTTTCTATTCTATCCCTGTCTTTATCCGTCAAATTTGTTAGCGTAATGTAAGTACCTTGCAAGTACGAAAGCCTGTAATCATCATCTTTTATATACAATGATTTTCTCAGCCCTTTAGGCTGCTGGTCAACAAAGCAAAAAATACAATGATTTGTACACGGCTTTATCCTATCAAATACCGCTGACTCAAAAACTATACCCAAATCATCTTCAAAGTCTTTTTCTATTTCAAAGATTTCTATTTCTCCATTCAATCTTTCAATTTCTATTTCAATTTCTTCATTACAAACCAAAAATTTGTAATCAATCATATCCTTTGGCTTTTCACCATTAATTGAAAGAATTTTCTCACCTTTTTTAAACTCAAGTTCTTCTGCTATAGAGTTTTTTAATATTTCTGAAATAATAGCAGACATTATTGACCTCTCAAACTTTCCATAAAAGTTTTAAAACTTTCAATATCAGCAATGTTCTTTTTCAAAAGTTCTGTTTGATAAATATCAAAATTTATATATTCATCATCCAATGCGTTTTTAAAATCCAAATTAAATGATTCTAATTTTAATAAAGCATCATCTATAAAAGTTTCTTTTAAATCATCTTCTAAAAGCGACATTACCCCAATACGAGTTTGAAGCTCAGTAAAAAAGTTCGTAGGATTATCACTCAATGGGACAAAAAACAAATCATTAAATTTTTTTTGCCAATGCATTGCAAGGCCATAAAAAGTCGATTTTTTACCGCCTTGTGAAAAATCATTTCTCATTGTAATAGTATTTGATTTAAGCAATCTTTTCAAAGCAGGATGAATCGTACCTACACTAGGTTTTGTAAAACTACCAAATTTTTCAATAATATCAGAACGCAAAGAATAAAGAGTTCTTTCACGTTTTTTCAAACTATATAAAATTAAAAGTTCAATCATAAACTTAGAATAGCATAAATTTAATCTAATCGATATATTTATTTGTTCAATTTTTCAAACATTTCCTGACAAGCAGCTTGTTTTTGAGCAAAATCATTATATTCTTCAGTCAATTTTGAAAGATTTTGTCCCAACAAAGCCAAATCTTTTTGTACTTGCCAGATTTTTATTCCATCTTTGGGGTACTCAGATTGGAGTCTTTTTAACTCCAAATCTTTTTTCATTATTTTAATTTTTGTATCAGTAATTTCACCGGAAAGACGCTCCAATTTCGGTTTATGAAAAATGCGTAAATACGCTTGTTGAGCATCCTGTGTAGTTTCTTGTGCAAATTGAGAAAAATCATCTAATTTTTCAGATACATTTTTTGCCGCAACTTTGGCAGTTTCTTGGGTTTTTTGTGCAACTTTTTTTGCTGTTTTTACAGCTGATTTTGTAGCAGATTTTATTTGTTCAATATTTATTTCCGGCTTTTTGATACGCATTTTTACCTCATATATAAAGGCATTAAATCATAAATAAAAAATTTTTTGCTATAATTTTGTTGTAATATTATAGAAAATACATAAATTGAACTTTTAAAACTTAATTTTGCTTTGCCGATGTGGAACTCTGCCGACGAGTAAGTGACTAAATGTCACTTACGAGGAGAGGGATAATAACGAAGTGGTTATCTTCGCCATTGAGGCACTATATTTGAACTTTTAAAACTTAATTTTGCTTTGCCGATGTGGCGAAATGGTAGACGCACACGCTTCAGGTGCGTGCGAGGAAACTCATGGGGGTTCGAGTCCCTTCATCGGCAAATATTTTTACAAAAAATATATTTATGATAATATAAGTTTTGTTGAAAATTAAATAATTTATTTTTGTCGACGTGACACTCTGCCGAGGCAAAAGTAACTAAATGTTACTTTTGATGAGAAGGGAGGTATACGCGACGCAAAATATCGAGTCGACGTGGCGGAATCGGTATACGCGCACGTTTGAGGGGCGTGTGGGGAAACCCGTGCGGGTTCAAGTCCCGCCGTCGACACCATAAAAAAGACGATGACTTTTGTTATCGTCTTTTTTATTTGTAGATTGGTGAGGACTTTAATCAGTTTTT
>CALUSQ010000020.1 GCA_944323475.1 Candidatus Gastranaerophilales bacterium
CTCGGTAGCTCAATGGCAGAGCATTCGGCTGTTAACCGAAGGGTTGTAGGTTCGAGTCCCACCCGAGGAGCCATTTTAAAAAAGAAGGTGTTAAGCCTTCTTTTTTTATGCTTTTCATTTGTTGGAACTCTTACAATTCGAATTTTATTCTAAAATCCTCATATTTTTTATTTTTCTTTATTCACTCCTTGTTTCCATAAAATATGGTTATAAAACTCTTTGCCACAATTATTGGCATTTGCAATAACTTTAGAACACCCTAAACTGTTTCTACAAATAACTGAACCATCACTTAATAATTCATATACAATACTATTTTTTTCACCTTTTTTAGTTATTAAAATTTTATTCGGCAAAATTTGTTTCACCCAGTTTTCACTATTTAAAACATTCTCAAAAGCTCTCAAATCATTGTTATTTGAATTAATTACATATGTCTTATTATAATTAGCTAAAGCATCTAAACCGTTCATCACAACAGGTTTAAGAGCTTCGGGTTCAGTTACACTATTATTTTTAATAGAGTTATCTTTAACTGTATCAACTGAACCTACATAATTAACAGGTATAAAATTAAGATATTGCTTATACATTTTAAACACTTCCATTAAACACTATATTTATATAAACAAAATTATTAATTTTATATTGATATTTTTTTTAATATTTTTAAAATAATTTAATATTTACACTTAAATAAATATAAACTCTTTATTGATATTCTTTTTCAAAGTGCTAAAATATGTTTGTATTCTTCCGGGATCGTCTAACGGCAGGACAGGTGACTCTGGATCATCTAATCGTGGTTCGAATCCATGTCCCGGAGCCATTGATTACTATTCTTTCCTCTTGCTTTGATTCTCACCGATTCGCATTGCTGTTGGCAATGCTCACTTGGTTCTACTCTTTCGAGTACCCTCATCTGTATAACTGAAAAACTTTTTTAAATTATATAAAGAACCCTTAGATTAATAGCAAAAAGTTTTATGTCTGCACTTTTTAAATTTTGGAAGTATTACAAAATAAAAAGAATATTTAATCATGTATATTTATTCAATTTCACCCTCTATAATATCCCCAAATACAAATTTTTATTCAAAAAAAGCAATCAATTTTGGTTGTATTGAAAATAATGTACTAAAGAATCAAAACTCACAGCAAGCTACAGAAATTGGTAGAAAAATATTATCTAACAATACAGGAAAAATAGATATAGAATCATTACAGCCTTACTCGGAAGTTATGCTAAAACCCATGTATTCTGTTCCTCAATTCACGACAGAAACAGCTTGCATAGATTCACAAATGGATATAAACGGTAAAGTAGATAACATTGTTATATACATACCGGAGCTTTTCTCTGACACAAAAACAAGTAAAACTTTATATGTAATGAATTTTGCACATGAATATACACACTACCTTCAAATGAAAAATAAAGAAGATGCCAATCATTCGTTTTATAAAAATATGATTGAAAATGGCATTTGTATACCTGCAACTATGCAGTACGTATATAATGTTGCAAATTTAAGTTACAAGTTTATTGGCAGAAATTTAAGAAACAAAGTAGTAGAGAATTTACTCGGTGAAGAAGGAAGAAACAGCTACGAAAAAACCGGTGGAATGATATTAACAAATGCAGAAATTACACAAGATAAAATAGCTCAATCACTGGGTTTTAAAGATGCTGAAGATTTTAAACAAAATTTTAAAAACAAATTCAGAAGCTTTGAAGTTCTTGCAATGAAATTATGTGGAGAATGCACTGAACTAAGAGATAAATACAGAAAAAATCCCGAAAAAACTCTTCAACTGGCAAAAGATATTATTATAAAATATTGCAAAGATTCTGCAAAAGATGAAAAAGAAGCTAATATAACAGAAAACAACATTGCACACATACAAGGCTTTACTGATAGAGCAAGTGAAATTTCATATAAATTTAATGCGCTTGTTGAAAGCGCATTATAAAAAATATTTATAAAAAGCTTACATTATTTTATCTAACCCATATATAAAATCATTGTGCTCAGATACATATTTTACCGCCAGTTTAACCCCAGCCATATAACATTGTCTGTCCATTGAATCATGACGTATAGTCAGTATTTGTCCTGAAGCACCAAAAATTACTTCTTGAGAAGCTATATAACCTGGCATCCTAACAGAATGAATACGGATATCAGAATATGATTTTCCACCTCTTGAACCTTGTATAGTTTCTATTTCAGGGCAGTTACCGTTTTCAAAAGTCATTTTACCTGTCTCTGACATCATCAAGGCTGTTTTTATTGCCGTACCGGATGGTGCATCTTTTTTCTGATTGTGATGAAGTTCAATTATTTCAGCATTATCAAAATATTTTGCAGCTTGTTGAGCAAATTTCATCATAAGAATTGCACCAGTAGAAAAATTTGGTGCAATAAGACAACCTAGACCCTTTTCATTTGCCAAATCTTTTAATTCATTTATTTGTTCATCAGAAAGACCTGTAGTCCCAATAACAGGTCTAACACCGTTTTCCAAACATATTTTAGCATTTTCAAATACATTTTTTGGCTGGGTAAAATCAACCATAACATCCGGTTTGTGAATCAAAATTGCTGATTTCAAATCGCCTACCACTCGGACCTCCGATTGAGGGCATACTTCAAGATCAATTTGGTTTATATCAACAGCACAAACAAGCTCCAAATCTTTATCAGCACATACAGCTTTTACAACTTCTTGCCCCATTTTGCCCATTGCGCCACAAACACCAACTTTTATCATATCATTATCCTTTCTTTTGTATTTTAAATTACCAAAAGAGTATTATCATTTATATTGTCCATATAATTATAGCCGAAATATGGTAATATAAATAATATGAATCAATTTATGTTTGAAACAAAAAAAATATCTGAATTACAAGATTTCTACAATTCAGCTTATAATGGTATTTGTTTTGTAGAAGGTAAATCAGGATATTTTAAAACCCCTATTGTCAATTCATCATTGCAAACACTTGATGATGAATATCTTGTTTTTAAAATCAAATGCTTTGAAAGTACAACTCTTGATGATATTTTTCTCATACTTTTAGAAGATATTAAAAAATATTCACACCAAAAGAAAATTTTACTTTCAAAAATAGAAACAAAATCAATATCACAAAGAATTTTGCATTATTTAAGTCATATAAACTCACAAACAATTATTATAATTGATTCGCTACAAAATATTTTTGATAAAACAGATGCAGAAGAAAAAGAAGAAATACTGCGTTTTATAAGTCACATAAACTCAATGAACAAATTCAAAATTGTTCTTATTTCAACATTTTTTCCGGCAGACATATCTCAACAACTCGAAATCAATACAATTTCAAAGCAATTAGTAATAAAAACAGAACCATTTACAAAATCACAAACAAAACATTATTTTGAATCACAAGGGATAAATAATCCTCAAGAGCTATTTGAACAATTTTATGAAAAAATATCAGGCAATCCTTCTTATATTTACATAACTGCAAACATAATAAACACACTTGGAATATCCTTACAAAATCTATTAAATGAATATTCTTCAAAAAAATGTTCATTTGAAGATTTTTTATTACAAAAATTGATAACATTTGTTCCAGAAAATGTAAAAAAATCACTTAATACATTATCCTTTTTTAATGGTGGTCTACCCAAAGATTTTCTTATAAAAAATAATCTTTTTACAAAAGAACAAATAATTTATATGCTTGAGAAAGGTATTTTAAATGAAGAGTATGGACTCATTTATTTAAAAAGTTATCTCAAAAAATATTTGCAAAAATCAGTTTCGACATTTGATAAAAACAGAATCCACATTTTATGGAGAGACTTTTATCTATCACAATTGCCCGCAAAGCCAAGTGACAGAATCGTATTAATCTCAAGAAATACAATGAGAGCGCAAATTGAATACCATGGCTCCTTCGTAATACAACAAAAATCAACAGAAACAGATTCTGCAGATATGTCTTTGCTTAGTTACCTTAACAGTAATCTTACAGCTTGGAACATAAAAAACACAAATATAGACGAAGAAGAAAAACAAGAAGAAACTACAGAAAAACAAAGGCCAAAGCCACCAAAAAGTTTAGAAAACAAATTTAAACCCAAAGACGGTCTTGAAAAATATGAACTGACAAAAGATGAAATTGCTCTTTTGAGTGTACCTATTGATTTACATCAAATAAAAGAGAAAAATGCAAGAGAATTTCTGGCAAGAACATTTGAACAAAAAGAAGCACTAAAAAAACAATCTGAAAAAACTATACAAGAACTTCTTGAGCAAGCACAAGAATTTGAAAAAGTACATGATTATGAAAACGCTGCAGCTTTATATCTCAAAGCATACAATAGCAAAACAGATGTACAATACAAAGAATTTATAGCAATCATTCTTGAAAACCTTGCTATATGTTGTCTAAAAATGAATAAAACAACTGAAGCAATTGATTTTTATAATAAACTTATCGAACTGTATACTGAGAATAACGAAATTGAAAAAATCAATGAAATTAGACTTGAAATTGCTAAAATATATAAACTAACATACAAAACAAGCCACGCAAAATTAATTTACGAAAACTTTATAAAACAAAAAACTCCTGCCTCAGATAAAATAGTTCTAAAATCATATATCGAGCTTGCAGAAATAGAAGAAGATGTAACAAATACAGAAAAAGCAATAGAATACTACAAAAAAGCATTTTCGCTTTTTGAAAATTACAAAGAAGACAAAACACTATATGAATCTGTTGCCGAAGCATATTTTAAATATGCTTTGATATTAGACGATTTTCATCAAACACAATCAGCTCTTGATTATTACCAAAGATGCATTCGCTTGTCTGAGAAACCAAGTATATACCTATCTTCATCTTACACTAACGTAGGCGAAATATTAAAAGAAACAGGCAATATTCAAAAATCAATTGAATATTACAAACTTGGACTAAAAACAGATATAGAACAATCTAACTATGAAGGAATATACTACACTTGCCGAAAAATAGCACAAGCTTACGAGAAAATAGACAAAACTCAAGTTCTAAATTGGCTTTTAAAATCTCTATCAGCAGCCAAAAGGACAAAAGACAAGCTTTATATTTCTAATGCATATAAAGAAATAGGTGACTATTATTCAATGCATAATAATGAAGAAAAAGCTAAAAAAGCATATAACTTGTACAAAAAAAATGATATTTCTAATCAGGAGCAATAATGGACACGAATATCATAGAAAAAAATTTGCCATTAAAACTTAATAAAAAATCTTTAGAAAATTTTGAAAATTTTGCACAACTATTCAAAATATATAATTCTCATACAAACCTAATTAGCAAAAATGATGAAAAAAATCTTTTTGAAAAACATATTTACGACTCATTGTGTATAAGTTTATTCATAAATAAATATATTAAAGAAGACTCAATAAAAATACTTGATATTGGAACAGGTGGCGGATTTCCTTCTATTCCAGTAGCAATTGCTTATAACACTTTTCAAATATATCCGCTTGATTCAATTGCAAAAAAAATAGGATTTATTGAACTTGTACAAAAAGAACTGCGACTTGATAACCTTCACCCTATATGCAAAAGAGTCGAAGAACTACCGCAAAATTCAAGAGAAAGCTTTGATATCGTAACCTCAAGAGCAGTTGCACCTTTGAATATACTTTTGGAATATGCAATACCATTTGTAAAAAATAATGGATATTTTGTAGCTTTT
The DNA here is from genome assembly GCA_944323475.1 of Candidatus Gastranaerophilales bacterium. GTDB lineage: Bacteria > Cyanobacteriota > Vampirovibrionia > Gastranaerophilales > Gastranaerophilaceae > Limenecus. Next base: position 5,760 of record CALUSQ010000020.1, read on the forward strand.
AAATCAAAAAACTCAGACAATGAAATAAATACAGCTCAAAATGCACTAAAAATATTAAATTCTAAAATTATAGCAAGAATAAAATATAATCTCCCAACAGAACAACTATTTTCTCGGGAATTGTTAATAATAAAAAAAGAAAAAAACACACCCTCTATATATCCAAGAAAATCAGGGCAAGCAAAGAAAAATCCTTTATAGAAATCCTTGTTAAGAAATGTTAACAAATTCCTTGTTTTAAGCAATTATTTACTTAGTATATACTTTATATATTTAAGAGTAAAAACATTGAGGATTTCATGGGTATTCAAGTTACAAAAACTGAATCAGGATGGCAAATTACCAAAGATGGTAATACCTTCACCATTACCGATAAAAACAAAAACGGTAGATGGGATGGTGATGAGCTTGCAAAATCCTTATCCGGTAGCGGATATTTGAATGCAGATGAAACATATGAATTTCAATACAAAATTGCCCAAATGAGCGGCGGTGTAACAGCAGAAGAAATGGCTCAATATGCAGCCTATCAAGAAGCTAAAAAAGCAGCACAAGAAAAAAAAGAACGCATAGAAGAATATAAATTACAGGCTTTTGAGCAAACAAGACCTAAAAAAACAAGTGTATGGCAAAAAATAGCAATGGGGTCTATGATTGCATTACCTGTTTTAAGCGGACTTTCTACTTTATTCAGTGCTTGGTCATACAATAATGGAAACTACAATGATACAGCATTAAGAGTAACAGGTGCAGCAACCAACACTATGTTCAGCCTAAGTGCAGTGTTGCCTATGCTTAGTGCAATGAACGGTACAAATATGTTCGCAAGTACAAATAACTATAATCCAATGTACAATATAAATTTTGATAAAGTCATAGCTGACCAAGATGCTTATATAAACAATATGGCAGCAACTTATTCAAAAGCGCTTGGTGGTACTTCCACAAGTGAAAATAACGCAGATGCAGTAAAAGAAAAACAACAAGCAGCAAATAGAACTGCAGTAGAAGCAGCATACAAAAAATTAATGGAAACTTCTAAAGGAAAACTATTTTTAGATGAATCAAACAAAGAATATATTTCTGAAATGTACTTTGATAAAGAAGAATATACAGAAGAAGAAATGCAAAACATCGACAACATAAGACAAGCTGCTTCTGTTCCATACAGACATATCACAAATGATGAGGCAGATAAAACAAAACTAACTCTAAAATATTCAGTTGCACTTCATGAATTATTGAAAAATTATGAAGAAGCAAATGAAGCGAAGAAACCAGATATCATTAGTGATGCAAACTATACATCAATAAAAGCAATGCTTGCAAAAGAAACATTAACAGAAGCAGAAATTGAAAAACTTAAAGAAATTATAAAAAAACCTATATAATAAAAAAGACCTGAAATTCAGGTCTTTTTTATTATGATTTTTTAGATAATTGCAATTGTTTTTCTTTAATATCAAGTGCAGCATTGTGAGCAAGCAAATAAACAGAACAAGTCTTGTAGTTTTTGAGATACCAAGCACACTTTTCTTGTGCACAAACTATTTCGATGTCATTTCCTGCGCTCATAAGCGGACAAATTGGTATAGCCATTTCTATTCTCCTGATAATTATTTTTGTAAACTTTCTCCTGCTTTTAAGAGATTGCAGTTTTCACTGCGTTTTTTTTCGTAATCTTTGTATATTCTGGTACGATTAATAACTTCATCAAAATCTATCTGATGAGCATCAAAATCAGGTCCATCAACACAAGCAAATTTAACTTTTCCACCGACCGTGACACGACATGCACCACACATACCTGTACCATCTACCATAATCGGGTTCATGCTTGCTTCAGTTTTTATTCCTTTATCACGAGTAAGATTTGCAACAGCTCTCATCATTGGCATAGGCCCAACAGCAATAGCATAATCTACTTTTTCTTTGCTCATAATATCTTCTAAAACGCCTGTAACAAAGCCTTTGGTACCCAATGTACCATCATCTGTAGTGATAAATAATTCAGAACAAGCATCTTTCATTTTATCTTGCCAAAAAATCAAGTCTTTTGTTCTTGCACCCATAATCATATAAACTTTGTTACCCGCTTCTTTAAAAGCTTTTGATATCAAATAGCATGGTGCAGCACCATAACCACCAGCAAGACATACTACGGTACCGTATTTTTCGATATGAGTAGGTTTTCCCAAAGGACCGACAATATCTGTCAACTCATCACCAACTTGTAATTGTGCCAATTGTTTTGTTGTATAACCAACAGCCATAAATACAATTGTCAACTCACCTTTTTCTCTGTCAAAATCGGCAATAGTCAAAGGGACTCTTTCTCCGTCCTTTGATACTCTCAATATAATAAATTGTCCTGCTTTAGCATTTTTTGTAATATAAGGAGCATGAACAGTAAGCTCATACTGGTTAGGACATAATTCTTTTTTTCTTAAAATTTTGTATCCCATGTTTATTCTCTATAATATACTTCCTCTTGTATAATATTATACTGAAAAAGTTTTTATTGTGACAATGTGAATTTAAACTAATTTTTCAAAGCGTCAGCACCTGATACAACTTCAGAAATTTCTTGAGTAATTGCAGCTTGTCTTGCTTTGTTGTAGTCAATTGTTAATATACGAATCATTTCATCAGCATTGTTCGTTGCAGAAGACATAGCCGTCATTCTTGCAGCAAGTTCACTTGCAACAGCTTCAAGCAAAGCCTGATAAACAATGTTTGTAATAAACATTGGAACTATTTTCTGCATAATGTTATCAACACCAGGTTCAAACGCCATCAATGGATCAACTGAATTTGATTCATTCAAATCATCACCAAGCGCTTTTTTCACATCATCAACAGGAAGAATTTTCCAATCTTCAACTTTATATGACATCATATTTTTGAAGCGAGTCGTAACAATTTCAATACTATCAATTTGATTGTCAACAAAAGCCTGTGCCATATCTTCAGCAATAACTATTGCATTAGAAGAATTAGGTTCTTGAGATATTTTTGTATAAGTTTTTACGATTTCAAATCCATCTGATTCTGCTTTTCGTTTTAAAGATGCAACACCTTTTAATCCAACTACAAAAAGTTTTGAAGAAATGCCTTGTTCTTTATATTCTTGAATTTTTTTAAGCACAAATCTGATTACATTAGCATTATATGCACCAGCAAGCCCTCTATTAGAGGTTACAACAAGTATACCAGCTGTTTTTTGTTCTCTTTTTTGCATCAACACAGGATAATTATCAATAGCACGTTCAATTTTTAACCCAGCTGAACTAAAAACTTCTACAGCAGACAAAACTTTTGCAAACGCTTCACCCAAGGCTCTTGCAAATGGTCTTGCCGCAAGCACTTTTATTTGTGAACGTTTAACTTTTGCAGCTGCAACCATTTTCATCGCTTTTGTAATTTTTTTTGTATTTTGAATACTGTTTATACGAGCTTTAATGTCTAATAAATTTGGCATTTCTTATCCTTTTTAATGGTTACCGATTATTATTACTAATCAGACAACATGTGAGTTTCTATAATAGACCCTGAAAACTCAGGGTCTATATTTTAAGCATTAAATAAAGATGTTTTGAATGTAGTAAGACTATCTTTCAAAAGTTTTTTATCTTCGTCACTCAAAGGAGCACCCTCATTGAGTCTTTGAGAAAGTTCCGAAAGATTTGCATCTTGGTATTCAAACCATTCTTTTTTAAATTGTTGAATTTTTGAATTATCAACATCATCAAGCAATCCTTCGTTAGCTGCAAAAAGAATACTAACCTGTTTTGCAACGCTCAAAGGAGAATACTGAGGCTGTTTTAATACTTCAGTCAATTTTTGACCTCTCAATAACTGATCTTGAGTTGCTTTATCCAAATCAGAAGCAAATTGAGCAAATGCTTCCAATTCTCTGAATTGAGCAAGGTCAAGTCTCAACTTACCACCAACTTGTTTTGTTGCTTTTGTTTGAGCAGCACCACCTACACGAGAAACCGAAATACCGGCATTCATTGCAGGTCTGATACCTGAGTTAAACAAGCCTGTTTCCAAGAATATCTGACCGTCAGTAATAGAAATTACGTTTGTCGGAATATAAGCAGAAACGTCGCCTGCTTGTGTTTCAATGATAGGCAAAGCAGTAATTGAACCACCGCCGAGTTTGTCATTCAACTTACAAGCTCTTTCAAGAAGTCTTGAGTGTAAATAGAATACATCACCAGGGTATGCTTCACGTCCCGGTGGTCTTCTCAAAAGCAAACTCATTGCACGATATGCCTGAGCATGTTTTGTAAGGTCATCGTATACAATCAAAACATCTTTGCCTTGTTCCATAAATTCTTCAGCAATAGCTACACCAGCAAAAGGTGCTATAAACTGCAATGGAGCAGATTCATCAGCAGTAGCTGAAACTATAATTGTATAATCCATTGCTCCAAAATCTTCTAATTTTTTAGCTAATTGAGCAACTGTAGAAGTTTTTTGACCAATTGCAACATAAACACAGATTACATTTTGACCTTTTTGATTAATAATCGTATCAATTGCAATAGCAGTTTTACCTGTTTGTCTATCGCCAATAATCAACTCACGTTGACCACGTCCAATAGGTGTCAAAGCATCAATTGCTGTCAAACCAGTTTGAAGAGGTTGGTGAACAGATTTTCTTGAAACAATACCAGGAGCTACTCTTTCTACAGGTCTTGTTTTTTCATAATGAATATCACCTTTACCATCTACAGGACGGCCGGTTGGGTTAACAATTCTACCTATAAGACCATCACCAACAGGAACAGAAGCAATTCTGCCTGTAGTTTTTACAGTCATTCCTTCTTTAATATGTTGATATTCACCAAGGATTACAACACCAACATTATCTTCTTCAAGGTTCAATGTAATACCCAAAGTACCTTTTCCATCTTCAAATTCTACAAGCTCGTTTGACATCGCATTTCTCAGTCCGTATACACGAGCAATACCGTCACCTACTTCAAGCACAGAACCAATATTTGAAACTTCCATCTCAGATGAATAGTTCTCTATTTTGGCTTTGATTATTGAAGTAATTTCATCAGGTCTGATTGTTGCCATCTTACTTTCCTTTATATGATTTGTACCTTTAATCAGTTTTAAATGGTTTCCCATTAACTAGATAGCTGCTAAACGCAATTATCTCAGTTGTTTTTTAAAGCCCTCTAACTTTGCAGCCATTGAGCCATCTATAGTTTTATCTTGAATTTTCAATACCAACCCTGCAATAATTTCTGGATTAAGTTCAAATTCAAGTTTTATAGTCTTTTTAAGTTTTGCTTCAAGTTTTTCTTTAAGCTTAGTTTTTAAATCCTCATCAACATCAACTGCTGAAACAACACCAACTTTTAGTATATTTTTTGCCTCGTCAACAGAAGACTCAAAACAATATAAAATTGTATCCAAAATATTTATCTTATTTTTTTCTGCCAAAATAGACAAAAGATTCAACACATCTTGAGTAATTTTTCCTTCAAAAACAGATTTTAAAAGTTCTTTTTTCTCATTCTGAGGAATAACAGGATGTGTAAGAAAATTTTTTAACTCAGAAACAGCGTCCAAAGCATCTACAACAGTTGTCAAATCAGAATATACAGTATCCAGTTCATTTTTTTCTTGAGCAACTTGCGCTAGTGCGTCTGAGTACCTCTTTGCTACAGTTATTAATTTGTTATCAACATTCTTTGTTGGCATATTATCCATCCGTTAAACATCTATTTTATCTATACTGTTAATAAAGTCTTCTATATATTTTCTATGCAGTTTTTTGTCTTTATCTAAAGCTGTAACTATTTGTCTTTGAGCTACTTCTATAGAAGAATCAGAAACATTTTTCATCAGTGAAGTTTGTGCATGATTTTCTTCAGAAAGAACTTGCTTTTCAATATTCTTTTTAATAGATTCAACCGTTTTATCTAAATCTTCTTTAGATTTTTGCTCAAACGCCTTTGCCGTTTCTTCTGCTTTTTTTACAATTGCATTAAGCTCATCTTCAATATTAGCAAGAGATTTCGCAACATTTTCAAAATCCTGCTTTGCTTCATTTTTAATTGCATCAGACTCTTCAACTTTGTTCTGAACAGAAGCCCTCATATCTTCAATTTTTTGAGAAACATTTAACTTTTTAATAATAAAAGCAAAAAATGCTATCATAATTGCAAAGTTAATAACGTTTGAATGTAAAATATTACTCCAGCTGAAATCAAGCATTTTTCTTCATTACCTCACTAATTTCCTGCTGTTCTAATGGAGTAAAAGCAACACCTTCACCCATTAATTTTGTTGTTAATCTGTTAGCCAAATCAGCAACATCCCCTGTCATGTTTTGAGAAGTTGTTTCTTTTTGACTAGCAAGACTTTCTTTCTGCTGTGCAAAATATTCCTGCGCATTTTGTTTTGTGTCATTAAGAATTTTGGTTTTTTCTTCTTTCAATGCATCAGCTTTTGACGCAACTATATCTCTGGATTTTCTTTGTGCATCAGAGACCTTTTCATCTCTGTCTTTGAGTAAATCTTGAGCTTTTTTACGATGTTCATCAGCTTCATTTTTATTGTCATCAATATATTTTTGCCTTTTCTCCATAATTTGAAGAACCGGTTTGTACAAAATCGAATTCATAATAAAAATGAATATAATAAAACTTATTGTAGATACTAATATAGTTGCGTTAATTTCCATAATTTGTTTTTCTATTTTCTACTTTAGATTTGCATAAGTCACAAATATTTTTTAAACAAAATTCTGTGACTGCTAAAATCTACTATCCTAACAATTGCAATGCAATGAATAATGCATAAATAGCACAAGCTTCTGCAAGACCTGCACCAATAATGAAGTAAATCAATGCTTTACCTGCAATTTCCGGTTGTCTTGATACAGCATCCAAAAGACCTTTTGTTGCAATACCCAAACCAACTCCGGCACCAATTGCACCAAAACCGATTGCAATACCTGCACCCAATTTAGCGAATGCTGCAACTTGTGCTGCTACTTGTTCTACTGCCATAATTTTCTCCTTCTTTATTTACTAATTCGTTTCTTGTTTTCTAATTAATGTTCTTCTTCCTGAACTGCAATTGCTATATATGCAGTTGAAAGCAACATAAACACCAATGCTTGGATAAATGCAACAAATACCTCAAAAAGCATAAATGGTAGAGGCAATAAGTATGCACATAAACCGACAAATGTCACAATCAAAAGCTCACCTGCTAGTATATTCGCAAAAAGACGGAGAGCCAATGAAAAAGGTCTAACAACCATCTCAAGAAGCTCAACCAAAGCCATTATTATACCGACAAAGCTAAACTCATGAAGAAAGTATTTTGGACCCTTGATTTTCACACCTTGGTATACATAATAAATCAATACCATAATAGCCATCGCTGCTGTCATATTAATATCATTTGTAGGAGAGGCAAGCTCGCCTGTTTTTAAATGATACAAACGCCAAGGCAATTGACCTAAAAGGTTTGCTGTTAAAATAAACAAGAATAATGAAGCCAAAAGCGGAACATGTTTTCTTCCGTTTTTGCCTATCATTGAGTCTGTAAGATTTACAAAAACTCCAATTATTCCCTCTGCAACAGCTTGTAATTTATTAGGAATAAGTGTCATTTTTCTTGTGGCAATAAATGCAAACACAATCAAAATTCCCATTGTAATCCACATTGTTATTACAGTATCCAGATTTATACTAAATTGTCCTAAATGTGCAATTAAATGACCTTCTGACACAGTTGTTTCCTCTCAATAATACTGTTTGTAATATATCACTTTTGCAAAAAATGCGCAAATTGTATAAAACAATAATATTACAAAAATATTTTTGGCTATCGCACAGATAGGTGAATTTTCACAAAAAAAGAACCGCTTAATTGCGGTTCTTTTAAAATTTTCTTTTAGAACTATATAGCTCTTTGTACTTTACCAGCTCTGATGCATGAAGTACAAACATCAATTCTTTTTACAGTACCGTTTTGATTAACTTTAACAGATTGAAGATTTACTTCTTGTCTGTGTACATGTTGTTTATGTGAAAAAGAAATTTTAGCTGCTTTCAATTTTGTTTTTCCGCATATTGCGCATTGTTTTGCCATTTTTATATTCCTTTCAAAGATTAGTTTCTTATTATACACTACTTTAAACATAGGATAATATCAAGTGCAGATTGAAAATTTCTTAACAATTAAAGTTCTTAAAATAAATTTTTGACTATAAAAATGTATAATATAAATCATGTGGAATTTTATTAAATCTTTGTACTGGAAATTTTTATCTTATTTTGTTACTGAAAAAATCAGTTACGAAATTACAGGAGAATGCAAAAAATGTGGAAAATGCTGTAATTATATGTACAGTTTTGACACATACACAGAAAAAGAATTTAAATTTATGCAATTTCTTTTTCCTGCATACAAAAGGTTTTATATAAAAGGTAAAGATGAATATGGAAATTTAATATTTGCCTGCAAATATGTAACCAAAGAAGGTCTTTGTTCTGTATATGACAAGCGTCTTGCTATGTGCAAAAGGTATCCTGCACCAAGGATAAATTATCCTGCATCACTGCATGAAGGCTGCGGATACACGGTAAACAAAAAATATTTCAAAGATTACTTAAACAATAAACAGGATAATAAACATTAGGATTATTGTAAGATTTGGAATATAATTATAATATAAATTTCGCCACACTATATTAAAAATCTTATGAAAGGCATAAAAATGAAAAAGAGATTTTTTACCACACTTTTTTTGCTAATGACTATGTCTTTAACAGCCAATTGTGAAGAAAACATTGTCCCTGCAGGATATCAGGGTTATTCTGACTATCCTACAGAAGTTAGTGCCTATTACACAAACGGATTAAATTATATAAAATCTAATGAGTATACAAAAGCGATAACAGAATTTAGAAAAGCACTAAGAGAAAACTCCCAAGATAAGTCATCGAGAATACAACTTGTCAACGCTTATCTGATGAGAGCTCAATATTACAACAATCAAGCAACTGACTACAACAAAGCAGCAAATGATCTTCGTTCCGCAATATTTTATATGAAATATTATGAAAACATGCCTGTTGATGCAAAATACATCACAGATATAAACGCAATGGAAGACAATTTAAATAATATTTTATACGCAATCAATGCGGACCAAACACCCAAAGGCAGATATACAATGGGTAAATCTTTAAGAGCCCAAGGTGAGTTTGCAGCAGCAATAGTCGAATTTCAAAAAGCACAAAATGATGTAAACTATAAAAAATCATCAGTTGCAAATCTCGGTGAAATTTATTACATAATGAATCTTAATACTCAAGCAGCAACATATTTGGAAGAAGCAATTGTGCTTGATCCAAACAATTCCGATTTACACTTGAAACTCGCAGGAACATATGAAAGATTAGGGAAAACAGATAAAGCAGCTGCTCAATACAATCTTGCGCTAACAGATACAAACAATAATCAAGAGATTTTAATGTCGCTTGAAAATATTTGGAAACAAAAAGTAGCGCAAAACCCTGATGATGCAGAAGCACATGCAAATTTGGGTGCTATCTATCAAAAGAAAAATAATTTTACTGCAGCATTAGAACAATACACTAAAGCAGAAGAACTTAACCCATCAAATATTACAACAAGATTGAATCTTGGTACACTTTATCAGGCACAAAAAGATTTTGATACGGCAATTGAAGCCTATGATTCGATAATTGCTTACAACCCTAACATAATGCAAGCATATCTTTATAAAGCACAATGCTACAGAGATATGGGAAATCTAGATGCAGCTTTGCAAAATTACAAACTTGCACTAAATCTTGAACCTACAAACCAAGCGATAAAAGATGAAATGTTTGCGATGTATGAAACAAAAATGACACCGCAGCAAAAGATGGACTATATATACCAACAATTACAAAAAGCGCCATCTGATGCAAGTTTAAATTATAGATACGCATATGAATTACACAAAGCAGGAAAAATATCTGATGCTATAACATACTACAATCAATCCATCAAACTTAATCCACAAAATGAAGATGCTTACATAAATTTGGCTCAATGCTATCAACAACAAGGAAATTTTGAACAAGCTCGTTCAATTTTGACAAATGCAAAAGGTATTTTCCCTGAAAACACAATGATAAAAAAACAATTGGCCGCTATAGATGCTGAATCAAGCTCTTATTTATATACAAAAGCATCTGAACTTTTTAACCAAAAGAAATTCCAAGAAGCTATATCAATGTATCAAAAAATTATACCCGCAACCCCAGAAGCACTTATTGGTATAGGAGCTTGTTACCAATCATTAAATGATAACGCTTCTGCTGCTAACTATTATGTAAAATCGCTTACCCTCGATCCACAAAATTCGGATACTGCATATTATGCAGCTTTGGCATATTCAAATATCGAGAACTACAAACTTGCAAAAGATTATGCAAAAAAAGCTCTTACAATAAACACAAATAACAAAAATGCAAAAGAATTGTTAACCTATGTCATTGAACAAGAGAATACAGAAAAAATGGATAAAGCTATTGAGCTTTTTGATAAACAACAATATACTCAAGCTTTGGCACTGCTTACAGAAGTAATTACACAAGACCCAAAAGATTCAAATGCTTATTACTATAGAGCAATTGTATACGATGCTCAAAAAAAATATGCACTTGCTATTAATGATTACAAAAAAGCCTTAATTTATAACCCTAAAATGTTGATTGCAAATTATTCAATAGCAATAGACTATGATTACTTGCAACAATATACAAACGCTTTGTTTTACCACAAAAAATATATTGCCGAAACACAAAAAATTGGCGAAACAAATGATTATACAAGATATTCGGCAAGAAGAATACAGGATTTGAAAAAGTATGAACCAAAACCAAACACAACAAAACCTGCCGGATATAAAAAATAAAAAAATAAAAATAGGAAATGTAGAAATAAATAGTTGTATATCACTTGCACCAATGGCAGGCATTACAGATATGCCTTTAAGACAACTTATCAGAAAATTTTCTAAAAACTCTCTTTTAACTACAGAAATGATAAGTTCAGAAATGCTGCTGCAAAACAGACCCTTGGAACACGAAAAAATCACAGCACACAAAGAAAATGAATATCCGCTGGCATTTCAAATTTCAGGACACAAACCACAGATAATGGCTAAAGCGGCAAAAATTTTAGAAAATACAGGTGCCTCAATAATTGATATAAATATGGGATGCCCCGTAAAAAAAGTTGTAGGCGGCGGCGATGGTTCTGCATTAATGAGAACACCTTCAATTGCTTCTGATATAGTAAAAGCAGTTACTGATGCAGTATCCATTCCTGTAACTGTTAAATTCCGTCTTGGTTATACAGCAGCAGAACAAAATTTTTTAGAATTTGCAAGTCTTATGCAAACCTCCGGAGCATCCGCAATGACAATACATTGCAGAACACGTGCTCAAATGTACTCTGGCACTGCAAATTGGCAAGCACTTTCTGAAATCAAAAAAGAAATTCATATCCCAGTGTTCGCAAATGGTGATATATTAACCCCTGAAGATGCAAAAAATTGCCTTGAAATCACTAAAGCCGATGGAATAGCAATAGGCAGAGGTGTTTTAGGGTCTCCTGATTTAATAGGAAGAACAGAACACTATTTTTCAACAGGAGAAATTTTGCCTGAACCTGATATATTTCAAAAAATTCAACTTTTGAAAGAACATATAGACTCTGAAATTATATTAAGAGGAGAAAAAACAGCAATTCAATTTGTTCGCAAATTTTATCCTTATTACATTAAAGGTATAAGAGATGCTGCAATATACAGAGGCGCATTAGTTACAGAAGAGTCATATGATAAAATTATTGAAATTTTAGATACAATTGTAAAAAAAGAATCAGCACTTATATAACCGAAGATTATAAATGGAAAAAGAAAAAAAGTTTTTTACCTATATTTTACTAACCGTAGATAACAAACTATATTGCGGCTATACAGACAATCCCGAATCACGTTTTGAAAAGCACAAAGCAGGTCTGGCTGCAAAATACACGCGAAGTCACAAACCTTTAAAAATGGTTTATCTCAAAGAATTTGCTACAAAATCAGAAGCAATGAAAGAAGAATATAGGATAAAAAAACTATCTCGACAAGAAAAAGAAAAGCTAATAGAAGCTTCTATTTAAGAGACATTTTTGACTGCAAATTCTTAACATTTTCTAAACCTGGCTCAACAAATTTTTTAATAATATACTTATGAACAAAATGGTCAATTGGTACCGCTAAACAGCCTAATGCTATAAAACCGCCTGCTGTTTTTAAGAAGCCAAGATTCATTGTCTTTTTAGAAATGAATGCTTCCAATGTTTCTCTTGCATAGCCTATTTTTCTAGCATAATTATTTATAATTTTTGCATCATTCACATCTGCCATAAGTCTTTTTAACAAAGCAGCAGATTCTTTTTCAGAAGATAAAAGAGTTTTCAAATCACCTCTTGTAGAGGCAGTTTTTTTAATCTCATCAACAAACTTTTGATATTCAGGTCTATTTGAATTAAGCAGTTTTTTAAGAACCAAAACAGGATTTTCTTCTGCAAAAGATGCTGTATTTTGAGAAAGTTTTTTAACTGCTTTTTTATAAACTTTTAACAATTTCTTATCTGCTTTTTGTTCAATTTCTTCAAAAGTTGAGTTTTCTAGTAATGTTTGAGCATCAAAAATTTCTCTAACTTTTTCAGTAAGAAATTTTTTTACATCATCCTCACTAGCCTTTGCACTTGAAACAGGTTTATTAGTGTGGGTGAAGAATCTAACTAGTTTCGAATACCATTTTTCATGTTTTAAGTAATTTCTCGTAGAATTCAACTGTTCATGATAATCATCGTTCAAAACTTTTCTAATAGCTCTGTCTATACCTTTAACAAGATTGCCATTTTCATCAACAAAATCACCTCTGGTAAATTTAGCCTTGTCAAAATCTTTTGCCAATTTAGTATAAAGTTCTTCTTTCGCACTAGCATTTAAGTTTGAGCCGTCAAACTTTGTTAAATAACCAACAACATTTTGTCCCATTTTTACTGCAGCTGTTGGCAAAATAACACTTGCCAGTGCTTGAAAAATTGCTTGTTCTACAGCAGCAGAAGCAGAAGCTTTAGTATAATTACCTTCTTTTCCTCTTCTATATTTGTCATATATATCCGCACCAAGATACATCAAAGCTGGAACCCACAATGCAACCTCGGCAGCTTTACCCCAAACAGGCATGGCTGAAACGGCTGCACCTACTTCATTTGAATAACCAAAAGCACGCAATGGGTACTTTGCCAAAGGATCATTCGGGTTTTGAATAATCTCTTTAACTTCCTCATTTTTTGTTCGCTGTTTAATAGGTGTTAATTTTACCTTCGGCATTATAAGCGCATATGTCGAATTTGGCTGTATCAATGTTTGTTTCCTATCTGTTTCAATTTAATTATTAATATTTCCAAATAATAAGGCTAGGAACCCTATCATAATGTAAACTTCACAACATGTAAATAACCTGTAAAAAAATTTTTTTGTTATAGTAGATAAAATTTTTATAAAAAATTTACATTATTATTTATTGCACATTAATATTTAAGCTCTTTTAAATCAGCATTAAAATTCAAATCAATATACCTAAATATTTTTTGAGGTATAGTTGGTGAGAAATAATAGTTGTTATCACAAGGTGTAAGCTTTAAAAAAGTAAAAGATTTATCTTTCTTCATCACACTGAGAAGAAACTCGCGGCCTTCTGCTTCAAAAATAACATATCCGTTTCTGAACTGCATCTCTAAAATTTCATATTTATTTGAATTTATACTTGATAAAGCAAGCGCATACAGTTTTCCATAAGGAAGCTTATACAACCTTATACAATCTCTATAGTTTGTATAAGATGCAGCAGTCTGAGCATATGTAACTTCCATTGTATCATTTTTATCTTGAGCAAATACAGGAAGTATGAATGTTAAAAATATAAAAGAAATTAATACTAAAACTTTTTTTCTAAACATTTATTCAGCCTCCATCCAAGATGATCCATATGCAAAATCAACAACCAGAGGCACTTTTAATGGTTGTTCAAGCTCCATTGCTGTTTTTACAAGCTCACAAACATTATCAAGCTCATCTTTATATGTTTCTAGAATCAATTCATCATGAACTTGCATAATCATTTTTGATTTCAAGTTATTTTCTTTTAACTTCTTGGACAAATCAATCATTGCAAGTTTTATCAAATCAGAAGCTGCTCCTTGCAAAGGAGTGTTTATTGCTGCACGTTGAGCAAACTCTTTTATGTTGTGATTAGAACTCATCAATTCATCTAACAAATATCGTTTTCTTCCATACATTGTTTTTGCATAACCAAAACGATATGCATCTTGTACAGAGTTTTCCATATATAATTTAACTTTTGGATAGGTTTCAAAATATTTATCAATAAATGTCTGTGCTTCTACATTTGATATGTTCAAAACAGATGCCAAGCCATATCTTGTTTGCCCATATACAATACCAAAATTTACAGCTTTTGCTTTGCTTCTTTGTTCTTTTGTAACCTCATTAAGGGGTACACCAAAAATCTTTGCTGCCGTTTCTGCGTGGATATCTTCTCCAGAATTAAATGCTTGAATAAGATTTTCATCACTAGAACAATGCGCAAGCAATCTCAGTTCTATTTGCGAATAATCTGCACTTAACAACACCTGCGATGTTTTATCTTCCGGTACAAATGCCTTTCTTATTCTGTTACCAAGCTGTGTACGAACCGGTATATTTTGTAAATTTGGATTTGAAGAAGATAACCTTCCAGTCACTGTAACTGTTTGATTATAACTTGTATGTATTTTTCTATCGATAGGGCTTATAAGTTCAGGCAAAGCATCTACATATGTAGATCTCATCTTTGCATACTGCCTATATTCTAAAATATATTTTGCTATTTCATAGTCTTTTGAAAGTTCTTCAAGTACTTTAGCATCAGTAGAAAATTTTTGAGCACCACGTTTTTTTGTTTTGTGTTCAATTCCAAGTTTTTCAAACAAAATACTTGCAAGCTGCTTAGGTGAATTTATATTAAAAGTCTCACCTGCAAGTGCATATATTTTAGACTCTATTTCTTTTATATTGTCATCAAGCTCTTTAGATAAACCACTCAAATAATCAGTATCAAGAGAAACTCCTTGAGCCTCCATATCAGCCAAAACAATACTTGTTGGAACTTCAATATCGTACAAAAGTTTTTTTGATTCATCATCCAATTTTTGCTGCCAAAATCTTGTTAATTCAAGAGTCACAAAAGCATCATCACAAGCATAATCAGACGCTTCTTCAATAGACACATCATCCATTGTGATTTGCTTTTTACCTTTGCCAATCAGTTCATCTATCTCTGTCATAAAGTAATCTAAATTTTCAGCAGATTGAACCTTTAGCCCATGTTTTCTTGACGGATCGTTAACATAGCTGGCAAGCATAGTATCAAAGATAACACCATTTATTTTTATATCGTATTTTCTAAGTGTATTTATCTCATATTTTGCATTTTGAAAAGTTTTAAATATATTTGCATCTTTTAAAACTGGTCTCAAACCATCCAAAACATAATCCATATCAAGCTGTTCGCCAACTTTATGAAAAACAGGGATATAAAAAGACTTAGTCTGACCTTTGTTTTCAGAAACAACAATTCTTCCGTCTTTAGCTTTTATTTCATCATTAAATGCAACAGATATACCAACAAGATCAGCCTCAAGAGGATTAACAGAAGTAGTTTCTGTATCAATAGCAATTAGCGTCTGTTTTTTCAAATTTTCAATCAAATCTAAAAAATCCGCATCTGTGACAATGGTTTTTCTTTCATTTTTTAAACTCTGTTTTTGTACAGGTGCAGAAGCAAACAATCCCAGTTGCTGCTGTGCTGTTTGATTAAAAAGGCTTTGCTGTTGAGGATTTTCTTGATTTTTACTATCAATATCTTGGGTTATGTTATTTATTACATCTGTATTTTCAGATTCGTCTTTTAAGTTTGTAAAATCAACAAGTTTCTGACCTGCAATTTGCTGTTTTTTCATTTCTTCAAAATCCACATTCTCTTTAGAAGCCAATGAACAAACACTAAAAGGTCTCAGAATTGACGGTAAATTTTTCAAAAAACTAAAGAACTGAACTCTTTTCAAAAATTCGCTAACCTGCTCTACATCAGGCATTTCAAGTTTGGTTTTTTCAAAATCAAAATTAATGGGCACATCTTTTTTTATAGTTGCCAAAAAATAGCTTAATTTTGCAATTTCTACACCATTTTGAAGTTTTTCTTTCAAAGATTTACCTTCAACATCATCAATGTGAGCCAAAACATTCTCTAAAGTTTGAAAACGTTCCAACAATTTTACAGCAGTTTTTTCACCTATCCCTTTTATACCTGGAATATTATCAGAGGTATCTCCTCTCAATGCTTTGTAATCAATTACTTGATCCGGATAAACTCCAAGTTTGTTATACACTCTTGCCCAATCATAATCAACAAGTTCTCCTTTTGATGGAATCAAAACACTTACATTCCCTTCTTTGTCAATCAATTGGAAAGCATCTTGGTCCCCAGTAAGAATAATAGTGCGATGTCCGAGTTTTGTAGCTTCATGTGCAATTGTTCCGATTACGTCATCAGCTTCATAGCCTTCTTTTGTATAAATAGGAATATTAAATGCCTTAAGACCTTCCATTATCAGTCCCATTTGACTTCTCATAGTATCAGGCATTTGTTCTCTATTTGCTTTATAATCTTCAAAACATTCTGTTCTAAAAGTTTGGTGACTAACATCAAAAGCAACAGCAATACAGTCGGGACTAATCTTAGGATTTTTTAACAAATCAAAAATAGCTTTAAAAAAGCCAAAAACAGCCCAGGTCGGTTCTTTATCAGATGTTTTCATGCCTGTTCTCTCTAATGCAAAAAAACTTCTGAAAGCAAGCGCATGACCATCAATCAAAACAAGTGTTTTTTTATTGTCCATTATTTATACCGCCCCAAACTTTTAATGTCTTAAGCTGTAGAAATTTTAGCATATTCATAGATTAAAAGCTATTAAAATATACAATATAAAGGGTTGAAAATGTTTTATTTATTATTCCAATTCAGCCAATTTTTCTTCTATTGATGTTTTTTTATAATTTATTTTAGAAGAAATAATTGGTTGTTTGTACTCGGACTTGTTGATTGAACGAGCATCAACTATTGGAGAAGGAGGCATAATCATCCATTTATACAAAGCTGTAGACATTCTTCTAAAAAACTTCGTAAGCCATTCTTGTTTTTGTTCTTTAGAAAGAACTTTTCCTTGAGTTTTTAAATGTTTTTCATACAAAAACTCAGCATCTTCCATATCACAAATTGTCTGTTGAAGATTTTCAACTCTCCATATAATTTCATCCAAAAATTCATACGGCATCAAAGCTTCTTCAGCAAGCAGCGGCTTACCTGTTTTAGGATTTATAGCCAACTCGGCACCGGGACGTTTTTCAATTATCGAAACAGGTATTGCATCTTTTTGAATTCTGTTTTTATTCAACCATTTTGCCAAAGCAAAAAGTTTTGTTTTAGAAACATCTGCAAGTGGAGCAAACCCACCTGACATGTCGCCATTAATAGTCGCATAGCCCATATAGAGTTCTGACTTATCAGAAGTAGCTATCGGCAAGCATGAACCAAACTCATTTGCTATACCCCAGAGAATCATTGCACGAGAACGAGCCTGTATATTATCGTTTGTAAAACTTTCTTTGTAACGACAATCCCATTTGTTTTCAACAGAAGAAAAAACATTATCAAATTTTTCTCGTGTTGTATCATACATATCTTTTATGGATATTTCCGTGAAATTTATAGATAAATTTTGTGCAAGTTGTTTTGCATCGTTTTTGCTTTCTGAACTTGTAATTTTCGATGGCATACTAATACCAAAGACATTCTCAGCACCTAATGCGTCAGCAAGAAGAACCGCACTAACAGTAGAATCCAATCCACCTGAAAGGCCAAGCACAGCTCTTTTAAATCCTGTTTTTGCAAAATAATCCCTTATTGACTGAATAATAGTTAAATAGGTGCGTTCTAAATCGGGCTCATGATCAAGGCTGAATGCTTTTTGCTCTTTCAATGTTTTTTCTAAACCATTTGGAAGAGGATATATTTTTCCCTCTTTATCGTTTACATTTATGATAAAAAATTGCTCTTCGTATGATTTTGCCATATAAGTCAGTTCACCATTTTCATCATAAACTCTGCTTGCACCCTCAAATGACAAACATTCGCCAGAACCAACCTGATTTACATAAACAATAGGAGTTTTATGTTTTTTAGCAGCAAAAGACAACATATTGTGTTTTAATTGCTCTTTTTTTGCTCTTGTAATTGATGCGGAACAGTTTATTATATAATCGGGATGCTGTTCTTCTACAATTTTTTGTACAGGATCTAATTTATACAAATTTTTGTCAAAAAAGTCAAAATCATTCCAGCCATCTTCACAAACAACCAAACCAATCTTTTTATTGCCAATATTTAATATATGTGACTCACTATTAACAAAATCAGGTTCAAAATGTCTGTAATCATTAAACTCTGCATAGTTTGGTAATAAAGTTTTTCTTATTATTTTTTCTATTTTTCCGTTTGCGAGAATAGCTACAGAATTAAAATATTTTTTACCTGTTTTTGATTTATTAAACTCAACAAACCCAATAATAACTTTGGTCTTTTTAGTTTTTGTTGCAAGGACTTTCAACCACTCTATATTTTCTTCAACAACAATAGGAAATCTGTCAATAAAATCACCTATAGGATAGCCTATCATATACATTTCGGGAAAAACTATAGCATCAACTTCAAGAAGATTTGCCCATTTTATCCATTCTAAGGCTTTCTTTGCATTTCCTTTTACATCTCCAGATGTAGGATTAATTTGAGCAACAGCAATAGATTTTTGTGGCAATAGCTTTTTTATATCATTTGCCAGTTTTAATTTTTCTTTTTCTGATAAATTTTTATTTTTTATATCGTTATCAATAATTTCAGTTAGTTTATAAATATTTGCATCCATTTTTCATATCCTCTTTGTTTAATTTTAACAAAAACATATAAAAAACCGCAGGCCATATTTTGACTTGCGGATGCAATTTATAGATAAAGTGTGTTTAATACATTTATTATATTAAAATACACCATGTTTTAACATTCGTCAAGAGTCTACGACTATTGTAGTAACATTTTGTTTACACATCTGCTAATTCTTGTTTTTTTGAAGTTTCTTCATTTTCAATAGTTGTTGGTACATATTGATAATGACACATAGAAGCTACTTGTTTTGCCCAAGTTTCTATAATTTCATCTTCAGATAAGTCATAAGATATTGGCTTGCCTATTTGAACAACAACTTTTGCCTTAAACGGAATCCAATTATACTTTTCACAACCTATAATCGATATAGGCACAATATCCCATTTTGCAGCTTTTGCAACTACAGCAAAACCTTTATTTATTTTTTCAATAGTATAATTTTTTCTAATACCACCTTGTGGAAATATTCCAAGAAGCCAATTTGTTTTATATAGTTCTTTTACGGTTTTAATTGTAGAAACTTCGAGTTTTTGTCTATTTACAGCAAAAGCCCCGAGCCAATCCATATTCAATGTCATAAACCAATTATTTTCAAACAACTCTTTTTTAGCCATATATGCAATTGGTTTTCTTAATGCGGTAGATACCAAAAACGGATCTAAGTAAGAAACATGATTTGCTGCGCAAATAAATTTACCGTCTTTAGGTATGTTTTCTCTGCCTTTGACTTCAAATTTATAAAACAGCCAAAATAAAGGTACTGCTACAAATATACACCACAATGCTTGATAAACAAACCTAAAAAAATTAAATTCTTTCGCATATCTTCTTGCATAATTTCGTTCCATTTAACCCCCGACATTCAATTGTCCGTTTTTATTTATCTTCCAGCACATATTGTTTTCCTGTCATATCAGAAATAGCATTACACCATTGATGCATCATATCGTCTATATCATCACTATACGGAATAAGTTTGCCAATTTTTACAGTAAGATTATTAGAGAAAAACCATTTTGGTTTTTCATCTGAGCCTATAATCGCAACAGGTAAAATACCTGTTTTTGTAGCTTTTGCAAATGACGCAAAACCTTTTGTAATTTTTTCTACACGATTACTAGCATCTCTTGTGCCTTGAGGGAATAACCCTAACATCCATTTTGTATTTTTTATATTAAGTGCAGTCTTAATTGTAGAAACCTCTACTTTATCACGTCTTACAGCAAAAGCACCACAATAATCCATAAGCAATCTTGAGAAAAATTTTTCAAAAAGCTCTTCTTTTGCCATAAAAGCTATTGGCATATCCAACGCAAACGGCAATAAAAAAGGATCTTTCCCTGAAATATGATTTGCAGCCACTATAAATCTGTCTTCATCAGGAATATTTTCTTTACCTTCAACTTTATATGAATACATAAGCTTAACATATGCACCAAAAACGACATTACAGGTAAGCCATTGAAATATTGTTCTAAATTTATTATATATTTTTACATCTCTTTTTGAAAAAGTACTCATTTCCTAGCCTTTAAAATCATATGAAACATTGTAGCAAAAATTTTTTTAAAAAGAAAATTCTACACCTGTTCAAAAGCTTTTTTGATAGAATCCTCATATGGAGGATATAAAACTCCTTTTTCTGTAATTATACCTTTTATTAGTTCAGATGGAGTAACGTCAAAACCGGGATTTATAACTTTTACACCTTCAGCACATATTCGTTTTCCATTAATATGAGTAACTTCTTCATGCGATCTTTCTTCAATAGGAATTTCTTTTCCTGTCTTGATTGAAATATCAATTGTAGAAAGAGGAGCTGCAATATAAAAAGGCACTTTGTGATAATTTGCAACAATTGCAAGATTATATGTTCCAATTTTATTTGCAGTATCACCATTAGCAGCAATTCTATCTGCCCCAACGACAACCATATCTATCATGCCTTTGTTCATAAAATAACCACTCATACCGTCTGTGATAAGAGTTACAGGAATATTATCCATGACAAGCTCAAAAGTTGTTATTCTTGAACCTTGCTGTCTGGGTCTTGTTTCATCCGCAAAAACTTGTATCGTATTGTCTTTCGCAAATGCCGAACGGACAACCCCAAGAGCTGTACCATAACCGACTGTAGCAAGAGCACCTGCATTGCAGTGTGTTAAAATTGTTGCACCTTTTTTAGGAACAAGTTCCGCACCATAGTCACCTATTTTTTTGTTTATTTCAATATCATCATTTTCTAATTCAATTGCATGATCTATTAAAAGTTGAACCATTTCATCAATAGTTTTTTCGCTATTTTTAACAAGTTCAAATTGTTTATCTACTGCCCACATAAGATTCACTGCTGTCGGTCTTGAACTTTTTAAATATTCAGCTTTTTCTTTCAATTTTTGCAAAAATTCTTCTTTAGTTTCTACTTCAGAAGAGACTTCCAATGCTGCCAACGCCAAACCATGAGCACCCGCTATACCAATAGCTGGAGCACCTCTGACAATCATTGTTTTAATTGCATCATACATTTGCTCACAAGTTTTGATATCAACCATCTTATATTCATAAGGAATAACAAGCTGGTCTACCATACGTGAAACATTATCAGGTTTTATCCATTCTATAGTTTTTATTTTTGACTTAAATTCCATAACCATTCCTTATTTATAACTAGCCGTCAATATTAATATCTGTCTGAACTTCTGCTTCTTCGGGTTTTGGTTCTATTTGAGAATAAACATACATTGTAACTAGTCCGGAAAAAGCATTCATTAAAGCAGAAAGAATTGCAACAAAAAGAACCATCATTATTGTAACAAATATACCGGAACGGAATAACAGACTAACACCAAGATAAAAAGAACCTTTGTAAAGAAGTCCAATAATTGTTGCCAAAGGGACAAATGAAACGGAAAAGCCAATGAAAGAAATAAATCCAACTATAGCACCATAAATTGCACCTTGTTTAGGATCCAAATAGCCTAACATATTCAGCTTTTTCATATATACAAACATTACCGGTGCTGCAAGAATCATTATTACAAAAAATGAAAAATTACAGATAAAAGGTATTATCGTAATTACACCCAAAATAAGTCCTAATATAGCAGATAAAACTGACAATTGTTTTAAAAATATTTTATTTTCAAACATAAATTCTCCTCTGGTCTTTTTATTAATATTTAATCATAAAAATTTTAAACACTCACATATTGTGATATATCACATTGAATATTTCTTGCATGGCAAACGGCAATAGCTATAGAATCTACAGTATCATCAAGTTTTGGCCATTTTTTCTCATTTCTGATAACCATATTTTTTACTGCATCTGCTACTTCATTTTTTGAAGCTCTTCCATATCCGGTAATTGTCTGTTTAACAACAATTGGAGTATACTCTACTGTGTTGATTGCATATTTTTCCAACACCATCATTATAACGCCTCTTGCTTGCGCAACAGGAATTATTGTTTTTTGATTTTTAAAAAAATAAAGTTTTTCAACACCAGCTGTATCAGGCTGATATTTTTTTATTATTTCTTCTAAATCATTTGCTATTTCAAAAAGTCTGCCTGCATCAGTTTTTGTTTTATCAGTTTGAATAGAACCTGAAGTAACAAGACAATAATTGTCTTCACAAACATCTATCAAGCTGTAACCAACTATAGCAATTCCCGGATCAATTCCTAATATTCTCATAATAATCATTATAGTTGACAAAAACATAAAAACAAAAAGTTTACATTACACAATGTTGAAAATTCTAAATATTACATATCCGTAAGATTTAAGGCAAAATTGTTTGTATAAAAAATTTGTTTATGATAATTTTTTCTTACACGTAAATTTAATAGTTAAGGAGCAAAAAATTGAAAAAATACGAATTACTTACAATCATTAAACCTAATATGGATGCTGAAGAAGCAGACAAAGTAATTGCCAAAATTGAAGAAAGCATCAAATCTCTTGGTGGAAGTGTTTCTTCTGTAGACAAAATGGGCAGAAGAAAATTAGCTCATGATATCCAAAACTTCAGAGACGGTCATTATGTAGCACAAAAACTTGAACTTGCACCTGAAAAAGTTGCTGAATTCAAAAGACAATTAAGCTTGAACGATAATATCTTAAGAATTATGTTCATGGAAGAATCAAAAGTTAACGCATAGTCAAGAAGTTTAGGAGAAAAAATGAGCCTAGCAAAAGCAGTTATATCAGGAACAGTTTATAGAGCCCCGGAAAAGCGCTTTACATCTAATAATGTACCTATTGCAGCTTTTGCTATGAACATTTCCGAAAATGAAGAGACATTGGTTAGAGTTGTTGCCAAAGGTAATTTGGCACAAACAGTAGAAGACAATATCGCAAAAGGCGATAGAGTTGTTGTTGAAGGAAGACTTCAAAACAATACAGTAAAAAATGAAGACGGTTCAGAAAAGAGAATTGTTGAAATTGATGCTTACACGTTTGAAAAATTAGCAGGAAGCTCTGTTTCATCATCATCTTCTTCAAAATCACCGGATTCATTGGTTCAATTTGGACAGGACGATTTCTCGGATGACTTGATTGGTGAAGACGAAATTCCATTTTAATTAGATTTTATTTTAACCTAAAATCAAGGACATGCGGGCGCAAACGCTATTATTAATTACTAGAAAAGGAAAAAACAATGGCAAGACCACAAATCGACAAAAACAAAAGAAAAAGCTGCAACTTCTGTGCAGACAAAGTAGAAGTCATCGATTATAAAGATGCTCAAAAAATCAGAAGATATTTAACAGAAGCAGGAAAAATTCTTCCAAGAAGAATTACTGGAACTTGCGCTAAACACCAAAGAATGCTTGCAAGAGCGGTTAAAAAAGCAAGAGAAGCTGCTTTAATCAATTATGTATACGACTAATAAAAGTATATAAATAATAAAAAAGGCACCATCAAAATGGTGTCTTTTTTATTTAAAATAAAGCAATTTATTTATTTTTTTAATTCATTTATCACAAATTTTACTGCACCTTTATTTTCATTGAATATTTTTTGTGTGTCTTCACAAGCTTTGTGATAAAACTTTTTGTCAGAAAGGAGTTTTCTCATATCTGCAGTTAATTCATCATTGTTTGATGAAAGTTTTGCCGCATCAGATTTTGTCAAAAACTCATAAATATCTTTGAAGTTAAAAACACAATCTCCTGAAACAACAGGTTTGCCCCAAATATTTGCTTCTAGCGGATTGTGTCCGCCTGTTGAAGAAAAACTGCCACCAATAAATGCTAAATGACAAATAGAAAACATCTTCATTAATTCACCCATTGTATCAAGCATTATAATATCGTTGTTTTCAAAAGTATCGCCATTGCTTCTTCTTCCATAAGAGAAAGATGATTTTTTCAAAAGCTGTTCAACAGAATCATATCTTTCAGGATGTCTTGGAGCCAAAAGCAACTTGAGCTCAGGATATTCTTTTTTTAAATCAGAAAAACTTTTAAGAACAATTTCATCTTCACCTTTATGAGTGCTTGCAGCAACAATCATTTTTGAACCGTTAAGTTTTAAACTTTGTGCCAATTCCGTAATTTCTTTGCTGTTCATAGATGGAGCAATATCAAATTTTAAATTACCCATAAATCTAGTAATATCAGCTTTTGCACCAATATCAATAATTCTATCAACATCAGCCTTTGTCTGCATAAATATTCCTTGATATTGGTCAAGAATAGGTTTAAAGAAAAACTTAAATCTTTTGTAGCCGTTATAAGAATGCGGAGACAATCTACCATTCACAATATATACTGGAATATTTTTTCTTTTTGCCAAATAAACAAAATCAGGCCAGATTTCTGTTTCTGCAATAATAATCTTGTTTGGTTTGACTGTATTTAAAAATGACAATACTGAAAAGAAAAAGTCGAATGGGAAATATGTTATAGCATCAACAGTATTTGCCAATTTTTTTTGTGCAATTTCTTGTCCTGTTTTTGTCGTTGTTGATAGAACAATATTAGATATCGGGAAGTTCTCTCTGGTTTTTTTTACCAATGTTTCTATTGCATTCACTTCACCTACAGAAACTGCATGGAAAAATATTGTTTCTTTTTCTTTATCTAATTTTAGATTTCTATAAAAACCAAGTTTTGTCCAAAAGCCTGCTCTAAATTTCGGTACCAAAACTAAAGCAAGTATTATCAATGGCAGAAATACTATACTTGCAACAATCAAAACCAAATTGTAAATTAAACTAAAGAAAAACATATCTACCCCTTTTCGTAATACTTTTCTTTTAGTTTAAGAAAAAAAAAGTTTCAATTCAATTAAATCTTTATACCAGAAAATGAGTTATAGTTGTTAAAAGACTTAAAAGATTTTGGCAAAAGATTTCTCATAGTTATATTAGTTGTAATTTGTTGTTTTCTAACAGCCAAATCTTCTTTATATTGAAGCTTTTTTTGAACTTTTGAAGCCAATTTATTTCTTACATAAGGAGTAATAATGTTACAAGCAAGAACAGATGCAGCTATTGCAGATATAATACCCACATTGTTTTTATGTGACTCAAATTTTTTAAGTGCTTCTTTTGCTGCATCCAATACAGCTGTTCTTTCTGTATTAGAAAGATTTTTTACAATATTTAAATTATCTGCATTTTGAAGGAGAAAAGATAGATTTTGTTTCAATTCTGCTTTAGTAAATAATTTTGTCCATTCTTTTTGTTTCAAAACAGGCATTGAAGAAGGCTTCATTTTTAAAATAAGATCTACAACTTCATCTGTAAGAAACTTACCTTTTTCAACAAGAAGGTCTCCACCTCTTTTGATTAATTCGCATATTGAATAATACATAACTACATTAACTGCAGCATCAGCTGATTCTTGAGGCAAAAGAAATTTTTTCTGTTTTTTATCAATTGATTTGTCGCCAAGAAGCATTCCTATTTGTGCGGCAGAACTCAATACCCATCCTGCAGCACCCATATGCACCAAGAGTTTTCCACCATCTTTAGAATAATGATTCCACATATATTGACAAAATTTCGAAACAAATTTAGGTACAGCCATTATTTTTTGACCTCCCCTGTTTTATCAATATCTTTTTTAGGCACTTCTTTATTAATTTTTTTAGTAAAAACACTTGTAAGATATTTTGTCAAAGGTGCATCTATCAAAAAGTTCGTAAACATCATGGCTACTGTAGCAACAAAAGTACCCAGAGCCTTTGTATAAAGTTGAAACTTTTTATCTAAATCCGCTGCAGTAATTTTTGAAGTCTTTGTAATACCAATAAATAAAGGTACAAATAAATCACGTCCTTTTTGTCTTGCTATTGCAATGACGTAATTGTTTTTATCAACAATAGGTTTGTATTTTGTATATCTTTTAATTAAAGAAATACCTGCTTGTCTAACAATAACACCGACAACAGTACCTGCAACAATTTTTGCAATTGTTCTGGCTACTGAAGTCATCCTGGTTTTTTCGTCTACTTCTTTATTTCTCAAATCGATAAACGGTTGTGTAGCAAGAGCTGTAGCACCCAATATTAATCTTTGTTCAGGTGCATGCAAATGTTTACCTGCAAAATCCAAGCAAGATTTAATTGCTTTGTTACTAATAATCAATTCGACATCGACCTTTCATCTTGGACACAGCCAGATTCTCTGTTTTAAAGATATCTTAGGTATGAGTACACTACACAACTCATGTAAAACAAATGGCATACCCAAATTGACTAAAAACAGCATTTTGTAAATGTTTTTTAATAATAATTATTTTAAAAAATCTCTAAATGATTTATCTTTCACAATCTCATAACCACAAGATTCAAAAGTTTCACATCCGCCAAGACGAATTTTTTCAGTGACAAATGGGTATGCTCTGCAATACAATGATCTAAAAAGATAATCAGCACACTTATTATCATCTCTTAATGATTTGCAACGAAATAACAAAACACCTTTCTCATTTTTACCATTAATCACAAAATGATTATATTTCTTATCCAAATTTTTCATACTATCGAACTGCTGCTCAGTTTTGACATACTCATCATCAATCATAAAAACAATATTTTTGCAGCACTCACCACAACAGTTGCACTTTCCTTTGATTTTGTATTTTGCACTGAAAAATCTGGAAAAATAAAATTTAACATACAAATACATGTTTTTCAGCATTATTTTATCCAAAAATCATTTCTTGCTACTACTCTGTTAAAATCATCAAAAGAAAACACCTGCATAAAATAATATCCCGGCTCATCAATAACAAAATATGACATAAATTCGTTTTGAGAATGATCTATATGATAATCTTTTGACCAGTATATTTTATACCCCCAATGGTATGTTTTTTCTTCCTTTTTAACAATTTGAACTCTTATATAATCATCTCTAAATCCTTTAGGATTTAAAAGCATATAGTATACTCTTTCGCCAGCACGAAAAAATCGCCCGACATTTTGAATATTATCTTTTTGAATAGGTTGAGCACTAAAATAAAGTAACACACCTTTGTCTCCAACATTTCCCCATCTTAGAGCACAAGAAAAAAGAATTAAAAAACAAAATGCCAGTATTATTGAAAATCTGTATAAATATTTTTTCATTACTGTTTATTTTTCATATACTCAATTTGAGCTTTAACCTGATTTTTCATATTGTTATCATCAGTAAGCGTCATAAATTTTTCATAATTTGTAATTGCCATTGGATAATTTTTTTCATTTTCATAAGCAATACCTAATGCATAGTATGCATATGCATAATTTGGATCAAGAGCAATTACACTGTTAAAAGCTTTTTTAGCATTTTCTGCATCATTTAATTCGGCATAACAAAGACCAGAATTAAATATAGCATTAGTGTTTTTCATATTTATAAATATTACTTTTTTATATTGTTCTAAAGCATTTTTGGTATCAGATTTTGCTTTGTACGCATTTCCAAGCTTAATCAAAGTATCTTCATTTTTTGGATCTAATTCAACAGCTTTTTGATATTCAAAAATTGCCTTATCATAATTATTGTCTTTCATGTAAGAATCAGCTAATCCAATATGCGCATCCAAATTTTTGCTGTCTAAAGACAAAGCTTTTGAGAAAACGTCTTGTGCTTCTTCATTCCTGTCATATTTAGAAAGAATATTTGCATAATCAATAACAGTGTCTTGGTTTTCAGGATCTATTTCCAATGCTTTTTCAAATTTTTCGATAGCTTTTGTCTTAGAACCTACAGCATCATATGCATGACCCAATGCTCTGTATGCATCAGGATTATTTGAACTTAGTGAAGCAGCCTCTTCATAACAGTTCACAGCTTTTTTCTGTGCACCATTTTTCATATATACATCGCCTTGAGATAGATATGCTTTAACAAGATAATCCTTCACTTTAGGCTCAGTTCTTTGATCATATAAACTCTTATAAATAGCAATCGCTGATTCATAATCAGACATTGCATGCAAAGCTATAGCCTTGTTAAATTGAATATTATAATCATTTTTGTCTTGTGCAAGAAGTTCATCATAAATTTTTATTGCTTCAGAATAATTTTTGCACAAGTGATATGTTCTTGCTAGCTCTTTTTTAGCATCTATACTTGAAGGTTGATATTCAAGTGTTTTTTTATAAGCAGCTATTGCTTCTTCGTAACGAGCATTTTTTTGATAAAGAACGCCTAGGTTGTAATAAGCCATTGCATCCTTTGGCTTGTATTGGATATACTCTTTGTACATGTTAATTGCATCTTGAGTTTTACCCATATCAGCAAGCAAATTTGCATAATCAAATTTTAAATCATTTAAATCAGGTTTGATTTGAAAAGCATTTCTAAATTCTATCAATGCCAAATCATCTTTTGAAAGTCTTACATAAGCAAGTGCAAGATTTGCATGTGAAGCATAATCATTAGGTTCAATACGAACAGCTTTTTTAAACATTTCTACTGCATTTG
Source organism: Candidatus Gastranaerophilales bacterium (assembly GCA_944323475.1). Classification (GTDB taxonomy): domain Bacteria; phylum Cyanobacteriota; class Vampirovibrionia; order Gastranaerophilales; family Gastranaerophilaceae; genus Limenecus. Next base: position 34,880 of record CALUSQ010000020.1, read on the forward strand.
TATAATCACCGGAACGCAATAAAGCCAATCCATAATTTGGATACTCATTAAAACCTGTAGGATTTTTGGTATACAAAGTTGCATATTCATCAGCTGCATCTTGATATTTGTCCAATTTTAAATATATTGACGCAAGATTTTCTCTTGCTTCTACATCATCAGGATAATAGCCTAAAAATGTTTTAAAATATTTTATCGCCTCTTGATTATCACCTTGTAAAAATTTTACATTTGCTAAATTTAAATAATTGTACTTATATTCCGGAAAAATCGTAAGAGCTTGATTATAAGCAGAAAAAGCATTGTCATAATCATGCTGCTGCTGCAAAATATTTCCGATACTAATGTATACAACTGCATCGTTAGGTTTTATTTTTATAGCTTTTTTATAAGCAACTAAAGCATTCTGCCAATCACCCATTTCAGAATAAATACCACCCAATTTTATGTACAAAATTGCCTCATCAGGTGACAGTTCTATAGCTTGTTTGATTTTTTCTATCGCCAAAGTATAATTGGCATCTTTTTCCAGAACATTAGTTTCTTGAAAAAGTTTGTATGCATCCGGTGACATCTTTGCCGAAGCCACCATTGGCGACAATGCCAAAGTCAAAGATAAAGCTATAATTAATTCTTTTTTCATGGTTTACATTATCTTATGTTTTCAAAAAAAAAGCAATGCCCTTATTTTTAATGATATTAATTAACTTATGTAAATATTTAACTTTTGAGACTATCAAGTTTAACAAAAATTTCATATCATAAGTTTTTCTGCAAAAAAAGGAGTAAAAAATATGCTTCCTATTTCTGTCTCTTATAATAATTACAATACAAATAAAACTCCTTCTTTCGGCAATCTCAGAAAAGTTAGCTATGTTGTTCTAGATGGTCACAGCGTTGTTGACAAAAAAATTATAGAAGATGTTACAAAACACCTAACAAAACAAATCAAATTTGGCAGACCGGAAGATAAAGAATTAAGAATTGCATTAAAAAAAGCAACAGGTGACTCTTCACTTGCTCAAGCTTATCAAAGTATTTGTAGAATAGGGAAACATCTGATAACAGGTCAAGATGCAATAAATTTAGAAAAAATTTGGACATCTAATAACCCACTAAATATAAAAAAAATTCAAGCAGCCGATGTTGTCAGAAAACTTTTCAATGCATCAACTCACGAAAAAATAGCTATAGTTGCTGATTCTGTAAATATTCCAAAAAGTAAAATAAAATACATGATTAAAAACGTTTATTCAACTATTTTTTAAAGATTTTCATGCTAAAATCTACATGTTAATGATTAATTTTACATGAGGATATTAGATTATGGTAGAACTTTCACCATTGCAAAAAGCAAGATTGGGATTCAAACCCGTTTTGCCTTCAACTCTTGCAGCAGGTATCAAAAATGTTGCGGTTATTGAAGGAGAAAAAACCGAATGTGTTAAAGATCAAGAACAAATTAAAAAATTGTTTGAAAACACATACGGAAAATGCACTGTTACTTTCAAATCAGGCGAAGAAAAAAGCTATGAAGCAAGAAACGTAGGTGTAATCCTTTCAGGCGGACAAGCACCTGGCGGCCACAACGTTGTTGCAGGTCTTTATGATGCATTAAAACAAGCTAACCCACAAAGCAAGCTTTACGGTTTCTTAGGAGGTCCTTCAGGTATTATTGACGGTCAATATATTGAATTTACTGATGAAATCATTGATGCATATAGAAACACTGGTGGTTTCGACATCATAGGCTCTGGAAGAACAAAACTCGAAACAGAAGAACAATTTGAAAAATCACTTGCAAACTGCAAAAAACTAAATATTTCAGGCATTGTTATCATCGGTGGCGATGATTCTAACACAAATGCTGCAATGTTAGCAGAATGGTTTGTTGCTAAAAATGCAGGTATCCAAGTTATCGGCTGTCCTAAAACTATTGATGGAGACCTTAAAAACGAACAAATCGAAATTTCTTTCGGTTTTGATACAGCTACAAAAACATATGCAGAACTAGTTGGTAACATACAAAGAGATGTTAACTCTGCAAAAAAATACTGGCATTTTGTTAAAGTTATGGGAAGAAGTGCAACTCACGTAGCTTTGGAAGTTGCCTTGCAAACTCAGCCAAACATAACTTTAATTTCTGAAGAAGTTGAAGAAAAGAAAATGTCTTTAAAACAAATCGTTGACTATATGGCTGATATCATTGCTAGACGCGCCAATACAGGTAAAAACTTTGGTGTTGCATTGATTCCTGAAGGTTTAATCGAATTTATTCCTGAAATGAAAACAATGATTGCAAACCTAAATGACATTATGTCAACTTTAGAACAAGACGCTTCTTACAACAAATTAACAGTTCCTGCTGATAAATTTAACTTTATCGAAAGCAGACTTGAACCAGAAAATGCAAAAGTATTTGAATCTCTTCCTGTATTAATCAAAGCTCAATTACTTATGGATAGAGATCCTCACGGAAACGTTCAGGTTTCAAAAATTGAAACAGAAAAACTCTTAATCGAAATGATTAAAGTTAAACTCGATGAAATGAAATCACAAGGTGAATTTGCAGGCAAATTTTCTGATCAGTGCCATTTCTTCGGCTATGAAGGAAGATGTGCATTCCCTTCAAACTTTGATGCAAATTATTGCTATGCATTAGGTTTCAATGCTTATGCATTAATTCAATCAGGTTTGACAGGTTACTTGTCATCAGTAAGAAACCTTACTGCCCCATCTACAGAATGGATCGCAGGTGGTGTTCCACTTACAATGATGATGAACATGGAAAGACGTCATGGACATATGAAACCAGTTATTCAAAAAGCCTTAGTCCGTCTTGACGGTCCTGTATTCAAAAAACTTGAAGCAAACAGAGAAGACTGGGCAATGAATGATAAATATCTCTTCCCTGGTTCAATTCAATATTGGGGACCTTCAGAAGTTTGTGATATTACAACTCAAACTTTAAAACTTGAAAGAGAATACTCATTGACCTCTGTTTAGTATTTTAATTTTAAATAGACACCGATGTTTCACTTAACATCGGTGTCTATTTTTTGTAAAATTTATTTATGTCTAATAAAAAATTTTCTGATGAAAAATGGAAAGTGTGCAGTTTTTGCAAGTACATAAAACACTGCTATGTAGGACAAGGTAGGATAAAAAATCTTGCAAACAATCCTGTTGCATACAACGATATAGGCTGTTTTGATTATGAAATTTACAAGAAAAACAGCAATGGAACACAATTAGGCTTATTTTGAAAAGGGAAAAGCAATAAAAACTTTTCCCTTTTTCATTTTCTATTCTTGATAATCAGAAAGAGCTTTGTTAAATGAAGCTTCATCTACTGCGTCTTCTTCATCAACATCAAAATCTACAGAATTGAATACTATTTTCAATTTTGTTAATTCAGCTCCTGTAATTTTTCCGTCATTATCTATATCAAACTTCTCAAAACTATTATCTTTAACTAATTGTTTCATTTTTTCTGTTTGTTTATCTGTAGCATCAGTTTTTGCTGCAGATGTACTCATTGAATTGATAGCATTGATTGAAGTGTCCATTGTTTCTCCTTTTAGTTTTCTAGTGTATTCCTAACAATTTTTATATTCCCATTTTTATAAATTTTTAAAATCTTTTTAATAAAAATGTTAAATTTTTAAAAAATAATTATTTTATTAAAAAGTCATCATCAAAAAAATCTTGACATGCGCTCATGTGCTTAATAATATATATAATACAGAGGCGAGAGACTATTGTTTCAAGCAAAAATTAAATATTGGGGCGTCGCCAAGTGGTAAGGCAGCTGGTTTTGGTCCAGCCATTCCGGAGGTTCGAATCCTTCCGCCCCA
>CALUSQ010000021.1 GCA_944323475.1 Candidatus Gastranaerophilales bacterium
GTATTGATACGAAACATAGTGGCACCGGAAAGTACCATTTCTTCAATAATTTTTTCATCACGACTAACTGGTCCTAAAGTGGCAACAATTTTTGTTTTGTTTTTTTTAATAATCATATTCTTTGTCCTTATTAATAATTTCGGCTATTTTTGTCCAGTGTAATTTTTAGAAATTAAAAAAGGGGCAGCTGCAACATGCTACCCCCTTAAAATTTAGTTTTGATGTTCTTTTTGATAAGCGTATGTAGCTTCCATTTCATCGATAGAAGCATAAACAGAATGACATCCACAATCTACGTGAACAATTTCACCTGTTACACCTGAAGAAAGGTCAGATACAAGATAAAGACCTGTTTTACCTACATCTTCTAAAGAAACATTTCTTTTTAATGGTGACTTCAAAATAGCAGCTTTTAACATTCTGTCAAAGCCAGAAATGCCTTTTGCTGCAAGAGTTTTTACTGCACCTGCTGAAAGACAGTTAACTCTAACACCTAGTTTACCAAGGTTTTCTGCCAAATATCTTGCTGAAGATTCAAGAGCTGCTTTTGCTACACCCATTACATTGTAGTTTGCAACAACTTTTTCAGAACCAAGATAAGTAAGAGCAAGTATTGCACCACCTTCGTTGAATAGAGGTTTTGCATTTCTTGCTAAAGTGACAAGTGAATATGCACTAACGCCAAGAGCTGTATCCCAACCTGCTTTTGATGTATCAATAAAATCACCCATTAAATCTTCTTTGTGAGCAAAAGCTACAGCATGGATAACAAAATCTAATTTTCCATATATTTTTTCATATTCGGCAAAAACTGATTTTACCTGTTCTTCGTTTGTGACATCACATTCGACAATCATTTTTGCATTCATTTCTTCTGCAAGAGGACGTACTCTTGATTCCATAGCTTCATTAGCATAAGTGAAAGCTATTTCACCACCTGCTTCGTGAATTTGTCTAGCAATAGCATACGCAATACCTCTAGCGTTAGAAACACCGAAAATAATACCTTTTTTGCCTTCCATTAATTTCATAAAAAATTCTCCTTTTAATACTGTCTTAATAATAGTATCAACATATCTTCATGTCCATATTTTCATATATGCATGTAAATTTTTTAACTCAATTACTGCATGTGTATTGGCAAATTTCAAAAAATATAGCATAATATAGATGGTTATTTTATTAAAATTGATTTTGAAAAATTTGTGTTTATTAAAATTGGTTACTGCCAAGAAAAGAGGTCTTTTTTATGAATAGTTCAAACAGCAAAAATTTATTTAGAAAAGTTTTATCATTAAAAAATAATGACAGTGTTTCAGAAAATATCAACAGATTCAGAAAAAGTATAGATGAAAGACTACATTCCGCATTTCATCAATCACAAAAGATCAATCCTGTTCCCGGGCATGATGTAATGTTTTTTGAATAAATATAAACAAAAAGGTCTCTTAATAGAGACCTTTTTTTATTCACAAATTATCTGGTTTATGAACAAACTTATTTAACTTCTAAAATAAATCCGCCATTATCAGCATTTTGAAGCGCATTTTCATTCATTTTTGCTCTAAGATTCTTAATATATTTGTATACATAATCTCTTGGCAAATCCAAAACTTGTGCAAGTTCTTTTGCATAAACAATACTGTTTTTGTTATTTACAAAATGTTCAAAAACAGCTTGTTCACGTGGTGTCAAATTCTTTTTAAATGTAATTTGAATATCAGGTGTTTCAATAATCGAAGCTGATTTTTTTGAAACAGCTTTTGCTGCAGACTTTTTAACCTCTTTTACAATAGGCTTAACTTCTTTTTTTGTAGGTGTTTTTGCTGTAGCTTGAGCTGATTTTTTCTCATTCAATGTTTTTAATGCATTTCTTTCAGCTTGTTTTAGACTCAACTCTTTTTCACGATCAAAAGATTGTTGAGCTAAAGAACTGATTCTTTCAGCTTTAAAACTACCGGATGAATTTGAAACATCTTCATTTGAAACATATCTAACTTCAGAAGAGTGTTTGTAAACTATATCAGCCATATCATTAGTTTCTTTTTCTGTAGATATAACTTTTCCCAATTTTTTTGCATAATCTTCTAAAGTAATTCTCTCCAAAGAACTTCTCCATTGTCTGATTTCTTCTTTGGTCAAATAATCCGGCATATTAATAAATCTCCTTGACTAAAATTTCAACTTTCTCATTCCTTATTCCCCGAATACTGACATACAGACCACTACATGTATGCCATATCCAAAAATTTTATATTTTTTATACGGATTTAAGGTACCTTTAATCTAGCATGAAACTCTAATAAAAATCTAACAAAACTTTTAAAATATGTATTAATTTTTACAAAAACTGTTACACTTTTCAATTTTTGTAATTAAATTTGTTTGTTCAATACCATATTTCTTACAGCATCTCTGACCATTTTGTCAGTTTCAAAAATTTCATCTAAAGAAGGTTTTTTTATAACACTATGAGACAACATCATTTTTTTGGTTATTTCATAAACAGACCAAAGAGAAATTTTCTTGTCTAAAAATGCAAAAACAGCTTCTTCATTAGCTGCATTCATAACAACAGGCAAAGTACCGCCGGTTTTCCCTGCGTCAAAAGCAAGTTTTAAACAAGGAAATTTTTCTAAATCCGGTGCATCAAAATCCAACCTGCCAGCTTTTATAAAGTCAAAGCTTTTTGTTTCTATACCTTCAAAACGGTGCGGATAAGTCAAGGTATACTGAATAGGTATGTGCATGGAAGGGAATCCAAGTTGAGCAATAACACTTCCGTCAACATATTCTACAGCACTATGGACAATACTTTGAGGATGAACTACAACTTGTATTTTTTCATAAGGCATATTAAACAAATGATGGGCTTCAATAACTTCCAAACCTTTATTCATTAATGTTGCAGAATCAATTGTAATTTTTTTACCCATATTCCATCTTGGGTGATGCAACGTTTCTTCTACAGTTGCATTTTTTATGTCATCAATTGTTTTATTTCTAAAAGGGCCACCGGATGCGGTTATAATAAGTTTTTCAACTTCATTTCTGTTTGAAAGACACTGATGTATTGCACCGTGTTCTGAATCAACAGGCAAAATGTTTACATTTTTTTCTTTAGCACGCTGCATAACTATATCACCTGCCATAACAAGTGTTTCTTTGTTTGCAAGTGCAATGTCAATACCATTTTCTATTGCCGCCAAAGTAGGTTTCAAGCCTGTCTTGCCAGAAACAGAAACCAAAATTCTGTCATTTGTTTTATCTGAAGCGGCCTCTACAAGACCTTCATCTCCAAACAATACATTAACTTTGGGATATTCTTTTTTTAAAAGCAAAGCATTTGATTCTGATTTTACACAGACATTTTTGGGATTCAATAACTCAATTTGCTGTTTCAAAAGTTCAACATTGTCCCCGCCACAGATAGAAACGACTTCAAAAAAACCTGGCATTTTTTGAATAACTTCTACAGCCTGTCTTCCTATTGAACCGGTTGAACCTAAAATTGAAATCTTCATTTTTACCTTATCCCCTCTTTATAAAAATAATTATAAAATAAAAATTAGAATATATTTATATTAAAATTAGAAAAACAAAATTCAGGGGAAAAATATGGACAAATACATTATAATTACAGGTGCATCATCAGGATTGGGAAAAGAAACAGCCAAAAAACTTGCACAAGAAGGCTACAAAATTTTTGCCGGAGTAAGAAAACAACAAGATAAAGAATCACTGGAAAGTATACATCCCAATATTACCGGAATTTTTTTGGATGTAACAAATGAAGAAAGTGTACAAAAAGCTTTTGATATTATTTCACAACAAACAAAAGAAATTTTTGCGTTAATAAACAATGCAGGCATAGCTCTTGGCGGACCTGTAGAATATCTGCCTATAGAAATGTTAAAAAAACAATTTGATGTAAACGTTTTTGGCGCAATTCTTATGGCACAAAAATTCTTACCACTAATGAATAGCAAAGATAACCGCATTTTAAATATAAGCTCTATGGCAAGCTATGGAGTATTCCCTTTTGTTTCACCATACTGTGCATCAAAACGAGCTTTGGATATGTTTTTCAATTCTTTGTTAATAGAATGCAAGCATAAAAATTTAAAAATCATTTCAATAAAACCAGGTGTTGTTTCTACCCCTATTTGGAACAAATCCGTTGATGCTTGTGAAGAAGCTTTTGAAAATGTTTCTCAAGAATGCAGAGAAAAATATGAAAAAGAACTCTTATTCCTTGCACAAAACGCCAGAAAAAACACACAAAAAGGCCTAAAATCTGAAGATATTGCAAATCTTGTCTCAAAAATATTATCTTCAAAAAATCCAAAACTTTCATACAATGTCGGTAAAGATTCTTATACAGCAAGGTTTTTATCACTACTACCTCAAAGGCTCTGCAATATGTTGGTAAAAACCGGCTTAAAATGCAGGATTAAATAAATGTTACCGTTTGTAACTTGTCATGGTTGCATTTTAAACATGTTTTGAATAATATAATTTATACGAACCGCAGACAACAGGCGGGGCTAAAGGATAAGTTCAAAAAATACTTAAAGCCTCTCAAAAAAACAGCCTGTCGAGGATCAGAAAATTCACAAAGGTTAGACTTGTGAGAAAGAACATAAAATAGTGTTTTGTCTGATGATTTTGCGGTTTTACGTGAAATCATTTTTTAGTATGAAATGATTTAGGTCGACACAAATAGAAAAAATATAAAGGAGCAGACTATGGCAACAAAAGCCTTTAAAGAACAAAAAATAGCACATATCAAAGAATATGCACAAAAGGCTAAAGTAGCAATTGTAACTAACTACAAAGGTCTAACTGTTGAAGAAATCACAAAACTCAGAAGAGAATTACAAAAAACAGGTTCAGACTATACAGTTACAAAAAATACATTAGCTAAGATAGCTATGAAAGGAACTGATTTTGAAGTTCTTGCTGATTCAATGAAAGAATCTACAGCTATCGCATTTGGTTTTGATGACGAAGTTTCAGCAGCAAAAGTTGTTGAAAAATTCAACAAAGAAACAAAAAAAGCAGAAATTATCTGCGGTGCATTGGATGGTCAATTGCTTGATGCAAAACAAGTTGATGCATTGGCAAAAACTCCATCAAAAGAAGAACTTTACGCAAAAATGCTTGGCTGCGTAAATTCACCTGCTACAGGTATTGTTGGCTCTGTAAACGCTGTAATGAGCAGCTTGGTAAGAGCTATCGATGCAGTAGCAAAACAAAAAACTGCGTAAGCAAAAACATAGTCCTTATAAATTTTGTAAAAACAAAACAAATTAGGGCTTAAAATTACAACTAAGTACAAAATACTCAAAAATTAATAAAGGAGAAAATCATGAGTGTAGAATCTATTTTAGAATCAATTGAAAAATTAACTTTGTTAGAAGCTGCTGAATTAGTAAAAGCTATGGAAGAAAAATTCGGCGTATCTGCTGCTGCTCCTGTTGCTGTAGCTGCTGCTCCTGCTGCTGGTGCTGCTGCTCCTGCTGCTGATGAAGCTTCTGAAGTTAACGTTATCTTGGCATCTGCTGGTGCTAACAAAATCGCTGTATTGAAAGAAGTTAGAGCTATCACTGGCTTGGGCTTGAAAGAAGCTAAAGACCTTGTTGATGCTGCTCCTAAAGCTATCAAAGAAGGCGTTAAAAAAGAAGATGCTGAAGCTATTAAAAAACAACTTGAAGAAGCTGGCGCTACAGTTGAACTTAAGTAGTTTTTTAACTAACATTTTAAAACCGCTCTTAGTTGTTAAGAGCGGTTTTTCATTTTAATTTTTTACTTCTGTTTTGGAATACAAATTATAAAAAATATCTTCAGCAAAACTTTTCCATGATAACTGTTTTGCAGTGCTTTCAGCATTATCAAGAAGTTTTTCTTTGTCGTATCTCGCTGCCATTACTTCTTCAATTTTTTGAGCAAGATTTTTATAGGTATTTTCTGCATCATAAATAAAACCATTTTCACCATCTTTTATAATATCTGAAGCACCAACATTTGAACCGACTATTACAGGTACTCTACATAGCATACCTTCTGTGACAACTCTGCCAAATGCTTCATAGTTACTTGCACATATAAGACAATCCAATGATTTATAAAAAAGATTTACATCATTTTGATAAGGTAAAAATTCAACATATTTGCCAAGCCCAAAAACTTTTATATAAAATTGCAAAAGCTTTTGTTTTTTAGCATTTGGATTAATAATTTTTACTTTAATTTTTTCAAAAGAATATTTCTTTTTCAAAATTCTCAAAGCACCAAGAATATTGTATCCGCCTTTTGTTGTAAAACCACATGTAACTGCGCCAATTGTAAAAGTATTTGCTGTTTTTTTACCTGTTATACTTAAAACTTTTTTATTGCTCGTTCCAGGATAAACTACTGATATTTTTTCAGGATTGATACCACAATTTTTGGAATAATCATTTTTCAAATAATTCGAAACCACAAATATCTTTGGACAATTTTTATAATATTCTTTTTCATGTTGAATTTGTTTTCTGTGAGAATATTGAAGAATTTTACGATATAAAAAGTTCTTTGTAATAAACATTCTTTGTGTCAAAGAAATATTATGAAAAATATTACATGTAAAAGAAAGACCCATACAATCTGTTAAAAAATAATCATAATCATTTATATCAACCAGTTTTTTTATTTCATTTTCCACTTCATATTTAGATTCAAAGTTTTTCGGTAAATAACAAGAATTAAGTCGATAAACATTTTGAGCATATTCTGCAAAATTTGAATTAAAATAGTTTGTAAATAAATCAAATCTTATATTTTCTTTTTGACAAAGGTTAATAAATTCCTTCAAATATGAAGACATAAAACCAGATTCAATTATACCGATTTTCTTTTTCATAAACACCTCACTTATAAGACACGTTTATTCATTTTTGAACGTCTATTGTTACATTAATGTCATGATTATATGACATGCTTATAACATAAATCAACACAAATAAGGTTTAATAATACATAGTTTTATTTCTTTATAACGTATATGCTTTTAATTAAAGAGGTATTATGTTCAATTCCAAATTAATAGGAAAAAAAAATTAAAGAAATAAGAAAAAGAAAAAAAATCTCACAAGAAAAACTTGCAGAAATGGTTTCAATGAATCATCGCAGTATTGTAAGATTAGAAAATTCTCATAGCCAACCGACAATAGAGACTTTAGAAAAAATTGCAAATGCTTTAGACATTAATATAAATGATTTTTTTGAAACAGAACTAATAAAATCACGCCAAGAAATTCTTGAGGATATAAAATTATGCCTCAAATCAATGGATGAAAAAGAATTGAAAACTTTTTACAAAGCAATTTATCACTTTATACATTAATATATTTTCATCCCAAAAATGCTGCCATATTGTCTATATATTCCACAGGTTTTACTGAACTATAAGGTTCAAAACTCAATACATTAAGATATTTTTTTGCTCTACTTACTGCAACATAGAACAATCTGAGTGCTTCATTAATTTCTCTTGGTTTTTGCCATATCTGTTTGTACAAAAGAGCTTTAGGATTTTGTTTGCCCTTATATTTCGATACAACAATACCAAAACCCGGTTTATCACCATATTGCATATCAAAAATCACACCTGATTTTTCAAAGTTTGTTGAAGATGAAGCAATACTCAAAACAAAAACATAAGGAAATTCCAAACCTTTAGAAGCATGTATTGTAAGAATTTGAACTGCATCCAAATCTCCTGTGTATATTGACGGAAGTTCAAAATTTTTGTCATCCGAAATTTTTTCCAGATAATCCAAAAGACTGTTCACGCTGATATAATTTTCATTTTGAGTAAAATCATCAATTATTTTTTCAAGAATTTTTAAATTATTTTGTGCTTGTTCGTCTTCAAAATTACCTGTTATTTTATGAAAAACTATTAAAGATTTTAGTCTTTCAAACACCTGCAAAAGAGTCATAGAGGTTTTGTTTTTTCTTATAAAATTTATTGTGTCAAAAATTTGAAAAACATAAGGGTTAATATTTTTTATATTTTCATTAGATTGCAAAGTAATAAATTTTTGCGCAAAATTAAGCTTTTTAACCTCGTCAAAAGACATTGTCTTGTACAATTCTTTATCAAACATTTTTTTCATTTCAAAGATTTCAGAATCAGTGAGAACAGTTTTTAAAAGCCTAAAAAATGCCTGTTCGTCTTCTAAATTTTTAACAAGTCTCAATGCAGCAAATACATTCTTGACCACAGGCTCAAAGAAAAATCCCGTATTGACTTTTTTTACAGAAGGAATGTTTCTTTTTTTTAGCTCTTTTTCAACAATATCAGCTTGAGCATGAGATTTTACCAAAACAGCAAAATCTTTGTATTTTGCTTTGTCCCTATTAATAAGATTTTCTATCTCCAATGCAATATATTCCGCTTCTTTTAACCTTAACTCATAAGCGTTTTCAAAATTGTCAATAACAGTCACTTTAATGTCTTTAGAAGTATCTTGATATGTCAGATTTGGATTTGCAAAAAGATTTTCACCCTCAAGACAAAGTTCTTTCTCCGTAACAAAATTAACCGCATTCAAAACTTCCGGTGTAGAACGATAATTTATAGAAAGATTTATAGGTTCAAAATTTTTAGAATATTTTTTTTCAACATTTTTATGCAAAACTTCAAGGTTCTCCATTTGAGCATACCTAAAAGCATAGATAGATTGTTTTCTGTCACCGACAAAAGTTAAATTAGGATATTTGTTGTTTAGCAACAACTCGATAAGTTCCAATTGTGCTCCGTTTGTATCTTGAAACTCATCTACTATAATTTGTTTAAAATAATTTTGATAAAAAGAGCGAATCATCTCATTATTTTTAAATATTTGAATTGTTTTGTTTATCAAATCGTCAAAATCAGCAATATCAGCTTTTTCTAGTGCCTGCTGGTACAATTCATAGACTGCCGCAATGACACATGCCAATTTGATTTCTACATCACTAATTGGTTTTATATTCTCAGGGAATCCTTGTGCCATACCGTATTCTATAGCTTTTCTTTTTCCAAATTTATCAAGAATAAGTTTTTCTTTTGCAATTGAGTCAAAAACCTTTTCATCAAAAATACAAGTATCGTCAGTATAGGGTCTAAAATGCTCTCCCCAAGCTCTTGCATAATCTTCTTTTGACTCAAACTTAAACGGAGTTTTTTCAACACAATCTGAATATTTTTTTATTGAATCAACAGATTTTTGGAGAAATTCTTTTGAGTTTAGACCAAGAGCTTTAATTTTTTTTATAACAGCAAAAATATCCTCAAAAAGATTGTCCATATCTTCAATATCACATAACAAAGTCAAAGATTTTATCGACAACAAATCTTGTTCAAGACCCAAGCAAGACATTGTATCGGCAAAATTTTCAAAAGTATGAGTTTCGCCATATTTTATTCTTTTTACCAAGTTATCATAAATATTTTTTAACTCTTGTTCTTCTCCCATTTTAAAAGAAGGTGAAAGTCCAGCTTCAATAGAATACTTTTTCAAAATCTTTATACAAAAACCATGAAACGTTGAAATCCACAAATCTGTTTGTGCTGATGTTTCTATACCATTATTTTCAAGTTCATCCACGATTCTTGTTTTCATTTCATTAGCAGCTTTGTCAGTGAAAGTAATCACAAGAATTTTTGACTGAGGATTGTCTTGCCCCAGTTTTTTTAAATCATTTACTAATTTTAAAAATCGTTTTGAAATAATTTTTGTTTTGCCGGTACCTGCACCTGCAACAATCTTTGTGCAAGAGTCAATTGGATTTGAAACAGCTTTTGCTTGTGCTTCATTCAGACCTGCTATTATATTTTCAAGCTCAATCATCGTTGTCTCCTTCTCCATCGCAAAGGTATTTGAAGCTGCAATTTTCACAATTCCAATTTTTTACACACTCAAATTCAGTTTCATTAACTATTTTGTCAATAACAGTTTCTTTAAGGTTTTGAATAATCTTATCCTTGTATAAATCTATCTTTTCTGCACTTACAAAATCTTCATCACAACCGTCGTATCTGGATTGAGGACGAACATAAATCAATCCCAAATGTGTAATTTTGTCTTTGTACTCTTTCAAATCATCACTGTTCTGACAAGCAAGGTAATATAAAGGTATTTGGTAGTCATAGTTGTTTTGAAGAGTAGCTATATTAGCAGGTTCTTTGCCTGATTTTGATTTGAAGTTTACACCATACTCACTTATTGCATAATCAAGCGAATTAACTTTGTTTTTGCCTGTTTTATAATCTACAACAACATTTCTCCCGTCAGAATACGACAAAATAGCATCTATTCTGCCATCAAAAATAACATTAGGAAGTTCCGGCAAAGAAAAAGAAAAAGTTTTTTCACAAACAGCTTTTTGTGGCGGTTCATCAAATGAACCTGTTTTGTCATAATCTTCTATTGCATTTTTAAAATTATTTTTCATTTCTTGCAAAGAAAGCTCATCTGTAGCTTTGATTAACTCAACATCCGTTTGAGAAAAGCCAATATCTAGTGCTTTGTTTTCATTATTTTTAGAATCAAATAAAATTTCTGACAATTGAATTGCTGTTGATTTGCTGTAAGAAGCAATAAACTGTCTGTTCATAACCTCAAAAGCAGCATGCACAATACTTCCGTAACTGGCAGCAAAAGTAGAAGATTCTTTTAAATTAAGCAGATTTTTATAATAATATTTTCTCGGACACTGCTGAAATGCTGAAATAGCAGATGGGTTGAGCTTTAAGACATCCGTATTTTTTATGACATTAGAAAGTTCATCTTTTTTTAACTCCAAAGATTTTGTATACTCAAAAGTTTTGTTTTTATCATTGATATCGTTAATCTTTTGATAATTTTCCTTATCTTTTTGAGCAAGATTTTTAAAAAATACAGAAGGAATAACTGTTTTTTTAGCTTCATAAGAATGTGTAGTAAAAATTAAACTGACCGCAGCATGTTTACAAATATTTTGTAATGACTGGAGTTGTAATCTAAAATGTACTTCATCTGTTTTTATGAAATAGTCAAAATTCGGATTAATCTCTCTAATTTTTTCAACTAATTTTTCATTTGTTTGAAAAGAAATAAAAGGATAAGCATTGTTTGTGCCAGGGAAATTATTTTCTGTCAATCCTGAAACAAAAACATATTTAAAAGTCTCATCTTTTTTAAGTTCAGAAGTTATAGAGCCCAAACGTACAGAATTTTTCTCTTTTGCACTGTCCTTTGAAAGCCATTGCAGAATTTCTTTAAAAGAATCAAAATCAGGCTTTTCATTGACTACATTGTCATAAAGCGACTGCAAGTCAGATAAACTTTTGATTTTACCCAAAACTTCTTCATGCAGATTTGTGTTTTCAAAATAATGTAAAAAATTTCTTATTACACAGCTTATTGCTTTAGCATAATCATTTGCTTTGTAATATTCATAAAAATTCTTTATTAAAGAAAATTCAACATTCAAAATTTCTTTATCTTGATCATCAAAACTTGTTATGTGAGAATAAACAATTTCTAAAAGACTTTGTTTAGAGTTTTCGTTTTTTGTTAAAATTTTATCCAAACAATAACTGTCTGACAAAATTTCTACAAAAAGACTTTTAAAAATTTCGTCTAAACTATCAAAGCATATTTCTTTTTGAGACTTTGATATACCTACAAAAGAAGCATTGTAGTCTTTTATATCCTGCAAAGAAAATTTTTCTATTTTCAAATCTAATAAAATTTCAGAAATTTTTTGGTAAATATTAATTTTATGTTTTAAATTTTCATAATTTTCATTGTATATAGAACTTGTTACAGGGATTTTTTCGGCAACCAATAAATCCAAAAACTTCTGTCTGGCTTCAAATTTGTCAGCAAAAATTGCAAAATCAGAATAAAACGCATTACCCAAAGCAACACTTTCTTTAATTTTTGAAACTATATATATAGACTCGTTTTGGATATCAGAAAATTCAAGATATTTTTTATTTTCGATATTTTTAGCAATATCATCTGAAAAATTTTTAAAAAGAACAGCTCTATGCAATGGGATTTTATAACCGTTTTTTTCTGAAAGCAAAACAAATGTTTTGTAAACCTCAAAAAACAAATCCAGTCTTTTTTTATCAGTATCTGAAAAATCATTATTTTTTATAATATCAGCAAACTTTTCAGGTGAAATTTCAAAATAATCTAACCTGCAAAAAATATTCAACAATTCTTTAAAAAAAGAATCCGACTTTAAAAGACAGCAAAGAGCTCTGTCTGTAGAAAAAACTTTTTTACAAATTGCTTTGACAATATTTTGTGAAAACAATCTGTTACTTTCAATTTCTATATTTACGCTATCATAATTCGAATTCATAGATGTAATCATCCATTACATAACCGTTGCCGATATCTGTTTCCACAGAATCAACTCTTTCAAAACCGAGTTTTTCATAAATCATAACAGAAGGGATATTGTATTTATTTACAGTCAAAGTAATTTTTGGCAGCTCCAATTCTTTTGCAATTTCAACTATAGCGTTATTAAAAGCTTTTCTTGCAAAACCTTTGCCTCTATGTTCTTTATCAATATATATTTTTGACAAAAACAATTCATCTTTACGAGGTTGTACGGCAAAATAACCAAAATTTTCACCATCTTCTTCCAAAAAATAATATCTGTATCTTTGGAAATTTATTTGAGACTTAACAGCTTGTTCTGATTGAAATTTTTCTAACATGTAGTCTATTTGATCTTGATTTATAAAACAAATAGAATACTCATTCCATATTTTCTTTGCCAGTTCGCAAAGCTCTTTTATTTGTTCATCAGTTTCAACTTTTACCCAATCAAACATTAATTTCAGACCTTTTTCCTAAATTAATTGTAAGCCCGGGAACACCGGGCTTATTTTCTTAAAAAATTATCTTTCTTCAGCAAGTTTTTCTCTGACCTTTGCTTCAACTTCTTTAAGCACTTCAGGGTGAGCTTCAAAATATTCTTTAGCTTTTTCTCTGCCCTGACCAAGTTTTTCGTCATTGTAGCTAAACCAAGCACCTGCTTTTTTAACAATATCCATATTCACAGCCACATCTAAAATGCAACCGAGTTTGCAAATACCTTTGCCGAATATAATATCAAATTCACATGTTTTGAACGGAGGAGCAACTTTGTTTTTAACAACTTTTACTCTAACTCTGTTACCGATATCTTTATCGTCTTTTTTAATAGAATCGCATCTTCTGATATCTAAACGAACAGATGCATAATATTTAAGAGCATTACCACCTGTAGTAGTTTCCGGATTTCCGTACATAACACCAATTTTTTGACGTAATTGGTTGATAAATATAACGGTTGTGTTTGTTTTGCCAACAATACCTGTCAATTTTCTAAGAGCTTTACTCATTAAACGAGCTTGAAGCCCCATCTGCTGATCCTCCATAGCACCTTCGATTTCAGCTTTTGGAACCAAAGCAGCAACAGAGTCAATTACAACAACATCTACAGCAGAAGAGCGAACAAGTTCTTCTGCAATTTCAAGAGCCTGTTCCCCTGTATCAGGTTGTGAAATCAAAAGTTCGTCAACATTTACGCCAAGAGCTTTTGCATATTCAGGGTCAAGAGCATGTTCAGCATCAACAAACGCAGCTATACCGCCTTTTTTCTGACATTCCGCAACAATATGTTGAGCCAAAGTAGTTTTACCTGATGCTTCAGGTCCGTATACCTCTATTACACGACCTCTTGGTACACCACCAATACCAAGTGCTATATCAAGAGCCAAAGCACCTGTTGGAATAGCATCACATGCTACTGTTGTTTTGTCGCCCAATTTCATAATTGAGCCTTTACCAAAATCTTTTTCTATTTTTTCAATAGCAAGTTTTAGCGCTTTATTTTTTTCTTCAGAAACAGCAACTGTTTCTGCTTCTTTTTCTTTAACTGCCATAAAATTAAATTCCCCCGTAAGTCAGTTTTTACTCGTAATAATGGTATTGTACATTATTTTAAAAAAATGTACAAATGTTCATTTTTTAATAAAAAATATTATTTAAAATTAAAACTGGTTTAAGAATCTGACATCATTGTTGAAGAACAATCTGATATCATCTATACCCCATTTTAGCATAGCAAGTCTTTCAACCCCCATACCAAAAGCAAAGCCTGAATAAACTTCAGGATCAATTCCAACGTTTCTCAATACGTTAGGATCAACCATGCCTGCACCGAGTATTTCCAACCAACCTGTTCCGGAGCAAACACGACAGCCCTTGCCTTCACACATAATACATTGAACATCAATCTCAGCAGAAGGTTCAGTAAACGGGAAAAAGCTGCTTCTAAATCTTGTGGGTCTTGCTGAACCAAAATACAATCTCAAAAATTCATTCATTGTACCTTTTAAATCAGCAAAAGTAATGTCTTTGTCCACCAAAAGCCCTTCTATCTGATGGAAAAGATTGTTTTTTCTAGCACTGACAGACTCGCACCTATAAACACGACCCGGAGCAATAACTCTGATAGGAGGTTTGCTAGAAAGCATTTCATGTATTTGCGCACCGGATGTTTGGCTTCTCAATATAACGTTTGGAGCAACCTTTGTATAGAAAGTATCTTGCATATCTCTTGCAGGGTGGTCTTGTGGAATATTGAGCATGTCAAAATTGAAATATTCAGTTTCAACTTCGGGTGAATTTTCGTTGTGAACAAGTGAAAAGCCCATACCTTGAAATATTTCAACAATCTCGTCCACTGTTTGTGTAAGAGGGTGAACCTTGCCAAAAGGAGTATAAGAACCAGGAAGAGTTACGTCTATTCTTTCTCTTTCCAATTTTTCATCAAGTTCTTTTTTATAAAAATATTGAAATTTTTCGTTTAATTTTTCTTCTATATCTTTTGTAATCTGATTAGACAAAGAACCTACTATTCTCTTGTCATCATTAGACATATCTTTAAGATTTTTTTTGATATTGTTTAATTCGCTTTTTCTGCTGAGATATGTGTTTTTAACATCCTCAATATCAGCAGTAGATTGAATTTTTGCTATATCTTCAAGTGCAGATGCATGAATTTTTTCTAAAGTTTCCTTCATTTTTCACCCTCAAAATTTTGCTCGTACGTAAATTATATAATAAAATAACCAATTTGCGATACAGTATCTCAATCTGTTCATACAAAATATTTTTTGCAATAATTAAAATATGCAAATAAAACCTTTTAAAGTAGAAGAATGGATGAATGAGTATGAAAAATATTGCCGTTATGATCTTGGCAATACAACAGTAAATACTTTGAACCTCGATAATTTTTTTGAAATATGCAACGAAAACAAAAAAGATTTTTTTGAAAAATTGTCAAAAGAATTTTTAGGTTATGGGTTCATCAAAGGAAATCCAAATTTTAAAAAAGGAATTGCCAACCTATACAAAAACCTTTCCCCTGATAACATTGTTCCAACAATAGGCGCAGCAGGTGCAAATCATTTGGTTTTTTATTCGCTTGTAGAACCGAATGATGAAGTGATATCTGTTTTGCCTACTTATCAGCAGCTTTATTCAATTCCTGAATCTTTTAATGCAAAAGTAAGGTTTTTAAATTTACAAAAAGAAAATAATTTTTTACCTGACATTGATGAACTAAAAAAAACAGTAAATTCTAAAACCAAAATAATATGTTTGAACAACCCAAACAACCCGACAGGCGCCGTTATTAATCCAGATTTACTCAAAGACATTGTAAAAATAGCACAAAAATATGACTGCTATATATTATGCGATGAAGTCTACAGAGGGCTAATTCATACAAACAAAGAACAACCCTCTATTTGTGATTTATACGAAAAAGGCATCAGTACATCTAGCATGTCAAAAACTTTTTCGCTTGCAGGTATAAGACTCGGATGGATTGCTTCAAAAGACCCAAAAGTTATACAAAATTGTCTTTCTCACAGAGAATACAATATGATATCCTGTTCTGTCATTGATGAAGAAATTGCAGCTTTAGCATTAAAAAATAAAGAAAAAATTATACAAAGAAACAAAAATACTTTAAAAGAAAATCTTGAAATTTTAGACAATTGGGTAAAAAACGAAAAATATGTAAATTACATAAAACCTCAAGCTGGAACAACTGCGTTGATATATTATGATGCAGACATAAAATCATCCCTTTTGTGTGAAAAACTAGCAAAAGAAAGAGGAGTGTTTCTAACTCCGGGATACTGTTTTGAACAAGAATATTGTTTTCGAACAGGATACGGAAAAGACAAAGAACAACTCCAAAAAGGGTTAAATGAGATAAGCAGGTTATTGAAAGAAATTCATTTTTAAGCAAAAATAATCGACATACAAAAATTACAGAAAAAGAACACCTATGGAAGAACAAAAAAAAGAATTTTCTAACAAAGTAAATATACTAAAAGCAATTGCTATTTTGCTTGTTGTTTCAGGACATTTAGAGTTTTCGCTTTTTGGAATGTTTACTCCTTACTCTTTTCAATTGGCTTTATTTTTCTTTATTTCCGGTTATTTGTTCAAAGAAAAATATCTAGATGACATTTTAAATTTTATACAAAGAAGAGTAAAAAGCCTTCTTGTCCCTTATTTTTTATACAATGCATTTTATCTTTGCGTAACAATACTTATTGCAAAGTTAACAGGAAAATTTTGGGGTATGCCTATCAGTTTGAAAAACTTTTTTATAACCCCGTTTTTAAACGGTCATCAATTTGATTTGTCTTGTCCTATGTGGTTTGTAACTCAACTTTTTGTCACAATGATATCGTTTTTATTCATTTTCCGTGCACTTAGAGGAATAAAAAACAACAAATATTTTCATCTTTTTGGATTTGCGCTGTTGGGTATTTTAGCAATACCATTATCAAAAATTGTCAAAATAGACCCGTTTATTCTGTTAATAATAAGAATTATGTTTTCAGTATTTTTTGTATATTTAGGTTTTTATTACAAACACTATATTGAAAACAAAGTTGATATCTTTACATACAAATGGCTTTGGACAATTGTTTCGTTACAATCTGTTTTGTGGTTATTCAATAGAGATTTTGATCCTGAACACGGGATTGGACTCAGTTATGTGCTTGTTTGGGCAAGATTCGACCAACAGTTGATAGTCCCAATCATCACAGCAATAACAGGAATCTGGGCATCTTTATGGATTTTAAAAATTGTTTATCCGTATTTGAAAGATTCAAATTTTGTAAGACTTATGGGTGAAAACACATATCACATAATGGCAAATCATCTGCTTGTCATGTATTTGATAACCGCAATATTTTTATACATAAACGGTATCCCCATCTCAGAAAGAGCAAATCACGATATCTACTGGATTTACAACCCGATACAAACAACATACCTGTATTTTGTTTTGACTATGGTTATCTGTACTTATACAGGAGAAGGGTTGAGAATAATAAACAGAAAATTTTTCAAAAAAAGCTAAACTCTTACGCAAATATTGTTCTTCAAAAGTTCTTCTTTAAGTTTTGGTACAGGCAAGGTGCCAAAGTGAAAAATTGAAGCAGCCAAAGCAGCATCAGCTTTTGCTTTTTCAAAAACATCGCAAAAATGCTTTGAATCCGCACCAGCACCGCCTGAAGCAATAACTGGTATATTTGTATTTTCAACAACAAGTTTTGTCATCTCTATATCAAAACCTGCCTGAGTTCCGTCCGCATCCATTGAAGTAAGCAATATTTCGCCTGCACCAAGTTTTTCAACTTCTTTAACCCAATCAAGAAGTTTTAAACCTGTATTTTTTTGACCTGCATTAATAAAAACATAAAAATCATTATCCACTCTTTTGCCGTCAACAGCCACAACAATACATTGAGAACCAAAATAAGAAGAAGCCTCTTTTATAAGTTGAGGATTTTTAACAGCTTGAGAATTTATTGATACTTTATCTGCTCCTGCAAGAAGAATTGAACGCATATCTTCGACAGTTTTTATACCTCCTCCGACAGTAAAAGGAATAAAAACCTGTTTGGCAACTTGTTCTACCATGTTGAGAGTAGTCTTTCTTGCCTCATTTGTTGCAGTAATATCAAGAAAAACAAGCTCATCTGCTCCATCATCACTATATTTTTTTGCCAGAGAAACAGGGTCACCTGCATATTTTAAATTTTCAAAATTTACACCTTTTACGGTTTGCCCGTCTTTTACATCCAAACAAGGTATAATTCTTTTTGCTAACATAAATTCCTCGACCTATGATACGATTGCCACGCCTGAACTTGTACCCAATCTGTCCGCACCTGCTTCTATCATAGCAAGAGCCTTGTCTTTATCTCTTATTCCTGCAGATGCTTTCACTCCAAGCCCATGAGGTTTTACGATTTGTGACATAATTTCAACATCTTCTGCTTTTGCACCGACTCCGTTTTTTACAAATCCTGTTGAAGTTTTAACAAAATCTGCTTTTGCTTCTACGCATAGTTCACAAGCTTTTTTTATTTCATCTTTTTCAAGCAAATCTGTTTCAAGTATTACTTTTAGTGGCTTATCTGCACAAGATTTTTTTACTGTTTCAATGTCTTTTTTGACGAAAGCATAATCTTTATCTTTCATCTTTGAAACATTCAAAACCATATCTATTTCATCAGCACCATCTTCTACAGCTTTTTGAGCCTCAAAAGCTTTTACATCACTTCTGCTTGCACCAAGAGGAAAACCAACAACTGTAACAACCTTAACGCCAGAATCTTTCAATGCAGATACTGCATCAGCAACATTGACTGGATTAACACAAACACCTAAAAATTTATGTGTTTTAGCTTCATCATACAATTTTTGAAGCTCTTCTTTTTTGGCATCTTGTTTCAAAAGAGTATGCTCAATATATTGTTCCAATTTTTTCATCTTAACCACCTTAAACTACCTAGTCATTTCGAGTATTTGACCTGATTTTATTTTTTTAGGAGCAAATTGCTCAACATGTTGCTTCAAAAGATTAAAACAAAAATCGCAAATCTTTTCTGTAGCAAGCTCATCATATCTTGTTTTTGTATCAAAATCCAACTGCAAAAGTGTATTTAAAAAATCTCGAATTTTGTAATGAAGTTTCACAGATTTAAACTCATTTTTTCTGCATTCTTTGCATATTGTGCCACCATCTTTGGAAGAAAAATAGATATTGTCCTTATCTAAAACCCCACCACAACAAACACAACTTTCAAGCTCCAATGAATAACCGGCTATGTGAGTAATTTTTAACTGAAATTTTATCACTGCCATCAAAAGCTCTGTCTTGTTTTTAGACATCGAAATTGCATCAAGAGTCTTGTACAAAAGTTCGTATATCTCTTCACTGTTCGGATCATTTTCAACACCAAAACAATTAACAATTTCTGAGCAATAGATAGAATAAAAAAGCTTATCCATATCTTTTCTTGTGTTTTTAAAAGTGTTTAAAGATTCTGCTTGACAGATTGTATTCAAATTTTTACCCTGCCTCATAAGCAGTCTGTTCGCAATAAGCATGTCCATTCTGCCGCCAAGTTTGCTTGTCGTTTTTTTTACGCCTTTGGCAACTCCTTTTATAATCCCTTTTTCTTTTGAATACATGACAACAATTTTGTCAGTTTCGCTAAGATTATAGGATTTCAGATTTATTGCATTTGTGGTAAAGTTCTGCATCTACAGTCCGTAATCCCCATATTTGAGAGATTTAATTTCTAAAATTGAATATTAAATTTCTCTGATGTTCCGTGGTAAGCCCCTCTGAGCATTTGTTCAATTTCAACTTTATTGTCAGAAACTTCTACTGCAGTTTCTTTTGAAATTAATCCTTCTTTTATAAGCTGTAACAAAGACATATTCATTGTAATCATATCATTGTAAGAGCCTTTTTTAACAAGGTCATAAATCTGTTCAAGCTCATCTTTGATAATAAAATCTTTTATAGTCGGTGTAACAACCATAATCTCACAAGCAGGGATACGTCCATGACCGCTTTTTAGAGGAATCAATTTTTGTGCAACGCATGCTTTTAGTGTTTCTGCGAGCTGTTTTCTTACACTTTCTCTATCTTTCGGGTCAAACATACCGACTATTCTGTTAACAGTTTGAATAGCATCATTTGTGTGCAAAGATGCAATAACAAGGTGTCCTGTTTCAGCTGCTTTCATTGCGCTTGAAAGAGTTTCCAAGTCTCTGATTTCTCCAATCAATATAACATCAGGATCTTGTCTTAATGCATATTTTACACCATCAGGAAATGACAATGTATCAATCTCAACTTGTCTTTGTGTGATAATACTATTTTTGTTCGAATAAATAAACTCTATAGGATCTTCTATAGTAATAATATGTTTTTGTTCGTTTTGGTTAATTAAATCAATCAAAGATGCAATAGTTGTAGACTTACCTGAACCTGTAGGCCCTGTAACTAAAACTATACCACTATGAAATTTTGCAAAATTGTTCAATGCCGGTGGCAGTTTTAACTTTGCAAAAGAAGGTATTTCATAAGGAATAATCCTAAATACCAAGGAAGTATTACCCAACTGCCTTGCAAGATTTATTCTGAATCTTGAAATACCTTTAATTTCATAAGAAAAATCTAAATCAAAAGCTGCTTGTACCTTTGTTCTCAAATATTTAGGCAAAACTACATTCAAAACATGTGAGATATCTTTTTCTGTAATTAAAGGATAATTTGTTTTTATAATTTTACCGTCACGACGCACAACAGGTACTTCATCAATACGAAGATGAACATCAGACACACCTTCTGATACAGCTTTTTTTAAAAATTCATTGATATCAAAAATAGGATTAGTATTTTCCACAGGCAATCTCCTCTTACTTCATTGTAACCTTTTTCAAAGATAAAAGAAATAGTTTTAAATTATTTAATATATTTATACGATAAGAATGTAACAGATTATAAAGATTAACCAAATATTTCTAAAGTTTTTCAAAAAATATCCGTAAGTATAAAATGTGAACCGAAGGGATGAAATTTTTACGGTTCGTACTATTAGAAAATGGAGGCGTATTCGTGATTACAAAGAACATGTATTTAGACATGGAAACTGACATGGCACTTGAAGAGTTGCAGGAAGAACTCAACGACATCAAACTCATGTTCAACGAAAGAAACTGTTTTAAAGCAAGAAAAAAGGAGAAAAAATTCAAAAATAAACTTTGTTGGGAATAATTTAAAATTAAATATACAATTGAATAGAACACAAAAGCTGCCTTGACGGGCAGCTTTTTTAATTGACAAAAGCCAAAAAAACAGCGAAAATACTATTAAAAGATATTTCGGTAACAAATTGTAAAGAGCATGGTCAAAAAAAGTAAATTTAACTTTTGAGTAAACTTTATAATGTTGTGTGAAACTTATAAATCATATTTTATTTAAAAATAGGTGAAGATTATGTTTAATTTAAAGAATTTGAAGATTGTAAAACAGCTTAGCTCTATAAAACCAAAGCTAAAATGGCTTATGTTTTCTCAAATGCAAGATTATAAAGTGAATTCAAAATATATCGATATGATTTGTGCTGAAAACAATGATGCAAATTCAGCAAATGACAGGCTTGAGGATATTGTTAGAGCTTCATTAATCAGAGAATTTACACCTGAAATTCAAAAAATGAAATCTTATGAATTTCTTGTTGATGCAGTTGTTCACAATTTAAAGAAAAAACAATTATCAGAATATGATATAAAAATTAATGACTAACAAAAATTATCATAAATGATTTAAAAAATGATACTTGCAGGCAATGTAAGTATCATTTTTTTTGTAAAAAATACTAAAACAAAATGAAATTTAAGGAGGTTATATGAAATACTTGATACGCAAACCTGACACATTTATGAACACTCTCAATGAAGAAATTAATACCATTTTAAAAAGAAGTTTTGATTCGATTTTTCCTGAATATGTTCTAGAAAAAGAAACAAAAGGTTTAACCATACCAATAGATATCAAAGAATTTGATAATGAATACAAAATACGAGTCGAAGTCCCTGGAATAAAAAAAGAAGATATAGATATTGAACTGAATAAATCTTATATGACAATTTCTGCAAAAAAAGAAGATGAACGAGAAGAAAAAAATAAAAAATATCACAAAACAGAATTTGCTTATGGAAACTATTCAAGAACAATATATTTTCCACAAGAAGTAAATATATCTGAAGTCGAAGCAAAGCTTAAAGATGGTGTTCTACATTTAGAATTACCCAAATTAAAATCAAAAGAGCAAGAAACTAAAAAAATCGAAGTCAAATAAAAAATAAAACCCGTACAAAAATGTACGGGTTTTTAAATCTAATTATTTGTTTTCTCTTCCATCATACTCAACATATTTTTAAAAGTTTTTTGAGCGGATGTTCTATGAAAACTTAATATACCGTTAGAAACTCTGAATACCGGTGAAGTTCTTTGCATTCTCATCATATATGTAGCTTGATCGATTTTTCCTTCTTCAAGCTTCTTTTGATATTTTTTTCTTGTTGTTACAATATTCAAATGAGGAAGAAAATATCCTAACAGCGCTGCCATAAATGCGATACCACCAAGTTTTACATAAGCTTGAGTTTTCTTTGCAAATTTCAGTAAGTTGTTATTTTTATCCAGACCTTTCATTGCATTTTCCAAAACATTAAAAGCTTCTGTTTTGTTAGTTTGAGCATCTTTAATTGCATCAAGAATACCTTTGTTATCAGCAGCATTAGTAATTGCATTTAATTTGTCAGTAAAACCAAGCTTTTTAAATACTTTTCTAAGATTTCCACCATGTTTGTTAACTGTTTCAGAGAAATTAACTAAAGCATTTTCTCCAAGTTCTGAATACCAATCAACTAACTGTTTTTGAGAAGAGAATACAGCACTCATCAAATTTTTCTTTTCACCAAGTGATACAATCGGTACACCTGTTTTTTTAGAAACAGCATAAGCAACAGACTTGTTAATCAAAGGAGCACCTGCTACAGACAAAGCAACTGCTGGTACGTCACGAGTAACTACTTCGCGTTTTTCATCATTGCTTCTTGATTCAAAAAATCTACCGCCCAACATAAAACAAGTACCAACAACAAAAAACATGCCTCTTGTTAATGAACCATTAGAAGAAATATTGCACTGTTTTCCCAACCATTCAAATGCTCTACGTGCATTACTAACATTAGAAGCTGCACCAAAAGACTGGTTACTTTGTGATGAATAATTTGGACGATATTGATTAGCTGAATATGCTTGAATTTTCATCTTACGCAACCTCCTTTTCTTTTTCAGGAGCTGTTGCTTGAGTAGTTTCTGGTGTTTCTCCGGTATTTAAACCTTCTGTACCAGGGAATTTCTTATCAGTTTGATAAAGTTTTGGTATCAACAACATAAATGCTGACAAAGCAGAAACAGCAAGTATATTTGTAGCATTTCTCAAATCTTTCGCATGTTGATGAAATTTTTCTACAAATGTATCTTTATCTTTCTTTGTTTTTTGTGCTCTTTTAGTAAAATCATCAAGATAATTTTCCATATCTTTAAGCAATGAAGAAGCACTATATGAAACACCTTCTATATCAATTGAACCTGCATCATCGAGATGTTTTCCGTTAGCTTTATTCAATTTTGTAACAAGCTTTTCTACATCAGCTCTAACCATAGCAGGTGTAGCTTTTTTATTAGCTTTATTTTTGAAAAGATTTGAAACTTTGTCTGAAAAACTTAACTTTTCAGTAAGATTTTTATTCATAAGTTTTTCTATTTCATCAATCAAACCTGTTTCATTTTTATAACCTTTAAAAGAACCTGAAAGAAGTCTTTTAACAAAATTTGTTTTTGTTTGTGCTGCATTTTTCAATTCAACTGCAGTATTTTCCATTACAGATTTGAATGAATTCAAAACTTTTGTTTGAACTTTAGCGGTTTTACCTCTAACAATACCAACTAATGTCAAAACTGCCAAAGGAACATAAAAATATGCAGGACCAGATAATAATTCACGGACTAATTCTTCTCTACCTGCCTTATAATTCAAATGACCCAATTCTTCTCTATTTCGGGCATAACCTTGAGCAGTACGAGGAATCATCATACCAACAGAATCAATGGTTAAAAACTCGCCCAAAAATCCATTATTTTCAATAAACGAAGCTAAACCTACAGCCAAATTTCCAAAAGAAGGTCGAGCTGCATTCTTTTTAGAATAATTGTTGTTCTCCGTATTTTTATAATTTTGGGATGGTCTAGTGTAATTTATTGCGTTTAACTTCATTTCTTCCCTACCAGGTCTACATGCTTTTTAATGCAAGGCATAAATGGAAATTGCCAATTGTATCGATTATTTTAACATAATTTTACAAATATGTGTACCCTTTACACTTATTTTTTATATTTTTATTAAGTAATATTAAGAATGTAGTAGATAAAAAACCTGTCTTTAATTACTATATATGTAGTGTTGAAGGGTATTTAAAAATTTATATTAGAATGTTAAATCATATTTGGTGTAACACAAATATTCTTTTTTTGATTTATAATCTGTATATTAAAATAATAAGTGTAAAAGGAAAAATATTAATGCCAACCGAAACTAAAAATAAAATGCAAATTGGAATCCCCAGAGCAATGTCTTATTACAATTATTTCCCATTTTGGTATGGTTTTTTTGAAGATTTGGGAATCGAAGTTATAGTTTCAGACAAAACTACAAAACAAACCATGTCTTTAGGTTCCTCATTGGTAGTTTCAGAAACATGTTTACCAGTAAAAGTTTATGTAGGACATATCTTAAATCTCTTGGACAAAGGTATAGATAAAATTTTTGTTCCATCTATTCAATCTATAAAACACAAAATTTATAACTGCTCAAAAATCAGAGGACTTCCCGATTTAATTAGAAATGTTGTAAAAAAAGATTTTACTATTATTGAAGCAACTTTAGATAAATCAGAAAAAAATGGCGGTCTTTATGATTTCTTAAAAGAAGCAGTAGCTCCTTTTGGAATAAAAGATGAAAAAAGAATTAAACAAGCTTCCAAAGAAGGTTGGAAAGTCATGAACAATTTTAAAATAATGATTAATTCCGGTCTTTCCTTTGAAAAAGCATTGAGTTATGCAAAAAAAGGTCAGGTTGTTATTTCTAACAATCAAAAATCATATCCAATTAGTGTAGCTGTTTTAGCCCACAGTTACAATCTTTTTGATGATCGTATTTCAATGAAAATTTTTGACAAACTAGAAAAACTTGACGTAAAAGCTTATACAGCAGAACAACTTTCTATTGAACAGTTGCAAGAAGGTATTTCATCTCTTGGCTCAAAACTTTATTGGGCAAATGAGTATGAAATGACCGGTGCTGCGGGTCATTATCTACAAGACAACAATATTGACGGTATTATTACAATAAATGCTTTTGGCTGCGGCCCTGATTCTATTATGGTCGAAAGAATTTCACGCGCAGCAAGAAAATTTAATAAACCGGTTTTAAATCTTTCAGTAGATGAACAAACCGGAGAAGCTGGATTCATTACAAGAATTGAAGCATTTACAGATATGCTTTTCCGTAAAAAACGTGCAAGCATAATCAATAAAATAAACATAAATGAAAATGCAAAACATGAATCAAGCTTACCAAAAGAATCTCAACACAGATAAAAATAATATTTCAAAAACAGGCTATAGAGCTTTGTTTTTATTACTGAAACTTATTGAATCTCCCAAAACAAGAGATGAAATTTTGGCATGTCTTAAAGATGACCCAATTATAAAAACAGAACAATCAAAAGATACTGTCACAAACACAATTAATGCATTAAAAAAAGCAGGATGTGTAATCAGCAGACCAACGCAAAGAACTAATAACAAATATGTTTTAAAATCACATCCTTTTATGATTTCTCTTTCTAAAGAGAATATTGAAGCATTACTGTCTTTGAGAGAAAGTATTGTCACTTTAAATGATTGGCAATTGCTAGTAAATTTAAATACCTTATATGCAAAAATTGCCAAATATGCTCCTGACTTAGAATCAAAAAACATGCTATTTTTTAATCACCCATTAAAAAATATAAATTTCAGTATAGTACGCGAACTTTTATTACATGCAAAACTAAAAAAACATACAATAATAACTTATAACTCGCCAAAATATAACGAAGAATCTTTATACTTTACTCCAGAATATATTACTTTGGAAAATGGGAAACTTTATGTTTGGGGATATTCATCAAAATACAACAATATTTCTTATTTAAGAATAGATAGAATTAAAAAAGTTAATTTAATAAATTTTCTTGCATACAACTCTGAAGATGCTAAATTTGAAAAACCAAACATCGAAGTTGTTTACAAACTCAAAGGTTTAAGTGCAATGATGTTTATTGAAGATGAAAATGAAATTATTGAAAAAGAAACACCGAACGAAGAATATTCATTAACAATAAAAGCTACAATAAACAATGAATTTAACTTTTTACAAAAAATATTGTCATATGGCACAGACTGTTTGTTAATATCGCCTAAATATTTTAAAGAAAAATTATTTGAAAAAATAAAAGCTATAAAAATGGAATATCAAGATGATAGAAGAAACTAAAAAAACAAAAAAGAAATCCAAAGAAATAAAAATTGCGGGTTCGAGTCTCAGAGTTCTCGAACTTTTAAAAGCACTTGCTCAAAAACCTCTTTCTACATCTGATTTATTAAGAATCATTGAAGAAAAAGATGAAAAACTTTTTAGAAAAGAAATAGTAAATAAATATCTTAATACATTAAAATTGCTTGGATTAAAAATAAAGAAAATTGACGGGAAATATACTCTTTTAACAAATATTGAAAAAATAGATTTATCAAAAACAGACCTCTCTTTATTAAAATTTATAGAAAAATATACCCAAAAAATCAATTCTCCAATTTTTAGCAAAAACATTTCTGACATACTAAATATTTTAGAATTGAGTTTTTCAAAAAACACAAAAAATTTAATTGAAAACAATGAAATACACACTTATAGATTAAGCAAGAAAACAAATATCAAATCTGAAGATTTATCAATATTTGAAAAATATTGTAAAGATACACAAAAACTGGATATAATTTACAAACCTGACGGTAAATCACAAAAAGAATTTTATAAAGTTGCACCTGTGAAGATTTTACACAAAAAAGGCAACGCTGTATTAGTGGCATATGATGTTGCAAACAGTACCTATAAAGAATTTCTTATAAAATTTATAAGCGAAGTAAAGCAAACTCCTCAAAAAAGCTCCAATGATTATCCGAGTACTGTTACGTTCAGACTAAAAAATCGGTTGGCAAAATCTTATGTGCTGAAAAATGGAGAAAAACTTTTGGATGTAGAAGACAACAGCATAATCATTGCAAATCAAAAAGAGGATAGAAATCTTTTGATAAGAAGGCTTTCAAGATATTTTGATCAATGCGAAATTTTATACCCAAAAGAATGTAGAGAAATGATGCTAGATTATTTATCTTCAATAGAAAATATTTACAGATGATTATGAAAAGCAATTATACAAAAAAAATTATAGGAAATTATGGTGAAGATATTGCCTGCAAATATCTTGAAAATCAAGGTTGGAAAATTCTAGACAGAAATTATCATTATTCAAAGTTTTGTGAAATAGATATAATTGCAAAAGACAAAAATGAAATTGTTTTTGTAGAAGTTAAAACTAGATCTACAACAAACTTTGGTCATCCTTTTGAAGCAATAAATTCAAAAAAAATTGAAAATATACTCAAAGCAGGACTAGCATATTTAAAAAATACACAAGAAAATTATCAAAAATACAGAATAGACATAATTTCTATACTTGGAATAGAGAATCCCCAAATAGAACATTTAAAAAATATTGGCTTAAATTAAAAACTACTTAGCAGGATGAGCAGCAACATATTTTTTGTATTGTTCTGCTTGAGCTACAGCAAGACGACATGCCAATTCATATTTTGCGTTAAGTTTATCGTATTCTTCTCTTGATACTTCAGAAGAAGAAAAATTAGGTTTTTGAGATGGATTTTTAGGTGCTGGTTCAGATTTTCCAAATTTTAAAGGCTGGCAATTGACACTATTTGTGGAAAAACTAACACGCATAAAATCTCCTTTCTTTTTCTCTTTCCATAATATAACTTAAACTCTTAGCTAAATTATTATATCTCTTTGTAGATAATTTTTCAATATTCTTTACAATATCAAATGGGTGATTTTTTTATTTATAAAATAAAAAAAAGCAAAATCTTTATACAAAGATTTTGCTAAAAATAGCGTCACTAAGGAGTTTAAGATGTCCAAAAAAGAATTTCTTCTTTTGAGGTCTTTTGTCAGACGATTAGTTTAAATATTCTTTCAAATGAAATATCTCGTCTTTTTCTTTTAATTTTTTGATAGCAATATTTTCAATCTGTCTTATTCTTTCTTTAGAAAAACCTAACATTTTGCCTATTTCTTCAAGTGTTTTTTTATTTGTTCCTCCAAGCCCAAACCTGTTTATCAAAATCATTTTTTCTCTTTGATTTAAAAAATCCAATGTTGACATTACATCTTTGTATAAAAAAGACGATTGTGTTTTTATATCAGGTGAACGATAACTTTCATCCGCAACATAATCTTCAAGAACCAAATCTTCTGCAATAGGGGTATCTAAACTAATAGGATCTTTAAAAATAGAATTTTTTATATTCTCTAATTTTTTTGGTGACAATTGGAGTTTTGCACCAAGCTCTTCATCAGTCGGTTCTCTACCTAAATCAGATACAAGTTGTGTATACACTTTTTTGTAAAGTCTAATTTTATCAATCATGTGTACAGGTATTCTTATAGTTCTGGAGTGATTAGAAATAGCTCTAACAATAGACTGTTTTATCCACCATGTTGCATAAGTGCTGAATTTAAAACCTTTAGTATAATCAAATTTTTCAGCAGCTTTCATTAAGCCTAACGAACCTTCTTGGACCAAGTCCATAAAAAGAACACCTTGACCTATATATTTTTTAGCAATACTCACAACAAGTCTCAAATTTGCTTGAACCAATTTTTTCTTAGCTATTTTAGCTTTATTTCCTCTACCCTCTCTGATTGCTTTACCAAGCTCAAGCTCTTCAGAGGTTTTAAGCAATTTTATTCTTCCTATATCTTTTAAATAATTTTGTAAAATATCATTTTTCTTTACAATTGTACTGAAAGTCTCAATAGTCTCAGTGCCAACCTCTTGCACGTTATTATCATTAGCCGAAAAAATATCAGCATCGTGGTCAATCATCTTCTCTTCCGAAGAAAGACTTTCAAGCACAAAGTCTCTCATATGGCTTCCCATTCCAATTCCTCAACTATTTATTCTTTGCATTTTTTAATTAAGACGATGCACTAAAAAAAAAGTTTCCAAAAATTTGTATACTCTGTTACAAATTATTTCTTTTTTAAAAAAAGTATATTATCATTAATTTAAAAGAGGGTTGAAATGTTTAATAAACAACAAATTATAGATACATTAAACAGCGAAGATTTGTATATAGATAATTTTCTTCTTGATGCATTTATAAAAAACTGGAAAATAGAACCTATCTACGAAGATGCACAAGGTGTAGAATTTTTTGATGATATGGCTGTGGAAAAAGTTCGAAATGCCATCAAACAAAAACAACCTAAATGTGAGATAAATATTATAGATAAAGATGAAATCACCCCCGTAGATATGGCTGTAGAAGTTTCTGAAACACCTCAAGAAGATTTTCAAAATACAGAAGATAATTCCAACGAAAATCCTGCAGAATCTCAAGATGAAGAGATTAATTTTGAATCAGAAAACCAATCTGTTCCAAACGATGAAAATTTTGTACAGGAACTTCCTGTAACAATTATTAATGAAGTAAACAGAGAAGTTGAAAATGAGTTAAAAAACGTTACTTTGGATATCTCAAACCAAACCTTGGCCGTTCTTGCAGAATCAATTGCAAGAAAAATAACATCAGATGTAGCTGATTTTATTAAAAAAACAGATTTTATTGAAGATGCCGTCCAACTTGGAGAATTCAAAAAAGACAACCAATTACTTATCGAAAAAATTGATGAACTAGTGTCTGACAACAAAATATTGATAAAAAGAATAGAAGAACTTGAAAAAGACAACAAATCTTTTGTAAAATTGTTCGGTAACATTTATATAAAAAATCCATAGAAACCGTGAGAAAGATGGCACTGAACTTAAAAGACAAAATCGAAAAACAGCTTTCAAAAGATGTTCAAAAAACATTAAAAGATTGTTCTGAAAATGCTGATTTATTCGGTTTTAAAATTTATCTCATAGGTGGAATTGTCAGAGATTTGTTTTTGGAAAAAGAAATTTTTGATATAGATGTAACAGTTGAAGGAAACGCAATAGACTTTTGCCACAAACTGGCTGATAAAAAAATCTGTAAAATTCTCCAAGTTCAAGATAAACTTAATACCGCCAAAGTAGTTTTTGATAAAAATATTGAAATAGATTTTGCATCAACAAGACAAGAATTTTACCCTAGACACGGACATTTACCTGTAGCAGTAAGATTTGGCTGTACATTGCAAGAAGATGTTTACAGAAGAGATTTTACTATCAACTCTCTTGCAATATCATTGAACAAAAACAATTTTGGTGAAGTAATAGATTACGTCGACGGAATAAAAGATTTAAAAAATAAAACACTAAAAGTTCTTCATGACAACAGCTTTGTTGAAGATCCATCAAGAATAATCAGAGGATTGAAATTTGCAGCAAGATTCAACTTGCATAGAGATGAACATACAAAATTATTACAGGAAAAATACCAAAATATACAACTACATAAAGATATTTCTTGGACAAGAATAAAAAATGAAATAAAGCAGGCTTTTTCATTAGACAATCCAAAAGTTTTTGATATGTTTTTGACAAATGGTATTGAAAAAATATTTTATGCAAATAAACCTGATATAAAAGGGCTTGAAATTAAAACACTTATAGAAAAATATCAACCTGATTTTCCTTGGCTTGTTTATTTAGGATGTATTTTAGATGACAAAGAAATTATAGATGCTTTTTGTTTTACAAGAACAGAAAAAAAAGTTTTTGCAGACAAAGATACTTTATTATCTGCCAATTTGAGCATGCTCAATTCTAATTATCATATATATAAATTTTTTCAAAAAAAATCTATTGAATCTGTTTTGATATATTACTTGTTAACCAAAAGAAAAGAAGCTCTTATCTATCTTGAAAAACTTTCTAAAATAAGAGTGGAATTAAATG
Source organism: Candidatus Gastranaerophilales bacterium (assembly GCA_944323475.1). GTDB lineage: Bacteria > Cyanobacteriota > Vampirovibrionia > Gastranaerophilales > Gastranaerophilaceae > Limenecus. The sequence continues at coordinate 31,284 of CALUSQ010000021.1, forward strand.
GTGAAGATTTAAAGAATTTGGGTATAACTAACGGTAAAAAAATCGGAGAAATGCTAGACAAAATTTTGAAGAAAAAACTTACCGGAACTATAGTAAAAAAAGCAGATGAAATAAAGTTTGTTAAAACACAAATAAAATAGTTGAAAAATAAAATTTGCCATGTATAATAAAAATTACCGATTGCGAGAGTAGTTCAGTGGTAGAACACTTCCTTGCCAAGGAAGGGGTCGCGAGTTCGAGCCTCGTCTC
>CALUSQ010000022.1 GCA_944323475.1 Candidatus Gastranaerophilales bacterium
CGGTTGGCGCAGTTGGTAGCGCATCACATTGACATTGTGGGGGTCGCTGGTTCGAGTCCAGTATCGCCCACCATTTAAAAGACTCCTTACGGAGTCTTTTTTACTATTTTTTATTGATTTTTCTTGAGTTTTAACTATGTCATGAATAGTTTATTGGTATTTCAAAAAGAAAAAGATATTTTTTTTCTTTTTTTCTATAATGAGTTTGGAAGGATTTTTTATTTGTGAACGAATTAAAAAAATATAATATAATTAACTTTGAGAACATATATGTAAACTATGGAATGACAACAGTTCTCAAAGATATTAATTTAAAGATAAATTCTGATGAAAATTGGGCAGTGTTGGGACCTAACGGTAGTGGTAAATCTACTCTAATAAAATTATTTTCCCACGACATATATCCAAATACGGAATATAATTTTAAAAAAGAAATTTTTAATAAAGACAGATGGAATATATTTGAACTGAGAAAAAAACTTGGGATTGTTACAAATGATTTGCATAATAGGTTTTTGTATCAAGGTGCAAATGCTACATCTATAGATGTTGTACTGAGCGGATATGAAGGCTCTATAGGGGTTTTTTCTCATCATAAATTTTCTGCTGAACAATACAAAGACGCTGAAGATGTTCTTAAATATCTTGGCCTTTTGGAAATTAAAGATAAAAAAGTTGCTCATATGAGTACCGGACAATTGCGAAGATGTGTAATCGGCAGATCTCTAATTAATAGTCCGCAGGCTTTTATTTTGGATGAGCCGACAACTGGTCTTGATATAAAATCTAAACAAAGTTTTTTAAGTTTAATTCAAAAACTTGCAAAAAAAATTCCAATTATTCTTATTACTCATGACATAACAGAAATTTTTTCTGAAATTACACATGTAGCTTTGATGTATGATGGTATGATTTATAAACAAGGGGAAAAAGATGATATTCTAACTTCTGAAAATTTGTCAAAAGTTTTTGGACTCGAGTTGGAATTGAAAAAAGAAAATAACAGATTTTTTGTTATACCAAAGTAAAATTTTTTAATAAATTTTTAATGGTCTTTTTAACAAATTAATACAATTTTTGTTGTAAAATTATTTATAAGAAATAATTGTTTTTTATTAGAGTGGTATAGAAGGAAGAGTGTTTTGCAAGTTAAAGATAAAATAAAATTTGTTCTTGTATCTCTTTGTACCTGTCAAAGGCCAAAGATGTTATCCAATGCTCTTGATTCTGTTAATAAATTAAATTTACCTCAAAATATTAAAATTGAAGTTCTGGTTGTGGACAATGATCCTGAAAAATCGGCAAAGGAAACAGTTGAAAATTTTAAAGAAAAAACACTACTTGTTGTGCATTATATTTCTGAAGAACAAAGGGGAATTTGTTTTGCAAGAAACAGGCTGCTGACAGAGGCTAAAAATTTAGGTGCCACACATGTTGCAATGTTTGATGACGATGAGACTCTTGATTCTGATTGGCTGTTAAAACATATTGAGCTATATCAATCTAATTATGATGTTTTTATAAGTTCAGGTCCTACTTATAATAAATTCTTGGAAAAATATCCTGATTATATTGAAAAAAATAAAGTTTTTAAGTCATCTACAACGAAAAAAACAGGAGAAATAAGAACAATTTGTGCATCAGGTAATGTTTTTTTCCCTGTTTCTGTTGTTGCAAAAGACAATTTGTATTTTGATACATCTTATGTATTTATGGGAGGGGAAGACGGAGATTTCTTTTCTAAAGCATCAAAATTAGGATATACAATTGTTTGGAACAATGAAGCAGTTAATTTTGAAATGGTTGGGAAAGAAAGAGCAAATATAAGATGGGTATTGTCAAGACAATATTACAACGGGTATTCGGGTGCTTTATTAAAGTTTAAAAATAAATATAATATTTTTAATAAAACAGCATATTTATTAAAAACTATATTAGTTGTCGTGTTAGATTGTCTTATATTGTTACCTTCTTTATTGTTTGGATTTACCACTTTTTTGAATATATTGGGAGTAACTATAAAAAATTGGGGTAAAATAAACGGACTTTTAATGGCAAGGCCTGTTAACTATTATGAAAATGTATGCGGAGAGTAATGTGGATATATCAAATAATAAAGAACAAAAAATATTAATATCAGTGGTTATGCCAGTATTTAACAGCGCTGAGTTTTTAAAAGAATCAGTTGAAAGTATTTTGAACCAAACTTTTAAAGATTTTGAACTTATTTGTGTATATGACAAATCAAAAGATGACTCTTTAAGTATACTTGAAGCTTATGCTCAAAATGACAGCAGGGTAAAAATAATTGTTAATGAAGAAAAAAAAGGCTTGCCATATGCTTTAAATTTAGGCTTAAAAGCTGCTAAAGGCAAATATATTGCAAGAATGGATGCAGATGATATTGCTTTGCCTAAAAGGTTTGAAATTCAATATAAATTTTTAGAAAAACATAATGATATAGGCGGCTGCGGAACTTTTATAAAGAAAATTGGGAACACTCGCAGAAGAGTCTTTTTGCCAATAAAATCAGATGATATAAAAGTACGGTTGATGTTTAATTGCTGTATTATGCATCCTACTGTTATGTTTAGAGCTTCGCTGGTACAAAAGTATAATCTTTTTTATGATGAGAATTATAAGGTTTGCGAGGATTTTGAATTTTGGATTAGGTTTTTATCTGTAGCAAAATTTGTTAATATACCCAGAGTTCTTCTTTTGTATAGAGTGAATAATGAAAGTATTTCAGAAAATCAAAAAATATTAATAGAAGAATTAAATTATAAACTTATACAACAACAATTTTGTGACAATTTGCACATAGATTCAAAAATGGTATCTAAAATTTTTGATAAAAATACAAAAGGAAAAGAGCTTTACGAGGTTTATAAAAATATTTTGTTGAAGGCTAAAGAGACTGAAAAAGTTGATTATTCAAAGTTTAAAAAATGTATTAGACATTTTTTATACAAAAAATGTCACAAAATGTTTAAAAATGATAAAAAGTTAAGCAGTTTATTTGAAACAATTCGTTATAACAGGTTGGCTTTTTTCTTTGTTTTGTTCAATATAGTAAAAACGAGGAGTATATGATGAAAATTTTAATAACAGGCGGAGCAGGCTTTATCGGAAGCCATTTGACAGACAGGTTGCTGGCAGAAGGTCATAGCGTTGTAGTGTATGATAATCTTTCTTTGGGGCGTTTGGACAATATAGAAGAAGCTCAAAAAAATCCAAATTTTTCTTTCATTGAAGGTGATATTTTGGATAAAGAAAAGTTTTTTGCTGTTTTTGAAAATAATAAATTTGATATTGTTTTTCATATGGCGGCAAATTCTGATATAGCGAGAAGTCACGCAAATCCTGATGTCGATTTTGATAACACTTTACGTACAACTTACAATACTTTGTTAGCTATGAAGGAATTTGGGGTTAAAAAAATTGTTTTTGCTTCAACTTCTGCTATATATGGTGAAACTTTGGAAAAAGTTGCAGAAACTTATGGACCGCTTTTCCCTGCATCTCATTATGGCGCTTCAAAACTTGCCAGTGAAGCTTATATTTCAAGTTTCTGTGAAAATTATGGCATACAGGCATGGATAACTAGATTTCCGAATGTTGTTGGGGAACGCTCAACCCACGGTGTAATCAGAGATTTTATTAAAAAGCTTAAAAAAACACCAGAAAGACTTGAAGTATTGGGTAATGGTATGCAATACAAACCATATCTGTATGTAAAAGATTTGGTTGAGGCTATTTTATATGTTTGGAAAAATACAAATGACAAAATTAATTTCTACAATCTGGGTGTAGATTCAAGAACAAGAGTAAAAGAAATAGCTCAAATGGTAATAGAAGAAATGGGGCTCAATGCCAAGATTGAATATACTGGTGGCGATAGAGGCTGGGTAGGTGATGTACCTGAGTTTAATTACAATTTGGATAAAATTCACAAATTGGGCTGGGAGGCTAAAAATACATCTAATGAAGCTGTTAGAAAAGCCATTCGTTACATTTTGGAGATTGATAAATGCAACTTGTAATTATAGCGGGTGGAAAAGGTACAAGACTTGGACTGAAAGATATTCCAAAACCTATGGTTCAAATTGATGGCAAACCTTTGTTGGAACATCAAATTGAGCTTGCAAAATCATACGGTATTAATGAAATTTTTATTCTTTCTGGCCACCTTGCACACGTGATAGAAGATTATTTTGGCGATGGTGAAAAATGGGGTGTAAAAATACATCACATTGTGGAGCCATATCCTTTGGGGACAGCAGGTGCCGTGAAACTTTTAGACGGGAAAATAAAAGACCGTTTTATGGTTTTTTACGGCGATGTTGTCATGGATTTTGATTTAGATAGTTTTATTGCATTTGACAAAAAGTTTGCAAATTCTATAGGGACAACTCTTGTTCACCCGAATGACCATCCTTACGATAGCGATTTGCTTGAGATAAATAAAGACAAAGTAGTTACAAGAGTTATTCCCAAACCTCATGATGATGGGGAATATTATCAAAACTTGGTTAATGCTGCTGTTTATATCTTTTCTCCCAAAATTTTTGACTATATAGAAGAAGGTATTTCTCAGGATTTTGGAAAACATATTCTTAAAAAAGTTGTTGAAAACGGTGAAATTTTAGCCGGTTATGAAACAGCAGAATACATAAAAGATATGGGGACGGCTGATCGTTTTGAGAAAGTTAAAAATGATTGGATTACAGGCAAAGTTTCTCGTCTGAATAAAAAAAATAAAAGACCTTGTATCTTTTTGGACAGAGATGGCGTGATTAATCCCAATATGGATACAAAACCTACATTAGAGGATTTTGTGTTGTTAGATGGTGTTGCAGAAGCCATAAAAATGATTAATCAATCTGACTATTTAACTGTTGTTGTTACCAACCAACCTATGATAGCAAAAGGTTTTATTTCTTTTGAAGAAGTTGAACAAACACACAAAAAGATGGAAACTCTTTTGGGGGAACAACATGCATTTGTAAATGGAATATATTTTTGTCCTCATCATCCTGAAAAAGGCTTTGAGGGCGAAATACCAGAATTAAAAATTGAGTGTGAATGCAGAAAACCAAAACCAGGTATGTTACTTAAAGCTGCACAAGATATGAATATAGACTTGGAAAAATCATGGATGATTGGTGATAGCGTAAGGGATCTGCTTGCAGGTAAAAATGCTGGTTGTAGAACTGTCTTTATTTCTGATAAAGAATCAGAATATGCAGATTTTGTAGTTAATAATTTAAAGGAAGCAGCAGAACTGCTTTTAAAAGGAAAATGTTTTTGATGGAATTTTGTATAAAAATATACAATAGAATAATTAAAATTTTAGGTGATTTAATTCCTGAAAAAATAGTGCGTAAATTTTTTAAAGCAAAATTTAGTATATACAAAAAAAATTGTACAAGCTCTCCTTTCATGAAAAGTAAAGTCTATGGAAAAATATATTATCCTAGATATTCAAAAGTACTTGATTTAAAAGAATCTAGTTATGAATTGTATAACAAAGGTGGAAACAAACTAGTTCCAATATTTTTGAGAAACGACATTAAAGTAAATTATAATGTTTCAATTTGTAGTAATTATTTGTATTCTGATCACTTTAATTTTTCTTTGAAAAATCATTTATACTTTGATACAGCTATGCTAGAAATTATGGGTAATCCTCAAAGAATATATGGTATGTTGACAGAGCCTAAAACAATATATCCAGAAGCTTATGAAATGTTAAAGCAAAATAAAAGTATGGCTAAAGATTTTGATTTAATATTTACTCATTCTCAAGATGTTTTGGACTCTTTTGAAAATGCACGACCATATTGTTTTTTTTCAAATATTTTATACAGACTTAAAGATGAAAATGGCAATTTACCTGAAAATTGGTATGAATTGAAAAACAAAGATATTTCAATAGTATCTTCAACAAGAACTATGTGTGATTTGCACAAGCTAAGACTAGAGCTTGCAAGAAAATGCAAAAGGGAGAATCTTGCTGATGCATATGGCACATTTGATGGTGGAAACTATATAAAGCCTTCAGTTGCTCTTAAAAATTACAGATATTCGATTGCTATAGAAAATGCTATCGATTCATACTGGTTTACGGAAAAAATATTGAATTGTTTTGCTACAATGACTATTCCTATTTATATTGGTGCTTCAAAGATTAATGAATTTTTTAATGAAGACGGAATAATCAGAATAAATGAAAAAGATTTTGATAACATTGAAAACATTCTCAAACAATGCACGAAAGAAGCATATGATGATAGAATTGATATAATTAAAGAGAACTATGAAAAATCAAAAGTATTTGATAATAATTGGGATTTTTTGTATAAAAAATATTTAAAAGAGGATTTAAAAAAATGATAATAACAAGAACACCATTCAGAATAAGTTTTGCAGGTGGAGGCAGTGATCTTGCCAATTATTATGAGAAATACGGCGGGTCTGTTCTTAGTGTTTCCATAAACAAGTATATTTATCTTTCTATGCATCCTTATTTTGAGGATAATGCATATTTGTTAAAATATTCTAAAACAGAACATGCAAATTCAATAGAAGAAATTCAACACCCTATTATCAAAACAGTTTTTGACAAATATGGCATAGTTGGTGTTGATTTTAATTCAAGTGCGGATATCCCTTCAGGTACAGGCTTGGCCTCTTCATCAGCGTTTACTGTAGGATTGATAAATCTTTGTAATGCGTATACTGACAAGTATATGAATAAACAAGATATTGCTGAATTGGCCTGTAAGGTTGAAATTGAGGATTTGAAAGAGCCTATAGGAAAACAAGACCAGTATGCTTGTGCTTGTGGCGGTTTAAACTTTATAGAATTTTATAAAGATGGTGTTGTTGATGTTGAAAAATTGTATTTGCAATCTGATACTTATCACGTATTAGAAAAAAATCTATTGATGTTCTACACAGGCAAAACAAGAGCAGCAGGCAGTATATTGGCTGAACAAAAGAAAAATACTACTGATGATGAAGCAAAAATCAAAAATCTTCATAAAATGGTACAGCTTTCAAAAGATTTGAAAGAGGAGCTTTTAAAAGGCAATACAAATGCTATGGGTGAAGTTTTGCATACAGGATGGATGTATAAAAAAGAACTTGCAAACGGCATAAGCAATCCAGATATTGATTATTGTTATGATCTTGCAATCCATAATGGTGCGTTAGGCGGAAAACTCTTAGGTGCAGGTGGAGGCGGATTTTTGCTGTTTTATGTTGAAGAACAACACAAAAACAGAGTTAGAAGAGCATTAAAAGATCTTAAAGAAATTGATTTTAAATTTGACAACAAAGGAACAGGTCTTGTTTATTACAACAAAGCAAATCTGTACAGGAAGGAATTTTGAAAATGGCTAGTTTAAAAAAAATAATAAAACGATTTAAAGACAAAATTGGATATAATAAAAAAGTTTTTAAGGAAAATTTTATTTACCTTGACGGTAAGAGGATTTTTAATACTTCAAAGTGCCCTTATTATAACCTTGATATAACAGGTAAAGGAAATCGTTTTTATTTACAAAAAGCCAACGCCCAGAAAGATATTTATATCAAATGTGAAGGTGATAACAATTATCTGGAGATAGGTAAAAATAATAGAATAGTTGCAGGTTTAACAGTATTCTTTGTTCCCATACCCGGCAAGAAAGTTGAAAATACAAAAATAATAATAGGAGACAATAATATTTTTAACGGTTATGTAACAGTTCAATCTCCCGTCATTGATGGAAATGCAGTTAAAATAGGCAGCAACAATCTGTTTGCCGGCGGTGTAAACATCAAAGGGCTTTCTGACCATTTAATATATGATATAAAGACAAAAGAACGCTTGAATCCGGAAACAGGCGTTACAATAAAAGACAATATATGGATTTGCGAAAATGTACTTGTGCTGAACAAAGCCAATATACCCTCTAACTCTGTTGTCGCTGCTCGTTCAACAGTAAACAAGCCGTTTTTTGAACAAAATATTTTGCTGGCAGGAACGCCTGCCGAAATAAAGAAAAAAGACATAATGTGGCATATAAGGGTTGATGATGAGTATATAAAAGACAGCAATCCTCTTTCCTCGTGGTAGTATTAGAATAAAGGAATTGTTTATGAAAGAACTGATAAACGGATATTTTGAAAAACTAAAATCAACAATAGACAATCTCGACAGAAACGAGATTGAACAGTTTGTAAAAATGCTTAATACCGCCAGAGAAAACGGCAATCAAATTTTTATTATGGGAAACGGCGGCTCTGCTTCCACTGCCAGCCATTTTTGCTGCGATTTTAATAAAGGCGCAAGTTACGGATTTAACGACAAAAAACGTTTCAAGTTTATTTGTTTGAATGACAATGTTGCAACTATGATGGCTTATTCTAACGACGTGAGCTATGATGATGTTTTTGTTGAACAATTAAAAAATTTCTTGCAATCAGATGATGTTGTAATAGGAATTTCCGGAAGCGGAAATTCAAAAAATGTTATTAAAGCTATAGAATATGCAAATATGAATAGAGCTGTTACTGTGGGGTTAACAGGATATTCAGGCGGAAAACTGAAAGAACTTGCAAAATATACTGTTAATGCAAATATCAATGATATGCAGGTTTCAGAAGATATTCATATGATGCTTTGTCATATGATTATGCAGATTGTATGTGGAAAGTAAGGTTATGAATCTATTTAGTATAAACAGATTTGAACTAAAAAGAGAGATTACTATATTTGGTAAGAAATTTATTATTAAAAGAAATAAAAAACTGAATCTTATCAAACGAAATTGTTTTGTTGAAAATTTAGATATGCATATAAAAAACAATACAAGATTTCCGCATCCTGTAGGAATTGTGATTGGAAACCATGTAAAGTTTGGCAAAAATTGCATTATTTATCAGAATGTTACAATCGGTACAAAGACAAATGATCAATTTGATGATGAAAACAGTTTCCCTCAAATTGGTGACAACGTTGTAATTTATGCCGGCGCTGTGATTTGTGGATCTGTAAAAATAGGTGACAATGCTGTAATTGGAGCAAATTCTACTGTCTTGCATGATGTTGAGGCTAATTCAATCTATGCAGGCAATCCTGCAAGAAAGATTGGAACAAAAGAAATGAATTGTAGTAGTGTAAATAATTAACAGGAGATGGTTTTATGAAAATACCAGTTTTAAGAGAAATAGAATTGTTTTTTAGAGGATTAAAAAAATACAAGTTTGTAAAATTATTTCAATTGAAACCTATTGATTTAGGTTATTATACAATGAATTTGGGACCAGCGATAGATCAAAAACATTTGGAAAAGTGTAAGGTATATGCCAATAGGTTTATGCCGTTAGAATTAGTGCCTAAAAATACTATTTGTGCAGAAATCGGTGTTGCTTACGGTGAATATTCTGATGAAATTCTAAAAATCGTAAATCCAAAAGAGCTGCATATGATAGATTTATATTCGTGGGGTGATTTTTGGGGGAGAGATTATTTTAAATCTTCAGGAAAAAATCATTATGAATGGATAAAAGATAAATATAAAGATGATGAAAGAGTAAAAATAAAAAAAGGTCTTTCTTTTGAGGTTCTTGAACAATATCCTGACGAATATTTTGATTATGTTTATGTTGATGGCGGTCATGACTATGAAACAGTAAAAAAAGATATTGAAGTTCTTCTTCGTAAAATCAAAAATAACGGAATAATTGCATTTAACGACTATACTTATTTTTCGGTTAATGAAAATATGGAATATGGAGTAGAAAGAGCTGTTAATGAAATGTTGTACAACAGTAATCATGAAGTTATTGCATATGCTATGGCTCTTTCTCATATGAATGATATTGTTATAAGGGTGCATAAATAGAATAGTAAATATAAAAACTAAATAAAAAATAATTATTTAAAGCAAATTTATTTATACTTGACAACAATATTAAATAAAAGGAGATAGGTTTATATGAAAATACCTGTGTTATATCAAATTGAAAGATTTATCAGAAGGTTTATAAAAAGAAATTGTAATGAAGAAAAAATAAGTCTTGAGACTTTGGAGTCAATTTCAACAAATAGTTATGAATATTGGGATAATAGGTATTTAATAAATGAAAATTCTGGTCCAGGTTCATATAATCATTTGGCTGAATTTAAGGCAAAAGTTTTAAATGATTTTGTTGCAAAAGAAAATATACAAACTGTTTTTGAAATGGGTTGTGGAGATGGCAATCAATTAAAATATGCAAAATATCCTTTGTATCTAGGAACAGATGTTTCTAAAAAAGCTGTTTCATTATGTAAAAGTAAATTTCAAACAGATACGAACAAAACTTTTTTATGTGTTAATGGTGGTAATCATGACAATATATATGATTTTATAAAAGCTGATATGTCTATTTCTTTAGATGTTTTATATCATCTTGTTGAGGATAATATATTTGAAGATTATATTTGTTCTTTATTTAAAACTAGTAAAAAATGGGTAGTAGTTTATTCTTCTAATTATGATGATTCTTCATTTTCGGGTGAAAAATTTAAACATGTTCGTCATAGATTATTTAGCAAATATATAGAAGAAAACATAAAGGATTTTGAATTTGTTGAAGAAATTAAAAATGAATTTCCTCAAGATACTACTGCGAATTTTTATTTTTATAAAAAGAAAGGTTGTGAATGATGATAAAATCTCGTTTTTTTACGGTTGACGATCCCAAAACAGATAATTTTGTTTATAAATTGCCTAATACATGGTGGAGTAGATTCTATGAATATGAATGGGTTAAAAATTTTGTAGGTGCAAATGAAACAGTATTAGATGCGGCAAGTGGTGTTTTTCATCCTTTACGTTTTTACTTGTTAGATCAAGGAAATATTGTTTATTCTTGTGATACAGATAAAAATATTTTATTAAAAAGTTTTGATGATATTGACGATAGAGAATTGGAAAATTATTCTATAAAGAGAAATGATTTGGAGCATATAAATAATGAACATTATTTTAATTCTATAAATAGTAATTGTTGCTCTATTACAAATATGCCCTATAAAAATAACTTTTTTGACAAAGTTTTTTGTATATCTGTTCTTGAACATCTTGATGATAAGTTTAATAGAAAATATAAAAAATATCGTCATTTATGGTTTTTTCGTAAATTTATTAAACAAAAAGCATTGTATGATTCAATGAAAGAATTTAAAAGAGTTTTAAAACCTGGAGGATTTTTAATTCTAACTTTTGATTATCCTGATATAAATCTTGAATATTTGGCGAGATGTATTAAGAGTTTGGGTTTTGAGTATTTAGAAAAACCTGATTTTAATTTGCCTAAAAATGCAATTTTTTCAGAAGAATACAAAATAAATTGTTTTAGAATAGTATTGAAAAAAAAGGTATAAAACATGATTCCTAAAATAATACATTATTGTTGGTTTGGTAAAAATAAGAAAAATCAATTAGTTTTGGATTGTATTGAAAGTTGGAAAAAATATCTTCCTGACTATCAAATTAGAGAGTGGAATGATGATGATTTGATTAATTGTTCTAATGTCTATGTAAGACAAGCATACACAAATAAAAAGTGGGCTTTTATTTCGGATTATTTTAGATTATATGCATTATATAACTATGGTGGAATCTATTTTGATTCGGATAATGAAGTTTTTAAATCTCTTGATGAATTTTTGTGTCATAGCTTTTTTTCCGGGTATGAAAATTATCAAGGAATTATATCTCCTTTTACTGCAGTTTTAGGGGCACAAAAGGGGAATAAAATAATTAAAAACTTATTAGATGAATATGAGAATTTAAAGTTTGAAAAAGATGGAAATTTGGATTTAAAACCAAATACAGAGAGAGTTTCTGAATATTTTAAATTAAACTATAATTTAAATGAATATACTGGTAAAGAAATTACTATTTTAGAAGAAGACCATGTCTTGTACCCATATTATTATTTCTGTACACCTTTAGAGGGTAAAGAATGTTATGCTATTCATCATTTTAACGGTTCTTGGGATCCGCGTTTTTCTATAAAAACAATTCATAGAATTAAGATTTTTAAAGACAAATATCTTATTATAAAAAAATATAAATGCACAAATTCGAATTGCATTGATTATAATTTTAGAAAGCCTAATAATGCTTTATTTTCAATTCGAATATGGTTCAATAGATTTATTGTTTTCTTCATTGAAAAAGGAAATAGATAATAATGAATTTTGTAGAAGAATAGGTATAAATTTATTTTATGGATGTTGTTAATAACACAGTTAAAAAAGATATAAGGATAAAACTTTTAAACTTTTTTCCTTTATTAAAAATAAAAAAAAGAAGAAATAAACTTTCTTTATTATTATTCAATTTTTTGCCAATTTTAACAATTCAAAAATATAAATATCTTAAGATTGTTTTTTTGCTTGGTATAATACCAATTTTCTTTTTAATAAATAAAGAACCATTATTTTATTATATATCAATTGGTGATAATTGTGCTTGTGCACACTATTTGAATTTATATGGATTAAGAGATTTTTCTTCTCCTTTTGATTGGATTGCTATTAATAATACGTCAAAAACACTATTTATTGTTGCTGAAAGATTTAAAAATTTTTTTAATAAAGAAGATTTTATTTATTCAGGCAATGAAGGAAGTATGGATGCTTATTTTAACAAGTTTGCTCAATATACATCTTACCATGATTTTCCCAAAGGTCTTTTTGAAAAATCTTTTGAAAATGTAGAAAGGAAATATAGAAGAAGAATAAAAAGATTTTGTAATATTCTTGATAACTATAATAATGTTTTAATAAGAACGAAATATTTTTCAGATGAAATAATAGATAAACAAAAAATTTTGGAATTATGTGAAAAAATTAATAATACATACAAAAAAAAACAATATTTTGTTTTTTTTGAGCATATTGAATCGATGCAAGAAAATGAATTAAATTTTGTAAGATTATCAGATAATGTATTAATTGTACAATGTTTTTGTTATAATAAGAACGCTAAATGTGGTGATGCTATATATTGGTTGGGAAATCAGGTTGCTTGTAATAAGTTTTTTTCTTTGTTAAAGCCTGATACGAAGAATAATTTATTTTATTAAATAAAAAATCGGAGATATAAGTTTATGCCCAAAATATCTGTAATAATACCAACATATAATGCAGAAAAATATATCAATGAATCTATAGACAGTATTCTATCTCAAACATATAAAAATTTTGAAATTTTAATAATTGATGACAATTCTAAAGATTCTACACTTGAAATTATAAAAAAATATCAAGATAAAAGAATTAAAATAATACAAGGTGATTGCAAGGGTCTTGCTGCAGCTTTAAATAAAGGTATAAGAGAAGCGACAGGCGAATATATAGCTCGTATGGACGCTGATGATATTTCTTTGCCTGAAAGGTTTGAAAAACAAATAAAATTTTTAGAAAAGAATCCTGATATTTCTTTGGTTGGTTCATGGCAAAAACATATTGGTAATAAGAATTGGGTGCATAAACCTTTGCAAAATCCTGAACAGGTAAAGATAGCTTTGTTGTTCTCTTGTGATTTGTGTCATTCTACTGTTATGTTTAGGAAAAAAGATTTTGTGGAAAACAACCTATTTTACGATGAAAATTCACCACAAGAAGATTTTGAACTGTGGTCAAGGGCTATTCATGTTTTAAAATTTGCTAACTTGCAGGAAGTTTTAGGGCTATACAGAGTTACAGGTTCAAGTATTACAGATATAAAAGAACAACAACTGATTAAATATGAAGTTCAAATTACAGTTAAACAATTGAAAAAATATTTAAATATAGAAATTCCAGATTTTAATTATGAATTGTTAATAAATAGAAAAAATGTTTTTTATGAAAAAAACACTAAAGATAAAAAGATTTTTTTAAAACGTCTTGATAAGCTGTTTAAATTAATTGAAAAAAACAATTTAATTTATAATATTTATAATCCTAAATACTTACATTTATATTTATGTGAAAAATTTATAAAAAATTGTCATGGTTTTTATCTATTATATCCATCTAGCTATATAAAATTTAATTTAAAGACTATATCAAATATTTTTGCAAAACTAACAAAAACAAATATTTGTTTTGAGGAAAATTTTTCTATAATACAAATTTTGGGGTTAAGATTGTATAAAAAATCTATAGAAAAAAATCAAATTGTTAGAAAAATTTTAGGTATTATAAAAACCAAACAAAATATAAGAAATAAACAAAAAGTTTTAATAATCAGACTTGGTGCAATTGGAGATGTCGTTCATTCTACAATAATGGCACAGGCAATAAAAAATAAGCATCAGAATGTGGAAATACACTATTTAACAGCTGATTTTATTGCGCCACTTGTCAGTTTTTCACCTTTTGTAGATAAGGTTTTTTCTTTTGATATGAAAAAAAAGAACAATCTTTTTTATCTTATATCTTTAGGTTTAAAGTTAAGAAAAGAAAAATATGATGTGTCCTTTAATCTTACCAATGCTTTTAGAAATGCATTTATTAATTTTGTTTTAGGTGCTAAAAAGAATGTAAAAAGAAATTCAAAAAGAGTTCACGCTGTAGATGCTTTTTATAATACTGCAATGGATGTATTTGAATATCTCAAAAAACCTGATGCAATTATATTAAAACCATCTGACGAAATAAAAAATAATGTTTTAGATAAAATAAAAGATTATCATCGTCCATATTTTGTTATCAATCCCGGTGGCGCAAATGACGCAGAACGACAAGGAAGAATTTGGGCAGATAATAATTGGATTGAATTGAGCAATAAACTTGTTGAAAAATATGGCGGGACCGTTTTTGTTTGTGGCTCAAAATCAGAAAAAGAATATCATAAAATATTCTCTTCAATAAAAAATTCTGTTCTTTTTTCAGGTGAATTGACATTGGAAGAAAGTGCTGCACTATATTCAATGGCTGATATATTTATCTCAGGAGATTCCGGTCCTTTGCATATAGCTTCAGCTTTAGATGTTAAAGTTTTGGGATTGTTTGGTTCTACATCTCCTTTGTTTTGTGGACCTTATGGTAAAAACGGATATTTTGTTGAACCTGATATTGTTTGCAGATATTGCGGTAAAAAGAAATGTGAAAAGCTAGAGCAAGGAGAAAAATTTACACCTTGTATGAACTCGATTTCTGTTAATCAGGTTTTTGAAAAAGCTGTTGAAATAATCGATAAAACCGAGGTTTATAATGGAAGATTATAAAAATTTTTTAGATGAAGGTATTTTTTATATTAATCAAGGCAAATTTGATGATGCTATAAAATCTATAAACAAATCTATAGAATCAAAAAATGATTGGGAAATTTCTTATTTTTATCGAGCTGTTGCTTATCATGCAATGGAAAAATATGATGATGCAATGATTGATTATACCAAAGCTATTCAATTAAATGAAAAAATGACAGATGCTTATTACAATCGTGCAAAAATTATATTAACAAGAAAAGATATAGAAAATCCAGACATTCAAAAAGCAGTTGATGATTTGGAAATAGCACTGAAACAGGATGAAAAATTTCTTGATGCTTTGTATGCAATGGCAGCTGCGCATAAAAAACTCGGTAATTATAAAACAGCATTAAATTATCTTGATAAGCTGATTGAAATTGAGCCGGAAGCTGTTAATGCCAGAGCTTTTAAAAAACTATTGCAGCAAAAATATCTTTAAATTATTGCCACCTTAAAAACCTGTCATTATAATTGTATTAAGAGATTTAGTTATGGATAGAAAATTTTTTGGAAAAGTTTTTAAAATCACGTTAACAGGTTTACTTGTATTGTCATTGAGCGGATGTGCTGCTTTGAACTTTAGACATGAATATGATAAAGGGATGAGAGCATATAATGAAAAAAACTATGAAGAAGCAATTGTTAGTTTTAATAATGCATTGAATTACAAACCTGATTCTTATAGTGCTTTGTGCTTGCTTGGCGCCAGTTATGCATATAAAAAAGATACCAAAATGGCAGAAAAAACTTTTCAAGATGCGATTAAACTTTTCCCTGATGACTGGAATGCTTATGTTTTTCTTGGCGACTTAAAACGTACTCAAAGAGATTACCCTATGGCTATGGAGTACTATGAAACAGCTGTTACTCTTGAATCTATGGGTGGCAAGGAAAAAACATATTATAAAAAACTTTTGAAAGAAATTAAACAAGAAGAAGCTAATTATAATCTCAGATTCGAAGATAAAATAAAAGAAACTAAACAAAACGAACTAAATAAAGAAGGAATAACAAATACTTATAATCCTCAAGAACAAACTACTGTAAATCAAAATCAAACAGGTGATGTTGTTCTTAATTTGGATAACAAAAAATGGGAAAAGGCTGTTGAACAAAAAGATGAAAAATCCAAATTAATTGAATACGGTATTAAAGGTGAAGATGTAAAAAACTTTAAATGGACACATCTTGTAACTGTTCAGTATTTTATTTTGAGTGATAATTATCCTACTGATTTGGATTCTTATTTTAAAAATCATATTGGTGCTATCGAAGCTATTGCAAAAAATTCTAACAAAACTTTTGAGAAAAAAATTATTACACAAAGAAAAAATGATATTTTGTATGAATGGAAATTTGATAATTCCAGTGAAGCAGAAATAGCAAGAATAATTTATACACCAAAAGGGATTTACCATATTCATTGTGCTAAAAAGGGCGCATTTACTAACGAAGAAAAAGTTAAGTATATTGATCTTTTAAAAACTGCCGTATTAAAGTAATTTAAACAAAAAAAAACCTGAGGTAATCTCAGGCAAAACTAGACTAATAGGGAAAACTCCAAAATCTCCATTTAATACCAACAATAGGTATTATGTGATTAAATCCTTTTTATATGCATCATAGCTTGATTAGTAACAGCTATCATTTGCATAGTCTTCCAGAAATCTTCCGGATCAAGTGTAGAACGGTTATCAAGATTTACTGTAACTTTTTCTGCATACATTTTAGCAAGTTTTTTATCGATTGCGTTGTTAGGACAAAGTGCCATATCTTGTTGACCTCGTGTTATCTATCACTTACATATATATAAAGTATTTAAAAAGTATTGAATTTCAATTTTGCTTTTATTTGTTACATTTGTTTACATTTGTGTAAAAACTTTTGTTTTTTAATATATATATGGCTGATTTTGTGTTGGAAAAACAAACTAGTTTGGATGTATTAACTTGCTTCAACTCATATAGAGCAAAGCATTTTACTTTTGACATAATTATGGCGTCTGCTATTGTCGCAAGTGCTGTTGGTGTAAAAATTATTTTAGATTCAAATAATACAGATTTTGCAAAATATCTGGGGTTGAATGTTTATGACGACTATTTCTTAGCTAAAAATAATATTGATAAGAATGATATTGTATATTTTAAAAATTTATCCACAAATACAGGTCAAACAATTATAAGTATTTCTGATTATAATTTTTTTAGTTTTGAAAAAGAAAATGATGCAATAGCTGTTATGAATATGTTGAAAGAACATAATGTAATTTCTGCCATATGTGTTGTGTCTAAAGAACCATTGATAGAAGGGGTAAGTGCTTGTTGTGATACAAAGATTTTTGAATTAAAAAACGGTTTTGTGCATGAATATGAAATTACTCCTGAAAAGTTTGGTATAAAAAAAGATGAGATTAGCTCTTTGATAGGTGCAACATGTCAATACAATTATGCACTGATAAATGATATATTTTGGGGACGAATAAAAGGAGCTAAACTTGATTCGATAGTAATGAATGCAGGAATAATGATTTACACAATCGGAAAAGTAAAAAATATTCTTCAAGGTATTATTCAGGCGTATAACACTGTTGATAAAGGTTTAGCGTTAAAAAAATTTGAATCTTTAAAATTAGATTATTAAATTTTGTAAACCATATAGATGATATTATTAAAGTTTTTAAGATATTGTGCCGATTACTATACTGTTAGACCGAAAGGTCAAACAAACCTCCTCCCCAAGTCTAGTAGCCGGCCTCAAAGGACGGCTTTTTTTTATTTTAAAGCAAATAGTTAGCCTTGACTAACTATTTGTGTTGTAATATTGTTAGTTAAGACTAACTATATTATAGGAATTTATTATGGATATTAAAACTTTAGGACGTTTTGTTGATCAACCTTTGTTATTGAATAAATTTCACAAAAAGGTTCCAATTGCTCTTATTTCTCTTGGCTCTTTATATGGTATAACAGACACATATATAAATTCCAAAGGAAAAGACAAAAATTTTAAAAAAAACAAAATTATCAAAAATACTATAATTATTGGATTTACCACAGCCGCAGCACTTATAGGTGCTAATGGCTTAAAAATAAATGGTCATAAAATATTTTCTGCATTGATTGAACAAAAATCATACGATGATATAGTTTTAAAACAGAATTTAGCAATTGATAAATTTATAAAAAATACAAACTTAAAAGATAAAAAAATATTAAATATATTGGGTTATGCAAGAAAGAGGTTTTTAAACCCCAAAGAAGTTGAGACAATAATTAATTCTATTGAAGATAATCAAGCTAAGTCTGAGCTTTTTGATACAATTTTACCTTTACCCGAAAATTTAAATGCAAAAGATATATTTTCAGAAATAGGAAGATTGTCTATGCTTGGGGCGGTACCTGTTATTGGTGGTATTATTGGAGGTATTGCAGCAGATAAAGTTGTTGGTACAAATAATAAAAAAAATATTGCCAATAAGATAAAAGAAGGTTTTTATCAGTATTTTGCAAATATATTTTTGTGTAATGTCGGGGCTTGTATCTCTTTATTTATAGCGGAGGCTTTACAAAAAATAAATTTTATTAAGCCATTATCACCTTTAAAAAAAATGCTAATTATTATGATAGGTATTGTAACAACAGGAATAATTGGAGGTAGTTGGATTGCTAATAAAATGAGCCAAAAATTTATAGATCCGTTATTTAATAATGACAAAAAAGTTTCACACAAAGGTGTTTATGATGAACGAAAGCCAGAATTAACAGATATGGCATTACATATTGATGATATTGCAACTGCAGGTGTTTTATCTGGTTTTAAATGGATTGAACCAGCATTACCGCTAATGTATTTTATATCTGGATACAGAGCAGGAATCGGTTATAGAAACAATTATAAAACTTAATTTTTTGATTTTCGGAAAATTTTGCTTGTATGTTAATTGAAAAAATTTTGTTAAATTGGCTTAAAGTTTGCGACATATTAAGGTTTCGTAACTTTTTATTTGACAAAATTTGGAAATATTTACTATTATAACAATAGTAAATATTTAAAATGGAGAGAACTAATGGTCACGAAAACTTACACAGATGATGAATTTGAATCATTGATGTCACAATATGATTACAAATTTCAAAAAGGAGATTTAGTAAAAGGTATCGTCTGTGGTTATGACTCAGAAGGAGTAATTGTTGATATTGGTGCAAAAACTTCAGCAAGTGTGCCAGAAAGAGAAGCAAGAGCTGATATGTCAAAATCTATAGAAGAGACATTGGAAAAAGGTTCTGTTTATGAATTTTTGATTATAAGAGAAGAAGATGAAGATGGTAAATTTTTACTTTCTTATAAAAAAGTTGCTATGGCTTATGCATGGAAAGAACTGGAAGACCTCAAAGCTCAAGATGCTACAGTAGAAGGTACTGTTGTTTCAGTTGTTAAAGGTGGAGTTCTTGCAGAAGTCAAGGGCGTTAGAGGATTTATTCCATCAAGTCATTTAAGAGCAAAAGATACCGACAATATTGTTGGTGAAAAGATTGAATTGAAAATTCTTTCTCTTGATCCTGCTCAAAATAACTTTATTCTTTCAAACAAAAAAGTATATTCTGATGCTCAAGACGAAACAAAAGAAAATATGTTCTCAAATCTTGAAGTAGGTCAAGTTGTTAAAGGAGAAGTTGTACGTATTACAGATTTTGGCGCATTTATTGATATTGGTGGTATGGACGGACTTTTGCCTTTGTCTCAAATGTCTTGGAGATGGGTTGATCATCCATCAGACGTTTTAAAAATTTCAGATACCATTGATGTCGAAATCATTGGTATTGATCACGACAAACAACGAGTTAGCTTAAGTTTGAAAAACTTGGAAGCTGATCCTTGGATTGAAGCTAAAAATAAAATTAAAGAAGGCGACAAGGTAGAAGGTACAGTTACCAGAATTAAACATTTTGGAGCTTTTGTTGAAGTATTCTCAGGGGTTGAAGCTCTTCTCCCCAACAACGAAGTTGTTGAATATCAAAATAAAAATAATTGTATTTTAAATGTGGGAGATAAGATTAAAACTACTGTTATTAAATTTAATCCTGATGACAGACGTATAAGTCTTAGCATTGAAGAAGATTAAAACTACCATTTTAAAGTAAAAAAAGTCGGAATTTATTTCCGACTTTTTTTACTTTATAAATTTTTTAGGCAATTTTTTGAACTTAAATGTTTTTATATAAAACATAAGGTAGTTTAAGGAAGTATTATATATAGTGTTTAGTGTAAGTCCAATTAGTGCAAATACTGTTTCTGTGCAAGAAATATTTAGTACATATAAAAAATCTCAAAATCAAGCTCAAGAAATTGCTTCAGTTGTTTATGCATCTTTAGAGTATTTGACAGGTTCAGAAGATGGCATAAGTTTACAAGATTTAAAAAATTTGAGTCAAACTTTGGTAAATGAAAATTTAACTCAAAATAGTGCTTTTAAACTTGTAAATACAGTTATCACAAAGTTTGATTCACTTTCTTCTGATGGTCAAGTTATAACTTTAGATGATTTTACCGGTGCTGTTAAATTTTCTGTTGCTCAAACTTTTGCTTCTGATTCAGCGATTGCTAATATACTAAAACAAACAGGTATAAGTGTATCAGAACAAATAAGCAGTCTTTTGGGGCAAGCAAATGCTCAGACTTTGGCGTTTGTTGATTTGATGAACAGTCTTTCCGAACAAACAATAGGCAAATTGATAGCAAATATAAATTCTTCTGAAAAATCTGAAAGCCAAACAGAAAAAACAAATACTAAAAATATGGATATCAATGTTCAAAACTATGCAACTGATGTTATTAAAATAACAGACTCTGCAACAGGTTTGAGATTGCCAATAAATATTTTGGTTTAACAAAATTATTTTATTGCTTTATGCCTTTATAATTTAGCAAAAGTGTTTTAGGACTTATTATTCCTGTATCAAAAAGCATTTGTGCTTGAGCTTTGTTATATTGAATTACTGAACTTAATAGTTGTTGTCGTGCTCGTGTTTTTTCTGTTTGTGAAGTTAAAACATCGATAAATGTATTCTGACCTACATCAAAGCCTATTAATGAAAATTTTAGGCCTTCATCTGCTGCGGCTACTTGTTTTTTGTTTGCTTCAATTTTTTCTAACGCTGTTTGTGAACTGTAAAAAGAGGATACTATATTTTCTTTAGCTTTCCTTTCTAAATTTGTAAGTTCTAATCTGGCTTTTTTGACTTTTTCTAAATCTGCATTTTTTTGAGTTATAGTTCCAACTCCCATTCTTTGTCCTAAAGGAACAAGTACATTAAAGCTGAATGTATGATTGGGACTTAGTGAATTTGAGCCTGTAGTGCCTACTCTTCCGTAAACATAGCTTAAATTTACATAAGGTGCAAAGTCTGTGTAATTTCTGTTTTTTAAATTTACTAGAGATCTTATTTCTGCTCTTTTAGACTTTATATCTTCTCTTGTTTGCAATGCAATATTATATAGACCTTCAATCGAATTTTTTTTCTGTATAAGTTCTCTTGGTTGGGCTCCGTGTTCATAAGGATAAAGCGTAAGAGTGACTTCAATCCCCATGATATTTGCAAGTTTTGCTTGTTTTAGTCTTAAGCTGTTAAGAGCACCTATTAATTCTTGTTTGGCGTCTGCATATTGGGCTTCAGCTCTATAAATATCATATTTTGATCCAATGCCTATATGATATCTTGCTTGCATTAATTTTAATTGTTCTGAGCGATCACGTAAATTTGATAATAAAACTTCTATGTTTAATTTTGCTTCAAGCAAGTCGTAATAGTATAAAGTGGTGTTTAATAGCAATTCACTTTGTGTATATCTGTAGTTGTGCTTTTGGGCTTTATATTTATTCTTTTCGCTGGCGATAGTAAAAAATGTTGAACCATTACCAAGAGGATAATCAAGTGTAATACCACTATATATAGGGTTTTGTCTTATTATTCTTGGCAAAACATCACCTACAAGAAATTCTCCTTTCAATGCCTGAATTTGATATCTGTAATAAATTTCAGGTAAAAGGTCTGCAACAGATCGTCTATAAAGCCATTTATTTTCTTCTTTTTGTGTTGCGGATATTTTTATATCGTAATTGTTTTCTAAAGCTGTTCTCAAACAAAATTCTAAATCTATTGGTAAAAGAGTTATATTTAGACCTTCTCTTATTTGATTGTCTAAATCTCTTTGAGTTGCTTCATCATATATACCATGGCCATCTTTAAGTGATTCTAAAAATTTGTCACTCCTATAATCCCATATTAATCCTTCTTCACTTTCTTCTGCAGAAAAAGCTGATGTTGTAAATGACGTAAAAAAAAGAAATAAATTTATGAAAATTATAATGAATTTTTTCACAAGTTTCCTCAATTTTTAATACTTATTTGAAAGCATATTGGAAATTATGAAAAATTCTTATACCCTATTAGGTAAAAAATGGAACAAAAATACTTGACAAAAAGTTAGTTTGAACTTACAATATTTAAGTTAGTTAAAACTAACAATTGGATAACATAAAATATTTACGTAAGAGGGACACCTTAAAAGAATAAGGGCTTACGTTAATTTAGACCAATACCATAATTCACCTTTGGTGGGGCTGCCACACTTTCTCAAGCAGCCTTTTTGTTATTTTTGTATTATAAAAATAGCTTCTTCACAAAAGAGGTTTGTTAATAGTTTTGTGATTGGGTTTTTATTGATTTTACCTCTTTTTATATATACCGATTTTGTAATTTTTATATTTCTTTCTTTACAAAAATCAAAAAAATCTTCTACAGTTAGTAAATGGATATTTGGTGTGTCATACCAGTTGAATGGCAGCATTTTTGATTTTGGCATTCTTCCTTTAAAAAACAGATAAAATCTAACACGCCAATATCCAAAATTAGGAAAACTTACAACTACTTTTTTGCCTACACGTAACATTTCTTTAATTACATAGTCCGGTTTTTCAGTTGATTGCAATGTTTGATTAAGAATCACATAATCATATTCTTTGTCAGTGAATTCTTTTAATCCTTCATCTATGTCGCCTTGAACAATTGAAAGGCCTTTTTGAATACTTTCGATAACATTTTGTTGGCTTATATCAATACCAGAGCCAACACATTGTTTTTTCTTTATCAACATTTCAAGAAGCTCTCCACTGCCGCATCCTAAATCGAGAACCTTTGAGTTTTTCTCAATATTTTCTGTAATTACCGAGTAATTAAGATGAAGTGATTCTTTCTTGTTTAACTCAAACTGTTGCATTTTTTTCTCCTGCCGCTTTAGAAAGAAAACTTTTGACTATTTTTGTTT
The DNA here is from genome assembly GCA_944323475.1 of Candidatus Gastranaerophilales bacterium. Classification (GTDB taxonomy): domain Bacteria; phylum Cyanobacteriota; class Vampirovibrionia; order Gastranaerophilales; family Gastranaerophilaceae; genus Limenecus. The sequence goes on from CALUSQ010000022.1 coordinate 23,617, forward strand.
GTGTTTCAAACTCAAGCAGGAATGCATCATGTCCGCAAGGTGAATCAATTTCACAGAAAGAGACATCTTTTCCGGCTTTGATTAAAGCTTGAACAATTTCTTTAGATTGGCTTGTAGGAAACAGCCAGTCTGTAGTAAAAGACATAATAAGAAATCTTGCGTTGGTTTTTTTGAATGCATTTGTTAATGAACCATGTTTTTGGGCTAAGTCAAAGTAGTCTACAGCTTTTGTAATGTATAAATAGCTGTTTGCATCAAATCTTTCAACAAAAGTTTGTCCTTGGTGTGCAAGATAACTTTCAACCTGGAAATCTATATTGAAATCAAAATTTGGCTTTTCTATACCGTTTGTTTCATTTTTAAAGTGTCTGCCAAATTTGCTGTGCATTGATTCTTCACAGAGATATGTAATGTGACCAATCATTCTTGCTATAGCAAGGCCTTTTTCTGGTTGTTTTTCTTTGTCGTAGTAATCACCGTTGTTGAAATATGGATCTGACAATATGGCATTTCTACCAACAGCATTGAAGGCAATACCTTGAGCTGTTAATCTGCTTGTAGAAGCTATGATTATTGCTGATTCAACCATGTCTGAATGAGTTATTGCCCACTCAAGAGCTTGCATTCCGCCCATTGAACCGCCTGCAACAATTAGTTTTTTCACACCAAGATAATCTACAAGTTTTTTTTGGACTTTAACAGCATCTTCAATTGTTATAACAGGAAAATTCAAACCATAAGGCTTTCCTGTATTTGGATTTATAGAACAAGGACCTGTCGTACCTGAACAACCTCCAAGCATATTTGACGAAATAACAAAATACTTTTCAGTGTCAAATGCTTTGCCTGGTCCTACCATATCATCCCACCAACCTGGCTTTTTATCTTGTTCTGAATTAAAACCGGCTGCATGGGCGTCTCCTGTCAGTGCGTGCAGTAAAAGTATTGCATTATCCTTTTGGGCATTAAGTGTTCCATAAGTTTCATAAGCAATTTGTATTGGTCCAAGTTGCTCACCTGACTCAAGTATAATTTTGTCTTCTGTTTTATAATACTTTGTTTCAACTATACCTACAGAGTTTTGCAAATTTAGTCCTCACGATGTTTTTAGATTTTGTTCTTTGCTAAATGATATCACAAAGTTTAAGAACGTGTTTTTTTACCTAGAAAAAAGATTGTACTTTTTAACAACAGATTATTATACATTGGTCTATTTTATATTTTCTAAATCCAACTTACACTGACAATGGATATAGTGCGTATGCACTTTTCATATCTGTATACGGAATTAAAAAATAAAAAATATAAGAGAGGAATCTTGTAATGCTCACACAAAAATATACTGATAGTCTAAATCAAAGACACCAGATAGAATTTAATAATGTTAGTAAAGAGCTTTTACCTTGGCTTGAAGATTTAGCATTTGAAAATAACTGTAAGATTGAAAGAAAAGAATGGAAAAGTAAATATAACAGCTATGTAATTTATGATTATGAACCATTCTGTTCGGAAGGATTTGAAATAAATCTTGTTATTTCCTCTTTAAGCCGTGCTCATTTAGACTTTTTAAAATATTTATATGAAAACAAAGTTAATACAATAGAATATCTAAATAGTTGCGTAATAAGCTAATTTTATTTATACAATACAGCATCTTCTCGAAGTTGGATAGTAAATCTTGAGTTTGCGGGAATCGTAATTGATTTTCCTTTGTAAAAAATTGCCACTACAGGTGAAGCTACTAAATTTACAGCGTAAACTACCACACCTGTAATCAACGAGAACGGAGTTAATATAATTTCTACTCCGCTTTCGTTTTGGGCAAGTTTGCAAGTTACACGCCACATTTTTTTGAAGAAAGTAGTTCCTGGTTTGAGAGCTTTTGGAATACTTTGAAAATACATTCTTTTGCCTTTAATATTGTTTAAAAATATACGTTTTTCATTAGCAACACTAATTTTGGCATCAATATTATAAGTTTTTCCTTGATATACCATTTGGTTTACTTCAATAACTATTAATCCCCCGTTACCTGTAATTTGCGGGCCATGTGTATCTGTTATTCTTCCGTAAAAGATTGTACCTGCAGGAATTGTTATGTATCTTGATGTTTCAGGATATGTACTTTTGAAACTTATTCTTGTCCCTTCGGGTGTTGAACTTGAAATAGCTTGAGCTAAAACAACTTGGAATTTTTTGCCTTTTGGTATTACATATGAATTTTTATTATTTTGATAGTAGCTGTTATTAGTTGCTTTTTTTACTTCTGTATTTTGTTTTGTAACTTTTTTTACAGTAGTTTTTTGTGCAGTTTGTGTTTGCGTTGTATTCTTGGTAGTTGTTGTAGTCGTTTTTTGAGTATTTGTCTGGGTAGGTTTTGGTTGTACAGTATTTTTAGGGGCTATTTGAGAAGGCGTTGTTGATGGAGAAAAAGCATCTTCAACACTATCTGTATATATTTCTAGAGAGGGCAAAACAGGTAAATCCGGCAAATTTGAGTCTGCTGCCGCAAATACCGGAGAAAAAAATAAGTTTGATAATATAATAAAAGCCAAAAACTTCTTCATATATAAATTTTAAAACAGCTTGTTATCTTTTTAATCCATAATTAATACGAGATTTGAAGAATTTTTAAAAATTAGTTTAAAAAACTTTTGTTTATGTTTTACTAATTTTATGATAAAACCTGTTTCTGCATACAAAACATCTAATTTGTTAAATATAAATAATTTTTTTACTGCTTTACCAAAAAGCGTTGATAATTCTTGTGTTGCAAATGAAAATAACTTTTTAAAATTTGATAAACAAAAGTCAGAAATAAATAAATTGTTTATTGGTAAGGCTTTTCAACCTTCTTTTAAAGCCTATTATGGTGATAGTCAACCTTTAAAGAAACTTTTTTGGATTGTTTCAGGTAGAGATGATATCTATGAAGACAATTGGACAAAGGAACACCTTTATCAAGTAGGTCATAAAAAATGGCTAAATGCTTTTCCCGCTGAATTGTTAAAAAGAACTCCAGAGCAGACAATACAATCTTTGTGCACTCTAACAAAACCTGATTATGATTACCCAAGAATACCTTTTAATATCTTTACTCCATATTATGGTAATAATTGGGGGCGAAGAGCAAATTATATTGAGATTAACCCAAGAGTAATTGCCAAATATGATAATGGAAGAGTTTCAGAAGGTCTGTTGAATATAATGAAATTGATAACAGCAGTCCCGACTTCTGCAAATTTTTATCCAAATTGTATTGTGCTTTCTCAATTATATCCTTCTTTGCATTGTGATGGCTATACAAATACTGATTCTTTGTATTGTGTAAACTTGCATTCAGGAATCAGTAAAGCTTTAACAAGTGATGGATTAAAAGGCAAGATGGGGGATGATGAACAGGTAAAAGCCTTTAATGATATGGCACATCTTCTTGGGTTTAAAACCGGCTTTAGAATGCCTCTTTCTTCTCAACAGATTAGAGTACAAGGTCGTGATTTTGATTGGCGAAAAGATGAGAATGCATATATTGATGCTTGTGAGTGGGCAATAGATTTAGGTTTTGATTGTATTTATTTTGATAGTGGTAAACATGTTTTTGATATGAACGGATATTGCGGTCACGGTAATGTCCCTGACAGAGAACAAATGAAATATATTTTAACTAAAATAAAAGATAAAACTGGGCGATATGATTTGTCTTTTGTTGGTGAAAAATGTGATGATAGAGTAGAATTTAGAGATATAGGTTACAATGCAGGCACTGACTGGGGGAAAGCTGATAATTTTGAAAGTGTTCTTTGGGAATCTAAAAAACAAAGCGGTTATATGAGCTATGCTGCAGGACCAGAAGTTTCAAATGATAATGATGATGGTTCTTTATGTTTTAATGCAAGGCTAAACAGATTAAATTCTTGTCTGTTTGGATTTGAAAATGTCAGCAAAAAATTACCTTGCTATATGCAAATGCATGATATATTTCCTTTGTCTCCATTTTTAAACACACATGAACTTATGATGTATCCTAAACAAATGAACGGTTCTAATGCATACACAGAATGTGAAAGACATTACGACGGTGTATTTAATACTTCAGATTATGCAAAAAAATATACTCAAGAAGTTTATCATATGTTTGAAAAAGCTATAAGAATTTTTGGTTAAATTCATTTTTTAGTTTTTAATAATTAATTATAGATATTTTAATTAATTATTAAAAAATCATACGTATGCATGATTTGCAAATATACTGAAACGATAGAATTAAATATATAATATTACCATCACGCACGTTTGTGATTTGTACGGGTTTTGAATGAATTGATGGGGGAGAGAGCCTGTATAAGATGATTTTAGGGGAAATCGTTGGATAACGTACAGAGATGAACGAAGAATTAGAATACAGTTCATATAACAGGATAAAACGAGTTTCAGACGAAGAGCTGGAAGAGCTTTGGGTTGCTTATCTTGCGGATAAAACAAATAAAACACTGAGAGACAAGCTTATTATCCAATATATTTATCTGACAAGATATGTAATCGGTCGTGTAAAAATGAATCTTCCCCAAACATTTTCTCTAGAAGATATTACCAGTTTTGGAGTAGAAGGCCTTATTGATGCTATTGAAAAATATACCCCAGACAAAGGTGCGAGATTTGAGACTTATGCTCTGATGCGTATTAGAGGTACTATTATAGATAAAATACGTTCTCAAGATTGGGTGCCTCGTTCTACAAGAAAGAAAATTAAAGAAATAAAGCTTGTTGCAGAAAATTTAAAACAATCTCTTGGTAGAGCTGCTACAACTACCGAAATTGCAAATGCAATGGGAATGGAAAAAGAAAAAATAGAAAGTTTGCTTGCTGAAGAAACACAAGTAGGATCTTTGTATGATAAAAAAGGTACTTCAGAAGAAAGTGTCGAAATTATTGATACAATTCAAGATGAAAATACAAAAAATCCTTTAGAACAGCTTGTTGATAAAGATGTAAAAAAAGAACTACAAATGGCATTAAAACGTCTTCCTGAAAGAGAAAGAATGATAATGGTTCTTTATTATCATGAAAATATGACGTTAAAAGAAATTGGTGAAACCATAAATGTTTCTGAATCAAGAGTATGCCAATTACACGCTCAAGCTATTATGAAACTTAAAAATATATTAAGCACAAAACGTTCTGATAGAATGAGACAGAGTATTGTTTAATAATTTAAAAATTTGTTAGATTCTAATAATCTGAACTAAAGATTTTAGATGTAGAAATACCACCTTTTTCTGTGAATTCACAGCCACCTGGTCTGTAGGTTGGTGTATATCCTTTGTTTCCTTTAAGTATCATTGGCCATACATCATAGCCCCATTTGTTTGGCCCTTTTTTACCATTTGTGTCTATTGCTAAAAGTTGTGCACCGGTTCCATATAAAATTATTATTGAACCATCAGAAAGCACATAAGCATTACGTTTTTTTAAGTTTTCTTTTCTCCAGCCGCTGCAACCACTTGTCGCTTTGTTGATATCATAATCTGATGCATCTGGATTTTTATTCTTTTGAGTTGTGTCATTTCCTTCATATTCAGGGGTGCATCCTCCGGAATATGCATTACTGTTCGGACATTCTTTTACAATTTGTAGGTTTTCTTTTATAAATCTAAATAAATCATTGCATTGACTCATTGGACCATTGTAATCAGATTCTAATGATGAACCGTCATAATGTTCATATTTTGAACAATTACCTTTTTCGTCCCATTTTACACAAGTTGCACCTCCATAAGGATTTGTCTCCCAGTAAAAACAAGATGGTGATGGTTGAAAACGTGAATCTGTTATAGAACGTTCAACAATATTGTTTAACGCTACCATTGCTTTTTTGTAGCTTTGAACATTTGCTTTTTGAGTCGTGTTATTTATTAATGTTGGTACTGTGAGTGCTGCAATTACTCCTATAATTGAAAGGCATACTAGTACTTCTGCAAGAGTGAAAGCTTTTATATTTTTCATAAAATAGTCCTTACATGTTTATAATAACTTATTTTTTACTATGATAGCATTTTGTTTTTGCTTTTTGCAATAACATGCACTCCAAACAGTCTAAATTTTATATTTTCCCTTGATAAATTAGTGACTTTCAGATACTATATTGTATGTAATTGTGACAATAATCACGATATTGTCACAAGGTTGGTCTAAATTAATTTTTATTAAAAAGGAGAAAATATGAGCCCACAGACTCACACTGGGATTGACTACTCTAAAGTGGATGAAATCATGTCCTCCTGCGGAGCAGACAAGTCTCATTTGATTGCTATTTTACAAAAAGTTCAAGAGGAGTTCCGTTATT
>CALUSQ010000023.1 GCA_944323475.1 Candidatus Gastranaerophilales bacterium
TTGATAACCGAGAACAGCGCTCGGACCCGCAGTTTGATACAAACGATCACCCCGTCAAATCCAAAACGTCCCCATATAAATATGTCAAAGTGCTGTTTATTATTTAATTATATCACATTTAAAAAATTAACAACTTAATCAACTATATCTTGAAGTATTCTATAAAATAATTTTATTTTTTCGTCAGTTTGTTTATTTAAAATTGCTTTTATTTCACTTAATAAAGTTTTTCTATCTTTTAAGTGATTTGTTTGAAACAAAACAGAAGGTTCTACTTCAAGCGTATTAGCAATATTGTTCAATAAATCAAGTGACGGAAAATTAATCCCACACTCTACTCTGCTGAGATGTTTTGAATCAATTCCAACAAGTTCAGAAAGCTTTTCTTGCGTAAAACCCTTTATTTTACGTAATTCTTTTATTCTTTTCCCTAATAATAATTTATTGTTCATGCTCATTATAATTATGACAAATAACAGCGTTCAAAAAACAGCGTTATATATCAAGTTTTTTAAGCAATATTGACTTTTATAGTCGTGAAAGTTATAATCCATGTCTAGTTATTGTCAAAAAGGTGATATTTAATGTTGAATACAATACCCAAAATTATTCATTATGTATGGGTTGGAGACAAAGAAAAGCCAGACTCCTTAGATAAATACATAGAAAGCTGGAAAAAATTTTGCCCAGATTATGAAATAATTGAATGGAATAATGAAAAATTTGAAAAAATCAAAAATACATATTCAACCCAAGCTTTTGAAAATAAAAAATGGGCATTTGTATCAGATTACATAAGGCTTTATGCCTTATATAATTATGGAGGGATATATCTTGATACAGATGTTGAGATAACGCAAAATATAGACAAATTTCTAGTTCATGATTTTGTAAGTGGATTTGAAAAATGGGAAAATATATTTTCACCCATTACCGCATTTATGGGTTCAAAAAAAGAAAATCCAATAATAAAAGATTTACTTGAATATTATTATACACATGAATTTATTACAGAAAAAGGTTTTGATATTCAACCAAATACGCAAAAAATTACAGAATATTTTATACAAAATTTTGGGCTAAAAAAACCTTTTGATGGAACCCAAACAATAGAACTATGTCAAAATTGTATAATATATCCATATTATTACTTTTGCACAAAAGAAGAAGGAAAAGAAAACTTTGCTATCCATCATTTTAACGGTTCTTGGTTAGATAGTTACCACAGAAAAGACTTAATAAAAATTGGCAAATTCAAAATTTCAAGATTAAAATACAGAAAAGGTAAAAATACAAACATCTTGCCTTTCACAAAACAGGAAAAATTTATCTTACTAACAGCTATCAATCAAAACAAATATATTGCACTAATAAAATCATGAAAAAATTAAAAAAACTTTTTAGAATTTTAAACTCAATAATAACAATTCAAACTAATAATATTATTTTTGTTTATAGAAAAAACACAAGAAATATTGGTGATTTAAGTTGTTGTCCAAAGTCTTATTTTGAAGAATTCAAAAATTATCCATCAATAGACATTTTAGCTTTGAAAGATATTAAACTAAAAAATAAAATTTTTATTGTTGGTGGAGGTGGACTTTTTCAATCATTTTTTTATGAAAAAATAAAAATTTTAGAAAAATTATCTAAAAATAATATTGTTATTTATTGGGGTGCAGGAACTGATAATACAGCCACTGAAAAATTAACAGATTTAAGTTTTTTAAAAAATTCTAAATTAGTAGGATTAAGAGATAAAAATACAAAATATGATTTTGTACCTTGTGCAAGTTGCATGTCAGAATTGTTTGACAAATATTCAGACACAGAAATTCTACATGATACTGTTTTATACCTTCATAAAGATTACAGTATACCTTATATAACTTACGCAAAAGATTACCCTTATATTACAAATAAAGATAATAAATCATTTGAAGAAATTATAAAATTTTTAGCAAGTACAAAAATAATAATTACTAACTCATATCATGGTGCATATTGGGGTTGTTTGTTAAACAAAAAAGTTATAGTTTTGCCTTGGATAGATAAAATGGGAAATAAATGGCTATCAAATAAATTTGAACAATTTCCATTTCCATATATTTTTTGTGAGGATATAACACAAATTAAAGATTGCCTTAATAAAAAATTAAATAATTCAGAAACATTAATCTATTCAAGAGAACAAAATAAACTTTTCTTGAATAAAGTTTTAAATATTTTAAAAACTTACAATAAAGGTTAAAGATAAAAATGAAAATAAGAATAATTCAAAAAATAATAGATAAAATTAGAAACAAAAAAACACCAGAATTAATGGGGAACAAAGCCCTAAAAAAACTGCTTGATAATTACCATTTTTTATCAGTACTTGATCTTGGAGCTGGTGAAGGCAAACATAGCAAAATATTTTTCCAAAACAATAAAAAAGTCACTGCTATATCTGGCTATGATTCTGAGATTTTTGATAAAGATTTAAAAAATAAAATTGATTTTATTGTTGATGATTATCTTAAACATGATTTTAAAGAAAAATTTGACTGTATATGGGCATCTCATATACTAGAACATCAACTTAATGTGGGTCTGTTTTTGAATAAAATTTACAAAGATTTAAAAGATAATGGGATACTTGCAATAACTGTACCACCATCAGAAACATCTGCTGGAGGAGGCCATATAAACTGCTTTACTCCTGGGATACTTATTTATCATCTGGTTATGGCAGGATTTGATTTAAGACAAATGCGGCTAAAAAAATATGGTTATAACTTGTCAATAATTTGTACAAAAAATTTAAAGCACAAATATGAAGACAATAATTACAGTGTTTGTTTAAAAGATAGATACAACTTACTGCCAGATTATGTAATTGAATCTATAGAAAGATATAAAAAACAATCTGGAGGACATGAGAGAATTGAAGAAAATTTAAAATATAAATGGTAATATTTTAATATATATTTTAAATAAATCATTCAATATCATTTTGATAATAAAGATAGTAAATAATTATTTTCTTCGTTATCACCATTCAAACTTTCAATAAATTTTTTCTTTAAGTTTTCATCTTTTAAATTTTTGGCGACTTGTTCTTTAGCAAAAAGCACATCTCTTCTAGGAAGATTTGAAAATTTATAAATCAACCTATCTTGTAAGTCAATATTATCTATTTGAGCCAATCTTGCATAATACTCTCTAAATATTGATAATGGCAACATATGCACATAACTTGCCAAATGTTCTATTGAATCAGGTAATGCGTATTTTTCTGCAATGTCATAATATCTCTTTACTCTGTCGGGCATAATAGCAGAACGAACAGATTGCAAATCATCTTTGATATCAACATTATCCCTATGTTTCATCGCAAGCAATGGAATTTCATTAAATAAAATCACCTGAGTTATGACATCTTTTGTTTGAACGAGTTGCTCAAAATACTGAATAGCAGTGGAATATGGCAAATATTTTAGAACATACGCAAGAGCTCTATCCACATATGGGTCATTTAATTTTATCATTTCATTTATGTGAGATTCCTTGTTATTTAAATATTTTATACTCAGTGCTAAACCCGCATTTTTTGAACTTTTTTCGTATTTTTTCGAACCCAATATGTGATAATATTCAGCGTCTCGTTTTTCCGGAGGCATATTTTGAATACGTTCAAAAACTCTTCTTGCTGTTTTACTTTCATTTTTTATTCTATTAACAACACGAACTCCACCCCAGTCAAATTTATAATTTTTGCACACATTATGTTTATGGAAAACACTTTCGTCTGTAGTTTTTAATCCGTAACGATATGGTTTTACAAATTGTTTTGGGAGACGAACATCATCATCCACATATTTTATTACCATATATCCACTTTTCAAACTACCGAAGAAAAACTTACCCCTGTCTGTTTCATAACCGGCATTATCCATCCAGGCGGCAGCGCTATTGATTTCTGCATATGCGCCGTGACTTTTATAATATTGCCAATTACGACCCTCTAATAAGTGATAAACTTTTATTACATATTCATCTTCACTTTTTCCAGGATCCCTAAGTCCAACTATCTTATATCCGGAACCTTTACCACCTTTACCCAAATATTCTAAATCAATATCATCCCAACGTGATACCAATTTATATTTTTGAAGGATATCTTCTAATTTCTTTCTGGTTGATTCACTACGTCTGTTTTGAATTTCTTTAATTGTTGAGACTTTTGTTTCATCAAAATTTCTTAATTCCAGAGTGATTTCATCAAATGTATCGTAAATATCTTTAATACATTGTGCTCTATTTTCTTTAGGCAATTTGGCAATAATAAATGGCGGTAACTGCCCTACCATCAAACTTTTATCTTTGTGAGCTTCAACAATTTTTTTTATATCTTTCTGACCATCAACATATGTGCGTTTTTTTAATTGTTTTGTAAGACCATAAAAAGAAATAGCATCAACATTAATAGGTTTTGACGTTCTATTAAAAGAATCGTTTTGAGAAAGGTTAGTTCTTTTCATATACAAAGAACTATATAATCCTGTGTTTAGCGGTTTAATCATAATAATCCTCATTTGTTTTATTGAATAAAAACCACTAAAAAAATATTTTGCTATTTAAATCTTCAAATATTAAATATCTTTAAAATTTCACAGTCTAATTAAATTTTGCTTGTGCTATTTTGATACCTTCATTCAAATATACGGCTAAAGCATTTTCGACCCTTTTTAATACTTCTTTAAGCTCTTTTAACTGTTCATCTGAGAAATTTTGCAGGACATAAGCTTCTGCACTAAGATTCAACTGTGGACCTATTCCTATTTTCAATCTATCAAAATCATTTGCGCCGCCCAGCATTTGAATTATTGAGCGGATACCTTTTTGACCTCCATCAGAACCTTTTTCACGAAAACGAATTTTACCAACAGGCATATCTATATCATCATGAATAATTAAGATATCTTCTTTTGAAATTTTATAAAAATTCATTACAGCAATAACTGATTCCCCTGAAAGATTCATATATGTATGAGGTTTTAAGAATATAACCGTCTCTCCATTGTAGTTGATTTTGGCAATTTCTCCTTTGAACTTAGATTCAAAATTAAAATCAAAACTGCCCAATTTATTGTTCAAGTTGATAAAGTCCAATGCCATAAAACCTGCATTGTGTCTTGTAAATTTGTATTTATCACCAGGATTTCCTAGCCCTACAATGAGTTTCATAAAAAGCCTTTCATTTTATTTTTTAAAAAGTATTTGTACTTTATAAACAAATAAGATAGCCTCAAACGTTACATACATTTTACCAATAAAAAAATGTTTAAAACAGTTTATCTATATAATATGAAATTTTTCAAAAGTTTTTAATACGAGTTTCAAACAATATTTTAAAAGTTTTTTTAATACTTTTCCAAACATTATATTTAGGGACGGAGGAAACTAATGTCAACCAAGAGCAAAGCTATAGTCAATTTAAAAAGCAGTGAAAAGGTTGCAAATTTTTTAGAATCAAATCATTTACACAAAAAAGATTTTGCAGAAATGATTGGGGTAACACTTTCTTATGTATACAACCTTATAGACAATGCTATTCCTTTTTCTACAAGAAGCATAACCCTTGAAAGAATTGCGACTGTTATGGATATCTTGCCTGAGGAATTTGTAGAATATAAAATTCCTCAAGAACCAATTATCATAGATGAGTCTGTTGAATTTTTAAGAGAAAGACAAAAAGCAAAAGGTATATCTACAGTACAATTTTTAAAGAGTTTCCCAAGAAAAAAACGTGTAGAAATTGTAGATATCTTAAGAGGCGCAAGACCAATACCGCTGGATTGGAAAGAACTTACACTCATTGCTCAAGTTTTGGACATAGATAAAGAAGATATTTATCCATTTTGGGAAGAAAGAACAAGACAGCTATTTCAAACAGCAGGAATGAACCTGCAAGCAAACAACGGTTTGATTAATGCAATGTTTGATTGTGCAAGAAAATACGTGGATTAATTTATTTACCTATACAAAAATTTTCAAATATATTATTCAATATTTCATCGGTGATAACCTCACCGGTGATTTCATCTAAAGCAATCAACGCTGTTTTTATATCAATAGAAATCAAATCTTGCAATTCACCATTTTGAGTAGCAACAAGAGCATTTTGTAGTGCATTTTTCGAGTTTTTCAAACACTCTTCTTGTCTTTGGTTTGTGACGAACTCTGTTTCCATTGCATTTTTGTCCAATACAGCTTCTTTAATTTTTTCTTTTAATTCATCAATATTAAAACCTGTCTTAGATGAAACATTGATAGCCTCAGGATTTGGTACCTCAGCAATATCTGCTTTTGTGGCGACTTTGATATGCGGCTTGTTTTCTATCATTTCATATATTGCAGCATCATCAGCATCAAACCCCTTACTCCAATCAAACAAGAACAATATCAAATCTGCATTTTCTACATAATTTTTTGTATATTCTATACCTATTGCTTCAACTTTTCCCACTTCTTCATTATCTCTTATTCCTGCTGTATCAATTAGCGTCGCAGGAATACCATCAAGATCAATGGATTCTTGAATAACATCACGAGTAGTACCTGGAATTTCTGTCACAATTGCTCTATTGAGGTTTAACAAAGCATTGAACAAAGAAGATTTTCCTGCATTTGGACAACCAGCAATAGCTATTTTTATACCTTGTCTCATAATATTTGATGCATTTGCATTTTTTAATATTTTTTCAATGCTGTTTATTGCAGAATTTATTTCTGATTCGAGATAAGAATACTCAGGTTCATGAACATCTTCAGGAAAATCAACAGCAGCAATAATACGAGAATACAAAGTAAAAAGAGAGGATTTTATTTCTTTAATCGCATCCGCCAGCGCACCGGACAAGTTGTTTGCACTTTTTTGTGCAAAATTATCTGTTTTTGCATGAATTATATCTAACACAGCTTCTGCCTGTGACAAATCTAATTTTTTATTTAAAAAAGCTCTTTTAGTAAACTCTCCTCTTTGTGCCAATCTTGCACCATTTTGTATGGTAAGTTCAAGAATTTTTTTAACAACTTTGGGCCCGCCGTGACATTGAATTTCGATAACATCTTCCCCCGTAAAGCTATTTGGATTTTTAAAAGGAAGCAAAATAACCTCATCAATTCTTGTAACCCCATCTAAAATCCAGCCATGGTGAATTTTTCCTGCTTCTTTTATTTCTTTTGAAAACATTTTTTGAACAATTTCAAAAGCTTTACTGCCAGAAACTCTTATAACACCGACACCCCCCATACCCAGAGGTGTCGCAATAGCTGTAATTGTTTCGAATTCATAATTTATATTCATAGTCAAATATTAATACAAATGGATTGTTAAACCAATAGCAAACAGATATTTATTGCAATTGTACAGAAGTTTCCTTACCAGTAACTCTATCCCATCTAAAATAGCTGTAATATATTCTGATATTTCTTATAATACTGAGCCACATATCTTTTTGGTAATCCAAAAAATATTTAGGATTTTTATTTATATAGTGTATAGAAACCAATCCTTCGTATGCAGAAGTAACTCGAACAATCTCACACTGAGCAGGCATAGCTGAGTTTTTATCTGCACACCAGATAGCAACCGAATCAACAAAATCATCTTTAATAATTTGTCTTTTCATTGTTTTATTTCTTGATTCTACATTCGCAAGCAAATTAAGCATAAATTTGTAACAAGAATTACCTTTTGCCCATCTGTAAGAATGAAAGACAACTGATTCACCCCAATTGTTGTTTTGAGAATATGACGGAATCCACTGAGAAATAGTCTCATCATATTGAGTTTGAAAATATATTTGTTTCCAATTTTTATTATTTTCAGGATATGTAATTAATGCAGTCTGATAAGAATTTCCCGCTTGTGCTAAAAAATTTATAACAAAAAAGCAAATTGCGAAAAATTTTAGAGAAAATATTTTTCTAAACGTATTCCCAAGCAGGTTTTTCTTTTGCAACAACAACGTCTACTCTTTCTTTGCTACTTTCAAGAACTTTCTTAATTTCTTCGACAAAAGGTTTTTCCGATTCAAAATGCCCGATATCTAAAATAGCTGCACGTCTGGAGTCGAGAGCATCATGGTATTTAATTTCGGATGTTACATATGCATCTATGTTATATTTTTCAACATCCGGTATAAATTCTGCACCCGCTCCGGCACAAACTGCTACTGTTCTTATTATAGACTTTCTTGCATTGTTGACAAGTTTTATTCTCTCTACATTAAACGCAAGTTTTACAAAAGCAATAAACTCTTCTAACGTCATATCATGAGGAGCAAGTCCCACTCTGACAAAGTCATTTAAAACTGCTGTTTTTTTAAGATTCAACCTTTGAGCTATTATATCACTCGTACCATTGTTTGTTTTATCACAATTTGTGTGTAATGAATAAATCTGTATGCCTCTTTGCACAGCTTTTATTATTTTAACATCTTTTATGACTTTTACAGGTTTAAAAATCAAAGGATGATGAGAAACAATAAGATTGCAACCAAGCTCAAATGCCTGATTTATAACATCATCAGTAACTGATAGACATAATAAAACCTTTGTTGTATTATCATTACCCAAAAACACCTGCCAACCAGAATTATCCCAACTTTCTGCAAGTTCTGGGGGGGCATACTCTTCAAGAGTTTTTATAATTTCAATTGTTTTTGCCATATAACAACTCCATTATTTTCATCGCTATATTTTCTTTTGTATCTTTTTCAATCTTTGTCATATTCAAATGTTTGTCTATAACAAAAACCTCATTATAATTACTTGCAAATCCTGTTTCTTTTTTAGAAATATCATTTGCAATTATATAATCACAGTTTTTTCTTTTTATTTTTTCTTTTGCATATTCAATAAGATTGTTGCTTTCTGCACAAAAGCCTATTACTTGTTGATTAGTTTTTTTAATTTTACACATTTCAGAAAGAATATCAGGATTTTTCACAAGTTTTATTGTAAAAGAATCATTGTTTTCTTTTTTTATTTTTAAATCTTGAACAGTTTCAGGTCTGTAATCAGCAACAGCAGCGACCATTATCAAAACATCTGAATCAACAAACTCTTTTTTTACAGCCTCAAACATATCTTGAGCACTTTTTACATCAACGGTTTTGTAGTTTCTGTCAATATCAAAAGTTTTTATTAATACAACTTCAGCACCTGCAATCGCCGCAGCATCAGCGATTGCAGTTCCCATCTTACCGGAACTGTAATTGCCAATATACCTCACAGGGTCAATGTTTTCTTTTGTACCACCTGCAGTTACAACAACCTTTTTATTTTTAAGAAATTGTTTTTTTTCAAAATAGCTTTCTACTACAGAATATATTTCAGAAACCTCTGCCAATCTACCTTTTCCGTTAGTTCCACACGCGAGAAAACCTGTTTCCGGTTCAATAATTTTTATACCGTTATTTTCTAAAATTTCTATATTTTTTTGCACAGCAAAATTATTATACATGCCTGTATTCATAGCAGGAGCAATAAATATTTGTTTTTGAAAAGCACAAGCCAAAGATGTCAGCAAATTGTCACATACTCCGTTTGCAATTTTTCCTATAGTATTTGCACTTGCAGGAGCAATAACAAAAACATCAGCCCAGTCACACAAAGAAATATGTTCTGGTTTTTTTTCTTCAATACTAAATTGTTCAAGATAAACAGGTTCTTGTGATAGAGTTTCTAAAGTAAGTTTTGTGACAAATTCCAGAGCATTTTTTGTTGCTGTAACTTTAACATTTGCACCATTTTTTTTGAATAATCTAATAAGCTCGCAAACTTTATAAGCTGCAATCCCACCAGTTATTCCTATTAAAATGTTCTTATTTTGTAGCAAATTCAATGCTCCTACAGTTTAATATCTATACATTCCAACAACTTTTCTAACCTGTTGTAAAACTTTTTCTGCAGCTTCTTGAGCTTTTTTGTCACCTTTTTTTATAATTTCCTCAACAAGTTCAGGATGTTCTTCATAATATTTTCTACGTTCACGAATAGGTCTGAGTTGTTCATTTATTATTTCTGCAAGTTGACGTTTACAAGCTACACAGCCTCTTTCACCGGCAATACATTCTTTTTGAACTGTTTGCACAAGCTCTGAAGAAGCAAAAGCTTTCCAATATTCAAAAGCCACTTCACAATTTTCGGGATGACCAGGGTCATCTTTTCTTGCTCGGCTTCTGTCAGTAATCGCCTGCATAATTTTCTTTTGTGTGGTTTCTTCATCGTCAGAAATTTTTATATCGTTATGAAAAGATTTGCCCATCTTTTGACCATCAACACCTTTTAACATTGGCGTATTTGTCAAAAGTGGTTTTGCATCTTTAAACAATTCTGTTTTATAAATATTATTAAAACGTCTAGCTATGTCTCTTGTTATCTCAATATGAGCAACCTGATCAATACCTACAGGTACACAATCCACATTGAATGACAATATATCAGCAGACATCAACACTGGATAGCCCAAAAAGCCGTATGAAACACTTGGTTTTGATTCGTCATCAGCTTTTCTAATCATTTTTACCAAATCTTTTAATGTAGGATCACGTTCTACCCAGTTTTGAGGTGTAATCATACTCAAATATATGTGAAGTTCCGCAGTTTGAGGCAAATGAGACTGGATATAGATATTTGCTTTATCAGGGTCAACACCAGCAGCCAACCAATCAAGAACAACATTTTTTGTATCTTCTATCAAATTTTGCGTACAATCAAATTTTGTTGTAAGAGCGTGCCAATCAGCAACAAAAAAGAAACACTCATATTCATTTTGTAATTTAACCATGTTTTTTAAAACACCAAGATAATGCCCTAGATGCAATTTACCTGTTGGTCTCATTCCTGTGACTATACGTCCTTTTTTTTGTTGTTCAGTCATTTGTCTTCCTTATTAATATTTTCGTACAGAAATTATATAACAGACAGGACTCAAAAACTACATGTTGATTTGCTTAAAACAAAACTCCGCTTGAATAACAAGCGGAGTTTCTGTATATACGATATATAAATTAATCTTTGCCATTTATAGCTTTTATACAATCGTGGCATATTGAGCCTTGACCGTCAATATCAACAAGTTGACGATATTTCCAGCATCTGTCGCATTTCTCGCCAATTGCATGTGTCACATAGATTGTATATTCATCTTCTTTATGCTCATTCATAACATTTTCGGGTGCTTTATCAGTCAAAAATGCTTGAGAAGTAATGAAGATATTTGAAAGTTCTTTTTCATACTTTTTCAAAAGCTCTGCATCTCCGCCTTGAATATAAACAGCAGCTTCAAGAGAACTTCCTATTTCTTTATTTGCTCTTAAAGGTTCAATTGCCTTTGAAACAATTTCTCTTAGCTTCAAGATTTTTGTAAATTCTTCATCTATCTTTTCATTAACCCATTTTGCATTAGTCATTGGCCAATCAGAAAGCAAGATACTTTCCAATCCGTTACGTTGTTTTTCTGGAGTATTTTGCCAAATATCTTCTGCTTGGTGAGGCATAACAGGAGCAAGAAGTCTTGTCAAAGCTTGAGAAATTTCATAAAGTACTGTTTGACAAGCACGTCTTGAAAGTGACTTTTTGCCTGCTGTATACAATCTGTCTTTTACAATATCAAGATAGAAAGAGCTCAAATCTGTAGTTGCAAAGTTTTGAAGATGCTGAAAATATTTGTAAAATTCATACGTATCAAAAGCTTTTGTAACATTAGTAATAAGATTATTCAGCTTGTGAAGAGCAAACTTATCAATAGCTTTCAAATCTTTATAGAAGACATAATCAGTAATCGGATCAAAATCATACAAGTTTCCAAGCAAAAATCTAGATGTGTTTCTCATCTTTTTAAAGATTTCTACCATCTGTTTTATTGCAGTATCACCGATTTTCACGTCATTTCTGTAATCAACGGAAGCAGCCCAAAGTCTCAAAACATCAGCACCGTATATTTTAATAATATCTTGAGGTGCAACTGTATTTCCTAAAGATTTACTCATTTTTCTGCCTTCACCGTCCAAAACAAAACCATGAGTTAATACAGTCAAATATGGAGCTCTTCCTGATGTAGCAACCGCTGTCAAAAGCGAAGACTGGAACCAGCCTCT
This sequence comes from Candidatus Gastranaerophilales bacterium, assembly GCA_944323475.1. Lineage (GTDB taxonomy): Bacteria > Cyanobacteriota > Vampirovibrionia > Gastranaerophilales > Gastranaerophilaceae > Limenecus. The sequence continues at coordinate 12,153 of CALUSQ010000023.1, forward strand.
ATGTTGGTCTGAACCTTCAAGGTACATTTCAACAGGCAAATGCCCCAATTCTTTGTGTCTTTTTTCAACAACTGCTCTATGAGTGATACCCGAATCAAACCAAACGTCCATGATATCTTTTTCTTTTAAGAATTCTCTGCTTCCGCAATGAGGGCACTTAAATGCTGTTGGCAAAAGATATTTTGCAGGCATTTTTACCCAAACATCAGAAGATTCTTTTTCAAATGTTCTTGCAATTTTATCTATAGTCGCAGGAGTAACAATCTCTTTGCCACAATGTTTGCAATAAAAGACAGGAATAGGTACACCCCAAACTCTTTGTCTTGAAATACACCAATCTGAACGAGATTCAACCATGTTTGAGATTCTTTGTTCTCCTGAAGCTGGAATCCACTGAACATTGCCAATTTCTCTAAGAGCTGCTCGTCTGAATCTGTCTACTTTGACAAACCATTGAGGAGTCGCTCTGTAAATAACAGGTTTTTTACATCTCCAACAATGCGGATAGCTGTGTGTAATTTCTTTTTTAGAAATCAAAGCAAGTGCTTTATTTAACCTGTTTATAACAATTTCGTTTCCGTCTTCGTAATAAACACCTTCCATATCAGGAACTTCATCTGTCCAATAGCCTTTTGCATCTAATGGCGACAAAACTTCTATTCCATATTTTTGACAAACTTCCCAGTCCTCAAGACCATGTCCCGGTGCTGTATGTACACATCCGGTACCTGCATCGAGTGTAACGTGATCACCACATAAAATCGGACTAAATCTGTCATACAAAGGATGTTTTGTATTTAAATTTTCAAGATCTTTTCCTAAAATACGACCTATAACTTTTACATCAGTTTCATTAAGTTCTGCATCTTTAACAAATGTAGAAAGCAAATCAGATGCGATAATATAAACTTCATCAACATATTCAACCAATGAATATTCAAATCTTTCATTTACACAAATTGCCAAGTTTGAAGGAATTGTCCAAGGAGTGGTTGTCCAAATAACCGCTGATACAACCTTATCTCCTTTAATTCCTGCTTTTTCATATATTTTAGCTTCATCTTCTTCTGTGAATTGAAATTTAACATAAATAGCAGCAGAAGTATGATCAGCATATTCAACTTCAGCTTCTGCCAAAGCTGTTTCACAATGAGGACACCAATAAACAGGTTTTAGACCTTTTTCTATATAGCCTTTTTGATACATTTCACCAAAAATTCTTACCTGTTCAGCTTCAATTTCAGGGGAAATTGTAACATACGGGTGTTCCCAATTACCCAAAACACCAAGTCTTCTAAAGTCTTCTTCTTGACCTTTAAGGTTTTTCATTGCAAACTCTCTACATTTTGAGCGCAACTCACCTTTTGTTACAGCATCTCTTCCACCTTCAATGTTCTTCACAACAGCATTTTCAATAGGCAAGCCATGTCCGTCATATCCAGGAACATAAGGAGAATAAAAACCGCTTTGTGTTTTATATTTAATAACAATGTCTTTAAGAATTTTGTTCAATGCTGTTCCAATATGGATTTTAGGAGAGCTAAGATAAGGAGGTCCATCATGAAGAACAAATTTATTATCTATATTTCTTTGTTCAAGACCTTTTTCATAAATCTTTTTCATTTCCCAAAAATCTTGTATCTCAATCTCACGAACAGCAGCATTTGCTCTCATAGCTAGTGTTGTTTGAGGCAAATTCAGTGTATCCTTGAACTCAAATTCTTTTTTCTCTGACATTTTTTATCCTCTGACTTTTATTCACGTAATAATAATTTTATACAAAAAACAAATAATAGTAAAATTTTGGCAAAACTTTATGCATTTTTTAATAAATTACATTTTTTGGAGGATACAGTAAATAAAATGCATGTAGTACCCTGTATGTATATAATTCCGAGCGGAATATATTTTGCATGTGAATTCGCAAGGATTATAACTGGACTTGGAACAAATATAAACAAACTAATAGAGGTAAGGTTTGAAAAAATTTCAATTTAGATTACAGGTTGTACTGGACATAAAAGAAAAACTTCTTGAGGAAAAACTTCTTGAACTGTCAAAAGTTCAAAGAGGTTTGCAAGAAGCTATTGAAAAACAAAAAACACTTGAAAGTTATCAACTTGAAATCAACCAAGCATTGATGAATGTTTTTCAAAGCGGAAATGACCTCAACCTTGTAGAAGTACAAAGATATAAAGACTTTATCAACAAACTTATTGTGGATATTTCAAGTCAAAAAGTTGTTGTACAAAATATTTCAAGACTTCTTGAAATAAAAAGAAAAGAAGTAAATGAAGTATTAAAAGAAAAAAAAGTTCTCGAAAAATTAAAGGAAAATCAACAAAAAAAATATTATCAAGAATTTGAACAATACGAAAGAAGAGAACTTGATGATATGGCTTCAAGCCGTTATGCAAGAAGAGCATAAGTTAAGAAAGAGAATCTAAGACACGGGGAACAAACAAAAAAATGGCAACAGACATCATTGCAAATTTAATAGCAGGAACAAAGAAACAGAATTCAGCTGTTTCAGAAAATATGTCTTTAAAATTCTCTAGCAACACAGACTTTAAAGGCAAAACTTTTGATTCTTTACTTACTAATGCAACAAAATCTTATGCCGATACAGTAAAAACCTCCCCAAATACATTTAATTCATCAAATTATGCACAAAAAACAAAAGATATAAATTCAAGCAAAACTAATAATAATTCTAAAATAGATTACTCAACTAAAGAAACAAAAAATAATCAAAATATCTCTAAACCAAAAGATAACAATACTGATTCAACAAAAGTTGAAAACCAAAGTAACAAAAATTCTTCTAATAATATCAATAATCAACAAGATAAAACTGAAATAAAAGATAATAATAACAAAATTGATGAAAAAGATACATCAAAAGAAATAGAAACAAACAAAGAAACTCAAAAAACCGACAATTCAGAAAAAACAGAAGATACAAAAAATGAAAATTCTTCTGAAACAACAGAAAAAGATAATTCACAAAATTCTGAAAAAGAAGAAAATTTAAACAATGAAGCTAACGGAACAGATCAACAAAATGAAACTCAAAATACAGTTTCAAAAAACACAATAGCAAATGAACAAATCATTGCAAATATTGAATACACTTCAGACAAAAATATATTAGATAATCAAAATACAGTAATATCTCAAACTCAACAAACTTCTACAGATGACGCTTTAAATACAAATAATCAGACTGTTGACAATAAAAAAACGCAACAATCAGTTCAACAAATTAAAACAACTGAAAACGCTGCAAAAATTAATTTACAAACACCTATTCAAAATACACAAAACATTGCCGAAGAAGTTATACAATCTGTAGTTGAAACAGTAGAGACAACAAATCTAGAAAATACAGTACAAAACAACAATACTAACAAAAATCAAAATACACAACAAATACAAACTCAAATATCACTACCAGAAGAAAACCAAACTACTACAACAAACAATATTTCTGATATTGACTTAAATATAGATATTGATAATGTAAATGCACAAAAAATAAATACAGAAACAACTACAAATGCTCCTTTAAAAACAGCTAAAGAAAATTTAGCTGCAGACTCATCACGCATTGTATTAAACATCGATGATACAGCACAAAATACAGAAAACAATAAAGTTATAACACCTACCACTAAACCAGAAAATACAAACACACAAAATGCAGAACCACTAATAAAAATTACTGATGAAGTAGCTTCTCAAACGAAACAGAATGAAAATTTACCTGTTAATAAAGACATAACAGGAACTGTTAAAGATAAAGCAGTAGCAACAATGACTAATCTGCAAGAAACAAATACTGTTGTTACACAATCACAAACAACAGGACAAAACCAAGCACAAACTAACTCAAATCAAAATAATAATGCAGCTACTAAAAATAATGCGGCTGAACAAGTAATAAAATTTTCTGTTGACAATACAACAAGTACAAATTCGACACCTGCAGAATCTTTCTTGGGAAAACTAGATGCAAAACTGAATTTATCTGCTAAATCAGCACCTCAGAACACTTTGCTCAACAAATCAGATATCATGTCTCAAATGAATACAAAATTCAGTGAGCTTGCTCAAAACGGACAAAATAAAGTTTCAATGATTCTTCAACCGGAAAATTTAGGCAAAGTTACTGTCGAAATTATCAGTTCCAAAGATGGTATTGTTGCAAAAATGACAACAGAAAACCATCACGTTAAAGAGCTTTTTGACAAAAACATGGATGCTTTAAAATCCAGCTTAGGAGCACAAGGTGTAAATGTTAATAATATCAAAGTTGAATGTACAAATGAATCTTCAAACAACGCAATGAACTTTGAGAGAGAACAGTTTAACCAAAGCAATTTTAACAACTCTCACGGACAAAACAGACAAACACACAACTCAGATCAAAATACTCAATCTTCATATACAAATGAATTTACATCAACTGAAGAACAAATAGAAGAAACAACAAATAATATAGAAATTAAAAACACTAATACGATAATAAAACATAATGGTAAGGTAGACTATACAGTCTAAAAAAATTTAAGGGGAGTAGAAATGGCAACACTCGGTGCAATAAATCAAGAATTAATAAACATGCAGTCCGCAACTGCAGTCAACAAAGCAAAAGAATTAGCCGCAAATGGTGCCTCTCAAGAACTTGATGGCGATGCTTTTTTAATGCTTATGATGGAGCAATTAAAAAACCAAGACCCTATGGATCCTATGGACAACTCAGAAATGCTTGCTCAACAAGCACAATTTACACAGTTACAAGAGTTGCAAAAACTTAATGAATCAATAAACACTAACAACATGATTCAACAAGCAAACAGCCTAGTTGGAAAAACTGTTCAAATCGTAGATCCGAATAATACATCAAGATTAATTACCGGCGTTGTAACAAGTGCAAACTTTACTAACGGTTCCGCAACAATTACAGTAAACGGCAAAGAATATCCGCTTGGTCTTGTAGCTTCTATTACAGATGGAGCTCAAGCTACAGAAGACTCTGCTATTTTAGATAAAAAACTTAGTGAGCTTAATAACGCATCAGGCATCACTTCAGGTTATATAACACTAACTACACAAGATGAATCATATCAAAGAAAGAATACCGAGATTGAAATTAAAGAAAATATGACGGTCAAAGACCTTTTGAAAGAACTGGAAAAAGCCGGAGTAAATGCAGAACTTAAAAACGGTATTATAACAATAGCAAAAGGTAATAACAAATCAATATCAATCTCAGAAGGTAAATTAGACGGTAGTTCAGCATCAAATCTTGTAGAAAAAATGCAAATGTTCCAATCTGAAACAGGTGACCTTGAAACAGCTATTTTAGATTTCAACAGATAAGAAAAACAAAAAATAAATTAACAGTTAAAATAAATAAATTACGGGAGGATTAATGACACAAGCATTTTACACTGCTATCGGAGGTATGGCAGCAGGACAAACAAAAATCACTGTTGTTGCCGACAACATTGCAAACATGAATACTATCGGTTTCAAAGCCTCTAATGTAAACTTCTCTGATGTTTACTACAGAACTTCATCAACAGGTCAAGCACCTACAGGTCAAATGGGTGGTATTAACCCCAAACAAACCGGTATTGGTGTTCAAACTGCTTCAATTACAAGAGATTTTTCTTCAGGTACAACATTGACAACAGGTTTAAACACAGACCTTTGTATCAATGGTAGCAGCTTCTTTACAGTTGCATCTCCTACAGTTGAAATCCTTTACACAAGAGATGGTAACTTTACTATTGATGCTAATGGTAACATGGTAACATCAAGTGGTTACAAACTCCTTGGAACAAACAATTTATTAGACACAACTTCAAGTACAACACCTATTAAAATTCCAACATACATAAATACAATTACTACACCTTCATCTCTTGCTCAAATGGGTAATAAAGCACTTGATGAACTCAATGGTATTAAATCAGGTGGTGTTTCTGCAGGTACTTTTACAATTACAACATATGATGATGCCGGAGCACCAACACCGCACGAAATTACAATAAATAGTAGCGATATGACTGTTAATGAACTTATTGCAGAAATAGATGCAATAGATGATATAACAGCAACTGTTGTAAACGGACAATTGCAAATCACTGCATCAGGAGACGTTGAAAGATTCGAAGTTACAAATGGCACATCCAACGTTGTTACACAACTTGGAATGGGCCCTATGGATCCAACAACAAAAGTTTCTACTTCAGAAGTAATAAACTATCACCAAACAATAGGTGAAGGAACTCCTGGTAGTGAAGACGCTCAAAACTTTACATCTGTTTCTATTAATGAAAACGGTCTTATTGAAGTAAAATATGGAAACAATGATACACTTAGTGTTATGCAAGACCCACATAACCCATCAAAAATGATACTAAAATACACCTTAAACGATGGTACTATTATTACTGGTTCTGATTTAACAATTAATGATCAGCTTGTTGAACCTGCAAACCTTCAAATTCAAATGGCAAGCTTTGTTAACCCACAAGGTTTAACTGCTCAAGGAAACAACACCTATTCAAATGCACCTAATGCAGGTATGGTACTTTACGGAAGTGTAAGCTCAGCCGCATTTGGTAATGTGAAATCAGGTGTATTGGAAGGTTCAAACGTTGATTTGGCTTCTGAATTTGCAGATATGGTTGTATCACAAAGAGCTATTGAAGCAAACAGCCGTGTGTTCACAACTACAAATGAAATTCTACAAACACTTTCAAATCTTGGTAGATAATACAATTAATCCGTAAATTATTTTAACTGTATAAAAAATCCGAAGTTTTAAATAAAACTTCGGATTTTTGTTTTCTCTCTCTTAATAATCTATCATAACTAATAAGATTTATACTCTTTTTCAAAACCAAATAAAGAACTTACTGATTCATTGTCATGGATTCTTGAGATTGCTTCACCTAAAATAGGAGCAATACTCAATTGTGTAAATTTTTCAGAAACTTCTCTATCTAGAGGAATAGAATTTGTAATTATTACTTCTTCTACAGGCGCTTCTTCCAATCTTTGAATTGCAGGTCCCGAGAGAATACCATGTGCTGCACATACATAAACTTTTTCTGCTCCTTCACGAACTAAAAGTTTTGAAGCTTCACAAATTGTACCTGCTGTATCAATCATATCATCAACCAAAACACAAATTTTTCCTCTAACATCGCCTATGACATGATCAGCAATAGCTTCATTATGTTTGTCACGTCTTTTGTCAATGATAGCTAAAGGACATTCAAGCTGTTTTGCAAAAACTCTTGTTCTTTGAACACCACCTGTATCAGGGCTGACAGCAACTAATTTATCAGAAGGAATATTGAGTTTTTTAATATAATCAGTTAAAACAGGTGTTGCATAAATATGATCTACCAAAATATTAAAAAATCCTTGAATTTGACCTGTATGCAAATCCATTGCAAGAATTCTGCTGGCACCAGCTGTTGTTAATAAATCAGCAACAAGCTTTGCTGTAATAGCTTCTCTACCTGAAGTTTTTCTATCTTGCCTTGCATATCCGTAATAAGGAATAACAGCCGTAATTGATTTTGCACTGGCTCTTTTAAAAGCGTCTATCATTATTAAAAGTTCCATTAAATTTTCATTTACCGGATTTGATAAAGGTTGGATAATAAAAACATCATCACCGCGGATACTTTGTTGAACTTGGACATAGATTTCTCCGTCAGCAAAATTTTTGATAATCATAGGTCCAACATTTGTACCAAGATAACTTGCAATTTCTTCAGCCAGTTGCTTATGAGCTCTACCGGCAAAAAGCTGTATATCATGGGTTGGATTTATCATTTTTTTACTTTGGGGAAAATCCATTGTCAGTTCCATTTTGTTTCCTTCCTTATTAAATTTTTAAATAGCAGACCATGAAATTATAGCAATAAATCTTTTTAATTAATATATTTAATTTCAAAATATTACATTTTTAATTTAGGTATTAAGTTTTAAATCTCGTAAAAATTTTTTTTGCTTATTTAAAACAATACAATTATCTTATTTGAAATAAAATGTTACAAACATAATAGAAAATTTAAATAAAAAATATTAAGACATGTAAAAAAATATATACCGTCCCTAAAGCGTATTTTGGTTTAGTCCGATAAATACACTGAAGGAAAGGATTGTATCGCTATGGGTGACGGCAATATTGATTTAATTAAAATTTATATTGAAAATCTTAATATACCCCAAGAAAAGAAACAAAAATTACTTGAATCAAAGCCTAAAACTCTTAATGAAATTTCTTTATGGCTAGAAAAGAATCAAGAAAATAGTTGTTCAAATATCAATCCTTTCAAAAATAACTTACCACAATTAAAAACAGAACTTGCAAAAGAGATTGCTCTTTTTAATAACAATTCCAACACTGATAAAGTAAAAAAAACAACTTGTAGTAATAATTTATTTAACAATGGAATTGTTTCTAATGATGATGCCAGTTGGGGACTAGGTATAGAAAGAACTCAAAGACATGAAAAAGTTTATTATTCTTCCAACATAACCAGTACAAAAAATCCTTCTCAAACAAGTCCAAATAGCAATAGTAACAAATATTACGACAGTAATTATTATTATGCTGACGCTGAAACTGTTGCTGCACAAAATAATGCCATATCAAGTATAAAAGAAAATGTCAATAATTCTATAGAAATAATTATGGCTCAAAATGAAGAACAAGGTGTTGTAAGTAAAGCATACAATTCTATTAAAGAATATTTTAAATCAGAAATGGCATTGAGTAGTGTCTGCAGAAACATATATACTGAAAATTTTTGTGCAGAAATGCTTGAATTAGCACAAAATGGAGAACTAACAACAACAAAGTATTGCAAAGCAAAAATAGAAGAAGCCAAAGCAATGCTCACTGGCAATAGAGAATTAACAGAGGAAGAAACCTTATATCTAAACGAGCGTCTATCATATATGTCACTTGATGAAATAAATATTTTAATTGATAAAATTAAAAACTGTGACAATGAACAATATTCTCAATTAAATGATTACTTAAGTAACCTTATACAAGAAGGTAAGACTATTTTAAATACATCAAAATCAGATAGCTATTCTCATTCTTTATCAAATATAAAAGAATCACCAAACTCTATCCGTTCTATAATCCAATCATCTAAAGGTGAAAAACCTATGACTTTTGAGGAAGTTTTTAATCTGGAAAGAGGTGTAGAATTTAATTCACAAGCTATTGAAAAATATGAAAATACAGCTGCAAAATATGCAATGGTTACTGTTATTACAAATAAAGCAAATAATTTGCACGAAATTTTAGATGAATCTATAAAAGCAGTTGATTCTAATGAAGAATTAGGCGCCAATAAAAAAGTAAAAGAGCAATGTGAACAAGAACTAGAAAACAATTTAATCAATGCCCTAAAAACACTTTATAATGATGAGTCTAAAATAAATGAAATATTACAAGAAGCCTCAAACGGAAATATTTCATACACAGATGGAAATATAGTCTATGACCAATCATTAAAAAACAAGAAAGGTTCTATTCTATCAACTATTTCAAAAAATCTGTTATCAGATATTGATGAAAGAGTAAACAAAATAAAAGGTCCTTATAATATAGAAGATTATAAAAATGAAATGGGTAAAGCATACGAAAAAGCATATGGAATGAAAAATGCTACTCAACTTGCTAAAGCATTTCAAAGTGACCAAGAAGAAATAGTAGGTAAAATCCGTTCCGGTGTTGAATATACAGGAGTTGGTGTAATGGTTGCAGGTATGTTTTTCTGTCCCCCATTAGCACTAGCTGGCGCAATTACCGCTTCTTTCGGAGGAATTGGAGTAGAAGCACTCAATGAATCAACTCGAAAAGAAGGCTTGAATGATGAAGCTAAAAAGAAAATCACCCAAGAATTAATTACAAATGCAGCTTTATTTGCAGTTGGTGGTGCAGCAGGTAAAATGGGTTCTGCAGCTAAATCAGCACTACTTGCTCAAAAATGCCCAACACTTATGGCTTGTATCGCAGATATAGGTACAGATGCAACAATTAGTATGCTTGGTGATCTTGCAATTACTGGAGAAATTGATATAGAAGGAGAAGGTTTATCTCAAATAATGTCTCTAATTGCCGGACATGTGAAAGTAAGTAAATTTGGGGGAAATAAGAAATCCAATGTTAACACAGAAAATACTACTAAAAATAACATTGCCAATACCAATACCGCCAAAAATATTAAACAAAAAATTGAAAATAAATATAAATTAAAAGATTCAGTTTCTATGAAAATTTCTGAAGAAATTGCACAAATTATTTCTTCAAAACCTGAATTATCAGAAAAAATAATGAATCTTATAGATAGCAATGTTAGCTTGCAAAATATAAGAGCCATAGCTGAAATAGCAACAAAAGACAATATTGAGCTCATCGAAAAACTTACAAAAAATAAAAATATTAAAGCTTATTATGATTCACAAGGTAATTTAATTCGTAATGATTTTGATAATGCAATAAAAGCTATAAAAAATAATCCAGAAATAAGTGAAAAACTTATAGACATTGCCCAAAATAGCAAACATAATGGTCAAGATTTACAAAATATTGCAGATCTTCTTAAAAAATATCCGGATTACAACAATGAAATAATGTTGTTAGTAAAATCCAACTACAATATTAAAGTTGGAAAAGATATCTATAACAATCCAACTTTCCATATAGAAAAAATTATAGAAAAAATTAATCAATATCCTAATCTGCGTTCAGAAATAATCGACTTTATGAAAGTTCAACGCAAAGCTGATAATGATACATCAAACCCTGTATCCAAACTTGACGATTATATCCAATTATTAAATTCAACTCCAAATCAAGAACTAACGAAAAAATTAGCTCAAAATCCTAACCTCGATGTCCAAGAAATCAAATTATTATCACATAAAAAACTGTCTGAACAACAAATCGATGATATTGTATTTTTATCAAATAAAAAATATAGTGAAAATGCAATCAATTATAATCTAAAACTTGTTCAACAATATCCTGAGTTAAGAGACATTATATTTGAAGAAGCACCAAAATATGAATTAATAGATAATAATATACAAAACACACCCCAATCAACTATCAATGAAAGAAACTACATTAGAAACCAAATTGCAAAGAATTACCCGGAAAAGCTAAAAGAGCTGGAATCTACCTTGGGTAAAGATTTTTATGAAAAAGTAAAATGGGAAGAAATAATTCCGAAAAATGCAACAAATGCTGAAATAGAAAAAACTTTATCTTACTTAAATGAAACGTCAAAATTCTTCTCAAGAATAGGCTTTAATGAAAAATCATATGGAAAAAATATTCAATGGGCACATGAAATGAGAATTATTCAAAAAACTGCAGAAGTACTTGCGAAAAAAGGTTTAAGCTTTGATACAATAATGAATCATATCTCAAGTATGTACAGAGATTTTGATATAGCCAAGACCCTTGAGTCTAACCAAGGTGCCAGTGACAGAAGAATATACTCCGGAGAATATAGAGGATTTAAACCGGATGACCCTGCTGCTGTTCTAAGGAATAATGGAGCTTATACTCCTTACAACAAAGAAGATGGATATTCAGAATATTACAATAAGTTTGAAGCAGTTAAAGACAAAAAAAGAACACCCCCATATGATGATGTAGTCCTAACTGAAATAAGATCGGATGCTTATATCGGAAACCACATGGCCCATCCGTTAAACAGCACAGTAGAAAACGGAATGTCTCATGTAAAAGATGCATATAATTCACTTGAACCATTCAGACAGAAAGTTAAAAACGGTGAAAAATTAACACAAGAAGAAATCAAACAAGTTCACAAAAAAGTTTCTGAAATATATTTTTTAATGGCTAATATTATGCCATATAGCAGAGGTTCTAATGGTATAAGTGACATCCTAATGAGAAACATTTATCAATCACTTGGAATAAATATGCCAGCATTAAAACAAGGTGTAAGTCTGGATTTGGAAGCATTCTGCACTAAAAACATGGATGAATATCAGGAAAAATGGCTTACATTCTTTGAAAACTAAAATATATGTTAAAATTTTAAAAGGATAAAACATGAAAATATATAATCAAACATATAATAATAAAAGTATTATTGAAAAACAAAAAAGAGGCAAAATGGCTCAAGAAATAACTTCAATAAATAAAGAATCTCTTGATTTTATTGAAAAATTATCAAATTCAACAACAGAAACAATTCAGGATTTTCTGAAAAAAAACACAAAAAAAATAAAAACAAACAATAAAAGTAAACTATATCAATATAATAATTTAATACTAATTCGTTCAGACGGAGACATGGCATATCAAATAGAACAAAACCTGAAGTTTTTAGGCATTGATGAAATTGCTCCTAAATATATAAAATATTTGCAACTTGATAAAAATGATTTTTTAACAATCTTAGAATTAAACAATCAAAAAATCATGCCATATACAGAAATAGCTGACAAAATACCTTTTGGAATAAAGAAAAATTTTAAAGAAAAAATTCAGAACCTTGCATCTAAAGGAATAATTAATCGAGAAATCTTCACAAACAAAGATGCTTTCTTCGTCACAAAAGATTGCCAAAAAATTATATTTGCTGACTGGAGTAACTTGTATATTCTAAATCAGGATGAAAAAAAATTAATACAAGAAAAACTTAAAAATTGGGAAATATAAATTCACATTAGTTTATGTTTCACATACAAAAAAATTTACTTTAAAATCTGTCTGTTATATCATTTTGGTATAGGTTACACACTATCATCATCAAAATTAATAACAAGAAACAGGTATAAAATGGACAGCTCAAAAATAAGAAATATTGCAATTATTGCCCACGTTGACCATGGCAAAACAACACTCGTTGATTGCATGTTAAAACAATGCGGTGTATTCAGACAAAATGAAGTAGTGCAAGAACGTGTCTTAGACAGCAACGATCTTGAAAGAGAAAGAGGAATTACAATTCTTTCCAAAAACGTTTCCGTTCACTACAATGGCTACAAAATAAACATTGTTGATACCCCAGGTCACGCAGATTTTGGCGGAGAGGTTGAACGTGTGTTAGGTATGGTTGACGGAGCCTTACTTATTGTTGACGCAGCAGAAGGGCCTATGCCTCAAACAAGGTTTGTTCTTCAAAAAGCTTTAGAACTTGGCATAAGAGTAATTGTTGTAATCAATAAAATTGACAAACCTGCCGCAGACCCTGATGAAGCTTTAAATAAAGTATTTGATTTATTTACAGAATTAACCGATGATGAATATCTTATTGACTTCCCTATAATATATTCAAGCAGCCTTCATGGATTTGCAAAAAAAGAATTGGAAGATGAATCAAAAGATATCATACCTTTACTTGATTCAATTATAGAGAATGTTAAACCACCTATTGCAGATAAAACAAAAGATTTGCAGTTTCATGTAACAACACTTGACTACAATGAATATGTCGGAAGAATAGCAATAGGCAGAATAGTCAACGGTTCTATGAAATCTCAAGAACAAGTTAGTTTAATAAAAACTGACGGTTCTATTACAAAAGGTAAAATCATAAAACTTTTTGGATTCGAAGACTTGGGCCGTGTAGAAATTAAAGAAGCTTTTGCAGGAGATATCGTTGGTATAGCTGGTTTCCCTGATATTCAAATAGGAGAAACTATCTCTTGTCTTGAAAACCCCAAAGCATTACCTCTAATAAAAATTGATGAACCTACATTGCAAATGAATTTTTCTGTAAATAACAGCCCGTTTGCAGGTCAAGAAGGTAAATTTGTTACTTCAAGACAATTGAGAAAAAGACTATATCAAGAACTCGAAAAAAACGTTTCTCTTCGTGTAGAAGATACTGATTCTACAGATGTATTTAAAGTTTCCGGTAGAGGTGAACTTCACCTAAGTATACTTATTGAAACAATGAGAAGAGAAGGCTATGAGTTCCAAGTATCAAAACCGGAAGTAATATACAAAACTATTAACGAAGAAATATATGAACCTTATGAAGATTTACTCATAGATGTACCGGAAGAATGTTCTGGCGGATGCATTGAAAAACTTGCCAACAGAAAAGGTGAAATGCTTGAAATGCAAGCAGTTGGTACAAGAACAAAAATGAGATTTATAATTCCGGCAAGAGGTTTAATAGGTTTCCGCGGAGAATTCATAAGAATGACAAGAGGTGAAGGTATCATGAACCATACCTTTGCTGAGTATAAACCATACGCAGGCGATATTAACAGACAAAGAATGGGTTCACTAATAGCTTTTGAAGAAGGTGAAGCTGTTCCTTATGCTCTTGCCCAATTTGAAGATAGAGGTGTATTCTTTGTTGTACCCAAAACCCGAGTATACAGAGGTATGATTGTCGGAGAGTGCAACCGTCCACAAGATATCGCAGTAAATGTTTGCAAAACAAAAAAACTTACAAATATGAGAACAGCAACCGCTGATGTTATGGTTACACTTCAAGCCCCAAGACTCTTGTCTTTGGAAGAATGCCTCGAATACATTTCAGATGACGAATTGGTTGAAATTACACCTGAAAATGTCAGAATGAGAAAATATGACTTGGTTAAACTAAGATAGAAGTTTATTTTTCTTTACCAACTTTCCATCTAAAACCGGCAGACAAGGATAGTCCGTTACGACCTCCGTTGTGTATCATTGCTTGGCCAAATGCCATGAATTTGTCGTTGAATCTTTTTTGTACTCCGACTCCATATTGGACATATGGGTCTATACTCATTTCTGGAAGTCTCACGTCATTTGCTGTTACTTTACTGTCATCTAGCAAGTTCCAGACCATTGCCACGCTCAGGTATGGTTGCCAACCATTTTCTGTATTTCCTATTAATTTTATTCCGGGGGCCAATTGGATTGCATTCAGAGG
>CALUSQ010000024.1 GCA_944323475.1 Candidatus Gastranaerophilales bacterium
GATGCAGGTATTTCCCCTGATGAAATAGGCTATGTAAATGCGCATGGAACAGCAACATTGCAAGGTGATGTTGCTGAGTCTATTGCTACTTATGATATATTCAAAAGACCGGTTCCGATTAGTTCTTTAAAAAGTTATACCGGACATACCCTAGGTGCTTGTGGCGCAATAGAAGCAATAATGGCTATTGAGATGATGAACAATGGTTGGTTTGCACCTAATTTGAATCTTAAAAATGTTGATGAAAAATGTGCTCCGCTTGATTATATTAAAGATGAAGGCAGAAATTTTGATACAAATATAATAATGTCTAATAATTTTGCATTTGGTGGTATAAATACTTCTTTGATTTTTAAAAAGATTTAATAGCATATTTTGTGTTTAATAGAATACATTAAATAGCGGATACAAAATAATTCGTCGTAATTTATACTGTAATAAAATACGGGGAGATTATTTTTATGGGAATTCAGATAAATAATGATTTGAATTTACAAAATGGATTTATCAATAGTCTTTACACTAAAGTACAAGGCTATACCTCTCAATTTTTAAATACAGATACAAGAGAATTTGCGTCTTATTTAAACGAAAATTTTGATTCTATAGACAAAGATGGTAACAGCAATCTTTCTAAAGATGAAATATCGGCTGCTGTTAAAAGAGAGACAAGAAATCAAGAGCTTCAAAAACTTATTGACAACAATAGCCTTGAAAAAATGTTGGCTAATATTGATACAAATGAAGACGGAAATATTTCATATAAAGAAACAGATCCTAATTCAAATGTAAATGATATTTTGAAGTCTGCATATTATGAAATTCAAAACAATTCTCAAAACTGGGGATCTGCAGCTTTGAATTTGACACAAAATATGTGCAAAAATTATTATGCTTCATCAGCAATGACATCACTTGCGACAAGTGCAGTGAGTGCTTTAATTTAGGTAAAAAGCAAAGTCTTTTATTATTTTTGTGAATTTTCACTAACAGTTTGCAAAACCGGTGCAGGATTGTTTCTATATCTGTAGTACAGAAACATATCTGTGATAAGAAATGCCATATTTGCTATATAAAGCCATATAACTATATCTCGGCTATATATAAGTTTGTGCAAAATTCCACAAATATATCCTGCTAGTATAAGATAAGAAAATTGAATGCTTTTACCATGTACGCATTTACTTTTGTATGTTTTGTAGGCGGCAATAGGCCAACTAATGCCAAAGCATACCATCATTCCGGCTTCGAAAATACTCATTTTGTTCCTTTATTATTAATGTTGTTACTTCCGTTTTTATTATACTCTCAGCTTAGAAAATGTAAATTATTTTATAGATTTTCTTTTTCCATACACCATAAAGTTATAATATTTTTTGCATATTTATCAGGGTGTATAAATTTAATTTCTATTAATCCGTTTTGTATAGATGTTACTTGCCCGTTTATATCAAATGCTGCATTTTCTTTTTGCATACTAATATGCAAGATATCGCCTTTTTTAATTCTTTTTTCTTTTATAGAAATTTTATCAGCTTCCATTTTGACGGTTTTAGGAGCTAAAGAAACAAGTGATTCTACAATTGGGTTATCAATTTGTGTCGATGAACCAATTATTTCATTATCTTGATTTTTTACAATCCAAGATATATTTCTAATCGCAGTAGATTGATCATTGGATACAATTTTGTTTTCTTCATCTTTTTTAGGATTTGGATCTTGTGTCAAATAATCTATAGATGGTGTTTTAACAATTTTGTTTGGATCATTTTTATCATTTATTACAGGAGGAATTGGTACATCCGGTTTTGTTTGTACTTCAATTTTATCTGACATTTTTAAGTTAAAAGATGTTTTGTTTTCAACTTTTGCATCTGTTTCATCATTATAGTGAATATTAATAGGATAGCTTTGTGAAATATCAGTGTTATTTACATCAACTCTGTATTTGTTGTTTCTAAAAATTGCCTTTTCACCTATAATGGCACTTTCTACATTTATGGTAGAATATGCGTCAGCATCAGAGCCCACTGTATCAATGAAAGCGTAATCTGAATATAACTTTTTAAAGTTTGCTCCATATTCAGCGCCATCAACAGAATCACCTATTGTTAAGTGAACATTGAGTGCATGTTTATCATTTTCATCAGGTGTATAGTATGGGTTGTTAGGATCAGAACCTACGTCGCTTTGTGAATAATTTGCACCTTGTATATCAAATTCGAGAAGGTTGCCATTTTTATTAGCATTGTGGAAACCTGTAGCTTCTTTTCCGTTTGCATCTACACGTTTTTGACCACTTACCGCACCATCAGAAATATCGTATACTTGTGCAGTAATTGTATCTGCTTTCATTGTAACTTTGTCTTGAACATATGCATGATAGATATCAAGTTTGCTATTTGGACCTACATTATTTATTTCATCATAAGACATGCCAGGTTTGTAGTCTGCTCCGGTTTGTGGCCTTTTTGCATCTTTTACTGTAAGATTAACTGTTTTAGGCACTACTGTTTGGTCTCTATCAACACGACCGAGAGTTGTTATTGTTAGTTTCTCATCTTCAACGTTTATGCTTATGTCATTTGCTGCTGCAATTTCATTTATGTATGTGTTTCCTTCAGAGTTAATACTAATTGAGCCGTTTTTGCTAAGCATTGAGTCTGCATTTAGTTCATTTTTGCTGTTGATTGTTGTATTGTAGTCTGATTCAGTGGTTAATTTTCCGTTTGTTGCAAGACTATTTACATTTATAGAACCGTTAGAACCTTTTGCATAAAGGTATAGATTGTTGTCAGTGTTTATTTTATCAGCATTAATTGCCCCGTTTATTGATGCTAAGAGAGCATTTTTTGCTGATAAGGTTTCAATATTTAGGTTTTCATTATTAGAACGAATATTTATATCATTGTCTGCAGAAGCAATGAGTTTGTCTGTACTTATATTAATTGCATTTGATGAATCAAGCACAAATCCGTTTTGGATTATGCTGTTTAATGTTGAATCCAAAACTCCTATGCTGCCTCCAACAACATTGAGTTCTATTTCTTTTCCTGCTACAAGACCTTTGTTATCAGTAGCTTCAGTAGATGAATTAAAGAGATTTCCGTTTTCTATATTTATTGAGATTTTGTCTTCTGCTATTATATTTCCGTCAGTTTTGTTGTGTGCAATGTTGATATTTGAATTTTTGTTTTCTATATTTACATCTTTTGCTTTTATTGTTCCATTTATAGAAATACCGTTAGAGCCTGTATTTGTAAGTTTTAGGCTTTCTTTTGCACTTAAAATCGTATTGTCTGAGATTGTAAATCCGCTGTTACCGGTATTTTCAACAGTCATGTTAGCATTAGATGTGACATTTGACTCATCACCGAAGGAAATACCATTAGCTCCTGAGTTGTTAATATTCATATCGCCTTGAGAAGAAACATTTGCTTGATTGCCGAATGATATTCCATTAGTACCGGTATTTGTAACAGTTAAATCGGAGTTTGATGTAATAGAAGAATCATTGCCCAAAACAATACCTTGGGCACCAATATTATTTATATTCAAGTTTCCTTGAGATGAAATGATTGATTGATCACCAAATGATATTTTGTTGTTGCCTTCATTATTTATTTTTAGTTCTGTGTCAGAAGAAATGTGTGCGTTATTACCCAAAGAAATTCCTTCATTGCCATGGTTTTCTATTGCAATATTGTTTCCTGCTGTTATATTAGCATTTTCACCAAAAGTGATTCCTCCATTTACACCATTGTTGTATATATCAAGAGTTTCTTGTGAGTTTATAGTGCTATTATCACCGAAAATTATGCCTGCTGTATTTGATGTGTTATTTATATTTATTTCATCACCTAAAATAGATGTAGAGTTACCAAAGTCGATTCCGCCTAGGATGTTTTCAATAGATACGATATTGTCAGAGGCAATATTAACATTATCCGCAGCTTGGATACCACTGCCTCCATTGTTCGTAATATTTATTTCATTGGATTTTGCATCAATTGATGCATTTTCACCAAAGTTTATACCTGAATTTACTCCTGTAGATGTATTTTCTATGTTTATGCTTCCGGAAGGTGCTTGAGCTAATCCTGAAATTTTTCCATCTATTTGTATATTGCCTGCAGTGCCTGAGTTATTGAGATTCAATGTTCCTGTGTAAATTGTACCATTATCTATGACACTGTATACGGTAAGCAGTGCATTTTTGCCTAACACAAGATTTCCGTTTCCTGTGTTGTTAAATGTGAGGGTTGTACCTTTATTTGTTATATTGGAATTTATTACAAAATCATTTGCTGAACCATTGGTAAAGGTATTTTGAGAACCTACTTCTGCTGCAATTGCGCCTGCAATGTTCATTTCTCCTGCATTGTTTGTTACAGAAAGAATACCCTTATTTGTGATGTTTGAGTTAATGTTTAATCCGCCGTCACCATCATTTATTATTGATATTGTATTTTGAGAGTTTGTATTTTTACCGTTATCAATTTTTGAAGATGTTATATTTAATGCACCATTATGGTTGCGGATTGTAATATCTGTATGTGCTCCTGAAGAATCATTAATGAGGTCATTGTTGATTGCTCCGCTGATTTGTGTGCCTTGTTGACCATTTGATTCGATATTTAATGTGCCTTTATTGTTATTAATTGTCCCTTTTAAGGAAAGTCCTGCATTTTCTCCTTCATTGTTTGATACTATTGAAGAATTGCCATTGTTGTTTATTAAACCGTTAATATTAAGCATTCCATTGCCTTCATGCCTTATATCAAAGTTTGTTCCTGCGGTTACTTTATTTACATTAAGTTCTGTATCGCCTGTTGACTCATTTGCAATAGAAACAGATCCTGTTTTGTTTGAAACAGCACCGGACAAGTTCAAGTCTCCGTTATTTGCTGTTATAGACAAAGTTCCTGATTCAGTTGACAATGTAGAATCTGTATTTTGTTCAATTCCGCCTTGGGCATTAACTGTAATACCATTTTGTGAGGTTATATTTTTATTGATATTTATATCTTTAGACGAGTTTATAGATATTTGATTAGCAGAAATATTGTCATTTGTTGTAATTGAGCCGTTGCCTGTTGTGTTGATGTTTGCTATTCCTGCTGCAGTGATTATACCTGTATTAAAATCCGCATTTGGGCTGGTAAGATATATATTTGTTCCGTCAGTACTTACAGTGCCGCCTGCATTTAGAAGTATTGATTGAATATCAGAGCCTATGTCTGAACCTGAAACTAAAGAGATATTTCTGTCTGCATTCAAAACAGTATCAGCAATGGATTGAGAAATTGATCCTGATGCATTGAGATTTATGTCTGTGCCTGCATCAAGTATAGAGCCGATAGAAATATTTCCATTTCTTGCATACAAATCAATATTTTGGCTTGCTGTAAGGTCTTTGTCTAATGTTAAGTCATTTGCAGAATCAAGTTTGATATATCCGCCTGCGTTAAGATTATCTGATACTGTTATGTTTCCGCTACCGGTTGTTGTTAAGTCGATATCATTTTTAGCTTTGATTGTAGAAGTATTGATATTACTGTCTATGCCTTTTAGCACAACAGAACCGTTGTTTTGTGCATCTGCATTAACAACACCGCTGCCTTGAAGTGAAAAGCCTATAGCTGTTCCATTTGGTGTTCCTATGTTACCGTTATTGCTTACAAGGTTAATATTACCGCCTGTTGCTTCAATTGCTTTATCTTCTGTTGCTTGGGTAATATCATTTTCTGCTGTAAGATTTGTTGTATTTGCTTTTATTAATCCGTTGAGATTTATACCTGCATTTGAATTAATTTGGGCTGTATTTTGAGCTGTAATATTGCCTGCTTTAAAATCATTATCACTTCTTAGGTATACGCTTCCTTTTTGTGCATCAGCGTTGACAAGATTTTTTACATCAGTTTTTAATGCATTACTTGCTGTTCCTACATCTCCGTTTTTGCTTATTAAATAAGCATTTCCCCCAGCTTGAACGGATGTTTTGTCAATAGATGACTGTATTAAATTGCCATCAGCAGTTAATTTCACATCATTTTGAGCTATTATATCACCTATTATAAAATCGCCGTTATTGTCTTGAAGGTATATATTTTGTGCGTTTGCGTTAACATTAGAACCCGCATTAACAAGCAATGAATTATCTACAGAACCTGCATTGCCTGATGTGGTTATATTTATATTGTTTTGTGCATTAAGTGCAGTTTGGTCTGTTTGTTGAATTATATTACCTTGAGTATCTATTTCTATATCTGTTGCTGCAGTAATTATAGAATTTAGGATAATATCACCGTTTTGTGAGCCTAATGAAACAAAACTGTTTTGTGATGTTATGTCTTGATTAAGTATTAAACCATCAGCTGAATCGAGATTTATATATCCGTTTTGAGTTTCCAGTGCTGATGATACTGTTATTTTACCTGAATTTGTTGTTGTTAGGTCAATATTATTGAGTGCTGTAATAGAATTTGTATTGATATCACTTTCTACACCGTTTAAGACAACAGACCCTCTATCAGCATGTGCTTCTACACTTCCGGCTGTGAAGTCTATTGCGTTTGCCGGTGTATCACCTTGTTGTGCTTCACCGATATCGCCGTCTGCTGCATTTAATAATAAAGCGTTTTCTGCTTCTATTGATTTTTCAAGAGTAGAATCTTGGGTAATTCCTTTTGATGAGTCAATTGTTACATCTCCGCCTTTTACTAAACCTGCTAAGTGGATGTTACCGTTTTGAGAAGTAGAAAGTTTTATTGTTCCATTGTTTGTTGAAGTTACAGAAGAAATATTGAAATCTTTTGTAGAATCAAGATAGATATTTTGACCTTGAGCACTAACTGAACCATTTGCCGATAGAATAATTGATTTTGAAGAAAGTCCGATATCTTGTCCTGCTTTCAAGGCTATATTTCTGCCTGCATTGAGAGATGCTGTATCAATATTTTCATCTTGAATAATATTTCCTAATGTATCTATATTTATATCAGTCGCTGCAGTGAGAATAGAGTTTAGAAGTATATCTTTTTGTGCTGCGAGTGAAATATAGTCTTGGGCATTAAGATTATGGTCAAGGATAAGACCTTCTGCAGAATTAAGCCTAATATATCCGCCAGCGTTCAACACATTAGAAACGGTGATATTGCTGCCTGCACCGGTTGTTGATATGTCGATATTATGGCCTGCTGTAACTGAATCTGTATTTATGCTTGTGTTTACACCGTTAAGAACTACTGAGCCGTTTTGTGCAATAGCTGAAAGAGAACCTGTTGCAGAAAAATCAATTGCATTCGATTCTGAACCGTCTTGGGCTGGTTCTCCAATATTTCCGTTAGAACTTGTAAGGCTCAAAGTATTTGCATTTATAGATTTTTCTAAAGCAGCATCTTGTGTAATGTCATTTACTGCTTTTAAAATTACATCATTTGCGCTAATGAGTCCATCAAGTTTTAATGCATCAGAAGAATTTATATCTACTTTGTGATTGTTTGCTGTTATGTTACCTGTTGTTAAAGAGCCTTCAGGACTATTCAGATAGACATCACCTGCAGAATCAACATTGACTTTCCCAGTATCTTTTACAGCAATATCTATTGCATTTCCGTCAGAACCGACAGAACCATTTTTCGTATTTAATGTAATATTTTCACCGTCTATTGATTTTTGAAGTCCTGCATCTTGTGAAATACCTTGGGCTGAATCGAGTGTAATATTTCCGCCTTTAATTAGATCGGAAATATGAATATTTCCTGTTTCTGTTGTGAGTTTTATTGTAGATGAGGTGTCTGTTTTGTCTTTGTTTATGCCTGCAATATTTAGATTTTTGTCTTTGCTGCCGAGATAAATATTGCTGCCGTCTGCTTTTATTGTCCCATCGGCATTCATTAAAATAGAATTTGAATCAGAACCAATATCGCCTTGAGCATTTAGGATAATATTGTTTCCTGTTGCAAGAGCAGTATCTGCAGTTGTTTGTGAAATTTTACCCAATGATGTAATTTCAATATCATTTGCTGTTGCATTGATAAGACCATTCAATATAACATCTTTATCCAATGTGCTGTTTTCGATTGAAATTTTTCCTGTGTCAGATGTCAAGTTGCCAAGAGATATATCACCATTTGTTGAATTGATTGATATTCCAATATTTTGTGAGTCTTGTCCTTTTGCAGAAATATTTCCGCTATTTTGAGTAATATTGCCATTTGCATCAATATCTATATATGAATTTGCAGCGATATTTGAAGCTATATCTATATTACCGTTTGCTGCATTCAGTTTTACATATTCTGATGCAGTAATATTTTGTTTTATATCGAGTCCTTTTGCAGAATCAAGGCTTACATATCCATTAGTTGCCTTAAGTTCATTATTTACAAAAATATTACCTTTTGAATCGTCTTGATCAATTGTTGTTTTGAGATCAATATCAGTTCCTGCTGTTATAGAGCTTGTATTAATATCTGTGTCAATACCATCTAAAACAACTGCTTCAGACGCATTTGCAAGCAGGCTTCCGTTTGCTGAGAATTTTACAGCACCGCCTTGTGCAGTATCTTTGCTTCCAATACTGCCGTCTTTTGCAATAAGTGTCAAATCAGAAGATGCATCAATTGCTTTGCCCAATGATTGGTCTTGAGAAATACCCTGTGCTGATTCAATATTTACATTTCCGCCTTTTACCAATCCTTGGAATTTGATATTTCCTGTTCCTGTGGTTTTTAAATCAACAGTCCCGTTTGCTGTATCTTTTGATGAGTTGATACCTGATATTGTTAAATCTTTTGTACTTTCAAGATAAATATTATCTGCATTTGCTCCGACTGTTCCACCAGCATTGAGCGTGAGTCTTTTTGAATCAGAGCCTATATTTGCACCATCCAGTGAAATGTTATTTTGAGCATCAAGTGCGACACCTGTTCCTGTATGAGTTATGTCTCCTGTTGTATTAAGGGTTATGTCAGCATTGGATGAAATCAAATCTTCAAGGATTATATCTTCACCTATTATATTGTTGTATATAGACACGCTGCCTTCGCTAGATGTGATTTTACCAAGGGTAATATCTCCGTTTGCTGTTTCACCTTGGGTTAAGGCTTCATTGTTTATAGTAACATCACCTTTTGATGTGATATTTTTTAATGTAATTTGTCCACCATTTTTATTTGTTATGGAAACATAGCCATCTTCTGCTGTAGAAGAAGCATTTGTACCGCTTATAATTGATGCGGATTCATCTTGGATGATACCACCGCTTGCGCCCAGCGAAATATATTTGCCTGCAGAAAGTGTTTTGTCATTGAGTTCTAACATTTCTGCAGAATTTAATCTTATATAACCGCTATCAGTAACTATATCATCTGATACAGTTATTTTACCGGAATTTTCTGTTGTAAGGTCTATGTCTTTTCCGGCTTTTATTGATTGTGTATTTATATCTGTATCAATACCGCTTAATACAACAGAACCGTTTTGAGCAGATGCAGAAAGAGAATTTGATGAAAATTCTATTGCGTTTCCGCTTTGACCAATACTTCCATTATCAGCGGTAAGATTTAAAGAACCTTGGGCTTCAATCGAGCGGTCAAGACCTGTTGATTGAATGTTTTGTGCAATATTGTTTCCTGCATGTATGTCTATATCTTTACCGGAAACTTTATTGGTTAAATTTATATCGCTATTTTGCCCGGTTGCAGAGATTTGAATTTTGTCTGTGCCTAAAATAATTCCTGTATTTAATGATTTGTTTGCACTTGTTATATTTATGCTGCCACTGCCTGGGATTGGTACTGTGTCACCTGCTTTTGCGTTTACTGTACCATCAGAATTTAGAAGTATTGTTTTTGAATCAGATCCTATGTTTGCTCCTGCAGTAAGATTTATATCTTTACCAGCATTGAGTACAGTAGAGTTGTTTGTTTCGTCTTGTAAAATGCTGCCGCTGGCATTAAGGCTTATATCATTTTGTGCATTTAAAATAGAGTTTAAGATAATATCGCCATTGTTTGCTGCTAAATCAATATAATCATTTGCAGTAAGATTACCGCTCAGATTTAGTTTTTGAGCAGAATCAAGTTTTATGTGTCCTTGAGCTGTTATATGTTCATTAACATTTATATCTCCGGAACCTGTAGTTTTTAGGTCTATGTCATTTTTAGCTTTGATATCAGTTGTGTTTATAGTTGTATCAATACCGTTTAAATACACTGAACCTTCTTGTGCGCTTGCGCTTAAAGAGCCTTCAGAGCTAAATAGTATTGAACCGCCATTTTCTGCTGATGAACCAATACTACCTGTATCAGAAATAAGCGTAAGGTTTCCTGTTGTGTTAATTGTTTTTTCTTGGATATTTGTGTTTTGTATTATGTTGTCAATAGCGTGTATTGTTACATCATTTGCGTTGATTAGACCGCTTAAATTTATTGAACCTGATTCTGTTGTTGAGATATTAACTGTACCGTCAGCATTTATGTTTCCTGTATTAAGGTCACTACCGGGGCTTTCAACGTATACATTTTGTGATTTTTCTACATTAAAGGATGCATTTTCCCCTGTTATGTTTAATTTTAGTGAAGAGTCTGATGCTCCAACGTTGCCAGAATTACTGCTAAGAGTGACATTACCCCCTGATATAATTGCTGTTTTTGATGCATCTTGTTGGATTATATTGCCTTCAGCTTTTAATGAAAGATTGTTGTCAGCATACATCTGACCGATAGTCATATCACCTGTGTTGTCCTCAAGGTATATGTTACCAGCATGAAAATCTTCCGTTCCTACATTCACAGCTCCTTGAGCATCAACAATTACTGCTTTATCTTGTGTACCGGCATTTGCAGCCGTAATATTAACATCCTTTTGAGATGTAAGGGCTGTACCTGTGAGGTCTTCTCCTTGAGTTATATCTCCTTTAGCACTAAGTGTAATATCATCAGTTGCGGATATTGATTTATTTAATTCTATATTTTCTGCAGAGTTTAAATTTATGTGTCCTGTTACATTCTGTTCATTTGATACAGTAATCTTACCTGAATTTGTAGTAATAAGATCAAGATTTGTTCCTGCGTTTACAGATGATGTGTCAATGTCTGTATCAATACCATTGATGGCAATTGAACCGTTTAATGCTTCAGCAGATAAATTTCCTTTTGCAGAAAAACCGATAGCTTTGATATCACTGCCTATTGATTCTCCGATAGAGCCGTTTTGTGCAGTTAGTGATAAATTTCCTTGAGCATCTATAACTTTTTGAGCTGCATCAATTGTGTTTTGTAAAATGCTTCCTGATGCATTTAAGTCAATATCCGTTCCGGATATAAGGTCTGTAAGAATAATATCTTGGTTATTTGCTCCTGTTGAGTCTGTTGCAGATAGTTTAACTGTATTTGTTGCTTTTATTAAACCGGCTGTTAAATTTGCATCAGGGCTTTCCAAATATATATCTGTACCTTGGGCATTAACTACATTGCCTGCATTAAGTTTTATGGAATCTGTATTTGAACCGATAGAACCGTTTTGTGCAGTAAGTTCAATATTGTTTTGTGCATCAAGAACGGTATCTTGAAAAGTGCTGTTTTGTATAATATTTTTATTTGCTGAAATCTCAATATTTGAATCTGTTTTAATAAGATTGTTTAAAACAACATTGCCATTTGCTGCTTGGTTGCTAATATTTATGTCTCCGCTATCAGCAGTCAAATTACCTGCATTTATATCACCTGTAGCTGATTCTGTATTTGTTAAGGTAATGCCGCCTTTGTTTGCGGTTGCGGAATTTATTGTTATTCCGCCTTCTCCGTTATTTGTTATATTGATATTTCCGCTTTGCGCATTGCCCAAGCCGCTTTCAATGTTTGTACCTTCTGTTTGAATAATCCCGTTGTTGGAGGTTAATGTTATGTCTCCTGCTGCAGTAATATCATCAGTAATATTTAAAGTTTTTTCTGTTTCAAGCTCAATACTGCCGTTAGCATTGTTAAATGCTCCGTTTATCAAAATTTCACCATCACCGGAAGTTGCAAGATCGTAATCAGTTCCGGCGTTAATTTTTGAAAGATCAATATTTGTATTTTCACCCTTGATATGGATGCCTCCACCTGCTGTGGCATTAAGTTCCGAATCTGTTGAAAATACTATTCTTTGATCATTTGAACCTATATCTCCTGTTGTAGAATTTAAGTTTATATTACCAGATGCTTGAAGTGTTTTTTCTATGGCGTTTTGTAATATATCATTCTCTGCTGTAATGTTTATATTTCCGCTTGAAGCATTAATGAGATTATTTAATACAACATTACCGCTATTTACTGTAATATCATTCGGACCTTGAATTTGTCCCAAACTTGCTTGATTTTGTGCATTGATATTTACGGAAGAATTGTTATCAATATTTGTTCCGCCTGCTGTAATTTTCCCTGTTTGTGTTATATCTCCTTTTGAAGAAATATCGACAAAACCGTGATTGCCTGTAATATTGTTAAAGGCAAGATTTGTATTTTCTGCATCATTTTTAAGAATAATATTGCCGTTGCTATTTGTTATATCTTTTAAATTTACATCACCAGAACCGCTATTTGTTATTTCTACATTACCTGTTCCGTTGTTTATAATGCTTGTATTTGCTGTTTGTTCAATGCCTCCGTTGGAGTTAATGATTATTTTATTATTTGCTGAGATATTGTTATTAATATTTACAGAACCGTCAGTAGCGGAATTGCTAATATTTATACTGTCGCGTGAACTTGTAAGACTACCTGTTGTTATGTCACCGAAATCAGAATTTGAAAGGTTTATTGAACCAGTGTAGCTGTTTATATTTGTGTTTGAATTTTGGTTTATACCAGTTGTTGCATCAAGATTTACATCTCCGTTAGAAATAATATTGCCTGTAATATTAATCCCTTTGTCGCTTGATGCATCAAGTGATATAAGGTTGTTGCCTGCTGCAATTGTGAGATTGTTATCGCCTGTTCCATGGATATAAGCACTTCCGTTTCCCATTGCATCAAGTGTAATTTCTCCTGCTGCAGACATATTTATTGCTTGAGAGTCTGAACCAATATCTCCCATTCTTGAGTTTATAGTGACATCAGATCCTGCATTTAATGATGTAAAATCATTGCTTGTTTGATTTATTGAACGAGCATCAATATTGATTTTTTTGTTTGATGTTATTTCATCATTTAGTGTTAAATTGCCAGCTGATATGTTAATAGTATTGTTGCTGTTTGCTGCATTACTAAGTGTAACTTTTTGAAGATTTGCTCCTGCTGTAGATTTTATAATTATGTTGCTGTTTTGTCCGTCATTTACTATAGAAGCTCCGTCATTTTGTGTAACAGTTGAAGCATCGATATTGATGTCTCCTGTTGTGTTGTTTTTAATTACAGTATTTTCACCTTGTTCAAATTCACCTGCTTTTATTGCTATTCCTGAATCAGCTGTAATATCAGAGTTTACAATGAAGCTGGAAACAGTATTGGCAGAGACATTTCCTCCTGAGCCTGTAGCTGTTACGTTTGCATCTTCTCCCAACATAACTTCATTACCGTTGATAGAAATGTCTCCGTTTTTAGAGTTTACGGAATTTCTTATATTTACTATTGTTGTCGTTTGTGTCGGACTGTTTTCATTATAGTTCCCTATAGTAACATTGCCACCGGCATTAATTTTAGAAGCAAGATTTATTTCTGTACCGGTTGAGTTTGGTGTATTTATGCTAACAGAACCTGTTGATTGAATTGTTCCAGTGCGCGCAAAAGTATTGTCAGTTGTGACACTTTTTGAAGAAATTTTTATACTTCCTGAACTTCCTGACATATATTGTGAATTTACTATTCCTTCAGTATTAACAATATTAGACAAATCCCCATATCTGGTTTTTGCAAAACCTGAATCACTAAATCCTGATACAATATCAGAATTTTGACCAAGCAAAATTCTATTTGCATCTGCAAGATTTATTGCTCCTGTGGAGAAAATTTTACCTAAAATTTGAGTGTCAGAGGTTGTGCTGTCAGAAGTAAGTTTATTTATATCAGCAATTCTTGTTGCACTGCCTTTTGCAACAACGCTATTGTAGGAATTTACATTAGGCGTTAATAACTGTAGGCTGCCAACATTCACGATACCGGATTGACCAACAAGCATACCTTCCGGTGATACAAACATTACATCTCCGCCGACTTTACCGTTTTTGATGGCATTTAGAATACCGTTGATGATGATTTGTGTATCAACAAGACCTACATATTTATTTACACCGGAAGTAAAAATAAAATTGGCAATATCTCCTGATGAAAGATTGAAATCAAAAAAGTGAAGAATATTTGTATTGTTTCCAGCTGTGATACCACCTTTTATGTCCGTTGTATTACCGCTGGTTGTTACATCTGTTTTAAAACCTGAATCTCCTGTTATTGTTGTTGCATAAGAAGGATTTGCACCAAAGACAAGCAAAGAAAAAGACAATGCGAGTGATTGCTTGAATAGTTTCAAGTAGCTGGCATTAAAACTTTTCTTTGGCAACTTTTTCATACAAATCCCCAATACTATCTTATTATACTCATAATAAACTAACTTTGCTCCTTCGTAAATAATATATACGTATTAATATTTTATTATCGTTTGTTGACTTTAATCTTAAAAATAATATATATTTGTATTACGTGTAGGAATAAAGATAGTGAGAGAAGTCTTTGTCTTTTTATAAAGATTTTTGTCACTTCTGGGAAGAGATAGCACAGCAGATTGAATATTTAAATTTGTTGCAGACTATCAAATAAAAATAGAATGAGAAAAATATTATTCTTAATAAGCATATGTTTATTAAGTCAAAGCTTTAGTATAGCATCTGCGACCGTTGGGGATGGTTTGATGCCAGTGGTACCTGTACCAAACGTACAAGGTGTATCTTCTGCTATTTCTGCAGTACCTAAAAATTCGGTACCTTCAACTAGTCAGAATATTAATGCAAAAGCTCCTGTTCCTACTGCAAAAAATAATCCTGCATCTCAAAAACAAGAAACAAAAACAGTTAATGTAAAAGAAAATTCTACAAAACAAACTCAAACAGCAAAAACATCTGTAACAAAAAGTATTTCTAATTCTCAAAATGTACAAAATATTAAAACCACTACACGTAAAGTTACCCCACCTGTTCCAATGTCTGTTTCTGAGTATAGAGAGCAGGCTGTGAGCAATATTGAAACACAAGAGGCTGAAAAGAAGCTTAATATGTGGGCTCAAAAAAATGGTCAACAGGAAGAAAAAAAACAGGTAGAACCTGTTAGAGCAAAAATTGTTAAGGTAGAGTTCTCTGAGTCTAAAATATTTAGCGAATCAGAACTTCAAGATTTGGCTGCACCGTTGCTTGAAAAGCCTGTAACTATTGAAGAAATTCAAAAAGTTGTTTCTGATATAACTAGATGTTATGTACTTGGTGATTATGTTACATCCAAAGCTTATTTGCCACCGCAAGATTTGTCAGATGGTGTTTTAAAAATAGGTTTGATGGAAGGTACTGTAGGCAAGGTTAAAGTTGAAGGAAATCGTTGGACTCGTACTTCTTATATACAAAAACGAGTAGATAACAAAGAAGGCGAAATTTTAAAAATAAGTGATATTGAAAAGGACGTTATAAAATTTAACAACAATAATGCTGTAAAATTAAGAGTCGGTTTAAATGCAGGAGAGGAACAAGGTGAAACTGATATAACTCTTCAAACGGAAGATCCATTTCCTTTTCATGTGGCTTTTATGACTGATAACCAAGGTCGACAAGCTGTTGGTGTAGGTAGATTTGGTGCAATGTTAGCTGCCGACAGTTTGTTTGGTTTCAGAGACAGATTATCTTTTGGAGGTTATCTTGGAAGAGGTAACAGAGTCGGGTTTGCTGATTATAATATTCCTGTTGGCAGATACGGTACAAGGCTTGGTGCATCAGTTTCTGCAGGTAATATTTCTGTTGTAAACGGTCCCATGAGAGCGTTTGGTGTTGGCGGTACTTCTCAAGTCTATTCCGTATATGTTACACATCCCCTATTTGACAGAATAGATACAAATATTAGTTCCTACACTGCTGCTAATATCAAACACTCTACATCTGATATTGCAGATTTTAAATTTTATGACAAAAGTACATTCTCTGTTACGCAAGGTTTTACTGCAAGGAAAGATACAGAAAGAGGTATATGGTATACCGGTCATTATGGTTCAGCAGGTTTTAAAGCACTCTCTGGCGATACGGATTTCTTCAAATATGAAGGTAATATCACAAGATTGCACGATTTTGGAAAAGGTATAATTGGGCAATTTAGGGTCTTTGGCCAATATTCACCAAATGACGATTTGCCTTGGATGGAACAATTCCAAATTGGTGGTCTGTCTACAGTAAGAGGCTATTCAGAAGGTCTGCTTTTAGGAAAAAGCGGCTACTTTACAAGTGCTGAGATTATGACTCCGCTTCCTATTCTGCCTAAAAGAATCGGTTCTGATAAACTTGGTTATATTTATCCAAGGGAAATGATAAAAGGCGCTGTATTCTGGGATAATGGTATGATATTCCCTTACAAAGCAGATGGTTCGTCTGTTGATAGTGGTGAGTTTCTTATGAGCTGGGGTCTTGGTTTGAGAATTAATATCAGACAAGATTTGGCAGCAAGAATGTACTGGGGCTTTGGTTTGAACAATAAATACGAAGTCGACCAAAAGATGGGAAGATTCCATTTCGAAATTACTTGTGCTCCTGATATAGGAAGAGTAGTTGCTGATAGAAAACCAAGCAAAAAACATAAAGAAAAAGAAAGTTTATAATGTATGAAAAAATTTTTATTTATTGCTTTGATTTTGATTGTGACTGTGTCTGAAGTTTTGGCGGATTCTTATATGCCTTTGCCTGATGCAGTAAATTCAAGAATGTTTTCTACTGAAGGTTCAAGACCGATGCTTAATCTTGAAAGAACATATTATGATAATCAAGCAATAAGAAAAATTGAAGAAAAAAATTCATACAAAAATAAAGTTGAACAAGATAAAGAACATCCTGTTTCTGATATAGAAGAAGAGCCTAAAACAAAATCGAAGTTTAAAGATTTATTCAAAGGTTTTGTTATTGAGTATTAAATATAACTGTAACAATATATTGAGAGTATGTCTTAAATGTAATATTAGATGATATCTTTTGTGCTATGTTTTTTGATATCAATTTATTAAGGAGAGGTTTTATAATGAAAGTAGGCACTATAATTTTTTTTGGCGTTTCTAATACTTATAAAAGAAATAAATCAAATTTTTAACTCAAGAACCTCAAAGACGTAGTGACAATTATCCGCAATGAAAAAGAGAGCTTTGGGACAAGATAGTTTTTGATTACAAAGATACTCTTAAGGAGTCCTGTGAGATATACTCTATTTAATGTTACAAATCTTTAATGAAAAGACATTTTGATAGCAAAAAAAAAACGCTTTAAGTCTTGTATAACCAGTCATAGCGGAACATAAAAATGTCTATAGTTATCAGCAACAAATCCCGTAAGTTTGTTTCAAATATTATTGGGAGATATATCAATTCCCCAGAACAAAGGTTGATACAAGGTGTTACTGCACTTGGGTTGCAACCTGTCATTGACTATTGCAATCACAAAGCAGATGATGAAACAAGAGCTGTTTCTGTTGCTAGAACTATAGGCAAAATAATTGCAGGTACGGTAGTTGGGGTTGCTGTTCGCTATGGTGCTATATATTCCGCTAAGAAATTTTCCGCTTATACTTTTGAAAAAATAGAAAGCGGGTTTGTCAAAAAAGTAGTCCCTTTAAGAAAACGTGATATTTTTATGCCAAACTATGAATTTGAAAATCCTTGTAAAACTCCAAAAGAATTTAAAAGGATGCATGAAAATTATGTAAAAACCATGGGGACACTGTTGGCAAGTTTTGCTATGATATTTACTAACTTTTTAATTGATGCTCCACTGACAGGAGTTATTACAAAAGTCCTTACTCCATCAGTAAGAAAAAAAATAAACAAAGAGAATAATTCGGGGGTGAAAGATGCTTCGAATTAATCCTTATAACTCTTTATTAAAAAAAATATGGGATTATTATGCAGAAGATGTTGGAAAATCTCTTATCCATCTTGGTGCTTTTGGGTGGTTTTTGAGTTCTGCTGCACAACTTGGCATGATAGTTAGAAATAAAAATATTGATAAAAAAGAAAAACAATTCCTTATTCCTCAAGAGATTGCAGATGGAGTAATTAATGTAGGTTTGTATTACACGATTTGTCAGGCTATAAAAAAAGGTTGTGAACAGCTGCTTGAACGTGGTGTATTTATGACTAAAAGAACTTTTGATACTATACAAGCTTTGAAGACAACACCAAATTCTAATAGTGATTTTATAAAAGCGATGAGTGAATTTTTTGTACGCCATCGTCTTGTAAAAAATTCCGAAGGAAATCTTTCTGATTTTTATAAGGGTGCAATAAATCTTTTAAATAAAACAGAAAAAGAAAGAGAAAAAATATTAAGTTCTTCTAAAAATAGGATGTTATGGCCTGTTTTTGGTTTGGCTCATACAACAAAAAGAACAAAACAAATGAGAAATATGCTTAACCTTGGGCTTAAAGAATATACTCTTTTTAAAAATGGGGTTGGCGTTATTGGTGCTGTTGGTGCTTCAATACTTGCTTGTAATATTATTACTCCTATAACACGGAATTTGACTGCAAATATTTATCAAAAGAAAGCACTTAAACGCAATGAAATTGCAAAAAATGCAAATCATTTTCAAATAGGATATAAACTACCTGTTTCTAACACATATAGCCAATTTAAAATTTGATATCAGTGAGTTTGTTTATGATTTTACCTTTTGATTCTTTGGCTTTTGTTGAAAAGAGATAAGTCGTTGTTACCCCTGCATTGAGAGCTGCTTCTATATCTCTTTCTTTATCTCCTACTGCTATAGAGTTTTTCATATCAATATTGTATTTGTCTCTTGCTTTTAAAAACATTCCGGGCAGAGGTTTTCTGTCAGGATGTTCTAAATATGGGCAGCAATAAATATCTGTAATTTCTATACCTTGTTTTTTGAATTCATCTTTCATGAAATTGTTGAAATTATGCATCTGTTCCAAAGTATAATATCCTCTATCAACTCCTGATTGATTTGTAATTATAAAAATTTTATAATCATTTTTTTGTGCATTTTGGCATAATTCAAATATTCCATCTATAAAATCGAGTTTTTCTGTTTCATAGGTAAAGCCGTAATCTTCATTTATTGTTCCGTCTCTATCTAGGAATAAAGCTTTTATTTTTGGTGCTATTTCTTTTTCAATTTGACCGCATATTATGTGACCAATTGCAATATGCATTTCTTGGATATGATTTGTTGTTTCAGATGGAACATTTATTGTTATGTCTGCTGTTTCTTTCATTTTTCCGCCGCCGGCACCTGTCATAGCGATTGTTGTTATACCCATATCTTGAGCTTTTTTCATTGCTAGAAGTACGTTTCTGCTGTTACCGCTAGTTGATAATCCGATTAAAACATCTCCTTTTTGTCCCAAACCTTCGACTTGTCTTTCAAAAATTAAATCGTAGCCAAAATCATTTCCTACGGCTGTTAAAATGGATGTATCCGTTGTTAATGCGATGGAGTTGATAGCAGGTCGGTTCATTTTGTATCTACCGACAAGCTCTGCTGCAAGATGCTGTGAATCTGCAGCGGAACCGCCGTTTCCGCAGAACATTATTTTCCTTCCGTTTTTCAAGGCTGTAATGCATACATTACAAACTTCTTCTATTTCTTTGGAAAGTGATTTTAAATTTATAAAATTATTTGCAATTGTTTCAAAATCTTTGTTTATTTGTTCAAACATTTAGTAATTTCCCTTTTTAATCTTTTAAATCAAGATTGTCGATTTTTTGTAATACTACATTTACTGAATAGTCTTCTATTTTTTCAAGTTCTATAGCTCTTCCTCCATAAGAAAGAACTTTTTGCGCTTCAGGCCAGTTTTCTATTGAATATCCTGCTTTGACAATTACATCAGGTTTTAGTTTTTCGACGAGATCAAGTGCTGTTATTTCATCAAAAAGTACTACATAATCAACAAATTCGAGAGATGCCATAACATAGGTTCTTGTTTTTTCATTTTGCAATGGATATTTATCACCTTTTATTTTCTTTATGGAAACATCAGAGTTTATACCTACAAAAAGGTAGTCACATTCTTCTTTTGATTTTGCAAGTGAATGAATATGTCCAAAATGCATTACATCAAAACAACCGTTTGTAAAACCAATAATTTTATTTTTTTCTTTTAGTTCTTTAACTTTTTCTATTGCTTCTTTTATTGTTAAAATTTTTGATGCTTGTGCAAGATTTTGTTCTCCATTTGTTTTTTCGACAGAGCGTATAAGTTCGTCTGGTGTTACACAAGCTGTACCTAATTTTCCAACTACGATACCCGATGCCAGATTTGCCAATTTCATTGCTTCAGTAATATTTGCTCCAGCGGCAATTGATGCTCCTAAAACAGCCAATGAAGTATCTCCGGCACCTGAAACATCAAAAACCTCTTTTGCTTCAGCACTAATTTGAACAGCATCTCCACTTTGGGGGATAAAAATCATACCATCTTTGCTTAGAGTGATTAAAAGATTGTTTATATTGTATTTTTTCATTATATTTTGCGCAGATGTTTTTATTTTTATTTTAAAATCCGATGAATTGGTATCAAATTTTTCTCCGCTTACAAGTTCAAACTCTTTTAAATTCGGTTTAACAATGTCGGCATTGGCGTATTTTGAAAAATCTCGTTCTTTAGGATCAATAAGGATTTTTTTATTATATTTTTTACACAAAGAAATAATTATTTGAGTAGTTTCTAAAGTTAAAAGTCCTTTTTGATAGTCAGATAAAAGAACAATATCTGTATTTTTTAATTCTTTTTCTACAATTTTTGATAAATCTTGAATTTGCTTTCCTTCAAGTTTAAATATATTTTCTTTATCAGCTCTTAATAAGTGATTGTTATTTGCAATCATTCTGATTTTTGTTGTTGTTTTGTAGTCTTTAGGGTTAATCAAGGAGTGTTTGCATTTGCATTGATTTAAAAAATTTTTAACAGCATTTCCGGAATCATCATTGCCAACAATACCGACATATTTTGTTTTTATATTTAAGGACGAGAGATTTGCTATGACATTTCCTGTGCCACCAAGCATAGATTTTTCTTTATTTATTCTAAAAATTGGCACAGGTGCTTCAGGTGAAATTCTTTCCACTTCCCCATAATAAAATTTGTCTAACATAATATCTCCGACACATAATATTGTCAGATTTTTAAAATTGTTGATTAATTCTTTTGAAAGCATAATTAAATTCCAGTGTATTATGTTTTCATTAATTTTATCATCATCAAATTTTCTTATCAAATAAGCTTTTACAATTCGTATTCAACAGGATCTCTTTTTAATAGTTTTAAAGTTTTGTTTGCTGTTGATTGAATCTTTTTCATATTTTCAATAAATTCAGGCTTTTCACCAAGATACTCTCCTTCTTCAGCAGCAAAATGAGAGACCTCTTTTATTTGTTCAACTATGTCAATTGTTCTGTTAACTATTTTTAGAAAATCACCTTCATTGAATGTTGGGTGTTTTTTTATATTTTCTTTAATAAGTTTTTCCCAGCCTTCTCTTGAATTTTCATCTTTTATATTTGCCCATTTATAAACATATTGTGCATCTTTGCGATTTAAGATAAGAGGTTCTGTATTTACATGTTCTCTATCTTGGATTTTTTGTAATTTTGAATAAAGTTTTTCAATACCGAACAAAGTGTCAACGACAGATTCTTCTAGATGATAAGGTATTGGATTTTCTTCAATATCTCCTTCAGTCAATGCACAGGCAACTGAAGCAAGTTCTTCCGGTGTAAGATATTGCAATCCTGCATTAAGAATTGTCTCTGCAAACAATAGTCCGTTAATGCCTCTGGCTTTTGATACAATTTCTCCTTTAATTGTAGGTATAAGTTGACCGTTTTGTTCTTCAAAACATTCAAGTTCCTTAGAGGTGAGAACTTTTGCCATTGATGTAAATTGTTTTTTAATTTTATTAATTATTTTATATGGTGCAATACCTGCAGCTTCAAGCTTTTCTCTTAAAAATGATTTATCAACGGCATCTTCCAAATCTTTGTCAGAACCTTCTTGTGATATGTAATGGCTTATAAAACTATATGTCGGTTTAAAGCTGCTTTTTATTGCATCAGGTTTTTCACAAACAAGATTGTAAATGCTCATCGCACCATGGCTTTGATCCGGCATTATAACAACATTGCCAATAGAGTCTTTTCCTCTTCTACCGGCTCTTCCTGCCATTTGTTGAAATTCGCTTGGGGTTAGAGAAACAAATTTTTCACCGTTTTTACCGCTATTTTCACCGGCAAATCTGGTTAGCTGGGTGAAAGCAACAGTTTTTGCCGGAACATTTATTCCTGCGCCCAATGTGGATGTTGCAAATACTACTTTGATAAGTTTGTTTTGTGCAAGTTCTTCAACAAGAGCTTTGTAAGGAGGCATTTTGCCTGCGTGATGAACTGCTACGCCGGAAAGCAATGCTGATGCATCTTCCCCAGTGCCAAGAAAGACACCTTTTTCTAAATGTTTTTTAATAATTTCTTTTGCTTTTTCTTTTTCATTATCTGTTAATAAACTTTGACCTGTTTTTAAGAATTCATCTCTTAGGTTATTGCATTGTTTTTTTGAAAATTTAAAGAAAATCGCAGGCAATTTGTTTTCTTTGTCTAAAACTTTTATTAAATCAAATTCTGCAGGAACAAAGTTGTTGTTTTTTACAACAGTAATCAATTTTGTGAGGTTGTTTATTGATTCATATTTTAAACCGCTTAAAGATAGAATTTTTTCAAAATCTTTTGTTTTAATTTCTTTGTCCCCAATTATTTTTTTTAGCTTTTCAAGTCCGTCTTCTGCAATGCCTCTACCGCCTGTCGCACGGTCAAATTGCATAAGAGTTCTTTCTGCTTTGTGATTAATAATTCCTGAACTTAGAATTTCTGACAACTTATCTTTACTAATTATTCTTTGAGGTTTTCCGTTTGAATAATAATCATGTTTGGCTTCTTTTGATGAAGGTTTTGAGTCACCTTTTAGTGCATCATTAAAGCGTCTGTCAGCTTTGTTTGAAAGTATAGCAGCTGCTCTTTGTGCTTCGATTGCAGGAAAACCAAGCTTTTCTGTAAGTGATTTTTCAAGAGTTTTTAAATCACCTGTAAAGTCAGTAATTTGAGACAATGCTTCAATTCCTGCATTTAGTGAATTTTCTTTTCCCGCTTTTTGCGCAATTTCCAGAAGTATTTCTTTTTGTTTGTCGGTCAGTTTTGTTTTGCTTTCCGGCATTAATGATTTCGTGAGCTTTTTTATGCTGTACGATTCTTTCATAAGTGGGATTATTGAAGATTTTGATCTTTTGGGATCAAAAATAAAATATTTTAAAGGTACATGTCTTTCTTCTATAGGTACATTAACAATTTGTGCTGTTCTTGTTGATGATTTTTCTGTTAAAAGCCTTGTCATCCATCTGTTTATATCTTGACCGTTTTGTGCAGTGGCAGAGAGTAATAATTGCTGTACATTTTGAGGTGTGTACATTATTGATGTTTCCCACACTTCTCCTCTGTCATTGTCATTCATATAGTGAAATTCATCAAAAATAACAGTTGCAACATCTTTTAATCTGTTTTCGATATCCTGCTTCTTTTCACCAACAAGTATGTTTCTGTATATCTCTGTAGTCATAATAACTATTGGAGCTTCAGGATTTATTTTTATATCGCCAGTTAATAGACCTACATTTTCTTTCCCATATAATTTGCAAAAATCTGTATATTTTTCATTTGAAAGAGCTTTTAGAGGAGTTGTATAGAAAGTTCTTTTGCTATTATTAAGGTTTTTGTTAATTGCATATTCAGCAATAAGGGTTTTACCAGTACCTGTTGGTGCTAAAACAAGGGTATCAGAGTTATCATAAATATACTTGGCAGATTGTATCTGATATTTGTCAGGCGAGAGTCTATAATATTTTTTTAGACTTTCTTGAAAATCTATTTTTGTATCTGTTTTTTCTACAGCTCCAAATGAGATAGGATAGTAGAAAGGAATATCTTTTATTCCAACATTCTTGTAATCAGTATAAATTTTATTTTTTTCTATAGGATTTGAAAATTTTTGTTTATTATTAGATTTTATTAAATTTGCTGTATTTATTTTTTGAATCAACATATACTCACCTTTTTTTGTGATAAAAGCATGTAATCAATTTTTGTTGTTAGTTGCAAATATTATCTTTGACAAAACTTAACAACCTGCAAAAAAATGGCAAAAAATTTTTATAATATGCTTTGTCTAGACAAATAAAGAAGAATTTTAAATGAAAATAACTAAAATTCAAACAACTGTGTCTTCAAAATATAAAACAGCGGCAAAATTTTTTATTGCAGCTGTTTCTTCACTTTTGCCTTTGCAAGCAGGCAAAGATTGTTTTGTAAAAAGTATGCAAAAAGAAATACCAATAGTTATTGATAAACTTGATAAAAAATTCTCACAGGTTTTGCTTAAAGATTTGCAAACAATAGAAAATATTAATACCAGAGGTGGTATTACACATTGCTACAGCGATAGTTCTTTGGTCGTTTTAAAAAACAGATTAGTAGAATCAAAAATTAAAACAGAATATATTCATCCAATAGATACAGCAATAAAACCTTATATTCCCTCAACGGGACAATTTGGTTCAATAAGGCCTTTTGGCAGATTGCATTTGGGTATTGATATTTACCCAAGGCTATATGGTCGAAAACCCAAAAAGCCCGTTCCTGTTGTATCAGTATCTGATGGAATAGTTGTTAGTGTTAAAAAATCTCCTGATAATGATTATAAAAATATCATTGCTAATAATATAAAAATAATGTCACCGGATGGAAAAATTTATTCTTATGATCATCTTGGCAGACAAAATGATTATAAATTAGAAAAATATTATCCGCTTAGGGATTTAGGGACAATTGTGAATTGCGGCGATACACTCGGATATGTAGGGAAAACAGGAGAAACAGAAATTTGGCATTTGCATTTTTCTGTTGAAGATTTGAAGATAAAAAAAGAGCAAGAAAACAATCCTATTTGGAAAAAACTTTATTCAAAATATACTGATTTTGCTACGCCAAGAGGACAAGTTGATCCTTTGGATAATGAAAAAGCTGGAAAAATATCTGACTATTTAAAACAATATAGAGTTGATAAAGGTCCTAAAGTGGATTATTTAGACAAGTTGTAAATTGTACAGATATATTATTGTTTTTTTTTAGAAAATTAATTACAATTTGTACAAAGTAAATAAGAGGTTTTCAATGAATAATAAGTTTTTATATAAATTAATTTTTTGCATATTCTTTTCTTTAATCATTTTTGTTCCTGTGTTTTCTTTTGCTGATTTAAATTCTTCATTATCATATGCAGAAACTGAAGATCCGACATTGTATCGTACTGTCAGAGCAAGTCATATACTTGTTGATGATGAAAATCAGGCATGGGCTATAAAAACAAGGATTACAGAAGGTGAGGATTTTGCAAAATTGGCAAAAGAATATTCTAAATGCCCTTCAAAAGATAAAGGTGGCGATTTAGGATATTTTAATAGAGGGCAAATGGTTCCGGAATTTGAAAATGCTGCTTTTTCAACACCAATAGGTGAAGTTTCAGATCCTGTAAAAACAAGATATGGATGGCATTTGATTAAAGTCACAAGGAAAATGCCAGTGCGCCAAAATTGGTAATATAAAATTTATAGAGCAGTATTTTTTAAAAGTTCTTGACGATGATATATGTTGTTGTTAAACTTTTAATACTTGTTTGAGTAGTGCATTGAAAATTGAATATCGCATTTAGTTTTAAAGTAAAAATACTTTTAGAACAGTTATAAATATTGTGTCGGGATGTGGCGCAGCTTGGTAGCGCACCTCGCTTGGGACGAGGGGGTCGCACGTTCAAATCGTGTCATCCCGA
>CALUSQ010000025.1 GCA_944323475.1 Candidatus Gastranaerophilales bacterium
AATATGATAAATTACACAAATATTACACAAAACATATTAAAAGGGTTTTAAGTAAAAACCTAAAACCCTTGTTACAAATGGTTGCGGGAGCTGGATTTGAACCAACGACCTTCGGGTTATGAGCCCGACGAGCTACCAGACTGCTCCATCCCGCGTTATTTATTTTCGTTACAGATACTTGCCTGAGCAGTCTTCCAGACTTACCTCTCCTCGAACGTGACATTTAGTCACCTTCTCGTCGGCAGGGTATCCTGCGACATTGTCGCTTACACCTCATTATTAAACGCTAAAAAACAAAAATCAAGTATATTGCTTATACAGTTTTAAAATACTCAATTGTATTTTTCAAACCATCCTCTATATCAATTTTAGGCTCCCAACCAAGTTCATTTTTTGCCAAGGTTATATCAGGCTTTCTTTTAATAGGATCATCACTTGGTAAAGGTTTGAATACTATTTTTGATTTTGAATCAGTAAGCTTTTTAATCATTTCAGCGAGATTTAAGACTGTTCTTTCTGAAGGATTACCAAGATTTACAGGTCCTGTAATCCCTTCTTTATTCATCATAAGAATCAACCCATTGACCAAATCATCTACATAGCAAAAGCTTCTTGTTTGGGAACCATCACCATAAACGGTTATATCTTCACCATTCAATGCTTGCATAATACAGTTTGAGACCACTCTGCCGTCTTTTGGATCCATATTCGGACCATAGGTATTAAATATCCTTACAATCCTAATATCAGTATTATGCTGTCTATGATAATCCATCATTAACGTTTCAGCAGCACGTTTGCCCTCATCATAGCAACTTCTAACACCAATAGGATTAACATTCCCCCAATAAGTTTCATTTTGTGGGTGTTGCAAAGGATTGCCATATACTTCGGAAGTTGAAGCTTGCAAAATAGTTGCGTTATATTTTTTAGCCAATTCCAACATATTTAAAATACCTAAAACAGATGTTTTTAGGGTTTTCACGGAATCATATTGGTAATGAGGGGGACTTGCAGGACAAGCAAGATTATAAATTTGTTCACAATCTATATCAATCGTATCTACTATATCGTGTTCTATCAGTTTAAATTTTGGATTATCGAGTAAATCAGCAATATGTTTTTTCAATCCTGTAAAAAAATTGTCCAAACATACAACATAATTGCCATCTGCCAAAAGTTTTCTGCACAAATGATTACCAATAAATCCAGCTCCGCCTGTTACCAATATTTTTTTCATTATTGTTTACCTACACAATGATATTCAAAACCAAGTTCATTTAATTTTTTACAATCATATTGATTTCTTCCATCAAAAATCACCGGCTCTTTTAATAAAGATTTTATTAATTCAAAATCAGGATTTTGAAATTCATTCCACTCTGTTGCCAAAATCAATGCATCTGCATCTTTTAATGCATCATAACTTGAATCAGTATACAAAATTTTATTATCAAAAATGCCTTTAGCAGTTTGAATCGCTTTTGGGTCAAAAGCACATACACTAGCGCCGCCTTTAAGTAGTTCTTCTATTATATTTATAGAAGGAGCCTCTCTCATATCATTTGTTTCAGGCTTAAAAGCAAGCCCCCATAAAGCGAAATGCCTACCTTTGATATTGCCGTCATACTTTTTTAAAATTTTGTTTATAAAAAGATATCTCTGCCTTAAATTTATGTTGTCTGTTGCTGTTAGAATTTCAGCAGCATAACCTTTATCCTTAGCAAGAGAAATCAGAGCTTTAACATCTTTTGGAAAACACGAACCTCCATATCCTAACCCTGCAAAAAGAAATTTCTTGCCTATTCTTTTGTCGGCACACATGCCTTTTCTTACCATCTCTGCATTTGCGCCAATATTTTCACAAATATTTGCTATTTCATTTGCATAAGAAATTTTTAAAGCAAGAAAAGCATTTGAAGCATATTTTGTCATTTCTGCCGATTTAATATCCATTTCTATAACAGGAATATCTGTTTTCAAAAATGAAGAATAAATTTCTCTCATTATACAAAATGCACGAGAAGAATCTGCACCAATAATTACTCTATCAGGTTTTAAAAAATCCTTTACAGCATCACCTTGTTTTAAAAACTCGGGATTTGAAACAATATCAAAATCAAACTTTGTATTTTCTTTTATTACATTCTTAATTTGTTCACCGGTACCAACAGGAACAGTAGATTTGTTTACAATGACTTTATAACCATTTATAGATTCAGCAATACTTTTTGCAACATCAAAAACTGCAGACAAATCAGCTGAACCGTCTTCTTTTTGTGGTGTTCCAACAGCAATAAAACAAACATCGCTTTTTTTTACAGCATCATTAATATCAGATGAAAAAGTTAATCTGTTTTCTTTTACATTAGAAAGAATTAAATTCTCCAGTCCCGGTTCATATATAGGAACAACACCTTTTTCAAGTTTTTTTAATTTTTCAATATTCTTATCGACACAGATTACATTGTTACCCATTTCAGCAAGACAAGTTCCTGCAACTAAACCAACATAGCCTGTACCTATAACACAAAGTTTCATCTTCACTCCACAAATTCTTTATATAATTTTAACATAAAATTATTGTTTTAAGCGGCAAGATTTTGTATGCTTTATAAACAAGAAGAAATTTGGAGGTTTTATGAAAACAGTAATAATTGGAGGTGGAGCTTGCGGTGCCAGCACTGCTGCAAGATTAAGAAGATTAGATGACAATGCAGAAATATTAATACTAGAAAAAACTCAAGAAATTT
The DNA here is from genome assembly GCA_944323475.1 of Candidatus Gastranaerophilales bacterium. Lineage (GTDB taxonomy): Bacteria > Cyanobacteriota > Vampirovibrionia > Gastranaerophilales > Gastranaerophilaceae > Limenecus. Next base: position 2,754 of record CALUSQ010000025.1, read on the forward strand.
CTATTGCAAACTGTGGATTACCCTATTACTGTTCAAATGTAATTGATAGTGAAGCAGCAATGCATGTTTCAAGTGTCCAAAAATTTAAAAACTTGTTAAACGTTGATATAAAAATGGGTGCAAATGTAACTGAAATAAACAGACAAGAAAAATATGTTGTAGTGAATAATGCAGACAAGATATATTACGATAAACTTGTTCTTACTCCAGGAGCAAGTCCTTTCAAACCAAATATTGAAGGAATTAATAATCCCAAAATTTTTACCGTAAGAATGCTTGCTGATGCTGAAAAAATCAAAGCACACATAAAATCAACAAATGCAAAAAATGCAGTAGTTGTTGGTGGTGGATTCATAGGCGTTGAAATGGCAGAAAACTTTGCAGAAATACCTGACATAAAAACAACTCTAATCGAACTTGCACCACACATTTTACCACCTGTTGATAAAGAAACAGCAGCATTCGCACAAAACGAAATGAGAAACAACGGTGTTGAACTCATTCTCTCTGACGGAGTAAAAGCCTTTAAAGACAATGAAATAGAATTAAATTCAGGCAATAAAATTCCATACGATATAGCTGTTCTTGCTATTGGAGTAAAACCCGAAACTTCTCTGGCAAAAGCTTGCGGGCTTGAAATAGGCGTTACAGGTGGTGTAAAAGTTAATGAAAATATGCAAACGTCTGACCCTGACATATACGCAGGTGGTGACAGCGTTGAAGTTAAAGACTTTGTAACTAATACTAATGTACTTATTCCTCTCGCCGGTCCTGCTAACAGACAAGGTAGAATTATTGCTGATAACATCGCAGGGTACAAATCCATTTACAAAAAAACTATAGGTTCTGCCGTCGTAAAAGTTTTTGATTTGACAGTAGCAAGTGTAGGCAATAGTGAAGAATCACTTATAAAGAAAAATATACCTTATTGGAAAACATTTACTTTCGGATTCTCACATGCCAGCTACTATCCGGGTGCAACCAGAACTATGTATAAATTGTTATTTAACAATGAAGGGAAAATTCTTGGTGCTCAAGCAGTAGGAAAAGAAGGTGTAGAAAAGAGAATTGATGTTATTGCAACTTCAATGAGAAATGGCTTAACCGTAGCTGATTTAATCGATTCAGAGCTATGTTATGCACCACCATACTCCTCTGCCAAAGATCCTGTAAACATCTTGGGTATGCATGCGGATAATATCTTGAAAGGATTTGTAAAACCTGCATATTATGAAGATATTAAAGACGCTTTTCTTGTAGATATCCGCACCAAAGAAGAATTTGAAAATGAAACAATAGATGGTGCAATAAATATATTTACACCGGAACTTCGTACGAGATACAATGAAATACCTAAAGACAAAAAAGTCATTCTATTCTGTAATACAGGTTTTCAAAGCTACGTTGCTTCAAGAATATTATTGCAAAGAGGTTTCAATAATGTATACAGCTTAACTGCCGGTATAACATTATATAAAGAGCTAAAAAAAGACTACAATACCACATCTAAAACATATCAAAAAATTTAAAACAAAGTTTTTTGATGTGTAGTCATATCCATAAACTGACGATAACAAAGATTTGTAACAGCACAGTCTTTCAAACCTCTGTGCATACCATCAGTGTTAAAACCAAAATGTGCAGCGATTGTGCCTAATTTTTTATTTGGAAGATTAGGCAAAAGTTCTCGTGCAATAGCTAATGTGTCTATATAATCATTGTTAAATGGAATATCATAATATCTGATGAGTGCATTATTAATAAAACTCAAATCAAAATTAATATTATGTCCTATAACTATATTCCCGGCACAAAAATCATTAAACTCCTTTATAACTTCTTTTAAGTTAAAAGCATTTTCTAGCATTTCTCTTGTTATACCTGTTAAATTGACAATATAATCGTTAACATAACCCATAGGTTTAACAAGTTTTGAAAACTCTTCAACAATATCGCCATTTAAAACTTTTATCGCAGAAAGCTCAATAATCTCATTTTCACTAGGATTAAAACCTGTTGTCTCAATATCAAGAACAACATAACTATTTGGATATAATTTTAGACTTTTATCTCTGGAAATAGGTGGAGTTTGCATTTATATACGATACTTTCTAAAAATTGGAGCGTACGAGACTCGAACTCGTGACCCCCACACTGCCAGTGTGATGCGCTACCAGCTGCGCTAACGCCCCTTACTTTATTTTCTTTTTGGATTCAAGTGTAACTCACTTCAAAAACCTGATATTTAGCCATTTTTTGTGAGTATTGCTGTCTGTTCATTTGTAATTATCAAAGAAACGATAATTTACATTCTATTTTAAAATTAACATTTAATCAATAAAATATTGACGAATAGTTTTGATAAGGTAATATTGAAATACACTGAAAAGAGAAAATTGAATGTGTTTTTATACACAGTTGAAAAATGAATAAGTGGGCGTGTGGTGGAATGGTAGACACGCTAGTCTTAGGAACTAGTGCGCAAGCGTGGGAGTTCGAGTCTCTTCACGCCCACCATTTAAAAAGAAGTCATTAAGACTTCTTTTTTTGTTGCATAAAACTTAGAGACGAGAACTCCCACAAGGCATAGCCTTGTAAAAAGTTCGAACGAGGAGCGAGCTGAGGCTGGAGGGACTGACGTAGGTCAGTTCCGTAACGCCGTTAATCGCGAGCGACTCAAGACAGTCTCTTCACGCCCACCATTTAAAAAGACAATAACCAAAGTTATTGTCTTTTTTATTTTATTTAAATATCTTCTACAATTTTCTCATTTACTCAAACTAATTATCAAATATAATATCAGCACACTGTAATTTAACTATTTTTGACAAATCCGCTACCCTCATTTCAACTTGGTAGCCGATTTTGCCTGCACTAAAAATTATTGTATCAAAATTTTGAGCAGTACTATTTATCGTTGTAAAAAAACTCTTTTTCATTCCAATAGGAGAACATCCTCCATGAATGTAACCTGTAATAGGTAGCAATTCTTTCATTTTTATCATTTCTACTGATTTCTCACCAACAGAATGTGCTGCTTTTTTCAAATCCAATTCCTTATCAACAGGGACCATAAAAACATAATATTGTTTTGATTTCCCTTGCGTAACAAGTGTTTTAAAAACCTTATCAGGATTTTGATTCAAAACTGATGCTACCTCAATACCGCTTATCGCATCAGTATTTACATATGTATAATGATTATATTTTATCTTATTTTTATCCAAAATCCGCATTACATTTGTTTTATAATCCATTTTCATCCTCTTAAATACATTGAAATAAAAACATATATAATTTTAATTCTCAAAAAACATTTTGTATACACGAAAAAAGTGGTATGATTTATATACCGCTAAAATTTAAGAAGAGGAAGCCCAAAACATGAGCAGTATTGAACAAAAAACAGTAAATGCAATCAGAATATTAGCTGCAGATGCAATCCAAAAAGCGAACTCAGGTCACCCTGGATTACCTTTGGGGGCAGCACCTATGGCTTATGAACTATGGGCTCGTCATATGAAATTTAATCCAAAAGATGCTAAATGGATAAATAGAGACAGATTTATCCTTTCAGCCGGTCATGGTTCAGCTATGCTGTATGCATTGAACCATCTTTTTGGAGGCGGTTTATCCATAGAAGATATTAAAAATTTTCGTCAATTAGGTTCAAAAACGCCAGGACATCCTGAATACCCTTTAACTCCTGCAGTAGAAGCTACAACCGGTCCGCTTGGTGCAGGCTTGGCGATGGCTGTAGGTATGGCAATTGCTCAAGCACATCTGGCTAAAATTTTCAACAAACCCAATTATCCTATTTTTGACAACTACACATTTGTTCTAGCCGGTGATGGTTGTTTTATGGAAGGTTTGTCTTCTGAAGCATTTTCTCTTGCAGGAACATTGGGATTAGACAAACTGATTGTATTGTATGACAGAAATAAAATTACTATTGAAGGAGATACTGATTTAACTTTCTGTGAAGATGTCGAAAAGAGAATGGAAGCATTTGGTTTTCAAACTTTAACAGTTGAAGACGGAAATAATCTTGAAGAAATCGGAAAAGCTATTGAAAAAGCAAAAAGTGAAAAGACAAAACCATCTTTTATAACAATAAAAACTCAAATCGGTTTTGGCTGTCCAGCAAAGCAAGGTAAAGCGTGTGCTCATGGCGAGCCGCTTGGTGTAGACAATATCGAAGATTTAAGAAAAACACTCAACTGGTCTTGTAAAGAACCATTCTGCGTAGATAAAGATGTTTACAAACATTGTGAGTCATTAACGAAAAACAATATTTTAAAATATGAAAAATGGAACAAAATGTTTTTAGAATATTGTGAAAAATATCCGGAAATGAAAGCATTGTGGAATAAATACAATCAAGACTTAGATCCTGAAATACTTTTGAATGACAAAGATTTTTGGACATTTGAGAACAAATCTGCAGCTACAAGATCTTCTTCAGGAGAAATAATAAACAAATTGACAAAATTTCTGCCAAATTTGATAGGAGGAAGTGCAGATTTAGGACCGTCAAACAAAACGGAAATGAAAGGCCTTGGCTATTTTTCCAAAATGACACCTGAAGGCACTAATATGCATTATGGAGTAAGAGAGCAAGCAATGGCAGGTATAGCGAACGGTATAGCTTTATATGGGGGGCTAAAGTCTTTTGTTGCAACGTTTTTTGTATTTAGTGATTATCTAAAACCTATGGCAAGACTTTCTGCACTAATGCATTTACCTGTCACATACATTTTTACACACGATAGTATTGGTGTCGGAGAAGACGGACCTACGCATCAGCCTGTTGAACAGCTTGCAATGTTACGTTCAACACCAAACTTTATTGTTTTTAGACCAGCAGATGCAATAGAAACTGCTGCAGGATGGTTTTGTGCAGCAACAAGCAAAAACACACCTGTTGCTTTGGTTTTGACAAGACAAAACATACCTCAAATTGACACCAATATTGAACGAAGAGAACAAGCACTCAAAGGTGCTTATATAATATCTAAAGAATCAAAATCAGAACCTGATGCAATAATAATAGCAACAGGCTCAGAAGTAGAACTTGCATTGGCAGCTAAAGACAAATTAAAAGATGAAAATATTGATGTCAGAGTTGTAAGTATGCCATCTATGGAAATATTTGAAAAACAAAGTTCAGATTACAAAGAAAGTATCTTACCCCAAAAAATCAGAAAAAGAGTAGCTATTGAAGCACTTTCTTCCTTCGGATGGGAAAGATACACAGGTTTGGATGGAAAAACTCTTACTATAAATAGTTTTGGAGCATCAGCACCTGCCAAACAACTCTTTGAAAAATTTGGTTATACTGTTGAAAATGTTATAAAAACAGTTAAATCAGTTTTATAAAGCTCATTTAAACAAAAGTCGTTTGAATTTTTGCAATTGAATTATATGTATTCATTGCAAATTTGTCAGTCATGCCTGAAATATAATCAACAATAGCTTGTTTATAATCTTGTTCATTATCAAGATTATAAACAATTTTGTTTTTCATATTTTTCAACCTATAAGGATTTTCAGTATATTTTACCAACCACTTACAAAAACTTTGTTCATAACTATCTTTGGAATTTATAAGATTGTCAATAGTAGATTTGCCTTTGTACATAGAAAGATAATGATTAAAAATAGTAGATATTACATTATCAGATTGAGCTTGAGTAATATTCTTGCCATTTTCTTTGAGATAAAGATTTTTCATATTATAGTCTTTTATCGCATCCATGATTTTTACAACTTGCTCAGAAAAGCCTATACCTCTAACAGGTGATGAATTGGCAACAATATCATTGACAAATAAATTTATCAATGCAGCGTTGTTTATACTCGAATCAAAATCCGGTTTTATTCTTTTTACTATATTTTGTAAATCCTGCAAGTTTTTTTCTGTATATATCCCTAATTTTAATGCATCATCAATATCACGACCAAGATAAGCTATTTTGTCAGAAATTTTTACAACAACACCTTCCCACGTATATGGTTCTACTTGAGCTTTTTTCTGTATTTCTTCAAGCGGAATAAATTCTTCTCTGGGCTTTAAAAAGTTGTTGTCTATTTCTCCGCAATGATTTATTATCCCATCTCTGACGGCATATGTTAAGTTCAAATTTTGAGATTGACCTTTTGAGTCTTCTAAAGTAATCAAATTATCTACCATTCTCAAACTATTTTTCTCATGCCAAAAGTCTGGTAATCCATTTTCTTTAGAAATTTTTTTAAGAGAACGTTCTCCATCATGGCCAAAAGGAGCATGACCCAAATCATGAGCATTTGCTATAGCTTCGACTAAATCTTCGTTTAAACCAAGTCTTTTTGAAATATTTCTTGCTGCCTCTGAAACCTGTAATACATGAGAACTTCTTGTCGATAACATATCATTTGAAGGTAACGGAAAAACTTGGGTTTTATATCTTAATCTATCGTATCCGTCTGAATAAACAATCCTTTTTTTATCTCTTTCAAATATCGTACGTACGTCGTCTTTGTCACTATAAAGTTCTGATTCTCTGAATATAGCATTTGCCCATTTGGGATTTTGTTCATTCATTGCAACATATTTAAAAAGATGCATTCTTGGTAATATTGCTGCTTTAAAAGATATTACAGACCCATAAGAATAAGTTTTAGGAGAATAAAAATAAGTAATATTCTGACACGAAGCATCAGTATTTAAAGATACTGAATTTCTATAAAAATAGTTATTTTTATAACTTTTTAAAGTAACAGGTAATAGCATATCTTTTTTATAGCACGAAACTTATTTTTCTAGAATCAATATTAATTTTTGTAACCGCAAAGTTAAAATTTATTTAATTTTTTCAAAAATATTTTTTGCATACAGAAAAAAATATTGATATATTAGTAAAATACAGAATTTAATAATTATCATAGAATAGTATGGAGTAAAAATGCTTTCAATAGAAAAAATTAAAAATTCAGCTGAAATATTAAAAGACATAATAAGAACAACAGATTTGATATATTCCCCAGGGATTTCAAATAATAATGAAATTTATTTAAAAGCAGAAAATCTACAGGTTACAGGCTCTTTTAAAGTTAGAGGAGCATATGCAAAAATCGCAAGACTTTCAAAAGAACAAAAAGAAAAAGGTATTATTGCTTGTTCAGCAGGAAACCATGCTCAAGGAGTAGCTTTATCTGCGCAAAAAAGTAATATAAAATCTACAATATTTATCCCAAGTACTGCACCCATTTCAAAAATCGAAGCAACTAGAAAATATGGTGCAAATATTGAGCTGGTTGATGGTGTATATGATGATGCGTATAAAGCGGCATGCAAATTTCAAAAAGAAACAGGAGCAGAGTTTATACATCCATTTGATGATGAAGATGTTATTGCAGGTCAAGGAACTATTGCTCTTGAACTTATAAAACAATTGCCAGACACAGATGCTGTCATCGTTCCTATTGGTGGTGGTGGACTCATTTCCGGTATTGCATACACAATAAAAATGCTCAACCCTAAATGCAAAGTATATGGTGTTCAAGCAGAAGGTGCTGGCAGCATGTTCCACTCAATCAAAAAAAATAAAAGAGAAGAATTACAAAAAGTTTCTACGTTTGCAGATGGTACAGCTGTAAAAATACCTGGTGAACTTACATTTGATATTTGTCAAAAATATGTTGATGAAATAGTAACAGTTAGCGATGATGAAATAGCAACCGCCATTCTCACATTAATGGAGAAACAAAAACTTGTTGCAGAAGGGGCAGGTGCGCTTAGTGTAGCAGCTGCAATGTTTGATAAATTACCTATAAACAACAAAAAAGTTGTATGCATTGTCTCGGGAGGAAATATTGATGTAAATATTCTTTCAAGAGTAATAAACAGAGGTTTATTAAAAGCAGGAAGACTCTCTGATTTGACCATAGAGATGCTGGATAAGCCAGGACAACTTAAAGAGGTTTCTCAAATAATTGCAGATTTAGGCGCAAACGTAATACGTGTCCGTCACAATCAAGGTGGAGAAGGAACTGATATCAATGACTGCTATTTAAAAATATCAATGGAAACAAAAAATCTCGAACACCTTTGTCAGATTAAACAAGCTTTAAGCAAAGCAGGATACAAATTACTAAAGGATATTTAATAAGAAGAAAGGTATTTTATAAATGAAAAAAATAATATTAACTCAAAATGCACCGGCTCCAATCGGACCTTATTCTCAAGCATATCAATGCGACAATATGCTTTTTTGTTCAGGTCAAATAGCAATAAACCCTCAAACATGTGAATTTGAAAACGGTACAATAGAAGAACAAACAGAAAGAGTAATTCAAAATATAGCAGAATTACTGAAAGCGGCTAATTATGGATTTGAAAATGTAGTAAAAACGACTTGTTTTCTATCTAATATGGATGATTTTGCAAAATTTAATGAAATATATGCAAAATATTTCACATCAAAACCAGCTCGCTCTTGTGTAGCAGCCAAAACGTTGCCTAAAAATTCTCTTGTTGAAATAGAAGTCATAGCATATAAATAATTTGATAAAATATATAATGGAAACAAAAACTTAATAAATATTTACATTTATATATTCCTTACTATAATTGAATTTCAATAGAAAATTGTAAAAATTTTTATAGAAAAAGAATAATTTTTGTAAAAAATGGGCAAATTTTTATATTGAGAGACTTTTTGCATATACGATCTTATGCATCAGTGTGAAAACAACTTATAAAAAGGAGTAAATAATAAAATGGACATCGAAAAAATTAGCTTAGGAAAGATTTCTCGTTCAAAAAGGAAAACCGAAACAGAAACAAATAAAAAACCAGAAATTGTTGAAACAGAAGGCTTAACAAAAGAAGAGAAAACTGCTCTTGAAAAAATAAGAAATAAAGCTTGGATTGCATACGCTGCTGCACTTATGGGAGCAAGTACAGCAATGACAAGTTGTGTAAATCAAGATCAAAGCACTGTTGTTGATTTTAATATGGATGAATTCAAAAAGATGTTCCAACAACTTATAGATTTACAACAACAAATCCTTGAACAAATTAAAGCAAATGGAGATCAAAATTCTCAAGAAAATCAACAAATTATAGAACAACTTAAAAAAATCAATGAAGAATTAAACAATATTTTTAATGGTATTGTTGATATTAAAGAAGGTATTGTAAATATTACAAACTTAATTAAAGAAGCAAATTCTAATGATGATGAATTCCTTGCTAAAATCGATGAAATCATAAATAATCAAAATTCTGACAGTGAAAAACTTCAACAAATTTTGGAAGAGAACCAAAAACAAAATGCTTGGTTAGCAAATATTGCCCCATATATCGAGTCAATTGCAAACTTAAGCCAAGAAACAGCTAACACATTAAAAGAGTTCTATGAAGCATACAAACAAGGTGAAATTACTCACTCTGAATTTATGCAAAAATTACTCGATGCAGTAAAAGAAAATAATTCAATTTCTTCTGATATACTTGCAAAAATTGATGATCTTCAAAACGCAATGGAAAGTGGCAATATTACAGAAGCAGAATTGCTTCAAAGAATTGCAGAACTTCTTGCAAGTATTGACAACAAAATGAGCCAAGTTATTGATAGACTTAATGAAATCAATGGCAATATTCTCAATATTTCTGACAAAATGGATAAAAACCACCAAGAAACTATTGAAAAATTAGAAAATATTGGTACTACAATTCAGAATGGTTTTGAAATCAACCAAGGTCAAATGGATGAATTAATTCAACTGAACAAAGAAGGAAATAACAATACTACTCAATTGTTAGTTGAAATGGAAAACCTTAAAAACATCCTAAATCAAATCAAAGAAAATGATGGCGACCTCGCTATACAAGAGTTAATTATAAAATACGGCGATCTAATGGGTGAAAAATTTGATGCTGTAATTGATAAACTAGGAAATGGCGTAAAAATTGAAAATATAGATGATATTATCAATGCTATTAACAATGCAAAACCTGATTTGTCAAAAATCCAAGAACAAATGGGCACAATTATTGTTCTTCTTCAAAGAGCACAAACATCAGGTATAACATCTGCAGACCTTCAACCAATCGTAGAAGGATTGAAAAATCTTCAAGAATCTAATGAACAAGGCACAGCTGCAGTGAATACAAACTTAGCTCAAATACTTGCTGATTTAGCTGAAATTAAAGGAATGCTACCTGTACTTGTTGAAACAACAGGTGAAATCCTTGATGCAGTAAATAAATATGGTACTGCTTCTCAAGTTTCCTTTGAAACTTTAGCTAATGGTATGACTAATCTTATAAACGGACAGGTAAAACCTGATCAAGTTAATACAATGTATGAAACACTATTAGCTAATATGAACCAAGCTCAAGCTTCTCGTAACCAAACAGTTACATTGCTTCAAGCGATCTTGGATAACCAAGGAAAAGGCGAAAGCGGCATGACTCAAGAAGAATTAGCTGATGTAATTAATAATAGCACTATTCTTGGTGATATCAAAGACTTGTTGAGTGACCTTAACGTAGATAGAGTTACAAATGAAACACTCAACCAAGCTATTACAACAAACAAAACAGATTTAAGTAAAATCCAAGAACAATTAGGTACTGTTATTGTTCTTCTTCAAAGGACACAATCTGGTAACGTAACAGTAGATACAAGCAAATTAGAAGCTTCAATTTATGAGCTTGTTGATGTAGTAACAAATCAAGGTGTTACATCAAATACAGCAATGAAGGATATTTCTGATAAACTTCAAGCTTTAATTGATAAATTAAATGAAGAAGTTCCTTCTGAACCTTCTGAACAGATGGTTAGACTAGCAAAAAATTCTGATACAATTTTCTATGAAGCATATGCAAAATTGTACGGGAATAATGATACTTTTAGAGCATAATTCTAACTAAAATAAAACAAAAAACCTCTTGATATTCTCAAGAGGTTTTTTGTTATTTAGAAGTTATTATTTAACTTCAATTTCTTTATCTTCTACTTTAACATTTATACCATTTTCTTTAGCTTCTTGAACATATTCTCTGATAGCTTTATCTCTATCTGCTTCAGATAAACCGGATTCCGATTTCAATGAACCTCTATAACCATATGTTGTATTATCAACAGTTGTCTTGAATGGATTAGAATATTCTATTGAACCTTTATAATCATCGCCTAATGCAAGTTTTTCAACTTCGTTTTCTTTATGATATGTATATGTTTTATCACCTAAAGTTAAATCTTTTGGTAAGCAGAGCTCGTCACCTACTTTTACAAAGAACGCATCAGTCGATTTTGTAACACCTTCAGGAAGTTGTCCAAGTTCTTTTAAGTGATTAAATTGTTGTTCTTTTAAATATCTTGCAATTTTTACAGCTTCTGCATCAGTTGCATTATATTTTGCTTTTGCTACTGTATACCAAGTATCACCCTGTTCTACAGTATAACATTCTCTATCAACATCAACTACAGCAACATCTGGAGTTTTTGTTTTAATAACTGTATCTTGAAGTTCAACTTTTGGTAATTCTGTTTTAAGCTCAATATCAGGAAGTTTTATAGTTTTCATTGGTTCATCTGTAACAAGTTTACCAAGATCCTCATATCTGTCATCTTTAGTTCTTTTAATTTGAGCTACAGTAGAACCAACAGCACCAAGTGCTGCACCAATTGCAGGACCAACACCGATTATTTCAACATTTTGATTATTTACAATATCTGCAATGCCATTTACAGTAGTAGCTTGAGATTGTCCTGCATTGATATAAGAGAATGGAGCTCCTGCAACTGCACCTTTAAGCATATCTTTAGCTAGCTCGCCAACGCTAACTTTATTTTCAACTTTATAGCCGGCATCTCTCATCAATTTTTTAACTTGATGTCTTGAGAATTCTACTCCATTTTCATTATTATTAAATAATTCTACTGATTTTTTAATTTCATTTTCACCATCTTTGTAAGAATATTGGATAGTACCATCATATTTTCCACCAGCTTCATCAGCTAAAGCATAAACATCTGATGTATTATAACCAGCAGCTTCTAATCTTGCTTGTTGTCTTGCACTAAAGTCTGGACCTTCTGCTTTTACTTTTTCAACATTATTTCTTTGAGATTTTGCTTCAAACATTACTCTTGAATCAGATTTTTTATCAAAAAATCTTCCAACAACAGAACCTTTTGTCGCATATTTTTCTGCTACTTGATAAATTTCACTATCTTTATCAAAATGATCTTTTAAATCTGCTTTTACATCAGATCTTACTGCTCTTGCATTCAATCCATCTGAATCTTTTGCAAATCGAGCTACTACTCTGCTAGCAAAATCATTTTCATTTTGTTTTAACTCTTTTTTATAATCGTGGCTTGTTGCAAAGTCTTTTGCGGCTTTGTATTCTTCTTTAGTTATTTCACCATTTTTATATTGAGCTTTTAATTCATCTTTAACATATTGTTTTACTGTAGAAGATTCAATATGATTTGAATCTCCTGCAATAGTTCTTGCTAACTCTGCGGCTGCTTTTTCTTTTTCAGCTTTAGCTTTTATTTCTTCAGCTTTTTTAGCAATTTTTTCTTTTTCTCTAGCAACTTTTGCATCATATCTTTCTTGTCTTTTTTGTGCTCTGATTGAATCTGTTGAATTAACTCCGTTTCCCATGTCTAATATCCCTTTCTTAGTTTTTAAAAATCTCTACAAAAATTTTAAATATCCCTTATACTCATGTTAAAAATTTTTAGACACCAAAATTGCCTAAAAAAAAATAAAAAAATAAAAAACAGAGGACATTTCTTAATGAAATGCCCTCTGGATTATGCTTTACAAGATTTTTAATTTATTAACAAATCTTAATATCTGCGGTTTAATGACCTAATGCCCATCTAAAGCCTAAGGTAAATGCAATACCATTACGTCCTCCGCTTCTTAACATTGCTTGTCCAAAACCTGTAAATCTATCGCCATAACGTTTTTGAAGACCAGCACCATATTCAAAATATGGTTTTACAGACAATGGGGTCAGAGGAACTTCATTTGCATAAAACTTAGTTTTATCCATAATATTCCAAGTCATGTTACAAGCAAGGTATGGTTGCCAACCATTTTTAAGATTTGCAATAAGTCTTAAACCAGGAATAATTTCAATAGCATGCAACGGATCTTGTGTAACTCTAACTCCTGCCGCATTTGTGTAATCAAATACATTTACAAATGTGTAGCTCATCATATAACTAGGTTGGATAACAAATTTGTTATTCATCAATCCCCAGTTGTAACCGGATTTCCAAGCAGCACCTGTCATAAGAATTGGGAAGTCATCATTTCCAAACATAGTATTTGATTGAGCAGAGCTTGCACCAATATTAGCAGTTAATCCTGTCCAGAAATTACCTTTATATGCAGTACCAACAGCACCTAATGTTCCACCGTTTTGCCAAATACCTATACCATTATATGCTTGGTGAGAACCGTGATAAGCCCCAAATATTGAGAAGTTTCCGTCCCAACCATGACCAAGATCAATAAGATCTGATTCTCCACCTATTAACATACCATATGATACATTTGATACTCTTGGACCATTTTTCAACGGAACATTTTCAAAGTTTGTAAAAGGTCTTACATAAAAGCCATCACGTTCTTCTGGAATAACATTAGGCGCATAAACACCTGTATGATATCCCGCATTAGCATACTTGTTTCTCATTTTCCAAGCCAAACGCTGTTCCGGAGTCATCAACGTAACCATATCCATATTAGCGAATGACTGTCTATACAAGTTATCCATTATCAAAAATGCAGCTTGTGCAGCAACCGGAGCAGGAAGAATATTATCAGAATTTCCATCTCTTTCAAATCTGAAGTATTCACCGTCATCATATCCAGAACCTAATGGTGTGCTGCCACCAACTGAATTTTGAGTAATTTGAGTAACATTGTATTTATATATAGGAGCTTGAATAACTTTAGAACCTTCACTCGTTACATGTCCAATAAGGTTTGTTGCATCTGTAAATTGGATCAGTGCACTATCACCTTTTGCTTCTGAGACTGATTTCATTTGGGAAATATTAAGTATACTGTCGCCATTAACTGTAATATTACTATCCCCACCGAAATTGCTTGCTTTAATGCTGTCCATTTGCTCATTATATAAGTCAACATCAAGCATAATATTAGAATTTTTATTTAAATTAAAACTTGCTGCTTGTAACTGATCAACAAATTCATTATTCAATAAATTTAAAGTACCACCATTCATAACAAGTCTGTTTAAATTTTCTGAGTCAGTAGTATTTTGTTTACCAGCTAAATATCTATCATGTTCAAATTTCAACTGACCATCATTAACACTTATTATAGAATTACGAATAGGAGCATTTATATTTACTTGTCCACCGTTTGCGTTGATAGTGTTATTTGTAGAAGAATTACCATAAATAGTTGAATTTATATTCAATGTATTGTTATTAGCCGCTTCAAGATTTAAAACAGCACCATCTGTCATATTTGATCCGGTAAGTCTTATAGTATCTGAACCATTATTAAGACTTGTACCATAAATACCAATGTTTACATCTTTGTTTTCTGCCTTAATATTTGTAATTGTATTAGCACCTGCATAAATAGCGCCGCCTTGTTCTGCTCTTTCTGCAGTATTGTTACTAAAATTAGAGTCAATGATTGTAACTGTTGCCTGTTCATCAGCAGGTGAGCCATTTGATGTAAAGTTGTAAATAGCACCACCATATTGAGCAGTATTACCAACAAACGAAGAATTTGTAACAGTAGTTGAACCTGTTGAACCCAATCCTGTATTTGAATTATAAATAGCACCACCGTTAGTTGTAATAGTGCCTGTTACTGCAGAATTTTGTCCATTATTTATAAATGAAGTATTATTTATATTTGCAATACCTTTATTATAAATAGCGCCACCTTCTGTTGCTATATTATTTGTAAAGACAACCGTGTTATCTGTACCAACACCGTTTGTATTTATTTCTAACATAGCATCAGCTGATGTATCATCAGATGTACCCAAGTTATATATAGCACCACCTTCTGATGTAATAGTTGTAGGTTCATCATATTTGTAACCGTTACTATCAAAAGTAGTTCCATTATTAATATAAACTACGTTTTTATAACCAGGCTGATTATCTGCAGCGTTTACTATCGCACCACCACCGCTAGCATAATTGTGCGAAAAATATGTATTATTCAAATTTAAAATTGAATCAGTTTCAAACCCTGGATCCTTTGAATTTAAACCGTTAAGAATCGCACCACCAAAAGAGCCTGCCGTATTGTAAGAAAGTGAAGAATTATTAATTGTCGTTGTATCTTGGTTTACAATTGCACCACCACTTGTTGTTGCACTGTTTCCATGAATAACATCATCAATACTTGCGCCAATAACGGAATTATTGATAGTAACTTGACCATGTCTATTATGTATAACACCACTATATGCACTGCTGGTACCACTACCTGTAGATGAGTTGTCAATAAAAGTTGAATCAGTAATTGTAACAGTACCTGCTGCAATATTATCCATGCCATTAAAGATAACACCACCGCGACCGTTGTTTGGACCTTGGGACCAAGTAGGATCTGATTGATCTGCGCTTCCTTGATAAGCGTGGTTATTAGAAAATTCAGTATTATTTATATTAACTTCACCAAGATTGTATATAGCACCGCCTCTACCAGCATAGTTTCCACTAATTTGAGTTCTGTTAGAGCCTGCTTGTGTGCCTATATTTACAGTACCGCCTTGAGAAAGAACTCCACTTGCGTTATTTGCATTTTGTATAGCACCGCCTGCATCAGCAACACCGTTTGTTAAATTTACATTATTAATATTAGTTGTTGTATTAGCATTATTAACAAATATTTGAGAAGCATTTGCAGAAGATGCACCTTGACCCTGCGCATTAATAGTAGAGCCACTTGTTAAACCTGTAATATTATATGTTGTTCCACTAGGAACCGGTGGGGCACCCAAATTTATAGGATTACCGTTTGTGACCATATTAGACGTATTAATATTTACAGAAGTAGTAGGTGTAGCACTTTCTGTATCCGTTTTCATTGTGCCCCAATCAGAATAATCGGCCGCAAATGAAACACCAGCAACAAAAAAGGCGATAGCAAAAGATGCAACTATTACATGTCTTAATTTTTTTACTTTAGTTTTGCTCATAATAAATCCACTCTTTACTCAAATATGTTGAAATATAGCTTTCCAAACTTAACATAATAATTATCTCATAAAAGACTAAAAATTAAAAAAAATTTACATTAAAAGATTACAAATTGTTTATATTATAAAAAATAAAAAACAGAGAAATTATCCTATTACTAACCCTCTGTTTTTTATTTATCTAAAAAGAAAAATATACTTTTAGTATTTTTCTAAATACTCATCGATTTCCCAAGGAGTTACAGCAGTTCTGTATCTGTCCCACTCCATTTCTTTAGCTGTTACAAATTCGTTAAAAATATGCTCACCTAAAGCTTTTTTAACAATCTTGCTTTTCTTCATTAAAGCTAAAGCTTCATTCAAACTGCCTGGTAAAGATTCAATATGACTTCTTTTTCTTTCTTTTGCTGTCATATCATAAATATTTTCTTCAGTTTGAAGAGGTGGTTTAATTTGATTTTTTACGCCTTCCATTGCAACGGTAAGCAATACCGCCATAACAAGGTATGGATTACAAGATGCATCAGGTGAGCGGAGTTCAACTCTAGTTGCATTACCTCTTTTTGCAGGAACTCTAATAAGAGCACTTCTGTTTGACAAAGACCAAGCTATATAGACAGGTGCCTCATAGCCAGGCACTAACCTTTTATAACTGTTCACAGTTGGGTTTGTAATAGCTGTAAAATCTTTTACATGTTCAAGTATTGCACCGATTGTGTAAAGAGCCTCTTTAGAAAGCTGATATGCAGAATCTTCACAATAAAAAGCATTTTTCTTTTCTTTTGTATTAAATAAAGAAATATTACAATGCATTCCTGAACCATTAATCCCAAAAATTGGTTTTGGCATAAACGTAGCATGCAAGCCAAATTTATCTGCACTTGCTTTTACAGCATACTTAAAAGTTACAATATTATCAGCAGCAGTCAAAGCATCAGCATATTTGAAATCTACCTCGTGTTGACCTCTAGCTACTTCATGATGACTGGCTTCTATTTCAAAACCCAATTGTTCAAGGTTATCAACAATCTGTGCACGAATATCTTCACCTTTGTCATCTGGACCAACGTCATAATACCCTGCTGCATCATGAGTATAGGTAGAAGGTATACCATTTTCATCCTTCTTAAACAAGAAAAACTCAGCTTCAGGGCCTACATTCATAACAAAGCCCATTTCTTCAGCTTCTTTTATTACTCGTTTTAAATTGCATCTTGGACAACCTTCAAAAGGAGTTCCATCAGCATTGTGAATATCACAAATTATTCTTGCAACATTCCATTTACCTTCTTTTTCTCTCCAAGGCAAAATTGCAAAAGTCGAACGATCCGGATAAAAATACATATCAGATGTTTCAATACTTCTAAAGCCTTTAATAGAAGAACCATCTAACATAAGTTCATTGTTTAAAATTTTGTCAATCTGTTTTGCAGGCACAGCCATATTCTTTACCATACCATTTATATCAACAAATTGTAGACGTATAAATTTCACATGATTTTCTTCAATAAGTTTTTTAATTTGTTCTTTTGATAATTCTTTTCCTTGCTGAGGCACATAATTTATCATAGACTTCTCATTCTCCTTTTACACATGCTTATACTTTCCAGCAACAGATTTTATTATGCTAAATTTTAGTTTATAGTGCAATAGGTTTTATTATTTTTATCAATGTTAAGTTTATAAATAGTTATATTTTTCAAAAATTTTTATAAGATTTTTAAATTCTTTTTTACCTTTAAAATAAAAAATAAAAATATTTTACAACTTATATATTATTTTTTTTATAAAAATAAAAATGTATAATAAATAATTTAAAAGTTCAAATAAATTAACAAAATAGAGGATAACAAATGTTATCCTCTATACTTATAATATTAAAAATTAATGTTTTACAACATCTTTGTATGAACCTTTGAATTTGTCTTGATAAGCTGTATGCAAAAGTTCATGAGCCTTATGAGATCCAGGGGCCTCTAAGAACTCTTTATAAAGTTTTTTGATATCAGGATTATCATTTGAACGTCTATATGTAAGCTCAGAATCTTCTTTATAAAGACCAGCTGCTCTTTTTTCTTTAATATAAGAATCATCACAGCTTCTTGGTTGTCCTCCACCATTAATGCAGCCACCTGGACAAGCCATAACCTCTAACATTTGAAAATCAGCTGTACCATTTTTAATCTCTTGTAATGATTTTTCTGCCTCTTTCAATGTTGAAACAACTCTAATTTTTACTTTAGTTCCTTTTATATCTATTTCTACATCTTTGCATCTGTGATTTTTATCCACACCTCTCATACCCTTGATATCCAAATCAGAAAGAGGCTCTCCAGTTACAAATTCATAAGCTGTTCGAACAGCAGCTTCTGCAACACCGCCTGATGCTCCAAAAATTGTACCAGCACCTGTGTATTGAGCGAACGGAGAATCACCCTCAACCGGCTCTAAAGATTTGAAATCAATACCTGCACTTTTAATCATTTTAGCAAGCTCCTGAGTTGTTAAAACATAGTCTGTTTCAAATTTGTCATTTTTTCTTAATTGAGAACGTTTGGCTTCAACTTTCTTAGCTGTACAAGGCATAATCGAAACAATATTTATGTTTTCATTAGTATAGCCTTCAAAATACTGTGGAACTAGCTCTCTCAAAACAGGAGACAACATTCCCTGCGGAGATTTACAGCTTGAAAGATGATTTAACATTTCAGGGTGCTGTGTTTCCAAATATCTTACCCACGCCGGACAACAAGAAGTAAATAATGGCAAATTTTCACCCTTACTTACACGTTCTACAAATTCATGAGCTTCTTCCATAATTGTTAAATCAGCAGAGAAGTTTGTATCAAATACTAAATCAAAGCCAATTTCTTTTAAAGCTGCATTTATCAATCCTATTGAATTCGCTCCTGGCTCAAGACCAAATTCTTCACCTATAGCTACACGAACTGAAGGTGCAATTTGGGCAAGTACTTTCTTTTGAGGATTAGTTATAAGATCCCAAACTTCATTCACCTCATTTTTAATAGTTAAAGCCCCTGTTGGACATACTGCCTGACATTGCCCGCAAAAAACACAATCAACACTTGATAATGCTTTGCCAGCCATTGGCTGCACGACAGTTTTTGACCCTCTATTAGCAAAACCAAGCACTGAATGACCTTGAAACTCAGAACATGCTCTTACGCAAGCTCCGCACAAGATACATTTATTCGGATCACGAACAATTGCAGGATTTGAATTATCAATAGGCAGGTAATCTTCTTTGCGTTTCATTACATATTTGGAGACATCTTTAATGCCATATTCTTCCGCATATTGTTGTAGTTCACACTTGCCTGATTTTTCACAAGTTGTACATTCTCTGTCGTGATTAGCCAACAATAGCTCAAGAACAGTTTTTCTTATTCTTCTTGTACGTTCAGTATTTGTTTTAACTTTAATATTAGCTTCAGGCGGCATTGTACACGATGAATTAATTAAAGTTCTTCCGTTAGGATATTCAACTTCTACAACACACATTCTGCAAGCACCGTATTGAGTTAAATCAGGACGATAACAAAAAGTTGGAACACTGAATCCTGCTTTTCTTATTACTTCAAGAAGATTTGGTTCATCAGTAAATTCAACCTCTTTGCCGTTTATTATAAGTGTTTTTTTATCGCTCATTTTTTTATTCCTTTTTTCTTCTATCTTATCTGTCGTATACCTTATGTATCATTCGACAGTTTTAAAAAGTTTTGTATATTAATTCTGTTTAATTGCCTTAAACGGACAAGCATTCAAACAAGCACCGCATTTGATACATTTAGACTGATCAATGTGGTGAGGATTGCGTACTGTACCTTCAATCGCACCAACAGGACAATTTCTTGCACATTTAGTACAACCTTTGCAAAGTTCTTCAACAATATGAATTGTTTTCATTGCTTCACAGACCCCTGCAGGACATCTTTTGTCTTTAATGTGAGCGATATACTCGTCTCTGAAATATTTTAATGTAGAAAGAACTGGGTTAGGAGCTGTTTTACCAAGACCGCATAAAGAACCGTCTTTTACAGCAACAGCCAATTCTTCAAGGGTGTCAAGGTCTTTCATTTCACCTTTGCCTTTAACTATTCTTTCCAAGATTTTTAACATATTTTTTGTACCTTCGCGACATGGCACACACTTGCCACAAGATTCGTTTTGAGTAAAGTTCATAAAGAATCTTGCAACTTCAACAATACAAGTGTCTTCGTTCATAACAACAAGACCGCCAGAACCTACCATTGCACCTGCGGCGATTAAGTTGTCATAATCCATCGGCAAGTCCAAATGTTCTTCTGTCAAACATCCGCCTGACGGGCCTCCTATTTGCACAGCTTTGAACTTTTTACCGCCTCTTATACCACCGCCTATATCAAATACAATTTCTCTTAAAGTTGTCCCCATTGGAACTTCAATCAGACCTGTATTATTAACTTCACCAGTTAAAGCAAATGTTTTTGTACCTTTTGACTTTTCTGTACCCATAGAACTAAACCAGTCAGCACCTTTTAGGATAATAGGAGCTACGTTAGCTAGAGTTTCTACATTATTAATCAAAGTAGGTCTTCCAAATAAACCTTTATTAGCAGGGAATGGTGGTTTTGGCCTTGGCATACCTCTTTCACCTTCAATAGAAGCGATAAGAGCTGTTTCTTCACCACAAACAAATGCGCCTGCACCTTCTTTAATATGAATAGTAAAGTTGAAATCAGAGCCCATAATATTTTTACCAAGATAACCTCTTTTTTCAGCTTCGGCAATAGCTACTCTTAAACGATGTATTGCAAGAGGATATTCTGCTCTTACGTAGATATAAGCTTCATCAGCACCTATTGCATAACCTGCAATAGCCATACCTTCGAGAAGTTTATGAGGATCACCCTCCATAACACTTCTGTCCATAAATGCCCCTGGGTCACCTTCGTCACCGTTACAAACTACATAGCTTTTTCCGCCTTTATTTGCAGCAGTGAATTTCCACTTCATACCTGTAGGAAAGCCCCCGCCACCTCTGCCTCTTAAGCCTGATTTTGTAATTTCATCGATAACCCAATCAGAATCACCTTTTTCAAGAACTTTGTGCAAAGCTTGATATGCACCGACAAAAAGTGCTTCATCTAGTGATTCTGCATTTATTTCACCGCAATTTGCCAATGTTGTTCTTGTTTGCTTAGCATAAAAATTAATGTGTTCGTTTTTGAAAACGTGCTCATTTGTTTTTGGATCAACATAAAGAAGTCTTTCAACAGGTTTACCTTCTTTTATGTGACTTTCGACAATCTCTTCCACATCTTCAACGTGAACTTTTACATAAGTAACATCCAAATCTGGTATAACAACAAGTACCCCCTGTTCGCAAAAACCGTGGCAACCTGTTGGAACTATTGTTACTTTATCTTGATGAGTCATTGGACGAACATCAGCACCTAGCTCTTTAAATTTTTCTATAACTTTTAAAGAACCGTTTGCAACACAGCCTGTACCGGCACATACAAGAACTCTTAAACCTTGTGCTTTAATTTCTTCTTTAACTCTTTCTTGTTCTGCTTTTATATTTATCAAAGTTTGTGTCATATTACTTGCCCTCTTCTTCATTCATAATTGTTGCTATAACAATTTTTATTGCATCAGCTGTCATCTGCGGATAAACTTTATCATTTACAACGACAACAGGAGCAAGACCACATGCACCTAAGCAACTAACTGTTTCAACTGAAAACAAACCATCTTCTGAGGTATACATACCATCTTTTAAATTCAAACATTGATAAACGGCATTCAACACAGGCATTGAACCTCTAACGTGGCAAGCAGTTCCATCACATACTTTTATTTCATATTTACCTTTAGGTTCCAAACTAAACTGAGCATAAAAGGTAGCAACACCATAAACTGTAGCAGGTGACAGACCTTCTATTTTTGTTCCTATGTATGTCATTACATCTAATGGTAAATAACGGAAC
>CALUSQ010000026.1 GCA_944323475.1 Candidatus Gastranaerophilales bacterium
GGTATGGTTACCAATATGTATGGAGGTACTATATCTAATTCTTATGTATCAGCTGATGTCAAAGTTAATGGTTCTTCTTCTGGTATAAAAGTCGGTGCCTTGGTAGGTACTCATGGTGCAGGTTCTATTGAAAATACATTTTGGGATGCAGAAAAATCAAATTCCTCTTCATATGCTACTTTTGTTCATGCTGCCGGCTCTACAACAAATGTGATTCGTACTAGTATGTCTCAAACACCCAGTTCTTTCTATACTTCTGCAGGTTGGAATACTTATATTTGGGATTTTTCAGAAGATACTCCTATTCTTAAATCTATGATGCGTTCTTCGAGTAGCAATATAGAACCATCAAATTTTGTTCGTATGACAGAAGAAGAAGCGATTGCTCAAGGCTATACAGTAATAAAAACAGCTCAAGACTTGCAAAATATTGCCAACAATTTGAGCGGTAAATATGTCCTAATGGGTGATATAGACTTGTCAGGTATAAATTGGACTCCTTTGGGTGCTTATGATAATCCATTTGAAGGTACATTAAGCGGTAATGGCTATACTATCAAAAATCTTAATATTGCTGATCAAGTTGATGGATATTATGGCTTTTTTGCATCTACATATGGGGCTAATATTCATAACCTCTGCTTGGAAAATGTTGCTATATTCGCAGAAAGTGGTACTGCAGGTGCAATTGCCGGTGATGCTGATGGCGGAACAATTATAACTAATGTTCATATAAAAAATATCAATATAGTTGGTAATGCAGGGACTGCTGGTGCTATTTTGGGTAATATGACAGACTCAAATATTTTAGCATCTTCTGTAACAGGCAATTCTTATATTCATTCTCTTAATAATGCAGGTGGTTTAGTTGGTAGTGCTAGTATGAGCATTATTGATTCTTCTTATGTTGCAGACACTGTAGTTGAAGGTGTTAATGTTGGTGGTATTATTGGGTCTTCTACATCTTCTACTGTAAATCAATCTTATTATACAGGTATGCTATCAGCAAGTAGCTATACAGCAGGCGGTATTATAGGTTATTCAGATTATCAAAGTCATATAACTGATTCTTTTTGGGAAAATACTTGTGCAACTTCTGGTGTAGGTTCGCATAACTCAGGTGCTGCTTCATATGTTATAAATAATTCTTATGGTAAAACTTTAACAGAACTTCAAGATCCTACAACTTTTGCAGATTGGGATACTTCAGTTTGGATATTTAATTCAGGTAGCACACCTACTTTAGTGTTCCAAGAAATTTTTAATATTCCTGATACAGAAACTCCTAGTACCTCTACAATCGAGGTTGAACGTGTTACAGGTGGTGCAACTATCACTGATGGAATGCTCAATGACGGTTATATTTCACAGGATGCTAATTCAACTCAATCTGTAACTATTTCATATCAAGATACTGATGGTACAAAAAATATATCTTTCACTGTAAATAACGGTGATTCATTAAATTCAATAATGCAAGAATTCAACAATACATATGGTGAATTCTTTAAAATGGAAGTTATTGACGGCAAACTTACTATTACCGGTCAAAAAGAAGACATATCTAATATTGAAATATCTTCTACAGGAGATTTTGCAACATTCTATGGATTGTCAAAAACAAGCCATAATTGGAATTGGTCAGAATCTCAAGGAGGTATGACCACAACTACAACTTCACAAGTTGTACAAGGTGGCAGTGGATCATCTAACAATGGTATAGTTATTGGTTCAAATGATATTAGTGCATCTGGTTCAGATTCTGAAATGATTCAGGGAATGGGTAAACCTATTGTACCTAATAATGGTTATGTTTCCGGTTCTTTTGATATTACAGAAGAACAGGCAATTGCTGCTGGCTATATCGTTATAAAAACCGCACAAGACCTGTTGAATATCAGCAATAACCTTGCAGGAAAATATATTTTGATGAATGATATTGACCTTTCGGGCATGAACTGGGTCGGTATCGGCACCAAAGGCAACGGTTTCTCCGGTACATTAGATGGAAACGGTCATACTATTAAAAATCTTACCATCAAAGACGCTGATTCAACGGAAGCATCAGGTTTGTTTGCATACACGAAAGGCAGTGCATCGATTAAAAATCTTGTACTATCCGATGTAAATATAGAAGGTGGTAAAAATACAGGCGCTCTGATTGGTGTAGCAGAAGAAAAGTCAGGTTATTTATCGACCCCTAAGATAACAAATGTTCATATTATTTCAGGAAGCATAAAATCAAACGGTAGTTATCTTGGCGGTTTAATTGGTAGTGATATTTCTGATGGTGTCAATATATTTGATACTTCTGTTTCCAATATTTCTATTGGGTCAAAAAACGGTTCTAGCAACAATGTTGCTGTTGGTGGCTTAATTGGTTACGAAGATGCATACTTTATTGCTATGAACACGATAGTCGATATAAACAATTGGACTGTTTCAGGCTCAAATGTTTTTGTCGGTGGTTTTGTTGGTAGTATGGGCAACTACTCGGGAGGTAGAGTAGAAAACTCTATTTCGAAAGTAAATTTCAACAGTATATCTTCAACCCGCAAAGGTACTTTGGTTGGTTCGTTCACAACCCACTTGACTACTACATCAAACTCATTGTATGTAGAAAATGTATTATCCCTTGATTCGGCAAGCACTTCCACTCAGCATATAGGTTACAAAAGTGGTAAAATAGAATACACTGTTCAGGGGTACAACCTCACAACTGCGCCAAATTCAAATACTTTATCAACCTTAGAAGCCAACGGCTGGGACGTTTCAACCTGGAAAGCAGGCACCGCTGAAGAAGGATATATCACTTATGATCTCAATGCTGGATTTCGCTGTGGTCTTTTTGTTATAAACGGAGTGCAAATATCTGGCGCTGGCAAATTGCCTGAGATGGTTGTTAAAATTAATGAATACACTTTAGAAACAGGTGTTGTTGCATCGATTGAGAATGGTAAAATTGTTCTCAAAAATGCAGACGGAAGTGACAGATTCATTTCTGTTGCAGGTGACGGTGCTACACGTATGGGTATTGCTGTTACTGAGTATAAAATCGAGGGCTCGAATAACGTAAGTTCTTCTACTCAGATTTCTGCAGGTACTGTAGTTATAAACGGTTCTTCTTTCCAAATTTCTGGGGGTTCTTTGTCGTCTGTTTTGAGTGAGTTGGATACAAAGCTTGGCAATGGCTATGATTTGGCTTTGGAAAACGGTAAAGTTGTAATCAAAAACAATTCAAGTGTTGGCAAACAATATCTTTCAATTATCGCAGGTACTAGCAACTTTGTCGATGTGACTGGTACAAGTACTATGTCAACAGGAAAACTTTCCGAAAATCAGGCAAAAAGCTTAGGCTATACGATTATAAAAACAGCCAACGACCTGAAAAATATCGGGAATAATATGTCTGGTAAATACATCCTGATGGGTGATATTGATCTTTCAGGCATAAATTGGAACATGATTGGCACTGAACTTGGTAATCTAGTATTTAGTGGCGAGTTGAATGGCAATGGATATACGATAAAAGGTTTGACATTGCGTGATAATGAACAGGGTGGACTATTTAGCGAACTGAATCGTGCTGTTATCACGAATTTGTCTATCGAAAATGCTACTTTGTCAAATATTTGTAGTGGAGGTATACTTGCTGCAATTGCATCGGGAAGCTATATTAGTAATGTACATGTTCAAGGAACTATTGTTGCATCAGGTGATTGTATTGTCGGTGGTCTTGTTGGTCTTTTAGGCAGTTCTACCTTTGTAAATAGTTCTGCTGATGTTCAGATTAATTCAACAACGTCATCTGCCCCTGTAAATCAAGGATATGCTGGTGGTCTGTTTGGCTGGGCTGCAGATTCTTATATCTCAAATTGTTTGGCGACAGGGTCTATAAATCTCCCGAATAATGTGGCTTCAGGTGTTTCAGGTTTGTATGCAGGTGGTTTAGTCGGATTGTATTCGTCCTCGAATACGACTGCAGGTATAGTAAATTCTATCGCTCTTGTTAGTCTTAACTTTACAAATTCTTCTAGTGAACAAGTTCATACGAGAGGTTCACTCATCGGTATGGTTGCTTCATTGGGAGCTTTTAATGTTTTTGAAAATAATTATTCTTTATCAAGTAGTGGTCTCTTTGATGTAGTTGGTGATAATCAAAGCGGTATGACTTTGACAAATGTTTCAAAAGAACTTAATCTGGCACAGTCCCAAAATAGTTCAAGCTACAGTGGTCTAGATGCAAATATTTGGGATTTGTCGGGTACAAAACCCAAACTTAAAAAAACTCTGGCAGATGCGCAGTCTAGTGGGGGTAGCTCTTATGTTTCTGTTACAACTGGTACTATAAAAATCAATGGACAATCTGTAAGTATTACGTCAACAGATTTGACAACTGCTATTGAACAGATAAATAATCAGTCTGATAAGACAGGTGTTGTTGCTACTATTGAAAATAATAAAGTTGTGTTCAGAAACTCTGATGGAGGCTCTAATAATATCACAATAGAATCTGGAACAAGTAATTTTGTAAATGTTACAGGAACAAAGACAGAAACCCAAAATTCATCTTCTGTCAATAATATCTATTCTAACAATGGTGTTACTATTGGTGATCAAGTCTTTAGTATAACTGGTTTGACTGAATCAGAAGCTTTGGCGCAAGGTTATACAATAATCAAAACTGCTCAAGATTTGCAAAATATAAAAAATAACCTTTCTGGTAAATATATCTTGATGAATGATATTGATCTTAGTAGCATTTCAAATTGGACGCCTATTGGCTCTTCGGATAAAATTTATTCAAACTTTACTTGCATGACTTGTTCATATGTATATGAAGGAGAATCTGCGCCTTCTCAATGTCCAGTATGTCATGAAGATTCAAGTTCATTTGTTGAAACCCCAGGCACTGCATTTACAGGTTCATTAGAGGGTAATGGATATACAATTTCAAATTTGAATATTTCTGAATCTTCTCAAACTCAAAATGGCCTTTTTGGCTATACTAACGGTGCTACAATTAAGAATTTGTTTATTGATAATGCTAATGTTGATATTAATACTACATCTGGTGGGGCAGGTATTGTTGTAGGACAGGCTACAAATTCTACTATTTCTAATGTGCATGTGTCAAATTCATCTGTATCATCAGTTTTTGCAGGACTAATTGCTGGTGGTTTAGTTGATTCAACAATAGAATTATCATCTTCGAGTGGTACTGTAGATGCAAAATATGCTGGTGGTATTGTTGGTACTTGTTTTTCTGGAAATTCAACAATTAACAATTCGTATTCTACTGCAAATATTTTGTCTTCAGCTATCTCAGGTGGTATTGTTGGTTTTGTAAAAACTGAAGCTAATATCTCAAATGTATATTTTGATGGCGAATTAGCTGGTGGAAGTAGTAATATTGGAGCAATTGTTGGTAGTTCTTATGGTACTAGTTTTAATTCTGTATATTGGAACTCTGATAAAATTTCTTTTGATGCGGTTGGGTATAGCAATCATAGTAATACAAATGTTTCTGGTGTATCTGAATCAGAACTTTATAATTCTGCACTAACTGGTTTTGACTATGATAATGTATGGATTCAAAATTCTGATGGTGCACCTACTCTTTATTCATCTTTAATGAGAGTTTCAAACGGCACTATTGTTATCAATAATCAAACAATACATATTGATGCAGGTAATATAAGTACCGCTATTGAGCAAATAAATTCTTATTCATCTACTACAGGTGTTGTTGCTTCAATAAACAGTGAAGGTAAAGTAATGTTCCAAAATGCTGACGCAAGCAATACTAACATTACTATATCATCAGGTACAAGCGATTTTGTTGAAAAGACAGGTACTGCTACTACATTAACAAATGGTGATGGAGGTACTGGTGATACTTCAACTGTCTTGAAAGGAAATAAAGATGTTTCAGAAAATGATATAGTGGGTAAAGTTACATTAGAATTCGGTAAAGAAGGTACTGAGTATACAGTATCTACTACATCTGATGCAGCTACTTTAAAAGATTTAATAAATCTTATTAATGCTAAAACGTCAGAATCAGGTATATTTGCAGAAATTGTTGATGGTAAATTCACTTTATCAAGAGTGTCTGAAGGATCTAATCCTATATATTCTGATTTAAGCATTGGTTCATCAACTGGTATATTTGGTGCTGTTACCGGTTTGGATTCTTCTACTGCTTTTGGTTTGAAAGGTCAAGTTACAGGTTCTACTCAGTTTGTTCTACCGACAGATGTTATCATTTCTGAAGAACAAGCTGTTGCTCAAGGTTATACAGTAATCAAAACTGCTCAAGATTTGCAGAATATTGCTAACAATCTTTCAGACAAATATATTTTGATGGCGGATATTAATTTGTCTGGATTTAGTTGGACAGCAATTGGTACAAGCTCTTCCGCATTTACCGGTGAATTGAATGGTAATGGATTTACAATTAGTAATTTAAATATTTCTAAATCAACAACAAGTTATCAAGGTTTGTTTGGTTACACTAAAAATGCAAAATTGAAAAACATTACTCTTTCAAGCGTTAATGTTTCGGGTAAAGAATATGTTGGCGGTCTTGTTGGTTATGCTTATGGAACAAATATCCAAAATGTTAAAGTATCTGGTAATGTTACTGCTTCTGATACCAAAGCAGGTGCAGTTGTTGGTGCTGCTTATAGTAGTACATCCATTTCTAATGTTACAACAAACGGCTCTATTTCAGCTCGAGTAACTGCAGGTGGTATTGTTGGTGATTTTCAAAATAGCAGTTTATCGTATGCATATTCATCTGCTAATATAACGTCTAGTGGCTCAGTTGGTGGTTTAGTTGGGTATGCTTATTATTCTACAATTAATGTTGTTGAACATTCTAGCGGTACTATAACAGGTAATGCATCTTCCGGTAATACAAATACACTAGGTGGTATTGTCGGTTCTGCTGATGTGGGAACTAATGTTTCTAATGCATATACTTATTATACAAGATTTAAGACAACTACTTCCTCTGCAACTACAAGAGTTGGTGGTATAGCTGGATTTGCTAAATTCTCTACTATTGGAAAATCTGTCGCTAGAATAGGCGGTATGACTGGTACATTTACTTATAAAGGTGGTATTGTTGGGTTGGCAGATACTCAAAAACCTACTTTGCAAAGTAATTACTTTTTAAGTACTTTTACTTCTCGTGCCGTTGGAACTGGTTCGATGTCTTCTACTTCTTCTGGTAATAATGCAATGACTGCTGCTCAGATGAATGTTGGAACTAATTTTTCGCTATTAGGTGGTGTATATTGGAATAAGACATCTTCTTCTATTTCATTAAATTATCAAGGCTATAAAGTTTTGGATAGTAATATCAAAAAACAAGATGGTACTGCTGCAAATATTACAACTGGCACTATGTACATAAATGGTGTAACTGTATCGCTTTATGCCGGTAATTTAAAAGATGCTATAACAAAAATCAATACTTATACTAGTCAGACTGGTGTAGTTGTATCAATAAATAATAATGGTAATATCGTTTTCAAATATGCAGATGGAGAAGAAAAACCTATAATAATTTCTGCAGGTACTAGCAATTTTGTTGAGTTGACAGGTACTTCAACAACTTCTGTTTCATCTACTGCTACATCAGGTACGCAACAATTATCTGAAGCTGAGGCAAAAGCTCAAGGTTATACAATAATAAAAACTGCACAAGATTTGCAGAACATGAAAAACAAATTATCCGGTAAGTATATTTTGATGGATGATATTGATTTAACAGGTATTAATTGGACAGCAATTGGTACTGCTGGTACTAATTTTACTGGTGAATTGAACGGTAATGGTTATACTATTTCAGGTTTAAGTAACACAAGTTCTCAATCTTCTTCTGGTCTTTTTGGTTCTACCTACAAAGCCACTATTAAAAATCTTTTTATTACTGATGCTGAACTTAATGGCACATCTTATGCCGGTGTTGTTGTTGCTAATGCTACTAATACTACAATTGACAATGTTCATGTCTTAAATTCAGAAGTTACATCAGATTCATATGCAGGTATTATTGTTGGTTATATGTCAGGATCTACAATAACAAATGTTTCAGCAGATGGTACAGTTAACAGTGACAATTTTGCGGGTGGTATTGCTGGCGGTATGAATAGTGGATCCAAAATTGAATATTCTTATTCCGATGTAGAAGTATTAGGTGTTAAAAATGGTGGTATTGTCGGTTCATCTATAGGTTCATCTTCAAATATGAACACTATTAATAATGTATACTTTAATGGTGTTTTAGCAAATGGTACAAATGGCGGTATAGCATCGACTTTATCTAATACGATTATTTCTTATTCATATTGGAACTCTTCTTCAGCTTCAAGTATGAATGCTATGGGATCTAATAATCAGACAATGTCTAATTCCGCTAAATCATCTGCTGAACTTGCTGGTATTTTAGATGGTTTTGATTACGACAATGTTTGGATTCAAAACTCAAATTCTGCACCAACTTTGCGATCTGCAATATTTATACCTGCTCCGGATACTGTTGAAGCTGATTTTACAAAAATAAACGGTACACAAGGTGTTACCAGCGAAGAAGAAGCTTCGCATATTTCACGAGAAGAAGCTATTGCACAAGGCTATACTTTAATTGATACTGCCGATGATTTGCAGAAAATTTCAAAAGACAATGCTAATGGTAAATATATTCTTATGTCTGATATTGATCTGTCAGGTATCAATTGGCAATCTATCGAAAATTTAGCTGGTATTTTCGAAGGTAACGGATATACTATAAGAAATCTTGGTAATAATAGTTTGTTTAAAGTCATAGTTGCTTCAGGACAAGTTCGTAATCTTAAATTTGATAGTGCTGATGTTAATATGCCAGGATTACCGGCTGGTGTAATAGCAAGTTACAACCATGGAAGTATAACTAACGTTCATATTACTAATTCTTCTGTTAAAGGAGGCGTCGGTACCGGTGGTGTTGTAGGACAAAATTATGGTCTTATTGATCAAGTATCATATAGCGGTTCTGTCTATTCTGGTAGTGGTGTTGCCGGAGGTTTGGTTTCGCAAAATATTGGCGGTACGATTAAAAATTCATATGTTAAAGGCTCTGTTGAAGGGTTAACTGCTGCAGGTATTGCTTATTCCAATACTAATAATGGTATTATAGAAAATTCTTATGCTTCTGTATCATTAGGCTATAGTAGTTCGATTCCTCCTTCTATTGAAAATTCTGCAATTGTTGCGTATTTGCAAAATGGTACTATCAGCAATACATTCTGGGATACCTCAAAAACAGATGTATCAAATGCTTTTGGTGTAGAACAACCAGATACTATTGCTACAATTACTAATGTTGTTGGTTTAACAGAATCTCAATTTGGTGATTCCTCAATCTTTACAAATGCCGGCTGGGATACTGATATTTGGGATTTATCTGGAAAAACTCCTATGTTAATTGGTTCAGGTATTACTGATCCAAAAGATCCTACTGTTGCTGACACTATTATTTCTTCCGGTTATGAAGGTACTTTTACTATTAGTTCAACGACAGGTGAATCTGTTTCTATTAATGTTACATCTGGCATGACTGTACAAGATATATTAGATGCAATTAATTCTGATGGTGATTATCATGCTGAAATAAATGAAGAAGATAAAATTGTAATTACATCAGTAAATGGTGGAGTTACAAATATTACTTTTGGTGGTACCAGCAATCTTGAAGATTATTTTGGTCTTACTTCAAGTAGTATAACAATAGGCAATCCTGACTTCTCAATTGATACTGGTTTTGATGATGAATATTCTACTTTAACAGGTCAAAATAATGTTACTTCTAATATTACATTTTCTGCAGGTGATTTTTCTATAACTGTTGATGGAAATACTGTTACTTTTGATGTTTTAGAAGGTGAATCACTTAACTCAATATTAAATAAGATAAATTCTTCTGATGTTGGTGTTATTGCTAGTGTCCAAGATGGAAAACTTGTTTTGACTTCAAAAACTCCTGGTGCTGTTGATATTAGCCTTAATGATGGTACTAGTAATTTTGCTGAAATTACAGGATTTGTTGGTGCCGGTGGAGTACAGCTTTCTGGGGTTGTAAAAGGTGTACTTTCAACATATACTTCTGCTAATACTGCACAATCAGCGCAAAACGCAGGTATTTCTGCAGGTGATTTCTTTGTTCATCTAACTGACATTAACGGAAACATTACTGATACTGTCAAAATAGAAGTATCTAAAAATGAAAGTATTGCTTCTATTATAGATAAAATTAACAATTCTGGTCTTGGTGTAACTGCCTCAATTAATGATTCCGGTAAAATGGTCATTACTAGAAATTCTTCTGAAACTGCTGGTGGTGTTTTAGTTACTCAAGGTTCTTCTGATTTTACTAATAAAATTGGATTTACATCAGGTGGATATCAGTCTGCTGTTACACAATATGGTTCATCAACTTCGTTGGTATCTTCAAATTCAGTAAGTACATCAAAACGTTTCAATGCTGGTAATTTTATTATTGGTGTAGAAGATCAAGGTGTATATAAAGAGTATGAAATTGATGTTAGCGCTACTGATTCTATACTTGATGTTATTGATAAGATAAATAAAGCGGATATCGGTGTTACTGCTTCATTAAATACTAATAATAAATTGGTTTTAACTAAAGATTCTGACACTGGTGAAGGTTCAATAACGGTTAAGAAAGGTTCATCTGATTTTACGACTGTGCTTGGCTTTAGTTCAGGTGGTATTTTTAATGGTTCACTTGATAACGGTGAAGCTGCTACACATACCGTGCTTGTAAGTAATAAGCTTGCTGTGTCTGGCAAAGCAACTATGGCATCTTTGGGTATAAATTCAGGATCATTTAGAATAAATGGTGTTGAAATTGCTATCAAAGAAACAGACACTATAGAAGATGTTATTGGACGTATTAATTCTGTATTCAATAATTCTAAATATAATGATATTGGAGTTACTGCTGAATATAAAAATAATCAGATAGTTTTGACTTCTAAAAAAGCTTCTTCTGATGCAAGAATTGAAATTGAATCTGGTTCAACTAACTTTACTGAAGTTGTTGGCTTTACTGATTTAGCTTCAAGAAATAATGTAGTTGATATGGGACAAAATGCTAAATTTAATATAAAAATAGGTAATGGTCCAGGTAAAGATTATAATGTTGCGCTTGATTTGAAAGATATTACTAATGACAATATTTATAACGGTAACAATTTAATATATCTTGATGCAAATGGTAAAGTTGTATCAAGTGCAAATAATGCAGCAATAACAATTGAAATAAAACAGACTGGTGAAACTGTTATAAAAATTGGACAAAATCTCCTTGATGCAAGCATAAATGAGTTGAACAAATTTATAGGCTATTTCAATAAATCAATGATAATGTCTGAAAATGAAATTCTTTCTGACGATGCGGAATTTGCAACTTTGATAAATAACATTAAAACTGCACTTACAGATGATGTTGCAGATATAAGAAAAATCCAACAAGAACTTTCTGAAATAGGTATTACTGTAGACATTAGAGGCGGTGAAAACTCTAATATGGGTACTGTCAGATTGTATCTTGACAAAGAAAAATATACAAAAGCATTCTATGCTGATTCTCAACATGTTATGGATTTGTTAGTTGGTAAAGAAACAGTAATCGGTGTAGAAGATGGTGTATTAACACGACTTAACAATGTTTTATTCCCTGAAGTAAATAATAAAAACGGTTATTTCAATAAGGTGCCAAGACAGTTAGAAGCTATTCAAAAACAACTTAAACGTGAAATTACTTCTACAACATTTGATTTGAATGAATTAAAATTAGCAGTAGCAGGCACACCGTCTACTGATGGTTTGAGCGAATATCTTGCTCAGTTAGAAGAACAATATAGATATATTAATGAAGCTATAGATAACTTGAATAAGCAATATGCATCGTCTGTAACTCGACTCATTCTTAATCAAAATAACTCAGGATTTAATCCCATTATTTAGATGATTGAAATTTAGAAAATCGGGAATTATATAATTAAATAATGCATTTAAACGATTTATTTTTATTGTTAATTTCCTAGAATATGGTAGGAAGACTAGAGGTAAATAAATATGTCAATATCATTTTCAGGTTTAGGTTCAGGTTTGCCAATTGATGAGTGGATTTCTGCTTTAGTAAAAGTTGAACAGGATAAAGTAGATACTCTTTCTACTGAAAAAGAAGCTCTTCAAAAAAAACAGACTGCTCTTAATACGCTAAAATCTGAATATAGTGCACTTGAAACTGCTACTACAAAGTTGACAGACTCCCTTTTGGGTGCTGGATCTGATATATTTTCTAAAGTTAGTGTATCAACATCTGAGACTAGTATTGTTACTGCTACTGTTACACAATATGCCACTCCATCAAAAATTCAACTTGCTATTGATAATTTAGCTACTGCTTCAAAAAGAACTTCGAATCAAAATGATTTGCTTAGAGATTCTTCAACTAAGTTGTCAGAATTAGGTGTTACACAAAATGCATCATTTGAAATTAATGGTGCTACAATTAGTGTTACCCCTGATACTTCTATTGATACATTAATATATAAAATTAATAATTCTTCAACAGCAGATGTTAAAGCTTCTTTAGAAAATGGAAGAATTGTATTAGAAAGTAAAAAATGCGGTCAATATGATATTGAGGTTAAGGGTGATCAAACAGTTGATGGTACGCATACTTTTGCAGAACTTTTAGGCTTTGATCAAGCTGCTAATTTCACAGAAGGTCAAAGAGCAGCATTTAGAATTGATGGTGGTCCAACTAGGTATGCTGATTCAAATACCTTAACAAGTGAAGATACAGGTATATTAGGTTTGACTGTTGATTTGTTAACAACTACTGACAAAGACCCAGATACAGGAGCTGATATTCCAATTGATAT
Organism: Candidatus Gastranaerophilales bacterium; assembly: GCA_944323475.1. GTDB lineage: Bacteria > Cyanobacteriota > Vampirovibrionia > Gastranaerophilales > Gastranaerophilaceae > Limenecus. The sequence goes on from CALUSQ010000026.1 coordinate 12,966, forward strand.
AGTTATTGATAGAGAACCTGATTCAGAAAGTGTTTTAACTGCATTACAAGAGTTTGTAGATGCATTCAATAAAGTTATAAAAGATACTGATTCTGGTACAGATGCTGAAAATGGAGGCGTTTTTACAGGTGAAAGTTCTTTAATTAATATCAGAAACAATTTAAGATCAGATGTTACTGCTGCTGTATCTACATATGGTATTTATCGTTCGTTAGCAGATATTGGTATTACAACAGGTGCTATTGGTACAAGTGTTGATGCAGATACTAATCAGCTTGTAATTGATAAAGATGCTTTCATTGCTGCTTTTGAAGCTGATCCTTCTTCTGTAAAAGCTTTGCTAGTAGGTGATAATACTACTGGGTCTGAATGTGATGGAGTAATGCAAGTTATAAAGGAAGATTTGAAAGCTGCTCTTTCTGCTTCAGGCGGATATTTTACTGCAAGAGGTACTTCTTTAAATCAAGAAATCTCTAGAATGACAGAAAAAATTAATAAAAAACAAGAGTATGTTGAGTCCTACCAAGCTAAATTAACAAAACAATTCCAATACATGGATCAAGTTATTGCAGAACTTAATAGTCAATTTTCTATGATGCAACAGCAACTTGCTTCAATTGGTGTGAATGTTGGTAATTCTTCTTCATAAATAAACTTATTTTTTAACTTATTTCTCGTCTGCATTCAATTGCTTTGGCAAGAGTTATTTCGTCAGCATATTCAATATCTGAACCTATTGGTAAACCAAATGCAATTCTTGTTATTTTTATATTAAAAGGTTTTAATAGTTTAGTTAAATATAAACTTGTTGCCTCGCCTTCAACTGATGGATTTAGTGCAATAATAATTTCTTTAATATCGTTATTTGCGATTCTGTGAAGAAGCTCTTTGAGTCTAATATCTTCTGCTCCAATTCCATCAATTGGCGATATTAGACCTTGTAATACGTGGTATTTCCCTTTGTATTCATTAGTGTTTTCGATTGCAATTAAGTCTTTAGTTTCAGCAACAACACAAATTACAGAATTATCTCTGTTTGTTGCAGAACATATTTCACAAGGGTTAGTTGCAGACATATTAAAGCAAATATCACAATAATGTATTGTTTCTTTTGCTGTAATCATTGCTTGTGCAAATTTTTGCACATCATGTAATGGCATTTTTAATAGATGAAAAGCAATTCTTTGCGCAGACTTTGGTCCAATACCAGGTAGTCTTTGTAAATATTCTATTAAATTTGCCAAAGGCTTTGTATATTGCATTAGAATAATCCTGGAATATTTATACCGCCTGTTAACGCTTTCATTTTTGTCTGCATTTCTGAAGTAGCTTGAGCTGTAGCTTGATTCATTGCTGTGGTAATCATATCTTCAAGCATTTCAATAGTATCAGTATCTACTGATTCTGGATTCTCAGGATTAAGTGCAGCTTGTGTAAGTTTTATTGATTTAAATTTACCTTGACCATCACAAATAACTGTAACAGCTCCATTGCCACTATTTGCAGTAAATTCAGTATTTGCAAGTTCAGTTTGTGCATCTTGGAGTCTTTTCTGCATTTGCTGTGCTTGTTTCATCATTTGAGCAATATTCATTTTATACCTCATCCCTTAATTATTTGTCTATAATTTTATTATATTTAAATATAATTTTAATGCAATTTTAAAATCTTAATTTTGATTTTAAATTTGCATATATTTCTAAAAAATATGGTATTATTATTCTTATGGATGAATACCTTCGTAATAGATTTCGAATATTGGGTGTATGTGCAGTAATTGTTTTGACAGTATTTTGCATTTGTTTACTGTTTCTACAGCTTAGAGAAAAAAAGAATACTTCTATGAAACTTAGATCCTTTTATTCTGATATGGTTCAGGCTCTTTTAATTTCTAAAAATACTAATGGGACTCCTGGAGAATGGGGCTTCAAACCCGGATATAAAAATGTTGAATTATTAAATAATAATTTATTTAATTATTTAAAGGTACAAGAAAATTGTTCTTCTCATCCTGGTCATTGTATACCTAATTTATCTTATAAATCTATTAAAGACAAAGATACAAATGTGAATCTTTATAAGTTTCCGTCTGTAAAACTAGCAAATGGTATTGCGTTTGCTGTTGAAACAATTGGACTATGCAAAAAACATAATGATTTGTGTGCCCTTATTTATGTTGATTTAAATTCAGTTGAAGCACCCAATATTTTTGGTAAAGATATGTTTGTTTTTGCCATTATTAATAATGGTACTGTTGCTTTTGTTCCTTATAATGATGATAAGGATATTGATTATTTAAAAAATGATATAAACTATGGATGTAATAAAAAATCAAAGATTGCGATGAATTGTGCTGCATTGATTAAAAATAGCAATTGGCAAATAAATGCTTCTTATCCTTGGTAGTATTGAAATATTCTAATCAAGAAGTATAATTTTTACATACATATAAAAAGGAGTGTATATGTCTGATTTTGATATGAATAGAGTTTTAAGTTATGTACCAATGGTAATAGAATCTTCTTCAAGAGGGGAGAAATCATTTGATATTTTTTCAAGACTATTGCGTGAAAGAATTATTTTTCTTGGTGAAGAAATTGATGATGAATTAGCAAATGTTATCGTTGCACAACTTTTACTTTTAGATTCGGAAAATCCTGAAAAAGATATTATGTTATATATAAATAGTCCTGGTGGGGTTATTACTGCTGGTATGGCTATTTATGACACAATGCAGCATATTAGAGCTGATGTAAGTACAATTTGTATTGGTGAAGCTGCAAGTATGGGCTCATTTTTGTTATCTTCTGGGGCAAAGGGTAAAAGACTATCTTTGCCAAGTTCTCGAATTATGATTCATCAACCCTTAGGTGGTGCTCAAGGTCAGGCAACTGATATTGAAATTGAAGCAAAAGAAATTTTAAGAATGAAAAACATGCTCAATGGCATATTGGCTGAAAATTGTTCTCAACCACTTGAAAAAATTAAAGCAGATACAGAAAGAGATTACTATATGTCTGCTCAAGAGGCTGTTGAATATGGTTTAATTGACAAGGTAATTACTAGAGCTTCGTAATATTTCGTAATATTAGAAGAAATAAATTTATATAAATTTTAGCTACTTTTTCCTTTTTAAGTAGCTATTTTTTATATAAATTTTAAATATTAGAAATTTTTAAAATTGCTTTAAATGTAGTAATAATAAGAAATATTGGTTTTTTGTAATTTGAAAATTCTTTTAATCAATTTAGGCAATTTCTATTTTGAAAATGTTTTTATATATATGTAAGGTTAGAATAAATTGGTTATGGTAGGAGACTAGAACAGTGTACGCAATTTTCACAATGCGAAAGCTACAATTGACTCAACGAATCAATCAGATTCAATACAGATTGATGCAGTTGTCTCAAAGAAAAATGGACCTAGCTGTTTATGCAGGTAATGTAGCTGATGGGATTATTTCACCAAGTGAGTTTATGAACTCACCGGCAAGTATTTTCGGAGCAAATATGAACTTCTTTAATAATAGTGTTCCGAAAGCACTTTTTGAAGCTTCAAGAGCTTCTCAAGCCTATAATATGAACATCGCAAATATGAATATGGCTTCTAATGGTCAATATGGTATGGCTGTTGATCCTTCTAACCCTAACTCTGTGTACGCTAACCAATTCTTTGTATTCAATGCATTCTTCAAACAAGCATTGGATGCAGCAGGCAAAGCTGAAGCTGCTAAACTAAAAAGACTTGAAACAGATATTGAAATGCAAGAAAAAATGCTTACAACTCAACTTCAAGCTGCACAAGAAGAACTTAAATCTGCTGAAAAGGCTGAAGAAGAAGGTATTAAAAACGCAGCACCTAAATATGCATAATATATAAAATTAATTAAATATTGATTGGTATGTAGTAATTTATATAATTCCTCGTGTGTGTGAAAAGAATTGTGCCCTCTATATGAGGGCTTTTTTATTGCAAATTTATAAAAAAAGTTATAAAATATATTTCTATATGTGGCGGGTGTTTCCCCATAAGAATACAAGGAGACAAAAAATGTACCAAGACGAAAAACTCATCTGTGAAGATTGCGGTGCAGAATTTATTTTTACTGCAGGTGAGCAAGAATTTTATGCAGAAAAAGGTTTAGTAAACAAACCCAAAAGATGTCCGGATTGCAGAAAGAAAAGAAGACAAAACAACAGAAGAAAAATGTATGATGTTATTTGTTCAAAATGTGGTGCAAAAACTCAAGTTCCTTTTAAACCTATTATGGGAAAAGAAGTATATTGTAAAGAATGTTTTAAAGCTGAACATCAAGTATAGATATTTAAATTTAAATAAAAAGAGAAACCTACTAAGGTTTCTCTTTTTCTCTTTAATATAATTATTAATTGTAGTAGCCTGACAAAATTGTTGAATTCATTTCATAAATATTGTTTGTGTTCATTGTACTTATTGATATACAAAACGTCGTCATTACGACAAAGAGTATTGTCATCAATGTGTAGTTTGCTATTCTAATGTCTGTCATTTCCACCCCGTTGTTCAGTAGTCTGCCAACTTTTTCGATGATAAAAACTTTGCCTATGCCATTGCACAGAATGAACCACCTGCATTATTGGCCAATGTACCTGCTGTTTCTGCTGAACCAAATGCTAATGTTCCTGCTGTTTCCATTGGTTTGTGTGCTAGTGTACCTGCAGTTTCTGGTCTGTTTGCTGCAAAAAAGTTTCCGATTGCTGATACGTTCATAATTATCTCCTTTATTTACTTATCTACTCTTTAAATAATTTTTATATACCTCGTACTTATATAAAAACAATTAAATATCTTCAATTTCAATTTTATTTTTTTTTATTACATTTCTTAACAATCGAAACTTAATTTATTTTTATACCGTCAATTAATACTGTAAAAGTTAAGAAATAATTAAATTTCCTTGAGTAAAAGTTTTGATAAATTATAATAAAATTAATGATTATTAATAAGGATTTTTATTATGGGGAATGAAAATAAAGAGAACAAAAATATAGAAGAAACATCTATTGATGAAAAAGTTTCTCAAAACAATCCATTTGCAACAGATGATACTGTTGAATCGAATGAGGATATGAGTGAATGTGAAGATGCTATTTCAAAATTAAAAGATGAAATAGATAAAATAAACAACCAATATATTAGACTTGCAGCAGATTTTGACAACTATAGAAAAAGACAAATGCAAGAAAGAGAATCATTGCTTAAATATGGTGCTGAAGAAACTCTTAAAAAAATGATTGAAGCTTTAGACAATATTGATAGAGCAAGGACTTCAGTTGAAAATATTGATGATGTAAATACTGTAAAAGATAGTTATGAAATGGTGTTTAAACAAATATTTGATGTTTTAAACAAAATGGGATTAGAGTCTATTGAAACTGTTGGCAAAGAATTTGATCCTAATATCCATGAAGCTGTAATGCAAACACCAACTTCGGAACAACCAGAAAATACTATAATTGCGGAGTTGCAAAAAGGATATAAATTGGGCGATAAGGTTTTGAGACCAGCATTAGTTAATGTTGCTGTCAGTGAATAGTGAGGATTATGAGTAATAATTATTACGATATTTTAGGTGTTAGCAAAGATGCAACACAAGCAGAGATAAAGTCAGCATTTCGTAAAAAAGCAAGAGAGCTTCATCCGGATGTTAATAAGGCTCCAGATGCAGAAGAGAGGTTTAAAGAATTAGGCAAAGCGTATGAAACTTTGTCTGATGATGAAAAACGTTCTTTATATGATAGATATGGTGAAGAAGGATTATCAAATGCAGGTTATAGTACATCAGGTCCTTTTGATTTTGGTTTTGGCGATATAAATGACATATTTGAGTCATTTTTTGGTGGTATGGGCGGTTTTTCTTCTGGTAGAAATGTTGATCCAAATGCTCCGCAACGCGGTCATGACTTACGTCTAGATATTGAATTAGAGTTTGAAGAAGCTGCTTTTGGTGTTGAGAAAGAAATTAAAATAAATCATTTAGAAATGTGTAAGGATTGCTATGGCACAGGTGCTGAGCCTGGGACAAAACCTACTGTTTGTCCGGAGTGTAACGGGCAAGGTCGTGTAGTTAGATTAACAAAAACTATTCTTGGTAGCATACAACAAGTTACCACATGTCCTAAATGCGGAGGAACAGGTCAAATTATTAGCTCTCCTTGTAAAAAATGTCATGGTGAAGGTAGAATTGAATTAGAAAAAACAATAAAAGTTAAAATCCCTGCAGGTGTAGATAATAATGCAAAAATTAGAGTTGCAAAAGAAGGTGATGCAGGAAAAAATGGCGGTTCTAGCGGCGATCTTTATATTGTGATGTATGTTAAGCCGCATAAGAAATTTAAAAGAGATGGCTTTAACGTATACTCTGAGCTTGAGATAACTTTGCCACAAGCTGTATTAGGTGACACAATATTGATAAATACTATTCATGGAGAAAAAGAACTAGTTATTCCATCTGGTATTGAATATGGTAAAATACTTACTATAAAAAATGCAGGTATTCCTTTTTTAGGACATTCGGAAAAAAGAGGCGATCATCTTGTTGCAATAAAATACAAAGCACCAAAATCGCTGAATGAAGAGGAAAAAAGGCTTTACAAGAAGCTTTTTGAATTATCCGAAAATAAGAAGCCTGCAGAAAACTTGATAGACAAGTTTAAAAGTGCAATTCACAATTAGAATATTGGAAATTATTAATGAAAAAATTTAACCTTAAATTTATTTTTAGCTTATTGCTATTGTTTTGTTTTTTATCTTCAGTTTCTTATGCAACTACATTACCATCAAATGTTGTTGAGACTATTAAGAAAGAATTGCCGAATGCTTCAATTCGTTTTGATGGGTTAATTACTTTGCCAAATGGGACAATTTATTTACCTGTTTTGCCATCTAATCCTAAAAGAAATGCTCAAGGAAAAGTTGTTTCCACAGTTCCTTCTTCAAAAAAATTGTCGCAATTGCCAGATGTTGTTTTGTTTGATTCAAATTTTGCAATGTTAAAAGTTATAAAAACAAGTAATAATAAACTTACTGTTTCTACTGATGTTCCTTTTGTTGTAAAAACAGGTATTTTCCCTCAAGATATGCTTGTCCCTCCTGGCCTTGTTATTCCTGATGATATGCAAGTGATGATGGGTGATTTGAAGATTGCAACTAGTTCTTCAAGAGTTAATGATATTTTTAAATCTTCAGTAAGTGTAAAAAAAGGAGTTGTAAATAAAAAAATTGTTCCTATACCTTATCTTGCAGGTAAAACACTTTTAATTACTACTTTAGATTCGAAGATTCTCAGTGTTGTTCCGACAGATTCAACTGTACCAAAATTTACTTTAACTTTAGAAAATTTACCAAAGTTTGTTCAACCTGTTTGCAATGATGATTATATACTTGTGGCAGCTGCTGGAAAAACATATATTGATGTTGCTGATGTAAAACAAGAAGTTTTGGCTAAAAAAATTGATTTGTCTTTTCAACCAACTGAAGTTATTTTAAATACGGATAAATCTAAAGCATTTGTTGCTGTTGGTAATGATCAGTCTATTTTTATTATTGACTTAAAAACTATGAACTTGTTAGAAAAGATTAAAATCAAAGGCTATCCTAAAAATATTGCGCTTTCTGATGATGACAAAACTCTTGCATACCAAGATAAAAACACAGGTGATATTTATACATTGTCTTTAGACAATATGTATTTAAATAAATACGTTTTTAATGCCTCAAATGTATCAAAACTTATTATTAAAGACAAAAATATTTATATTCTTTCAAGAACTTTAAATGAATTACAAGTTGTTGATACAGAAATTAAGGATCTTATTTATAAACAGCCTGTTGCTGAAAAACCTGTTGATATGCTTTTAATCAATGGTAAAATCTACATTTTGTCAGCGTCTAATGAATTGGATATATTTAATTTAGATGATTTTTCTTTTTCAAGAGCTATAAAACTTTCTGATAAAGGTTTTTCTAAAAAATTAATTAATATTCCAAATACTAACATTTTGTTAATTACTAATGTTACTGATAAAAAGTATTTTGTTTATGATATTGTTAAAAATACTGTTTTGCAGACAGTTGATACTCCTGTTTTTGTAAATGATATGCAGATTATAAATAAGAGTTTGAAATAATATGGATAGTATTGCAATAAATATTTCTAATGAGCTTGAAAAAACGCAACATGAGTTTTGGAATATTTCACATCAAACTGCTGAATTTATAAGCATGTTAATAAAAATTTCTAATGTAAAAAATGTATTAGAGATTGGAACTTCAAATGGTTATTCAACTTTATGGATTGCCGATGCATTAAAACAAGCAGGTTTCAGTGGTCATTTAACTACAATTGAATTTTATGAAAAAAGACAGTGTATTGCTCGTGAAAATATTGAAAAATGTGGTTTATCTGACTATGTTACTTTTAGACAAGGCAGAGCTTTAGATATTTTGGCAAATTTAGACTTTATTCCAGATATGGTTTTTATAGATGCAAATAAATCTGAGTATATTCAATATTTTAATCTTTTAAAAGACAAACTTCCTAAAGGTGCAATTATACTTGCTGATAATGTTATTTCTCACGCTGCTAAAGTGGCAGATTTTCTTGATGAAATTAAAAATGATATTAGATATCAATCTCAAGTTTTAGATTTGCCTGCAGGTCTCCTAATGGCCTTAAAATTGATTTAATTTATTAATAAAAAAAGAGGCTAGTAAGATACTAACCTCTTTTTTTATGTATTGGATTTTACTTTGTAGCTTCAGCTTTATCTTCAGCTTTTTCAAAAACAATCTTTTTGTCTTCAAGTTTTGCAACTATCTTGTCGCCAGCTACATATTTGCCATTAAGAATTTCTTCAGCAAGAGTATCTTCAATTTTCTTCTGAATAACTCTTCTTAGTGGTCTGGCTCCATATGCTTCCGAGTATCCTTCATCAGCAAGATAATCTTTAACGTCATCACCAACTTCAATAGTAAAGTCATGTGATTGTATACGTTTAACCAAATCTTTGAACATAAGTTCAACAATTTCTCTAATTTCTGGTTTGCTAAGATGTGAGAATACGATAATATCATCTATTCTGTTAAGAAACTCTGGTCTGAAGGCTTTTTTCATTTCTTCCATAACAGTATCTTTGAGATGTTCGTATTTATCTTTAGATTCGTCATTTGAAACAGAAAATCCAAGTTTGGATGTTGTTGTAATCATGCTTGCACCAACGTTTGATGTCATTATGATGATTGTATTTTTAAAGTTAATATGTCTGCCTTTCGCATCTGTCAAACGTCCATCATCAAGTATTTGCAACATTATATTGAATACGTCAGGATGTGCCTTTTCTATTTCATCAAATAGTATTACAGAATAAGGTTTTTTACGTATTGTTTCTGTTAAGTGACCACCATCATCATATCCGACATATCCTGGAGGAGAACCGATAAGTTTTGATGTTGAATGTTTTTCCATAAATTCTGACATATCAACTCTTATCATGTTGTCTTCAGAACCAAATACTGCTTCTGCCAAAGCTTTTGCCAATTCAGTTTTACCAACACCTGTAGGCCCAGCAAAAATAAAGCTTCCAATTGGTCTGTTTGGTGATTTTAAACCTACTCTGGCTCTTCTTATTGCTTTTGAAAGTGAGACAACAGCTTGGTCTTGTCCTATTACTCTGTTGTGTAGGGTTTCTTCTAATTTCAAAAGTCTTTCAGATTCTTTTTCTGTAATTTTAGTAGTTGGAATACCTGTCATTGTGCTAACTACTTCAGCAACATGTTCAGGGGTAACAACTGGTTTGTTAGCATCATGAGCTTCTTTCCACTGTTGAGACATTTCTCTGATTTTTTCTTTCAAATCAGCTTCTTTATCTCTAAGGTTAGATGCTTCTTCAAATTCTTGATTTCTTATAGCATCTTCTTTTTGTTTGATTATATTTTTAAGCTCTTTTTCAATTTCTTTACCTTCGGGAGGAAGTGAACTAACATTCAATCTTACTTTTGAGCTTGCTTCATCAATAATATCTATAGCTTTGTCTGGTAAAAATCTGTCTGTTATATATTTATCAGATAAAGAAACTGCTGCTATTATTGCTTCGTCTGAGATTTTTAATCTGTGGTGTTCTTCATATTTTGATTTTAATCCCCTAATAATCTCAATAGATTCGTCTATTGATGGTTGATCGATAATAACAGGCTGAAACCTTCTTTCAAGTGCTGCGTCTTTTTCTACATATTTTCTATATTCATCTAGTGTTGTTGCTCCAATTACTTGTATTTCACCTCTTGATAATGCTGGTTTAAGAATATTTGCTGCATCAATAGCACCTTCTGCAGCGCCAGCGCCTATTAACGTATGCATTTCATCGATAACAAGTATAACGTTTCCGGCTTGTCTGATTTCGTCCATTATCTTTTTTAAACGTTCTTCAAATTCGCCTCTATATTTTGTGCCAGCAACTAAAAGACCCATATCAAGCTGAATAATTTTTTTGCCTTCAAGAATGTCAGGTACATCTGAGTTTACAATTCTAATTGCCAAACCTTCTGCAACCGCAGTTTTGCCTACGCCGGGTTCACCAATTAAAACAGGATTGTTTTTAGTTCTTCTTGCTAAGATTTGTATTAAACGTTCAATTTCTTTTTCTCTTCCGACAACAGGATCAAGCCTTTGTTCCTGTGCAGCAAGTGTCAAATCAGTACCAAATTCGTCAAGTGAAGGAGTTTTTGTTTTTCCTCCTGATGCAGTTCCTGCTGTAGCTGTTTGTGCTGTTGGCTTTGATTCTCCAAGCATTTTTATTATATTACTTCTTAGTTTATTAAGATCAACACCAAGATTTTCCAAAACTCTTGCTGCTACACCTTCACCTTCTCTTATCAAACCTAATAACAGATGTTCAGTTCCAATATAGTTGTGACCTAGTTGTCTTGCTTCGTCCCATGAAAGCTCAAGTACTCTTTTTGCTCTTGGGGTAAAAGGTATTTCAACTGCAACAAAGCCTGAGCCTCTGCCAATTATTTTTTCAACTTCGGCTCTTGCATCTTTAAGTGTTATTCCCATTGATTTTAAGGTTTTGGAAGCAACACCTGTACCTTCGCCAATCAAACCAAGTAAAACTTGCTCAGTCCCTACAAAATTATGTCCTAATCTTCTTGCTTCTTCTTGTGCAAGCATGATTACTTTTATCGCTTTTTCTGTAAAACGTTCAAACATTATTAACTCCTGTTCGTATATGTTTTGTTTACAGTCCATCTACTATAAA
>CALUSQ010000027.1 GCA_944323475.1 Candidatus Gastranaerophilales bacterium
CGTTGATATAAGGATCAAATTTTTGGATAACAACAGAAAAGCCTCTGGATTTTAAAAGTTTTCCCAATGATGCAGCTACAATACCTTTTCCAAGTGATGAAACTACACCGCCTGTAACAAAAATATACTTTGTTGCCATAAATTTATACCCCTTATCTTTTCATATTAAAATTCTACTTAAAGTTAAAAAGCTTAGAGGGTGTTCCTCTAAGCTTTTTGAAATCTTAATTAATTTTTGGAACCCTGAAAAACCCATCCTCCTCAAACGGAGCGTTTGCCATAAGTTCCTCTTTAGTTTGTTCAGAGACAACTTTGTCCTCTCTCATAACATTAACTATAGGAATAGCATGACTCATAGGTTCAACATTTGTGGTATCTACCTTGTTCATTTGTTCCACATATTTTAAAATATCGCCTAACTGTTTTGAGAACTTTTCTTTTTCTTCTTCTGTAAGTTCTAATCTTGCCAGTTTTGCTACATGTTCTACATCTTTTATGGTAATCATTTAAAATACTCCCACCAAATTTATTCTATATTTGTATCATGTATAAAACAATTTTTCTATGATTTATTTTGTTTTTTTTACACATTTTACATATTTAATTTTCACTATTTTTTAATTCTTCCAGCTCTTTTAAAATTCCTTGATTAATTTCAAGAACATCAACACCCAAGTTAGACAAAACCTGCATTGCAACACTATCAGGTGTTTTGGTAATAGCCCAAAGCAAATTTTCTGAAGCAATCTTCGTATTTTTATGTTTTTTGGCTTTTTCCCATGCTATCTCAAGAATTTTTTTAGCTCTGTCAGAAAAAACAACTTCTCCATAAGAATATGCATTTCCATAGCCCAAAACTCTTTCAACTTCTATTCTGGCATCTTTGATATTAACACCTAACTGTGACAAAACTCTTGCACCAACACCAGCAGCTTCACCTATAATACCAAGCAATATAAATTCACTGCCAACAATATTTCTATTCATGCCTTGGGCTTCTCGTTTTGCAAGTCTCAAAATCGTAAGAGTTTCCGGCATTTGTTTTTCAATAGGTTTAATAATTTTATGAGCCAATTCATCATCTTCTACATGCAGTTCTTTAAAAATATTATAAGCAATACCGCTTTTTGCTTTTAATACACCTAAAATAATATGTTCGGGTTTAACACTTGCAGAACCGAGCTCTTTAGCAGTTTCAAATGCAAGAAGCATTGTCTTAAAAGCATTTGGCGTAAAAATGATTTGTTTTTCTTCAAACTCAGCCTGACGAGAAGACACTTCCTGTAATTTTCCCAAGTATTTTTCTATATCAATACCAGATTCATTTAAAAGTTTTGTTATATCAGAGCTGCTATCTTCAAGAATTGATTGAACAATCTGCTCTGTACCCAAAATCTCATAGTGCGAAGCCGTAAGTTTAGCTACAGATCTTTCCAAAATTTCTTTTGCGTCAGGATCTTTAAATAAAGATTGGACCGTAGAATATTCACTTTTGTCTTTGTTTTTTATAAGCTCGGGATGAATATCGTATTTTTTATTTTTCTTTTCAACAAGCTTTAATAATGTCTGTTTTATCTTTTGAGTATCAACTCCAAATTTTTCAAAATCTTTTTGTACATCATCACTTGTTTCTTCTGCAACAATCATTAATGCCAATAAAATATGTTCAGGCATAATATAAGAATTTGTTTTCTTTTTAGCAAGCTCTGATGCCAGTTTTATTATCTTTTGAGAGCATTCACTAAAAGCAATGTTTGTATGTTTAAATTCATGAGTAATATTTTTATATTTTTTATCAACATATTCTTTGTACTCATCAATATTCATTCCGCCATATGCAAGAAGACGCGAACAAATGTTTGTTTTTGTACCTAGGACACCTAACAGAATATGCTCAGGATAAATCTTGTTGGTCATAGAATCTGCAGCTTCTTTTTGGGCCAAAGATATTATATTTATTGCTTTTTCTGTAAAACGTTCGAACAAAATTTTATCCTTTCTCTATTAATCTCATAAATATTTTTTCATACTTCTGCGTATTTGCATAGTATTTTATTATTTTTTATATCATCTAATATTTGATTAATAGTTTTATCCTTAATATCTATCCATTTTATATCATTATTCCTTCTAAACCAAGTAAGCTGTCTTTTTGCATATCTTCTGGTATTTTGTTTTATTTTTTCAACAGCTTCTTCATAAGAAATCAATCCTTCAAAATACTGTTCAAATTCCTGATAACCTATTGTATTCAACAAACTTGAAATTTTACCATACTTGTTAAACATTGCTTTAGCTTCTTGTTCAAGCCCTTCTTCAATCATTTTGTCAACTCTTTTGTCGGTTCTTTCATAAAGATATTGCCTATCCTCACCGTTTAAATGCCCAAGCCCCAACCACAAAACATCATACTGACTATCTTTTTTAACCTTTTGAGCTTCTGACATCGGTATTTTAAGAGTTTCATATACTTCAAGAGCTCTGATAATCTTCACAGTATTATTAGGATGCATTTTTTCAGCCAAAACAGGGTCAACTGTTTGAAGAATTTTATATAATGTCTCAACACCTTGCTCATGTTCTATTTTATGAAATTTATCTCTTAACTCTTTGTTTGGTGCAACTCTTGGCATGTCATAATTTTCAAGCAATATTCGAAAATAAAGACCTGTCCCCCCAACGATTATCGGGATTTTTCCTTTATCAAAAAGATTTTCCATAATCTGTTTTGCTCTGTCTGCAAAATCAGCAACCGTAAATTCCTCATCCGGCTCAACAATACTTATCAAATGATGTTTTATACCTTGCATTTCTTGCTCTGAAGGTTTTGCTACAGCTATATTAAACTCTTTAAAAACCTGTCTTGAATCAGCAGAAATAACTTCCGTATCAAGCATTTTAGCAAGCTCAACAGCCAAAGCAGTTTTGCCTGAAGCAGTAGGCCCAACTATAGCTATAACTTTTTTAGCTTTTTCTTTCTTCATAATACAAAAATACCAAAATCACAGCGTATGTCATAAAGTAAAAAGAAATTAACAGTCCTATAATCGCAAGAATAATATTTAAATTAAAGAATACGCTTAATATAGAAAGTACGGTATTTAAAACAAAAAGAAAAATGATTACACCTACAGCTCCCCAAAAATTTTTAAAAAGAAAAACTATATTTCTTTTAAAAGCCAAAAATGGAGTCAAAACAAAAAGTTCTTGTTTTTCTTGTTTTTGATTATCAAAAACAGCAGGAAACAAAAACATTGTTATAAATGAAAATAACGACAAAACTCCTGTCACAAAAAGCATCCATATATTTAAAGCTTTAAGTTGTGCAAAACTCAAACCATACAAATATTTTTGCATTTCAACAGGTGATGAAGCTGAAGCTTTGTACAACTTATCAAAATCTATATGAGGATTAGGAAGAATATTCACGCCAATTCTGTATGAAAGATAGACGACACCTGCAAAGATTAAACTATATAATATGAACGTACCGGTCATTTGCAAAAAATATTCACCAACGCCTGGGAAAAATTCTTTACCCAAAGCAAATGAAGCCTCTGCTTTTTCTTCTTGTTTTTTATATTCTCCATTTTCAACTCTTTTATGAAAATAAATTCCTTGTTTTATCATATAAAACCAACCTGCAAAAAATGCAGTACAAAGAAGAATATTTGCAACTAAAAAGACATAAAACAATATACGATTTGTCTGCATGCCCAAACCGGCAAGTGTAAAGCTCAAAACTATCATAAAGATAATAAGAGGTTGCGCCAAAACAATATTTTCTTTTGTTATATCAAAGGATTTTTTTATAAAATTTATATTATTTAAACTCATTGCTTGATTATAACATACTTTCAACAAAGTTGTAGTATAATTTAACTAGCTTGAAAGGGGAAATTTATGAGAAGTGACAGTATAAAAAAAGGTATTCACAAAGCAGCACATCGCTCATTGCTATATGCGTCAGGAGTTTCAAAAGAAGGTCTAAAAAGACCGTTCATAGGTATAGCCAGCTCTTTTTCCGACCTTGTTCCCGGACATGCCGGAATGAGAGATTTGGAAAGACAAATCGAAAAAGGTATACACACAGGCGGCGGTCAAGCTTTTATCTTTGGGACACCTGCAGTATGTGACGGAATCGCAATGGGACACTGCGGAATGAAATATTCACTTCCTTCAAGAGATTTGATAGCAGATTGTGTAGAAACAGTAGCACAAGCTCACCAGCTGGATGGTCTTGTACTTTTAACAAATTGCGACAAAATCACTCCTGGTATGATTATAGCTGCACTCAGATTAGACATCCCTTGTATAGTAGTAACAGCAGGTCCAATGCTTGACGGATGTTCAAAAAAAGAAGTTTTAACAATGATTAGAGGTTCTTTTGAAGCTGTAGGTAAACTCTCAGCAGGAAAAATTACAGAAGAGCGTCTGCATGAAATGGAAGAAGAATGCTGCCCGTCTGCAGGTTCTTGTCAAGGTCTTTATACCGCCAATACAATGGCTTGTCTGACAGAAGTTATGGGCATGAGCCTTCCATTGTGTGCCACTTCATCTGCCGTTTCAGCAAAGAAAAAACAAATAGCATTTGAATCAGGTATGCAAATTGTCGAACTTGTAAAACATAATGTAAAACCATCAGATATTATCACAAAAGATTCTATGAGAAACGCTATTGTTACTGACCTTGCATTAGGAGGTTCTACAAATTCAATTTTACACCTGCTGGCAATAGCAAACTCAGGAAACATTGATATTACTTTAAAAGACTTTGATGAACTAAGCTATAAAATTCCACAAATAATAAAACTCGACCCATCTGCATTGCCAACAATGACAGACTTACACAATGCAGGCGGAATACCAGGCGTATTAAAAACACTTTACGGAAATACTCAAGAATTAAAAAACACTAAAGGAGTATCAGGATTAAAAATCAGTGATATAGCAAAACATGCGTGGGTAGACAACGATATAATTCATACACTAGACAATCCTATAACATCTAACCCAGGATTAGGAATCCTTAAAGGTAACCTTGCAAAAGATGGAGCGGTAATAAAAATTTCCGGTGTTGACCCTTCTGCATTGACATTTGAAGGTTGTGCAAAAGTTTTCAATTCGGAAGAAGAAACAATGGACGCCATAGACAAAGACAAAATCAAAGAAGGTGATGTAGTTGTAATATGCTACGAAGGCCCTAAAGGTGGACCCGGCATGAGAGAAATGCTTGCACCAACATCAATGATTGTCGGAAAAGGTCTTGGAGCAAAAGTTGCATTAATCACAGATGGACGTTTCTCAGGAGGTACCAGAGGTCTTTGTATAGGTCATATATGTCCGGAAGCAGCGATGGGCGGTATAATAGGCTTGATTAAAAATGGCGATAAAATTAAAATAGACATACCGCAAAGAAAACTTGAGCTTCTTGTAAGTGATGAAGAACTTGAACAAAGAAGAAAAGATTTTGTTAAACCTGAACCTAAAGAAGTAAAAGGTTTTCTTGCAAAATACTCAAAAACAGTACAAAGCGCAAGCGTTGGTGCTGTAACAATGTAATAATTTAATAAAGGAATAAATTTATGTCAGGACACTCAAAATGGTCAACCATTAAACACAAAAAAGCAAAAGTCGATGCACAAAGAGGCGTTGCATTTCAAAAATATTCAAGAGAAATTATAGTAGCAGCAAAAATGGGCGGTGGTGATCCTGCTGCAAATTTCAGATTAAGAACTGCCATTGAAAAGGCTAAAGCAGGCGGATTGCCAAACGACAATATAAAAAGAGCAATTGAAAAAGGCTGCGGTGCAGGTGCATCAGAAAACTATGAAGAACTAAATTATGAAGGTTATGGTGCAGGCGGAGTTGCAGTAATTGTTGAAGCAATGACAGACAATAGAAACCGTACTGCAGGTGATATAAGAAGCTATTTCACAAAATTCAACGGCAATCTCGGCGAAACAGGCTGTGTAGGTTGGATGTTCAAAGATGCTGGAGTTGTAACCTTCTCGAAAGAAGATAACGACTATGAAAAACTTTTTGATGCTGCCATCAATGCAGGTGCTGATGATTTTGTTGACGAAGAAGAGGAATATAAAGTTATTACAGCTCCAGAAAATTTCCAAACAGTAGTTGAAACTTTGGAAAAAGACGGTTTTAAACACACAAGTGCAGAATTAACAAAATTACCTCAAAATACTTTGGAAATTACTGATGAAAAAACAGCAAAAATGATTCTTCTGCTTATGGACAAACTTGAAGAGCATGATGATGTTCAAAACGTTTATTCAAACTTTGATATACCTGATGAAGTAATGGAAAAAGTACAGATATAATTATGAATAAAAATAAGAAGAATAACAAAAAAGAGCCTAAAAAGGCTCTTTTTTATATTTCCATTAAAAATTTATAAGGTTCAATATCAAGTATGTCAGCAATTTTATACAGTCTTTTTAAACTCGGAACTCTCTTACCTAGTTCAATTAAAGAAATATAATCAGTTGATACATCAACTAACTCACTTAATTTTTCTTGTGAAAGATTTCTAAGCTTTCTATATTTTCTGACGTTTTTACCTACAATTTTAATAGAACTATTTGTCATACAAAAAGTTTAATG
Source organism: Candidatus Gastranaerophilales bacterium (assembly GCA_944323475.1). GTDB lineage: Bacteria > Cyanobacteriota > Vampirovibrionia > Gastranaerophilales > Gastranaerophilaceae > Limenecus. Next base: position 6,622 of record CALUSQ010000027.1, read on the forward strand.
TTATTCTAAACTTAAAATAACAGACATATAGTTCGAAAAGATATAAAATGAAAAAACAAGACCAAGCAGTTTTATTCATACAAAACATAGGCAATGACAAAATCATAAAAACTTATACACGCTCAACAAAACAACTTATAAACTTTGTAAAAAAACATGATTCTGTTAAAAAAATCTATATAAGCCCCGGCTCACTTACTCTTGGCGCAATGGCACAAATCTTGATGATGAACAAAAAAATTGTTCTTCTGGAACCGATAATGCCTCAAAAAATTATAAAACTTACACAGTAGTAAAAGTTATTGCATACAAAGCAACAATTGCAACTGCACTAAGCATTATCCATCCGTTAATAACAGGATGTTGGTTTGCAAAAACATCTACCAGTGTAAATTTCTTTTCTGTGTATTCAGCAAAATCTGCAGAGTTTGTTTTCATAACCATATCTTTCTTTTTATACTCTATTTACTTTGATTTTAAACTTTTTTGATAGTTTTACATCAGCTGTAAAAGGTATAAAAAAACAAAATTTTAATACAAATAAACGAGGTTTAAGCATGCCTGTTTTTTGCAGTTTTTAATCTGCTGCTCATCCTAAGGTAGGATTGCATTTCTTGATGTAAGTATTAAAATATCTATAACTTATAGATGGATAATAATCGAGATTATTTATATGAAAAAACTTCAATTAACGAACCTTCTTGCGGATACATTTTCGTCTTCGAAAATTATTAACCTGCTTATATTTATAGCTTTTGCACTAGCAATGACATTTGTTCTTAGTGCAAAATATTATTTTTTCCAAAGCATAATTAATGATGACGGGACAAGCAAAAGAGATATTATTGCATACAAAACAATAAAAGTTGTTGATACTTTTAAAACAGAACAAAATAAAAAAGAAATTGCTCAAAAAGTAGAACCTATCTTAACACCTGCAGAAGACACTTATATAAAAAACAACTATGCACTGCTTATCAAAGCAATAGACCAGGTAAGAGCCAAAAATACAAGCTATAATCAAAAAAAAGAAGAAATGAATCTGCTTTTTGATTTTGAAGGTAACTATTATAAAGATTATATTTTAAATTATTTAATTAATTCTAATGATGAAAGATTGCACAGTACTTTTATTAAAGGTCAAAAAACACTGCAAAATGTACTCAATCAAGGTGTAACTGAAAAAGATTTTGAAAAAAATAATCTCACAACAATGATTCTAAGAAACACCCATTTTGAGACAACAAAAGGTGAACTTAGAGTTATATCAGCGCTTTTGGAACAAGTTATTGTACCTAACATGGTATTTGACGAAACAGCAACAGAACTGGCTAAAAAGAATGCAATAAACTCTATTGCGCCAACTGTTGTTAAATTTGAAAAAGGAGAAAAAATAGTCTTTGCAGGAGAACCTGTAACCCGTGTAAAAAAAGATGCTATCCAAAAAATGGGCTACAATGTTCTTGAAATAAACTACAAAGCTTTAATAGGCATATTCTCATTAGTATGTCTCGGTATAATAACATTGCTTTATTATCTTTTGTATTTTGAAAAGCAATTTGTAACAAAAAACTATCTTTCTGTTATCGGATTACTTTCAATACTCATGTCTGCTTTGGCTATAGTTTTACCTAACGGAGCCTCATTCTACTTTTTGCCGTTCCCTGCTTTGGCAGTGTTGCTTTCAATTTTTACAAATCCGAGAGTATCCGCTTTTGTTACAACAATTTTAATTACGGTAATAGCACTTACTGAACAAATACCTATTGAACCCTCAGCAGTATTTCTTATTGTCTGTCTAATTGCTGCAATTTCAACAGCAAAAGTTCGTTATTCAAGAAGATTTGATTTGGTAAAAATTGGCGGAGAAATAGGCTTTTCAATGTTGTTTTTTATTCTGATTATTTATCTTATAGAAAACTCTATCACCCCTATAGACTCTGAAATAATGTGGCTAAATGTCTTAATCGGTACTTGCAACGGATTACTTAGTGGAATCATTGTTTTAGGTATAATTCCTCTATTAGAAAGTATGTTCAAAATTGTAACACCATACGGACTTGCAGAACTTGCAGACAACAATCAAACTTTATTAAAACGTATGCAGTTTGAAGCACCTGGTACATTTTCTCATAGTCTTATGGTTGCAAACCTTTGTGAAACAGCAGCAGAAGCTATCGGTGCAGATCCTGTTTTGGCAAGAGTTGGTGCTTTGTACCATGATATAGGAAAACTCAAAAGACCTTTATTTTTTGTTGAAAACCAAACATATTTTGGTATTGAAAACCCTCATACAAAATTAAATCCGAGATTAAGCAAAATGGTTATTACAGCTCACCCTAAAGATGGTATTGACCTTGCAAAAGAATATGGACTTCCACCTATAGTCCAAAACTTTATTATTCAACACCACGGTGACTCTATAGCCAGTTATTTTTACAATCAAGCAAAACTTGAAGAAGGTGCCGACAAGGTTACGGAAGAACAATTCCGCTATACAGGTCCAAGACCAAATATGAAAGAAACTGCTATACTAATGATAGCAGACTCTGTAGAGTCAGCTTCTCGTACACTCAAAGACCACTCTCAAGAAGAACTTGATAATATGATTAATAAAATCATTCAAACAAAACTTAATGATGGTCAACTTTCTGATAGTCCTTTGACACTAAAGGACTTAAAAACAATTGCTGCTGCGTTGAATAAAAATCTCAGAGCAGCTCATCATCAAAGAATCAAATACCATGAAAACATCATCCAAGAGTTGGAAGAAAAAGCTCTTAAAAAGAAATTTATCGCTCCTGACAAAATTACTACTGATGAAGAAGAAAAAATAGAAAAGAAAATTCAAAAACATCTTCAAAAGACTGAAGAAAAAACTGATAATTCTGAAAAAAAAGATGAATAATACACAAATAAATGTTTTTATAGAAAACGAATATAAAGATTTTTCTCCAAAATCATTTGATAAAAATGATCTTGAAAAAATGATACAAAATCTGCCTCAAATGGCTGAAAAAATGACAAAATTTTATCTATCACAAAAAGAATGGTACAAAGATTCTTGTCTAACAGAATATGACTACAAACTTTTGTATTTTGATGTTGTTCTTTGTGATAATGAAAAAATACAAGAAATTAATAAGAATTATAGAGAAAAAGATTGCGCTACAGATGTTATCACTTTTGCAATATTTTCTGACAGTCCAAAAGAAGAAAGATTTATTTTTGACAATGAAATAAACCTTGGTGAAATAATAATCTCTTTAGATAAAACAGAAACACAATCTTTAGATAAAAGTCATTTACAACAATCTTTTAAAGATGAATTGTACTTTTTGCTTGCTCACGGTATACTTCATTTGTTAGGGTATGATCACAAAGATGAACAAACACTAAAAGAAATGTGGGATATCCAACAAAAAATGATTGAAGGAGCACTTCAGAATGTCTAAATTTACTTCAGGAGGATATAAAAAAAGTTTGAGCTACGCAATACAAGGGTTGAGTGTAGCTTATAAATCACAAAGAAATTACCGTTTTCACCTTTTGGCAGGTTTTTTATCTCTGCTAGGAGGGATTTTGCTCAATTTTAAATGTATAGAATATTGTGTTTTAATACTTGCTATCAGCTTTGTAATAACAGCAGAACTATTCAACTCTGTTATTGAATTTGCTCTTGATGCTTTGTATAAAAACAAATATTCAAAAATGGTTAAAATGGCAAAAGATCTTTCTGCAGGTGTTGTTTTGATTGCAGCAATGACAAGCATATTAATTGGCATTATGCTCTTTGGCAGAAAACTTTTAATTATGTATCTGTACTAAAAATATCTACAAATTTGATGAAAAAAACTTTTAAAACAGCTATAGGAATGATGTCAGGAACTTCTTTAGACGGTATTGATGCTTGTCTATTGAAAATTTATGATGATTTTCACTTTGAAGTTATAGATTCTCATTCACTTAAATATCCTGAAGATGTAAGAAAAAAATTACTGAAACTTGCAAACAATAAAGGTACAACAAAAGATATCTGCAATATGGATTTTGTTGTAGGACATCTTTTTGCTCAATGTGCTAATGAATTAATAAAAAAATCAAAACTAAAAAAAGAAGAAATAGACTTTATTTCCTCTCATGGTCAAACAATATGGCATACTCCAAAACCAGTCAAAACTGCTGACATAAAAACAAGAAGTTCTCTTCAAATTGGAAACATATCTGTTATATCAGAATTAACAGGAATCACAACAATAGGAGATTTTCGTTCAAAAGATATAGCTGCAAACGGACAGGGCGCACCTTTGGTACCTTTTGCAGATGAATTGATTTTTAAAAAAGAAACACCAAGAGCTATTCAAAATATCGGTGGTATCGGCAATGTTACAGTGCTGTCTAAAAATTGTGAAACCTTTGCTTTTGATACAGGACCTGGTAATATGCTGATAGATTATTTTGTACAAAAGTTATTTCAAAAACCTTTTGATAAAGATGGAGAAATTGCATTAAAAGGCAAGGTTGACGAAAAATGGCTTTCTTTTCTTTTAAAAGAAAAATACTATTTAAAAAAGCCTCCTAAATCAACAGGTAGAGAACTTTTTAATGAAGATTATGCAAAAAGAATATACAAACATGCGCCAAAAGACAAAAATAGCATCATAACAACACTCACTGCACTGACAGCAAAAACGATCTATGATGCCTATACAAAATACATATTTCCTAACACAGAAATAAAAGAAATTGTTTTAGGCGGCGGAGGCGCTTACAACAAAGCAATTATAAAGTTTTTAAACCAATATTTTGGTAACAATATAAAAATAAAAACGCACTCTGACTTTAAAATAAATGACAAATTAAAAGAAGCCATAGCCTTTGCTATCCTTGGATTTTGTACACTTGAGAAAAAAACAAATAACTTACCCACCTGTACAGGAGCTCAAAAAAGAGTTATTATGGGTATAGTTTCTTACACTTAACTGCAGGTAATTTGATGGACAAAAAAACAGCGACTGAACTCATTAACCATGACACAATGAACATAGATCTTGTCGGAACACATGAGATGCTTGTTATGATTAACAAAGAAGACAAGAAAGTTGCAGACGCTGTCGAAAAATGTATACCACAAATTGCCAAAGCTGTTGATATAATAGTAAGAAATTTTTTGCATGCAGGACGTCTTTTTTATGTTGGAGCCGGTACAAGCGGCAGATTAGGAGTACTCGACGCATCAGAATGTCCACCGACATTCAACACACCACCGGATATGGTTCAAGGCATTATTGCAGGTGGAGACAAAGCGCTAAGACTGGCAATAGAAGGTGCAGAAGACTCAGAAGAAATGGCTTTGCAGGATTTTGAAGATTATGATATATGCAATAATGACACTATTGTCGGTATTTCTGCCTCAGGAGACGCTAAATATATCTGTAAGTTTTTACAAGTTGCAAAGCTAAAAAAATGTAAAACTATAGCTATAACATCTAATCCAAATGCAAAAATGAAAGAATATGCAGACTGTTTTATTTGTGCAGAGACAGGTGCTGAAGCGATATCAGGTTCAACAAGAATGAAAGCAGGCACTGCTCAAAAAATGATCCTTAACATGCTATCAACAGCATCTATGATAAAAATCGGTAAAACATATCACAATTTGATGATTGATGTTAAACCAACAAATATGAAGCTCAAAAGAAGAGCCGTCACTATCGTTTCAGAGATATGTGCTTGCAAGGAGCTTACGGCTTTAAATGTACTTGAAGAAAACGGATACAAAATAAAACATGCTATTTTAAACATCCTTTACGGAATGAATTATGAAGAAGCTGACAAACTCCTTAAAGAACATAACGGTGTTTTAAGAAGAATTTTTGAATAATAAATAACAAATTTTAATTATAGACTTTTAATTCTTTCTTCAGGATCAGTAATACTTGTAATACGAAGACCAAAATTATCTTCTATAACAACAACTTCACCATTAGCAACATGCTTGCCATTTGCATAAAGCTCTACTGATTCCCCAGCAACTTTATCAAGCTCAATAATAGAACCACGAGTAAGCTCCAAAACCTTTTTGACAGGCAACTGACAACGTCCTAGTTCAACAGTCAACTCAAGTTTTATGTCCATTAAAAGTTCAAGGTTTTTATTGGTATCTGTGTTTGTTGGCGTATAACTATCAAACTGAGTAAACTCAACAGGACGAACTGTTACAGGATCATCACTACTAGAAGTTGTATCTAAAGGAACTTCTTGTTGATTTATTGCTTGACCTTGCATATCATCAAAATTGTAGTTTGAAGCATTATCCTGTAAAGAATTTTCTGCTTCTGAAGGTTCTGAGATATTATTAAGCGCATCAGCATTGATTGAAGGTATATCATTATCTTCAATAGGATTTTCATTAGTTAAATCATCGAAATCCCCCGGAACATTCGATTGATTGAAGTCGTCATTTTGCATTTTATCGTCTGACATTTGAAATCCTTTCTAGAAGTAGCGTTTAAGTGCATCAACATAGTAATCATATCTGTCTGTAATCTTTACACAGATTTTATCTTTAATTTTGCCCGGACGAGCATAGAATTTTCTTTCACCGTTGATTTTTACAATCAAATCTTCGGTAGCAGCATTATCTAATTTTAATACATCTCCTTCTTTCAAATCAAGAAAGTCTTTCATTGTAATATCCGTTTGCCCGAATAGAACATTTGCATCAACCAAAGATGTATCTAATTTTTCAATCATTTTTTGACGTTCTTCAGATGTGGCAATAATACCCTTTGTCTGGAAAATATGCTGTGTTGTAAGTTGTGAAAGTATATTTTCTAAAACAGGATACGGGAAGCATAAACTTATCAAGCCATAATGCTTGCCTGAAATGTGAACCTCAAGAGTAATCAAAGCAACAATTTCACCTGCTGTCGCAACCTGTATACCTGAATAGTTGTTGTCCAAACCAATCAAATTACTTTCAACAGGAATAATATGAGACCAAGCATCAGCAAGCGTTTGAATTGTTCTTTCAATCATTTTTTTAACAAGAGATTCTTCCACATCAGTAAGTTCTCTTGCTTTGCCTTCTACAGAACCTACACCACCCAACATACGGTCAACAATGCTTGATAAAACCTCAAAACTTATACCAAGTAATATTTGACCCGGTAAAGGATTAAGTTCAAATATCGCAATAGAAATAGGACTGGGAACAGAACGCATAAATTCATCATAAGTTAGCTGATCGACTGATACAACATCTACTTCTAAGTGCATTCTCAAATATGCTGTCAAAACAAGCGCAAGCTGTCTTGAAAACTCTTTATGAATATCCTGCAAACCTCTTAAATGATCTTTAGAAAATTTGTCAGGACGTCTGAAGTTGTATAGCTTGTAACCTTTTTTGTGCTCATCTCCATCATCGAAATTGTTCATAAAAGCACCGGCTTCACCATAATCAACTTTTATTCCGTCTATTATATTGTCTTGAGAATATTTGTCTGAAGCAGACATTTACCTCTCCCTTGTTTTATTGCATTATAAATTGACCAAAGCTTACACGGATTACTTCTCTTTCCCCATCAAATATTCCGTTTACAGCCTCAGCTATTTGTTGTTTTGCAAGTTCCTTACCTGCTGTTGTAGCCAACTCATCAGAAGTTTTACTTGTTAAAACAGTAATAACAGCATCTCTAATTGCCGGTTTATACTGTTCCATTTCTGCAACCAAATCAGCCTTTGGATCAGGTGCAGCTTCACCATGACCGCCATGACCAGAACTTTCTTTTTTAGGTTCTGCTGCTTGTGTTGGATCTGGTTCGGGATTTGTGATTTCTATAGCAACATTGGCTTTTAAATATCTTCTTGGATCAATATCGCTCAAATTCATTGTAAAATCACCAAGATCCAAAACAATACCCTTTTCAGGTTTATCCAAATCATCCATAGAATCTTCAGTTGTTTGTTCTGTTGTAATAGATTTTAATTGTGTAGTCAAAAGATTTGATTGCAAGAAATAGTTCACACCTATGAATATAATACACACAATTGTCGTTGTGATTACATTAATCATTATCGAATTAGAACTATTGTTGCTATCATTTTTTTCTTTTTCTTTAATCTCTGGCTCTTTTGCTTGCGTAGGTTTTGCCATTTTATTTCTCCAACCTGTAACTTTTTAAATTACTTCTTATCCGAACTTAATACTATTATATCTACTCTTCTGTTTTTTGCACGTCCTATTGGTGAATCATTTGATTCTATTGGCATATACTCTCCATATCCTACCGCAGATAAACGGCTTGGAGGTAATTTGTATGTTTGTACCATATATTTAATTATATTCGTGGCTCTGGCTGTAGAAAGCTCCCAATTTGAAGGATATTTTTCATTTCTAATTGGCATAGAATCAGTGTGGCCTTCTATTACTATAGGATTTTGGAATTTTTCCAAAGAACCTGATATTTTTTGCAATGTAGCCATTGCCTCTGATTTTATTATAGCAGAACCGGGGTCAAAAAGCATAGTGTCATTTAATCTTATTACAACGCCTCTATCTGATTTTAGGACTTTTACAGAGGTATCAACATTTATATCTTTTTTTATCTGCTCCATAACAGCTTCAGAGTCCAATATGCCATTTTTACCTTCTAATATTGAATCTCCGGTATCTTCTAAAATACCTTCTTTCTTTACATCTTGCTCAACATTCTTAACATTTTCATCAGTGTTTATTTCTTTTGTATTTTGAACAACACTTTGATTAGTAAAAACTTTTTGTATAGACTTGTTAACATCCTTAATTTTTGTAGCGCCCATATGACTTGTTGCAAACATTACCATAAAAAGAGCAAGAAGCATCGTAACAAAATCGGCATAAGAAATTACCCAGCGATTTATGTAATCATTTGAATTAGCGTAGTAATCGTTTCTCATTATCTTCTGCCAAAGCCTCCCAAAGTCCTACGCTCTCTGTTTCTTTCTACATCTCCAATTGAATAATTTCTGTTATGATGTTTGAGGTATGCAACAAGTTTTTCTTCAATAACCATTGGAGATTCTTCCATTTGGATAGAAACAATACCTTGAAGTACAACTTCTTTTAAAAGAACTTTTTCTCTTAAATTCATTTTAAGTTTACCGGCTACAGGCAAGAACAAAAGGTTTGCAAAACCAACACCATAAAGTGTCGAAACAAATGCCACAGCAATACCCTGTGCCAAAATATCAGGTTGTTCTATATAACCCATAATTTGGATTAAACCAAATACAGCACCGACTATACCAAAAGTAGGCGCATAACCGCCAAGTGCTTCAAAAACTCTTGAATTTATAAGTTCTTCTTCTTCGTCATATGAAATTTCCGCTTTCAAAATATCATAAATCATTTGAGGATTATTAAAATCAATAGATAACTGCACTCCTCTTTTCAAAAACGGATCTTGAATATTTTCTACATAATTATTTAAAGAAAAAAGCCCATGAACTCTTGCCTGATGAGCCAGATATATAATTTCATCAATAACTTTGTGAGAAGGCTGTTTTTCAAAAAAAACATCCATAGAAGCTCTTAATGCGGTCATTAAAGTAGAAGGTTTAAAATTCACTATTGCCGCACAAAAAGTACCGCCCAAAACAATCATTATTGCAGAAGGCTGCAAAAGCGAAACCATTGAAGCCCCTTCTGCTCTATGAGAAATCAATATTAAAAAAACAGCCGCAAAAAGCGCTATTATTGCCGAAAAATTCAAAACATACCTCTTTTAAGTCTATGAATCGGTTGAACTATAACATCCCCAATTCTTTACTAGTACTATCATTTCATATTTTGAGGTATAAGAATATACATCATATAATGTATTTTTTTAGTATCCGTTGTCTAACCATGGACGTTCTCTGAATTTTGCGCCCATTTCTTCAATTTGTTTTTTGCAACTATCCAAATCAACTTTGTAGTTTTTATATCCTGTCACTATAGTTGCTGTAGTTTCAATGCCTTCTTTAACACATTCTTTGATAAAATCTTTCATACTTTCATAAGCATTTTCAAGCTTTGGCCTTGAAAGCTCATCATAAACTTTTTTGTTTTCACCATTAAAACTAATTGATACACTATCAATTAAACCTTTTAATTCTGGAACAATATTTCGTTTATAAATTAAATTTCCTTGTCCGTTTGTATTTATCCTTGTTTTAAGATGCGGATATTTTTTCTTAATATATTCAGCAACAATTTTCAGCTCTTCCAGCTTAAGTATAGGCTCACCATACCCGCAAAAAACAATCTCCGAATATTTTTCTGGTTTTATCTCATCAAGTTGTTTTTTTACTTCTTCAACATCTGTTTTTTCACTATCCAAAAACAAATTGGCACCAACAACATCATCTTTAATATCTCTGATACAAAATACACAATCGTTTGTACAGAGATTAGTAAGATTTATATAAATTTTCCCATCTAACAGATATACGTAATTATTCTTTTTCATAGCATTAAAATTGTTGCACAACAAAAAAAGACAATCAAGCCAAAAGCTCAAAATTTATAAAAGTGCTGAATCACCATTTTTTTTAACGTAAAAACCAAACCCCAAATGATTATATTTGCTCAGCTCATTTTTTAAGTTGTAAACTTCTTTGTTAAGCTCATTCATCTTGTAACGTAAAGTTTCATTTTCGGTTTTACATCTGACCAACTCAACTACAACCTCATCCATACCATCAAGTTTTTCATCAAGCTTAGCACCAACTTTGTCATCAACAATTTTTGATACTTTTGCTACAAGATTGTTTTCAAGAGAAGAAAGCGAGCTGCATATTTTATCAATTACAGCAGCTACAGGAGCAACAGCAACTGAAGGTTCTACAGTTTGAGGAACCTTTTTTTCTTCCTTTTCTTTTTGAGAAGATACAACAGCTTGAAGCTTTGATGATGCTTTTTTCATAGGAATTGAAGCATAAGATTTTGAAGCTTTTGCTGGTTCTTGCGAACGTTTTATTGTTTTTTGCTGTTCGCCAAGACTCTTTATACGTCTCAAAATTTCAACATCATCTTTTGTAAAATATGTTCTGCCATGAGAATCTTTTTTAGGCATTAAAGAAACTCTGGCACACAATTTTGCAATACCCTTGTTATCTAAATTAAGTATATTTCTAACTGTTTCGACTGAAAAATTTTGAATTTTTGTCTGAGGATGTCCGTTTAGTACGCTCAAGGTAGCCTTCCTTTGAACTTTTTAAAAGTTTTAAAACACAATTAAATTCTAAAATATATATTCTTTATAAGTATTATATTTTAAATTGCTCTCAAATAAAACATCAAAGTCAAATATCTTTACAATTTTAATTTTTAAATTTTACCAACCTAAACAAAAGGATTTTTGGGTTTAGCACTTAATTCATCACTATTTATTGTCAAACCGCACTTTGAACAAGCAAGTATTTTTCCGGTACTGTCAATTGGGAAAAAAGTATGTTCACAAACATCCGTATAATCAACTTCTTCAGATTCGTTATTTTTTAACAAATCTGATTTTTTATCTGTTTCTTTTTTTTCTCTTAATAATTTTACTAACAATTCAAAAATATACATAACTAAATTATACAAATAAAAAGCCCTAAAATCACTTAGGGCTTAAATATATTCATGTTGGAGAAGTTTTAATCTTTTTCGTACTTATTTAATGCTAAACTTTAAATATTTTATCTAAACCATTTTTGCAGCAATTTCATATTTTTGCTGTTCTGTTAAACCAGAATTTGGACCAAATTCCGCGTCAATTGCAAGTAAACCTTCAGCTACTTTATCTTCAAAACTTGTCACAAAACCAGCAATTCTTTGAGCTTGTTCAGGAGTAACATATTTTGAAATATCATATGTTTTTTGTGCAGCAACTTGAGGTTTAGCCACAATAGCTTGTTGCGCCATATAAGAAAGTACATCATCTGCTTTTACTTGTGCTTTTTGTGGAGCAACTTGAGCTTGTTCTTGCGGTTTTTCTTCTGCTTTTGCTTCTGAACCCTTTGGCTGATTTCCGTACGGATTTACTGAATTTGCATTAATACCAATTCTGTTAATGTTGTTTGTCATTTATCTTCTCCTGTTTATATATTGTTTCCACTCAATATATATCGGCTTAGATTTTAATGAACTTTAGAAAAGAGTCAGTTTTTTGAACAATTATTTACATAAGTTTACAATGCCAAATCTCAAGTGCTATACTTTTACCATGGCTACAAGAAACACAACTTTACCTAAAGAAGTAAAACAAACTCTCTCAATTATTCCTGAATTGAGCGGGTCTTACCAATACTTTGATAAAGATGGTGAAATAATTTATGTAGGAAAAGCCAAAAATTTAAAAAAAAGAGTATACAGCTATTTCAATAAAAATCATGACTCACCCAAACTAAAATTCATGGTGCCTCAAATTGCCAAAATTCAATTTATTGTAACTGACAACGAAGTAGAAGCTTTAATTCTTGAGTCACATTTAATAAAAAAACACAAACCCAAATATAATGTATTACTAAAAGATGATAAAAAATTCCCGTATTTTGTAATAACAGATGAGGAATATCCGAGAATAATTGTCGCAAGAAAATCTAACAAAAATAAAATTAAAGGTAAATATTTTGGACCATACACTGATTCAAGAGCAATGTACTCTACTCTTGATTTAATAAAAAAATTATTCCCACTAAAACAATGCAAAACCCCAAAATTTAAAGACCGCCCTTGCCTTTATTATCACATTGGCCGTTGCATGGCACCTTGTCAAAGACTTATAACACCGGATGAATACAAAAAAATTCTCGACAATGTTGAACTGTTTTTGACAGGGAAGCAAAAAGAACTTGTTGAAGCTTTAAAAAAAGAAATGGAAAAATATGCAGCAAAAGAAGATTTCGAAAAAGCAGCAAGATACCGTGACAGCTGGATGGATGTTCAAAAAACAATGGAACATCAAAAAGTTGTATTTGAAAATACGAGCATAAATCAAGATATCATATCTGTATACAATGAAAGCAATCTTTTTGTTGTTTCACTGCTGCAAATCAGACAAGGACGACTTACGGATAAAAAAGATTTCCAATTCTCAAATCTCAACCTCTCAAGCGAAAATGAAGTATTAACAACATTTATAAAAGAATACTATTCAATAGCTTCTGAATTTGATATTCCAAATACACTTGTAATTCCTAAGATTCTAGATAAAGAAGATATCGATTTATACAACAAATGGCTTTGTGCAATTACGAATAAAAAAATAAAAATAACAGATTCACCAACAAAAAGAAACATTGAGCTTTTAAATCTTGCACAAAAAAATGCAAAATTCTATTTTGAAAAAGTTAAGTTGGAAAAACTTACAGAAATTCAAAGGGATTACAATGAAGTAGGTAGCTATATTCAAGAAAAACTTAATCTTACAAAATTTCCTTATATAGTAGAATGCTTTGACATATCACATATTCAAGGCACCAATACTGTTGCTTCAATGGTAACTTTTGAAAATGGATTACCTAAAAAATCAGCATACAGAAGATTTAAAGTTCGTTCAACAGAATCAAAACCTGATGATTTTAAATCAATGCAAGAAGTAGTTGAAAGAAGATACTTTGGAAAACTATCAGAAAGCTTGCCTTTGCCTGATTTAATAATTATTGACGGAGGAAAAGGACAACTGTCATCTGTTATGGAAATTTTTGAATCAAACAATTTTCATCCGAATGTCGTTTCATTAGCAAAAAGATTGGAAGAAGTTTTCAAGCCAAATCAATCTAAACCTGTAATCTTTCCAATAAATTCACCGGCACTATATTTCTTTCAAAGAATCCGCGATGAAGCTCACCGCTTTGCAATAACCTATCACAGACAACTTAGAGGCAAAAAAGCAACAGAATCAATTCTTGATGAAATAAAAGGGCTTTCAAAAGAAAATAAAGAAAAACTTATACAAAAATTTAAAGATATCTCAAAAATTTCAAAAGCTGACTATGATGATTTGTCACAAGTTATTCACAAAAGAGCCGCAAAAGCGGTATACAACTTTTTTAACTCAAATATAAATATAGACTAAGAATTATAATAAAAAACTGCTTTGGAAAACCAAAGCAGTTTTTAAAGTTTTTAATGTCAGTATTGAGACTAACCAACGATTTTGTCTACAACACCAGCACCAACTGTACGTCCGCCTTCTCTGATAGCGAATCTCATACCTTGTTCGATAGCTACTGGAGCAATCAATTCAACGTCCATAACAACGTTGTCACCAGGCATTACCATTTCGCCGTCAAATTTGATAGAACCAGTTACGTCAGTAGTTCTGATATAGAACTGTGGTCTGTAACCTGGGAAGAATGGAGTGTGACGTCCACCTTCTTCTTTTGTCAAAACGTAAACGTTAGCTGTGAATTTTGTGTGAGGTGTGATTGAACCAGGAGCAGCCAATACTTGACCACGTTGGATTTCAGTTTTATCGATACCACGGAGCAATGCACCAATGTTATCACCAGCTAGACCTTCGTCTAACAGTTTTCTGAACATTTCAACACCTGTAACAGTTGTTTTCTTAGTTTCGCCGAAACCAACGATTTCAACTTCCTGACCAACTTTAACTTTACCTCTTTCAACACGGCCTGTAGCAACAGTACCACGACCTGTGATAGAGAATACGTCTTC
>CALUSQ010000028.1 GCA_944323475.1 Candidatus Gastranaerophilales bacterium
TCAGGAGTCGGGATGTAAGAGTCAACTGCATCCATAAGTTCCCAAATTTTGTCAACCCATTTGTCTTCGCCTCTTTTAATTGTAGGATTAGCTTGAACTGCTTCAAGAGCTTTAAGAGCTGAACCTTTGATGATAGGAATATTATCACCATCAAATTCATAAGAAGAAAGCAATTCTCTTGTTTCCATTTCAACGAGTTCGAGAAGTTCTTCATCATCAACCATGTCGCATTTGTTCAAGAATACAACCAATTTAGGTACACCAACCTGTCTTGCCAAGAGGATGTGTTCTCTTGTTTGAGGCATAGGACCATCTGTAGCAGCGATAACGAGGATACCGCCGTCCATTTGAGCTGCACCTGTGATCATGTTTTTAACATAGTCAGCGTGGCCAGGGCAGTCAACGTGAGCATAGTGTCTTGTTTCTGTTTCGTATTCTACGTGAGCAGTAGAGATAGTAATACCTCTTGCTTTTTCTTCAGGAGCAGCATCGATTTCATCGAATTTTTTAGCTTGAGCTTGACCAGCTGCTGCCAATACAGAAGTAATTGCTGCTGTCAATGTAGTTTTACCGTGGTCAACGTGGCCTACTGTACCAATGTTAACGTGCGGTTTCGTACGTTCATACTTTTCGCGTGCCATTAGAGTAATCTCCTTTTTCTCTAGTTTATCTACTACTTTTCTATTCTGTTTCAAATAGTCACCGAAATAGGCAATACTTGCCCTTTCATTATAATAATCTTATATGCTCATTCAAAAATGTCAACATGTAATTTACCTTACACAAAATGTAATAAGCTATATATTGACATTTCAACAATATTAATTAAATTTTAATTGCTTAATACAATTAACCGGAGAGAATATGAATTTATTTAACAAAAACAAAGAATGCATACATTCAAAAGTCAGCCCTGATAAAGATGCACAATATTGCCCTGATTGTGGAAAATATATTGAAAATAAATGGTATCTTACACGCTGCAGTTGCTGCAACATAAAACGACGTTCTATTGTAAAATTTGGAGAAATCATGCCTGAGACAAAATATTGTCCAAATTGTGGCAGTGAAAAATTTTATATAGAAAGAATAAAATCAATAAATTTTATAGATATAAATTTTGCAGTACTAATAAAAGAAATAAACGAAGAACTTTCAAAAAACAGAACACAGTCATGGCTTGAAAGAGAAAATACAGAGCCAATTAAGTTGCTAGGATTTAATTTGGGGTTTAATTAGCACTCAAAATAGTAAATTTTTGTAAATGAGAAATATTTTAAATAACAAAAAATAAATTTCACACTTATTATTAAAAGCATAAGACGATAAGAGAGAGGTAATGTTTATGCCTATAATGCCAATTAGTTACGCATCTGCAAGCTACAAAAAATTATCAAAGACAATTGCTGCACCTAAACAACAATCGTTTGGACATCTGACATTTGGACCTGAAATTCTTTCAGATAAGGTCATAGCAGATGTCTATTATCCTACGGGTCAAATATGCAGCTACCGTATACAAGAAACACCTAATACAACAATTATTATCGAATACGATGAAAAAAATAAAGAATTAAAAGCTACAGAAAGAAAATTTGTTGGCTATGATGACTACTTTAACAGAAAATACGAATGTAATGAAATAACTGACCCCGAAAAAATAAAAGAATATCATAATTGGGCAGTATATGACGCTGTTCATAAGGGATATACACCAAAACAAGCAAGACTTGATGAAAATAGTTCATTATACGATTAAAAATAATCAAAAAATTTAAAACTTTCTTGATAAATCTCCTTGTTTTGTCTACTATTCAATTGTGAATTAGTACAAAATAAGGAGACTTTATTATGTCAAGAAGACCTGTAATCGCTGGTAACTGGAAAATGCACAAATTACAAGCTGAATCAGTAGAATTGGTTAATGGCTTGATGGCAGAATTGAAAGATATGGACAAAGCAACAATGCCGGAAGTTGTTGTTGCCCCTGTGTTCACATCACTGTATGCAGTAAATAAAGCTATGACAGATTGCGGCTGTGGCAGAGTTAGACTTGCTTGTCAAAACTGCTATTTTGAAACTCAAGGTGCTTTCACTGGAGAAGTTTCTGTAGAAATGGCAAAAGACGCAGGTTGTGAATACATTATCATTGGACACTCTGAAAGAAGACAATACTTCGGTGAAACTGATGAAATGGTTAACAAAAAAGCTAAAAAAATCTTAGCAGAAGGTCTTGTACCTATCATCTGCTGCGGTGAATCTTTAGAACAAAGAGAAGCAGGTGTTACTGACTCTCATATCGCATCTCAAATCAAAGCTGCTTTAAACGGTTTAACATCAGAAGAAGTTGCTAAATCAATTATCGCTTACGAACCAATCTGGGCAATCGGAACAGGCAAAACTTGTGATTCTGCAGAAGCTAACAGAGTAATCGCTATGATTAGAAATGTTGTGAAAGAAGTTGCAGGAGCTCAAGCTGCTGATGCTATCAGAATCCTTTACGGCGGTAGCGTAAAACCTGAAACAATCGAAGAACAAATGGCTCAATCTGATATTGATGGTGCTTTGGTTGGTGGCGCTAGCTTAAAAGCTGACAGTTTTGCTAAAATTGTTAAAGGTGCTATGTAAAAAGTCAAATAAATATAAATTTGGAATAAATTCCAAATTAGTAAAATAAAAACCTCTCTTAATAAGAGAGGTTTTTATTTTATTTTTTTAGCAAATTTTGAGACCCATTTGTTATCTTTTACATAAAACCTCCAAGGATAATCAACAGCAGAGCTTATACCAATTCTGGTTGTCTGTATTATATTTTTATCTTTTATACTTTCGCCTTTATAAACAGTAATAACAGACTTTTCATCATAAACAGGGAGTTCATTATGTTCTCTTGTAATCAACATCTCTCTGCACAATTTACCGGGTCCATTAGTATTATCAACATTTTTTATAGGCTCTAAAGCTCTTATTAAAACAGCCCCTGCTGTATCAACAGGTTCTGTAACAATATTCATACAGTGATACATACCATAAGTAAAATATACATATGTCAAACCAGGATCTTTAAAAAGAGTAACAGAACGTTTTGTACGTCCTTTGTACGCATGACATGCCGGATCATCAGCAGTATAGGCTTCTGTTTCAACAATTTTTCCAGCTTGAATAGACCCTTCTTTTGTTTTTTTAACAAGAATACACCCTAACAGTTCTTTTGCAACAGTCAATGTATTTCTTGTGTAAAATGATTGTTCAAGTGGTTTTTCCTTAATTATTTCCAATATATAGTCTTTTGTCATTAATAAGTTTGTCCACATTCAAAATATTGTACACATTGTTGTCAAAATATGCTTCAGCTTTGATATACAAATTATCTAACTGCATATCATTTTTTATTTCAATATGATCCGATGAAATATTCATAATATCAACAATATCATCCACTAAAAAAGCAAGTTTAAGTTCTGAAGATTCTATAACAATTATTTTTGAATCATTTTTAATGTCTTTTTTCATATTATCTGTCTGGCTTGAACCATCAAAACCTATGTAGTGTTTTAAATTCAAAATAGTATAAAAATTACCTTTTAAATTAATCAAACCTTCAATAAATTTAGGTGTATACGGCATTTTAGTAATAGGATAGTTTTTAGGAGAAACAAGTTCTTTTACAAAAAGTGAATTAATACAATATATATGATCTGAAATTTTGAACAGAATATATTGATCTTTGCCATAGATATCTGTTTCCAAATTCATTTGAGGTTGTTTTGCAATTTCATTTCTTCTTTTTTGCAAAACACAAATAGATTCTTCATCTTGAGGAAATAATTCAAAATAATTTGTTTTATTTTCTTCAAAATGAACTTTTTTTATTGTCTCTTCCAATTGATGAATATTGATAATATTTATTACATTGTCATTTAATTTATAAAAAGTTTTTACAATATTATCAGCATTTTCTCCCATTATTCTTTGTATATTCGCAGGTATCGCACTGAAAAAATCCATAACTTCATCAACAATAATTGCGATTAAAGATTCATCACCTTTTATAATAATAACTTTGTTAGAAAGTTCGTATTTCTTTTTAGGAAGATTAAATATCTTTCTTATGTCAGCAACATTTATAAACATATCATTATAATTTAAAACACCTATGATATATTCCGGTAATCTTTGAGGTTCATTTATTAATGGCAAGGTGGTAACTTCAAGAACATATTTTGCATTCAAAGCATATGTTGTATTATCCAGCATAAAACATAAATGCAGGTTTTCTGTATCATGTGTTATCATCAAAGATTTATTAAATTCCATACTTAGTCTCTGTTCGCTTTTCATCTACTCTAAACGAGAAATAATTTACATCTTGGCTCATTTTAAAATTTGTAATAAAATGATTATATTGCATTTTTGAATAAATAAAAAGAGTTAAAATAATTAACGGAGTTTTGCGAGGATATTGATATATGAACAACAATGAAGAAATGAATTTTAGAAAAAAATCAGATATAAAATTTATACTTGATGTGCTTTTCTTCGTTATTTTGATGGTTCTTGTTATAATGACATCTTTAAAACAAATGTGGTATCCCGGTATAATTCTTGGTATTTCTATACTTTTTTTGCTTTATCTAGTTCAATATATTTGGTCAAGAGAGTGGCTTTTAAGTGAACTCAGAAAAGAAATCAACAAAAAAGAGAAAAAAACACAAAAATCAGTAGAAAAAATTCTTGATTCAACATTTAATCAAAAAAATACAATAAAAAAATACGAATCATTATTTTCCAGTGCATCTGACAGCGTTGAAAAACTAAAATCATACTCTTTCAACATAAAACAAAACTCTAAAGAAATCCTTTACAAAATATCTCAATCTTTAAAAAACACAGATATTGAGCAAAAACCTGTTAAAGCTAATATTGATAAAATGATTGTATTAAAACAACGTATACAAATAATTGCAGAACTTATATTAGAGCTTAGTGAATATATACAACAAATTGGTTCAATTATAGGATTGGTTGAAGACATTGCTGAACAAACAAATATGCTAGCCTTAAATGCTGCTGTAGAAGCAGCAAGAGCAGGTGAACACGGTAAAGGCTTCGCTGTTGTAGCAGGAGAAATAAGAAAACTCGCTGATGAATCAAAACAAGCTACAACAAAAATCAGTGCTCTTATTAACGATATTCAGCACACAACAAACTCTACTGTTATGGCAACAGAGGAAGGCAGCAAAGAAATTGAATCAGGAGTAAAATTAGCAAATATAATTGAAGACAACTTTAATATTTTAAACGAATCTCTCAACAATATGATGAAATTCATAGAAAATGTATCTTTTAATTCAGAAAATCAAGAAAAATTGTCAGCAGAAATAATTAAAGATTTAAAAGAAAATACAAGAGATTTAACTGAAACATTAAATTCGATAAACCAAAATATTGAAAATATAAATGATTTAAAAAATTTGTCATTATAAATTTGAAAATACACAAAAAACGGAGCAAAAAAAAGTTAAATGGATTTTCTGCCTGAAGAATTTGAAGAAATCTTAAATATATTCAGAGGTGAGACGGAAGAAATCATCCAAAAATTGAACAACAATCTTTTACAACTCGAAACAACTCCGGATAATAAGGAACTTCTAGTTTATTTATTTAGAGATGCACATTCTTTAAAAGGTGCAGCAAGAATGATTGGTTTCAATAATATCCAACGCCTTGCGCACAAAATAGAAGATGTTTTGGGTTTGGCAAAAGAAAATAAACTTGAAATCAACAAAGAAATTTCAGATTCACTTTATCAAGCAACTGATCTTCTTTCTGAACTCATTCAAGAATCCGTAAAAATAAAAAAAGAATATTATACAGATGATATTCAAAAACAAATAAATTATATAGATGAACTTATTGATAAATATAAAATTCCCGAACAAAAAGAAACAACCAAAGAACCTGTTGAAGAAAATATTACCCAAAATAACAAAAATATTATCAAAAAACCAGAACTAACAAAAAAAACAAAAGAATTTTCGCAAAATGTACTGACTATAAATGCCTTAATCGCTGAAATTTATCTTCTTTTAAAAAATATGAAAGGCGAAGATTGTCTTTCCTACATTGAAACTATTGAAGATTTAACTAAACAATTAAAAGAAAAATTTGAAAACACAAAATATTTTGATATTAAAAATGAAATTGACTATATCTCTGCAAAAATAGATTTTGTTATAAACAATTCTAAAATTCTTACAGAAGAAGAAATATTTGATCTTGAAAATAAAATTACAAATCTCATAAATTCTCTAAACAAAGTATACGAAGAAATCGATATTGAAAAATTTGACTGCCAAAAAGCAATCGAAGAAAAAGAAAAAAAACAAAATTCAGAAAGAGATAAATCTACAAATATAATACAAGATAATACTAAACAAAATATTTTTGTACAAAAAATAAATTCAATAAAAGAAGGTTTTAATGAACTTGATAAAAATCTTTCCAACATCCCGGATTTATGTGAGCTTTTAGCTGCAATAACAGACTTATCACAAAATAAAGAATTAACAGATATATCCAACAAAATTAGTGAAATATTAAATATTATAAAAAAAGGAAAAACTCTTCCAGAAAAAGAAATTATAAACATATTAAAACAAAGCTTTTCTTCTGTTGAAAAAATGTTGTTTGACAAAAAAGAAGAAGCTGATGACGTATCTCTTGTTCTTCAAAGACTCGATATCATCAAACAAATGTTGGATATAAATACAACCGTAAATCCTCTTTCAAACCTTAGTACAACACTAAACGAATCATCTCTGCCTGTAAAAAAAGCTCAAGACTTTTTCAACTCTTTTGAAACAACTTCTATCAGAACATTGCGTGTAGATTCAAAAAAACTTGACAGGCTTGTAAATCAAATAGGTGAACTTATTATTGCAAGAATCAAACAACAAAAAAATGTATCTGAATTGGAATCAATATTGGCAGATATAACTGAACTTAAAAACTTCAATAATAAATCACAAAGCTTTATAAAATACTATGATAGAAAATACCTCAATACAGAAGCTACCATAGATTACAATACATTTTCTGTGTTCAGTAAACAAATCTTCTCTATACTACAAGAAAATTCATCAAAAATAATAAAATTAACCAATAAAGTATTAAATCTGCAAAAATCTGTAGATGAAGAAGATACAAAACAATCACTTATCATTACTCAACTTGAAAGTATGATTAAAAATATCAGGGTATTGCCACTGGCAACAATTTTTCATATGTTCCCGAGAATGATTAGAGATATAGCCCAAGATACCGGCAAAGATATTGAATTGCTAATTTCAGGAAGTGAAACCAGTGCAGACAAAAAAGTTATTGAAGAAATAAAAGCACCATTGATGCATATAATAAGAAATTCAATAGACCATGGAATAGAAACACCCCAAGAACGTATAGCTGCAGGCAAATCACCAAAGGGTAAAATATACCTTATAGCAAAAAGCTTGCAAACAAAAATCATTATAGAAATACACGATGATGGCAGGGGGATCGACTTAAAAAAAATCGTCAAACGTGCTCTAGAAAAAAATATGATAACTCAAAAAGAAGCAGAATATCTTACAGATGAACAAATTATGAATATAATTTTTTGGCCAGGTTTTTCTACAGAACAATCTGTAACAGAACTATCAGGAAGAGGTGTTGGACTTGACATTGTGCAGACAAAAATCTCTCAATTAAACGGTTCTGTAAAAGTTTTTTCTGTACCAAATCAAGGAACAAAAATTACAATTGAACTCCCAATCTCTATGTCCACATTAAAAGCTTTCATTGTAGAAGCATCAGGACAACTTTTTGCTCTTTCTATGTCTTCTATTAAAAATGTTATGTGGATAAACCAAAAAGATATTTATACAAGAAATATTACCAAAACAATCATGTACGAAGGCAAAAATGTTAATCTGTTTTATTTAAGCGAGTTAATGGAGCTTCCTGCTGATGAATCTCAAAATACATTGAAAAAAACAGTTGTAATGGTTGAAGTTGAAAATAGCCTTATGGGAATAATTGTCGACAGAATTCTCGGTGACCAAAATATACTACAAAAAAAATTAGAGCCACCAATTGTAAAACTAAAAAACATTTCCGGGGTTACAACACTTGCTAATGGTGAAGTTTGCTTGATTCTTAATATAGTAGATCTTTATAAAAGCACATATACACCTGTCGAAAAGCAGCTTATACCGATAAAACCCAAAGCAACAAAAGACAAACAAGATTTTAAAATACTCATAGTAGATGACTCAATGACAACCAGAGAACTATTAAAAAATATTCTAAATCATTGGGGATATAGATACGAAATGGTTAAAAATCCTAGAGAAGCCTTTGACTTGTTAGATAAAGAATCTTTTGATCTCATTTTATCCGATATGGAAATGCCTGAAATGGATGGAAGTATGTTTGTTAAAGAATTAAAAGCACATCCAAAATTCAAAAATATACCGGTTATAATAATTTCTTCTTATGATACAGAAACAATTGAAAAAGAAATACCTGAAGTAAATGCATTTATTAAAAAATCAAACTTTAATCAGGATGAATTACTAGATAAAATAGAAAAGTTATTAGAAACATGAATCAAATAATACTTTCAAAAGATGAAATATTTGAAAAGTTTGGCAAAAATAAAGAACACGCAAAACAAGTTGAACAATATGCCGAAAAAATTTTTGATGCATTAAACAGTAAAATTATAAATTACACAGAAAAAGAAAAAAAATACTTAAAAACAGCTGCCTATCTTCATGATGTTGGATACTATATTGAAAAAAAATCTCACCATAAACATACACTAAAAATTATTATGGAAAATGGACTCAAAGATTTTGACGAAGAAGAAAAAAAAATAATAGCAAATATTGCGCGCTACCACCGTTCTTCATTTCCTAATCAAGAGAAACATAAACACTTTGCCGAATTGAATGAAACACAAAAAGAAATAGTAACAAAACTTGGAGCAATACTTAGAATTGCCGACGGAATGGATAAACCGAGCAAAAATCTTATTCTGCGTATCGAGGCAGAAGAAACACCAGAAACTATCAATTTCTACATAAAAACAATCGGCTTTAAACCCAAACTTGATATGGCAAAAGAAAAAAGTGATTTGTTTGAAAAAGTTTTTAATAAACCGTTAAATTTTATTTTTATATAATGGTTAATTGAAATTATCAAAAAAATATGATAAAGAATAATTAGAATTTATACAGGAGGCATATATGTTTAACAGTTCAAACCCTATTTTAAACAGAATGGATAATATAGCAGACGGTGTTTTGGAAAGTGCACCAATGACCGTAAACGGCACAATATCAAAAGCTTTTGTTCTAATATTAATTGCCACTATAGCAGGTGCTGCTGTATTTTATGAAGCATTAATGGGCTATAGCGATAAAGTTATGATGATTATGACTATCGCTCTTTTTGCAGGTCTTGGCACAGGTCTTGTTGCTTCTTTTGTACCAAAACTTTCAAAATATCTGGCTCCTGTTTATGCTTTTTGCGAAGGTGCCCTTTTAACAGGCATATCATTGATGCTGGAAACAAAATTTCCCGGAATTGCTGTTCAAGCTATATGCGGAACTATGCTTTGTTTTGCAGTAATGCTTGTATTGTACAGAGTTGGTGCAATAAAAGCTACAGAAAAATTTAGAGCGACAATTATGTCAGCTATTTTTACTATACTCATAATTTATTTGATTAATATTATTGGTTCATTTTTCAACTTTTCAATTCCGTTTGTAACCGGTTCAGGAATAATGAGCATTGTTTTTAGCGGAATTATAGTTCTTGTTGCATCTTTGAGCTTGATACTTGATTTTGACTTCATTGAACAAGGTCAAGCAAGAATGCTTCCAAAAGACTTTGAATGGTACGGTGCTTTTGGTTTAATGGTTACTTTAGTATGGCTGTATATTGAAATATTAAACCTTTTGGCAAAATTAAGAGATAACTAAAAAACAATAAACAACAAGTTCTCACTGTTGAAATTAGCTCTTTTATTTCACCCTACTTTATTATAAAATTGTTTTATTAAAGAACAAAATAAAGAGGATTGAATATACTATGAAAATTTCACTGGAATGGCTCAACGAATACGTAGATTTGTCTGACGTAACACCCGAACAAATTGCACATGAATTAACAATGAGCGGTTTGGAAGTTGAAGAAATAGAAAAAACAGGTCCGAAATTTTCAAATATAAGAGTTGCAAAAATCCAACTAATAGAACAACATCCAAATGCAGACAAATTGCATCTTGTAACAGTTGATTTGGGCACTGAAACCAAAACTGTAGTTTGCGGTGCTCAAAATATAAAAGAAGGTCAAATTATCCCATATGCATCAGTTGGTTCAAAGGTCTTGGACAGAAAAACAGGTGAACAATTTGAACTTACTCCTGCAAAAATCAGAGGTGTTGAATCCCAAGGTATGCTTTGTTCTCAAGATGAGCTGGGCTTAGAAAATATGCAAGAAGAAGACGGCATACTAATTTTGAACAAATTGTATTCTAACCTTACTCTCGGTGATTCTCTTGAAAAAGTTCTTGATATAAAAGAAGACATTGTTTTTGACGTTGCACCAACAGCAAACAGAGGCGATGAAATGTCTGTAATTGGTATTGCAAGAGAACTTTGTGCAATATTCAACAAAAAATTACAATTTTCTCCATTGCAAACAACTCAAGACAATTCAACAGACAAATTTAAAGTTGAAATAATTGATAAAGAAGGTTGCAAATATTATAGCGCAGGACTTTTAAAAGATGTTGAAATCAAACCTTCTCCGGATTGGATGAAAAGAAGACTGGAGGCTTGCGGAATCAGAGCAATAAACAATGTTGTTGATATAACTAACTATGTTCTTCTTGAATATGGTTGCCCTCTCCACGCTTTTGATAAAGATAAACTTGACGGTTATCTTTGTGTAAGACGTGCTTTTGAAAATGAAACTATTGTCACTCTAGATGACATAGAAAGAAAAACAAACAGCGATACTGTTCTCATTGCAACTAAAGAAAAAGCTGTATGTGTAGGCGGTGTATTTGGTTCTGCTAACAGTGAAGTTGATGACAATACAAAAAATATTGTACTCGAAGCAGCATATTTTACACCTGCACAAAATAGAAAATCTGCTCGTAGCATAGGATATAGAAGTGAAGCCAGTGCAAGATTTGAAAGAGGCGTTGATATCGAAATGGTTAAACCTGCTTTGCTTAGAGCAATGCAGCTGCTTGTAGACCTCGCTTCAGCAAAAGTTGAAGGTATTGTTGAAACAGGCGATAACAAGCTCCCTGAAATAGATATTACTTTGAGATTTGCACAAATCAAACGTATTTTAGGTTCTGAAATCCCTGCAGAAAAATGTATAGAAATTCTTGAAAATTTAGGTTTTGAATTACTTGGAAAAAATGATATTGCAGCAAAATTCAAAGTTCCTTCTTTCAGAGTTGTAGATGTATATAGAGAAATAGATCTTATTGAAGAAATTTCAAGAATCTACGGCTATGACAAAATCGCACCAACATTACCTAAAAACACTCAATCACCTGAAATAACAGATGAATCTAAGATTTTAAGAAAAATCAATAATATGTTTTTGGGTGCAGGTTTTTCAGAAGCAGTAACTTCTTCTCTTGTTGGTGTTCCGATTTATAAAGAATTTTCTGTTTCTTATAATGATGAAAAAGCAGTAAAGGTATGCAACCCTCAAAGTGAAGAGCACACAATGCTACGCCAATCAATGGTTCCAAGCATTTTAAATATAGTAAAGACTAATTTTGCAAACGGACAAAAAAATCTACGCATATTCGAAATAGGCAGAACATATATTATTGAAAAAGAAGCTACTGAACAAGATACAGGTGTAACAGAACAAAGAATACTCGCAGGAGTCATGACAGGTGATGTAAGTAATGAAAAATGGATTCAAAAACCTGAACTTGATTTCTTTAATGTTAAAGGTATTGTACAAAACCTGCTAAATCTTTTAGGACTTGAAAACAGAGTACAAATTCGTCAATACCAAAAAGAAGATGCAAAAGATTTTCTTCATCCTGGGAAATGTGCAAAACTTGTGCTTCTTGGTAAACAGCCTTTGGAAGTTGGTTTCTTTGGGGAACTTCATCCGATTTTAAAAGATAAAGAAAAATTCCAACAAAATGTATATATCTTTGAAATTAATCTTGAAGAACTTTTGAAAGCTGCTCATATTAGTACAATCAGATACAAAAAACTTGCACAATTCCCTGAAGTACAAAGAGACTTGGCCTTTATTGTTCCGGAAAACATCTCTCATGATGAAATTGCAAAAATAATCAAAAAATCTGTTAAAAATAATCTATTTAACGGTGAAGAACTATTTGATATTTATCAAGGAGAACATATTCAAGAAGGTTTTAAAAGTATGGCTTTCAGAATAAAATTCCTTGATGAACAAGCTACTTTGACAGACGAAACTGTTGAAGAACAAATGAACTCTATAAGAAATAACTTGAAAAAATCAATTAGTGAATTAAGCTTTAGAGAATAATTATCATAATTAATCCGATAATTTAATTTATGGTAAAAATATAGGACTACATATGACAAATAATGAACAATTGGTAAAAGAGCTTACAGCAAAAGATGAAACAAAAGCTCTTACTGCTGCACAAAGTATAATTGATAATACAAATATTGATGCTTTTCAAATCCTAACTGATAAAAGTGAATTTTTGTTTGACTTTGTTAGAACAAATGTCAATAAAAGATTGCAAAAAGCTATTAATGAAAATAATTATAGAAATCTTTTTGGATTCTTGAAAATTTATTCACCAGATTTTGAAGACACAATTGCAGGTGGATTAGCAAAATATGCCAATGAAGATTTAACTGATGAAATGCTAGACCTGCTAGAAAATGGCACAGAAAGTGAAAAAATATATTGTGCAAAGTATTTTTCATATATTCCGGATACCATAAGCGCTGATTTGTTGACAGAATATGCATTAGAAGACAATGAAGCTTTGGCATTTAATGCAGCAAAAGCTCTTGGCGCTATGCAAATTGACACTGCATACAAAAAAGCGCTGGAGCTTTTAAAATCAGATGATGAATTTGCTGTACTCAAAGCAGTTAAATTCCTTGTGGCATATGAAGATAAAAATGCTTTAGATGCATTATTTGAAGCAATGGAACATTCTTCAATGGCAGAAAATGTAGCAGGAGAAATCCCTTATCTGGAAAGTCTTTTGACATTAGTTAAAACAAAAAAAGAAAAAGCATTGTTATGCCTTGAAAATATAATTTCCGGTTTTGGTGAAATTTTACCTTTAAACCAAATTTTTAATTTTGAGATGTATGATGTTCTTTCATTCTTGATAGCTGATAATCAGCAAAACAAAAATTCTCAAACATCTGTTGTTTTGCTTTCAGCTTTGGCAAAATTTGACATTATTGCCAACAATGAAGAATACACGTTTGATGAAGACAAAAGTATAAAACAAGAGATTATAGAGATTTATAATTTATTAAAAAAACAACAGGAATATTTTTGGAATGCCCAAAAAAAACTTGCAATCCAAGAGCTTAATTCAACACAAATGCGTGTTTCAAGTGCTTTGCAAGTAATTTCCGATTTTAAAATAAAAGAAGCAATTAACAATATAAAAGAACTTCTAAAATCTGACAATGAAATACTCATCTGCGAAGCAGCCACTGTACTCAAAAGTTTAAATGCTCTTGATGATTCTGATAAAAACGATATTCTATCAAGAATAAAAGATGAAAATAAAAAAGCTATAATACAAAGCTTGTATTAATTATTTTAAAGGATTAAAAATGCTCATTGATACACACACACATATAGATTCAGATGAGTTTAAAGACAGTTTTGAAGAAATATTAAAAAAAGCCAATGAATATGGAGTTGAAAAAGTCGTCATACCTGGAGTAAATCCATCCGGTTTTAAAAGAATTATAAAACTGTGTGAACAATATGACAACGTATACGGTGCAGTTGGTGTTCATCCTGAGGATGTCAATACTTTTGATGAAAATGCACAAAATCTTATCAAAGAATATTTAAAACATAAAAAAATATTGGCAATAGGTGAAATAGGTCTTGATTACTATTGGGACAAATCTCAAGTTGAAAAACAAAAAGAAATATTTGAAAAGCAAGTTTTAATAGCGATAGAAGCTAAAAAACCAGTTCTCGTTCATGATAGAGAGGCTCATCAAGATACCTTTGAAATCCTAAAAAAGACAAAAGCAAAAGAAACAGGAGTAGTTATGCACTGTTTTTCAGGAAGCCCTGAATTTGCAATGGAATGTATAAAAGAAGGATTTTATATTGCTCTTGGGGGAGTAGTTACTTTTAAAAATGCCAAAAAAGCTAAAGAAGTAGCCAAAATTGTTCCATTGGATAGGCTCTTGCTTGAAACAGATGCGCCATACATGACTCCTGTACCATACAGAGGCAAAACAAATGAACCTGCGTATGTAAAATTTGTAGCACAAGAAATTGCAAACCTTAGAAATATAAGTTTCGAAGAAATTGCAAAAGCTACAACTCAAAATGCTAAAAATCTTTTAAAAATCCCAGATTAATTTGAAGGAGCAAGGATTATAATAAGGTTTCTGCCTTCCATTGAAGGTTTTCTTTCAACATTAATCGGCTCACCTTCCAAATCAGTAATAAATCTGTTTGCAAGTTCAAAAGCGAGCTCTGTATGCTGCATTTCACGTCCTCTGAGCATAATAACAATTTTTACTTTATCGCCTTGGGATATAAATTTTTTAATATTTTTAATTCTTACATTATAATCATGAACATCTATTTTGTATCTGATTTTTATTTCTTTAACTTCTACAGTATGCTGTTTCTTTTTGGCTTCTTTAGCCTTTTTTTCCATTTCATACTTGTATTTGCCATAGTTCATAATCTTGGCAACAGGGGGATTTTGGTTTGGAGAAACTACTACTAAATCGAGATCTTTTTCATCTGCCATTCTTTGAGCTTCTATTGTAGGTATAACGCCAAAATTTTCACCTTCACTACCTATCAATCTAACTTCTTTACATCTAATATTTCTGTTAATTAGGGCTTGTTGGTCTCTGCCGCCTGAAAAATCTCTGCTAATAGTTATTCTCCTTATATTTTGCTATTAAGTTATTTTAGTTTGCTGATTATTCTTTTGTCAAGCTGATTATAGCTGATTTGTGCATTATATATTTATTAATTATGTATATTTTTCAGTCAATTTAATAATTAACTAAATTCTTACGTTATTTATTTCCGTATAAGCATTAACAAGTTTGTTTCTCATTTGCAAAGCCATTTGCATAGTCAAATTTGCTTTTTGAGAAGCAAGCATTACTTCATGAACACTGATATCCCCACCTGCAGCAAATGTTTCTGCGGCTTGATATGCTTGGTTTTGGTAATCGTTCACTGAATTCAACCCATTGCTCAAAGCTTTACCTATATCATTTGCTGTCTTCTCAACAGCAGACATATTGCCTCTATTTTTAGATACTTCTTGTTGAATTGATGGATCAATTCTTTCCAAAGGAGATACACCCATGTTTTCTAATCCAACATTCATCTGTATACCTGTATTTATGATTGGTCCTTGCGGAAGTGCGTTTCTTTGTTGTATTTCATTTTGCAAAACATTATCAAAATCAACCATTCCTTTTTGGTCAAAGTTGATATTAAGAGCCTGCATTTCGCTATTTAAAAACTTGTTATAGTTTTTTATTGAGTTATTACCAATCATATTTGGGTTAAATTCCATTTTTATCTCCTAATTATTTACAGGTATTGTAAATAAATTAATCTAAATTCTTAATGCTGCAGAAATCATACCTTTTGTTGTTTCTGCAGTTGTAACATTTGCCTCATAAGCACGTGAAGCAGAAACCATGTTAACCATTTCTTCCACAACATTTATGTTTGGCAAAGTAACAAAACCGTCTGCATCTGCTTCCGGATTATCAGGATCATAGATAGTTTTGTAAGGATCATTTGAAGGTGTAATTTCAGCAACCTCAACACCTTGAGAAATTTTCTTTTCATCATAAGAAATACCGCCTTTAAGAGCAACAATGCCATTTGTCGGACTCCAATAAGCCTCATGATGACCGTCAGGAAATGCCGGTGCTGAAGAGCCCAATCTGTCTGCATAAACTGCTCTAAAAGAAACATTCTTTTTTACATAAACACCAGGAGTGCCGTCAGGGTTCCTTGTTGTGTTTACGTTAGCAATATTTGATGCGATGTTGTCCATCATTGTTCTTTGGGCATACATGCCGCTACCTGATATATCAAATGCTGAAAAACTCATTTTATCAAAAACCTCCTCTCAGGTTTTTTAATTAACTTTTTTGTTAGCTACCACTTTTTAGAATATCAGACAGATTTGTTAAAAATCGTCCTTGTACTGTAGCAAGTACATTGTACTGCTGACCTGTCTTTGCCATGTCCATCATTTCTTCTTCAAGATTTACATTATTTCCGTTTCCGTAATCAATCCATCTTGTATCCTTAATTACTTCAGGATCAAAAGCATTTGTATCAGCATCAACCTGTCTGATATAAAGCATTTGTTCTTGAGGAAGCTTTTGTGCAATATTTTTTGTCATAGGATTGGAATTTCTTTCATAACCTACTTTGTAATTATTATC
Organism: Candidatus Gastranaerophilales bacterium; assembly: GCA_944323475.1. Taxonomy (GTDB): domain Bacteria; phylum Cyanobacteriota; class Vampirovibrionia; order Gastranaerophilales; family Gastranaerophilaceae; genus Limenecus. Next base: position 16,743 of record CALUSQ010000028.1, read on the forward strand.
ATTTTTATATGCCAAACTGTTTTGCATTCTCAAATCTCTTCTAATATTATCTTTTTCAATAATATTTCTTAGCTGATCTTCAAATGCAACACGTTTTCTTTGATAATCAGGAGTCATGGCATTAGCAGTATTTGATGCAATTGCGGTTTGTCTTTCCAAAAGACCGTCCATTGCCAAATTTGATACTTCTATAGCTCTAATATTGAACAAATCCACTTTTATGCCTCCTCTCTATTCTTCTTATACCTTTGGTACTAAAATTTCAAAAACAGTACCATTATCATCTGAACTTACAAGATTCAAGTCCCCGTATTGTTCTTTCATTGCTTCTTTTGATATGTAAAGTCCCAAACCTGAACCTGTAGATTTTGAAGTATAACCTTCTTCAAAAATTTTGTCTTGTTTGTCTTTTGTTATTCCGCATCCGTTGTCAGAAATCAAAATTCTTAGCATATTCTCATTAGTTTCTTCTGTTGTTATGCTAATAATTCCTTCCTTGCTTTCGATAGCATCCATTGCATTATACAAGAGATTCAAAATTACATTCAAAAGTTTATTCTCATCGGCAATAACTTCTCCTAAAAAAGAATTTGAAACTTCTATTTTTATATTTTTTTGAAGTGCTTTTGCTTGTGCAAGATTCACAACAGATTGCAAAATCATTGAAAAATTATGTGACCCCAAATTTATACCCTGTATAGTTTTAAGTTCATTCAGTAATACATCAATTGCATCTTTTGATTTTTTAATACTTAAAACTGCATTCATCATAGAATCTTGAAGTTCTTTACTGGCAACTGTTTGTAATCTTTTTTCCATGATTTTAGAATACAAATCTATTACAGAAAGGTGATTTCTTATATCATGAGAAATTGTTCTGGTTTTTGAACAAATATATTCATATTTTTTACCAATATCATCAGATTCTCCAATAATACCGCTTTCTGCTTGGGATATAGCAGCCTCTTCTACAAAAGAATTTGAAAAATCTATAAATTTATGAACAGCTTTATTTAAAAGTTCATTGCTTCTACGTTCAGGCGTATATTCTTGTGTATAACGCATTAAATCAATTTTTGAATTTTCGCTGATTATACGAACTACATTGTTAACATCTTTGGAATTTAAAAGATAATACAAACAAGATGTATCTTTTACTGTTTCAGTTGAATAATCCCAAAGCATAACAGCAGAATATCTTGGTGATAATACAACCAAAAACTCTGTTTCACCCCAGATGTCATCCTTAGTTAGATTTTCACCGTTTGTAACAGAATCAAATGAATAAACCTCTGCGTTTGTAAATTCTAATCTTTTTAAAACACCTTCAATCTCTTTTGTATCAAAGACTCTAATTAAAACTACAGCCTTTTGAGATTGAGCTTCCAATAATGGTTCCAAAGCAAAGCGAAACAGGCCTTTTACGGTCTGTTTGCTTACCGGTCTTGTTTGACCTAAATAGATTAAATCTTTTAAAAGATTTTTTTGTCTAAAATTTGCTCCGCCCATTATTTTTTTAATCTTACCATTATTTTATTTTATGAATTTATTGTTTTATCTAAACTTCTAAATTACTTGCGAGCGAACGGAGATTATTCCGTCCGCTCGGAATCTGCTAAATTGCAATTTTAACTTTACGTCTGTTCAAAAATCCATTATTCAGTGCATAAAGAACAGCTTGAGTTCTGTCGTTAACCTGTAATTTCTGGAAAATATTGTTAACGTGTGTTTTAACAGTTGTTTCAGAAATGAAAAGTTTTTGTGCAACACCTTTGTAAGTAATACCTTGTGTAAGAAGATCAAGAACTTCTTCTTCTCTTTGTGTAAGGTAATTCAAAAGATTTTCTTCATCAGAAATAACTTGTGTTTCTTCTTTGAATGATTTTTGGAAATATTCAAAAAATCTTGAGGATAAAGTTGCAGGTAGGTAAATTTTACCGTTTGCAACTTCATCTATAGCATAGATGAGTTGTGCAGAAGCCATTGTTTTTAAGATGTAGCCTTTTGCGCCGATTTTCATTGCTCTGAAGATTAAATCAGGATCATCGTAGCCTGTCAACGCGATGGTACGCACTCCCAAATCTAATTTTTCAATTTCCGCTATAGCGGTCAAACCATCTTTTTCTGGCATATTGATATCCATCAAAACGATTTCCGGACGATACTTCTTAATAAGACTGATTGCAACACTTGCACTTGTAGCTGTTGCCACTACATCAAAATCGCTTTCAAT
>CALUSQ010000029.1 GCA_944323475.1 Candidatus Gastranaerophilales bacterium
CAGCAGAGTATGTTGCATCTATAGTTCCTTTTACAAAAGTATTACTGATAATACCCTGATTGGTAAAAGCAATACCTGCAGCTTTAACAGTATTGTCAATAGAACCATTAAAAGAAGATTGGTCAATTAACCCAGTACTAGTATTTTCATGTACTAAACCTGCAGCAGATCCACCAGCAACAGATCCACTAAGTACATGGACATTTCTAATAATACCACTATTAGTTTCAACAATTGTAGCTAGTGTTGTATCTACATCTTCCAAAAACAAATTTTGTAATGTAGCGCCACTATCAATACCTTGGAATAAAGTAGTGCCTAAATTACTAATTGTATAATTATTACCATCAAAAATTGTACCATTCGACAAGCCTGTAGTAGGTATAGGCAGACCACTTAAATCAATATCATTCATTAGGATATACTTATTATTTTGCGTAATAGTACCTAATGCATTTTGTAAATCTTGAGCAGTTTCAATAACAGTATATCCTTGAGCAAGTGCATCTTCTTTACTAATATGAGAAAGACCATCAGTAGGTGCAGTACCATCATCAATAGTAACTTTTGATGTAGTAGAAGTAGAAGATGAATATGGACCAAAACCGACTACTCTTGCAAAATCACCTTCTGCTGATGCAGTAAATTTTGAATCATCCTCAGTTCTTGCTTTGCTGACCAATTGTAGAGTTTTATAAGCTCTACCTTCTGAGTCAGTACCAGAAACCAATTCAGCAGTAACACCTATACCTGCAGAATTAATTGCATTAACCATATCTTGAAGAGTTTTACCTGTTGCGTCAAATTTTTGACCTTTAACGGTAATACTACCTGATGTAAACTTTTCAGAAGAAGTATAATTATAAATGTAATAATTAGATTTTACAGTAGTTGTATACTCTATATATTCATTTCCTGGCTTTATTTGATTTGAACCAGAGACTTGCGCCTTACTGTCAGTACCAAGAACTTGATTTGGTGTACCAACATAATTCGTCACAAAATTACCAGAAACAGAAGAAAGTGTAATTGCTTTTGTACCAACCTTTGTGTTAGTAAATACAAGTCTGCCTTCATCATCAAGTGCAGCCACTACACCAGTAAACCCTGAATTAGCATTAATAGAATTTATAGCAGAATTTATAGAACCAGAGACTCTAATATCTTGGCCATTAATTTTTATAACAGATTCAGTTATAGGTGTATTGGGTCCCAAACCAGTAACTGAACCAGTCAATGTAGTATAAGAACCACCAACAAGCTCAATATTACCAATAGTAGTCTGATAAGCTGCAGTACCTGTAACCTGTGCAAAGTTAGAAGAACCGGATTCTATACTTATTGATTCATCGCCTTTATTTATGTTTGTAAATACTAACTTACCATTAGTTATTGCGGCAGTAACACCTGTTTGAGCAGAATATTCATTAATCTTGTTTACTGCATTTGCTAAAGTACCATCTTCTAAATTAATTTCAACACCATTAATTTTTATAGTACCTGCAGTGATTGAATCATTGGCAGAAACACCAGTTGCACCTGTTAAGGTTGTTTTTTCTCCAACTTTACCCACTGTAGCAGTTGCAGCACTTTGTGATTCAGAAATAAATCCCGCAACAGAACCGAAATCAGAAGTTCCTCCTTCTATATAAATAGAATAATCAGGTCCTGTTTTATTTGCCTGTAAAACGACTTTACCGCCTTTTAAATAAGCATTTACACCAGTTTCATCTGTTTTGGCATTTATCGCATCTATAGCCGAGTTGATATTACCATCCGCAAATGTAACTGTAACACCGTTAATCATAAAAGAACCAGCACTAACCGCCGTATTACCTGTAACATTTTTAGTACCAGTTAATGAAGAATATTGATTAACAGAAGAGCCGGGAGACAATACACCGGTGTTAATTACATTGCTGGTCAAGCCTGCTTTTTCTGTAAAATTGGTAGCACCTGCTTGAATTTTTATATCAAAATCAGCACCTGAGTTAACTTGTTCAATTTTAAAATAACCATCTGCTGTAATAGATGCAGTTAAGCCAATATTTGCATCATTAATTTTTTGTGCAATTGACTCTTTAGTATCACTTGTTGTTACATCAATTGTTGCTGTAATAGTTTCAAATAAAGCTGTCTTACCATCATCAGAAACTTTATTTGTCGTTATTGTAAATGAGCCTTCTGTAAAACCAGAATTAGGGACTTGAGTTGTACCAATAATATATGAATTATCTGCATCAGTGGAAACTGTGTTACTAACAGAAGACGTCATACCAACATAGTTTGTAAAATTAGAGGTACCTGCTTCAACAGATATATTATATTCTGCACCTTTTTGAGTTTGTCTTATAACAAAATGTCCTGTGCCGTCTACATATGCAGTCAAACCTGTTTGAACAGTATTGCCTTCAGTATCAACATATGAGCCTTGTGTTTTATTTTCAATTTGTTGTGCTATTTCATCTATAGTCATACCGTTAGTAATCTCTATAGTGACTGTTTGCATTTCATCAAGAACGTTTCCATGTGCATCAATTTTATTAAAAGAAACAGTAAAATTACCTTCAGTAAATTTATTAGCAGAACCAGCAGTATCGTCAGAATTTACTGAGTTTTGTCCAGTTAATGTAACATAAGAACCATCAGTGCCAAGGACAAGGTTTGATGTATCCATAACACCGCCAACAGTAAAACCAATTGCATTTGTAAAGTTTGAAGTGCCTTTTTCGACATTAATATCTACAGCACCTGTTTCTGATGCGACAAAAACAAGTTTTCCATCCTCTAATTTAGCACCAACATTATCAGCAGATGCAGCATTGATATCATCCATCAATGAACCTAGTGTAGTAGAACTTGTAATTTTAAATTCAGCTCCGTTAATATAGAAATTACCTTCTGAGACAGTTAAGCCCATTAAAGAACCAAAGTTAGATGTCTGAGAAGTAATCGCAATCGATTGTCCTACACTTCCGGAGATAACCAATCTGCCAATACCTTCACCATTACTGTCATAATCAGAAATTTCAATTGATGCATTATATCCTGCGGCTTTAATCTTTTGGATAAGTGAGCCAACAGTGTCATTTTCTGCATCAACTTGGATAGTGGCAGAACCCAAATTAAAACTTCCGCTTGTTACTCCTAGATCAGAAAGTTTAAGACTTTCTTTCAAATCTTGTCTGTTAGTTTTGATAGAATTATTAGAAGAATCAAAAATACCGGCAAACAAATCCGTAATTTTAGTATTTTTAGTAACATTGCCACCATATATAGTGTTACTTTTTAATATTGAAGTTGTAGCAATTTGTTGAACATTAAGGGTAATTTCTTGAACATTAGTATTTTTATCATTTACAGTAACGTTAACTTTGTCATTAGAAGATACTTTATCACCATTAAGATATATATCTAAATCTTTATCCTCAGAATTAGGATTTTTTAAGCTTTCTAAATATTTATCTAATGAAGTAACTGTACTTGCATAACTTTTCTTTAAACTATTTATTGCTGTAATTTTATTAGCGTTGATAGAATATTGTTCATTCATTCTATCAATGGTATCTTGTAAACTTGCAATTTGAGAGCTGTAGGAACTATTAATTGAACCGACTCCAAGACCACTGTTTGATAAAGAAGCTATAGTATTTTCAATAGACGCTTTTTGATCCAAAAGAGTATTCAAAGATTGTGTTCTTTTGGACACAAGTTGAGATATTAATGTACTTACAGAGGTATTTGAACCTCCTAGATTACCTATTGATATATTCATTTCGGCTCACAAGAATTCTATCTACTACAGCACATATATAGTATATCATATTGATATCCTCAATTCAACCCTAAATTACTTGATATTTTACTAATATTAATTATTATATTATTTTTATTTAATAAGAACAAGTCCCTAAAATGCCTTATATAAGAGGATTAAGAGAAAATTTTAAATGTAATATTTACACTAAAATATTAATTTATTTTAATAAATATTCTGTAAGAAAAAATTTACATTTTGAATTTTTTTATATTTTAAGGTTATAATTTTTATAAGGAAGTATTAGAGATAGGAATTCCAACAATTTCTGTTGTTAAGAATAAATTAATTGTTATATCTTTTTTAACCTTGGGGCTAGTTTTTACACAGGCTTGTCCTGCTCATGCTGCTTGGAATTTTAGCGGTTTTTGGAATAAAAATATTAAATCGAAGTTTCAAAAAGATAAAACTCCGCAAACACAGCCAGCATCACAAGATACAGAATCTAATCCGGAAACTTTTTGGGATAGAATGCAAAATGACAACAATACCCAAAATCTTCAAGCTGAAAAAACAGAAAAAGCAACTTCTGACATAAAAGTACACTCAGTTGAAATAGTAGGGAACAATCTAATTTCAACTAATGAAATTATGGAATACGTAAAAATACAATCAGGAGAACCATATAGTGTTGAAATGGTTCAACAGAACCTGAAATCAATTTACGAAATGGGTTACTTTACTGAAAAAATGAAAGCAATCCCCATAAAAGTTGATGACAAAAATGTTAAATTAAAAATAATTGTTGAAGAAAACGTTCCTATCACAGATTTTACTATCACAGGAAACAACTCTATTGCTACAGGTGATTTATTACAAATACTAGATCCCTTGGTAAACAAACCCCAAAATATTCAAAAAATCAATGAAGCTATTGAAGAAATTCAAGATTATTATGCAAGTCAAGGTTATATATTGGCCAGAGTCACAAGTATTACTGATGATCCTGATGGCACAGTAAATATATTCATTGATGAAGGCAAAATTGGTTCAATAATAATAGAAGGTAATAAAAAAACAAAAGAATTTGTTGTTAGAAGAAATATCCTTACTCAGCCCGGAACGATATATAACGAAAATCTCATAAAACAAGATCTTATGCGTCTTTATGGTACACAAGCATTTAAAGACGTAAAACGAACAATAGAGAAAGATGAAGAAAATCCTGAAGTTTATAACGTAACAATCCATTTAGAAGAACAAAGAACCGGTACTATTTCAATCGGTGGTGGTCTTGATACTGCTACAGGTCTGTTTGGTACAGGCGGATTTACAGAAAATAACTTTAGGGGAATGGGTCAGCGAATATCTTTGAACCTATTAGCTGGTACAGGTATTGTTATGGCAGACAGTTCTATGTTAAACAGAGCTAATTTACAAGCTGAAATCAGCTGGTTTGAGCCAAAACTCAAAGGTACTGACAACTCACTAATGATAAAAGCTTTTGGACGTGACTTTGCCAGCTATCAAATTCCTCTTGCTGTGGAACAAAGATTTGGTATTGAATCTACGATATCAAGAGCATTTACAAACTTCCCTCACTTAACTGGTTCTTTCGGAGTTGGGCTTGAAAATGTACACGTAAAAGAAGGAGATGCCTCTCAAATTGCAAACCTATATGCAGCACACAATATTCCTATCTCAGAACGTGCAAAACAATTGCAAGGCGGCTTATTCCTATCATTGTCCCCAAGCTTAATTTATGACACAAGAAACAGTTCAACACTACCTAGAGAAGGTGTAATCGCTAACGTAAGATTTGATGAAATGTTAGCTCTTGATGGATTTGAAAATACATTTGGTAAACTTAGCGGAGGTATTAAAAAATATTATCCTGTAGGTAAAAAATCTTCAGTATCTTTAGCATTTAGAGCCGGCGGGAAAATACATGGAGACATGCCTGAAGTTATGGCATATCGTTTAGGTGGTCCATATACTGTTAGAGGTTTTAGAATGAGTGGTATAGGTACCGGCTCCGGTTTTATGATGGGACAGGCAGAATTCCAAACACCAATACCATTCATAGACAGAATTACAGATGCAAAATTTCTTGATAACATAAGAATTGCAGCATTTGTTGATGCAGGTCAAATTTACGGTTCTACAGTAACAAACGAAATCTACAACAGACCAATCCACGCAATCACAGCTGGTGTCGGTGTTAGAGTATTTGTTCCGGGTGTAGGACCTTTGGCTATAGACTGGGGTTATCCGCTAACCGGTGTTCCTGATGGAACATCTAAAGGTGCATTTACATTCGGCGTAGGTGAATTTTACTAATGTAAATGGATAAATGAACAATTTAAATTTCTTATCGTTTATTAATAATGATAGAATCCTAAAATTCAATAGGAGGTATTATGGATAAAAACAATAATAAAAAAGTAATATCATCATTACTAATCGCGTCAATGCTTACATTTGGTATTGGTTTCAGCAATACAACTTATTTTCAAAATACAGCTACAGCAGCACAAAACAGTACCTTAAAAGGCAGCATAGTTACGGTGCCATCAGGCACTGTTATTCCTGCAACAGCTATGATGCAATTATCATCTGAAACACTAACTCTAGGACAAAGTGTTTCTCTGGCAGTTTCTAATGATTTTTATTGTAATAATTCACTTGTTGCACCTGTAGGTAGTACTATTAATGGAACTGTTATTCAAGTAAAAAAAGCAGGAAGAGCAGGTGTCAATGGGCAATTAATGATAAAATTTACAAATATTGTTACACCATACGGTCAAATGATACCCATATCTGCAAAAATCCAAACTGATGACAAAACCGGATTATTAAAAGGTGCTACAACAGCCGACTCGGTAAAAGAATACTCAAAAGATATTGCAATTGGAACAGCAGCTGGTGCGGTTGCAGGTGTAATAATGGGACCGCTTGCAGGTGGAAAAGCTGGCAAAGGTGCCGCATATGGGACTGCTATCGGAGCAACAGCAGGTTTAGCAAAATCAATTTGGGACAAAGGGATTCCTGCTGAAATTCCTGTAGGCAGCGTTGTAAATGTAGTTCTTGATCAACAAGCAACATATACTCAACAACAAAGTTACCAATATTAATCAGTAACCTTGGCTATTTGTTTTATTGTTTTTCTTTTGATAAACTATAGGACAAAAGAGATTTGAGGAAGAGATGACTTTACTAGGCGATATAAATATTTACGAAGAAAACGAAGAGTTTAAAGATACAAAATATACTTATGGTATTTACAAAAAAGAAGATGAAAATGATATACCATTACCAAAATGTTTTTTATTCTCTGCCATATTGCACCCAATAACAGTAGGTCTAATCTGGCTTTCAATAATTATACTTGCAATTTTAGGAGTAAGTTTTTCTATATTTGACAAACCACAACAAAAGCCTAAAGATATAGAATTTGTACTTGTAAATAAAGAAGCAACACCAATAAATAAAAATACAAAATTCAGAGCTGACAGAAACTCAAGAGCAGGAGGAAAGCACGACCCAAATCGTCCAGTTTCTCAGCCAGTTGCTTCTTCACAATCAAGCAAACCACAGAATGCTGCACCAGCGCAAAAAACTGTTCAAAAAAAATCACAACAACCAAAACAAAGTGCAACTCAACAACCTAAAAAACAAGCACCTAAAAAGCAACAACCTGCAATGCAAATGCCTTGGGCTCCAAAGCCAGCGCCCAAACCGCCAACTGCACAAGGGACAGCCAAAGCTCCTACAGCAGCACCGCGTCCAGCTCTTAAGCCTAGCGCGCCAAAAGTAAATAAGCCTCAAGGCAGTTTTAATATACCTGTTCCAAAAGTATCAGCACCTAAAGTAGCCGGACCATCAGGTGGACCAATTGCTGGTTCAAATTCAGGTTCAGGCTCAAGAACAGGAGGCTCTGGCACAGGAAGCAAATATTCTCCATCACCAAGTTTTTCACCAAGTGGCGGAAGTTCAACAGGCGGGAGATTTTCCCCTGGCAGTGCAGGCCGAAGCGGAAATATCGGGAATCCTGGTCCAGGTAACCCCAAAGGCGCACCAGGAATAGATGCTCTCAAAGAACCTGATTTTGGTCCATACATGAGAGAACTTCAAAGAAGAATTAAAATGAATTGGGAACCACCTAAAGGCAATGAAAGTAAAAGAGTAGTACTTCTATTCAAAATTGCTAGAGATGGAAGACTTATCTCTCACAGAGTATACAAATCATCAGGATTGCCTGCAGCAGACAGAGCAGCAATGCATGCTGTTGAATTAACAGCACCATTTAAACCATTACCGCCAGAATATAAAGGAGACAGCGTAGATATTCAATTTACATTTGACTACAATGTATTTGGCGCAACATCGTACTAAAAATAATAATTATTAAATAGAAAGAGGACTTACAAATGGAATTATTACTTAATGCAATGATTGAAGATTTATGGATTGTAGCACCAATTCTTCTTTGTTCATTCTTAACCATAGCAGTAGCTATCAATAGATTCTACTACTACAACAAAAATAAAAGAGATGTTGTACAATTTATACCTAAACTTCAAAAAGAACTGGTAAGAAACAATTTAGATTCAGCTCAGAACCTAAGTGTACAACTTGGTGGCATTATAGGGGAAGTTTCTGAAGAAGCCGTTAGAATTTTTGCAGAACAAAAAAATGGATTTTCACGTTCATTTGATATCGCATCAAGCTTAGCTACAAGAAAACTGGAGTCACATTTGACAATTTTAGGTACAATTGGCGGTGTTTGTCCGTTCTTAGGTTTGTTTGGTACAGTTGTAAGAATACTTTATACTTTCCAAGACCTTGCTGTACAAGGTAACCAATCAGCTGCAGTCGCATCAGGTATTGCATCAGCATTGATTGCAACAGCGTTAGGTTTAGGTGTAGCTATTGTTGCGGTAGTTTTGTACAACTATTTTCAATCTATGGTAAAGAGATTTGAAGATGACTTCCAACTAATTAAATTGTTATTCTTAAGCTTTGTAGACAGCAATGAAGATATTAGCGTAGAACAACCTACAAACATAGCACTATAGTAAATATCCCTTTAAAAAAGGTTTTTAAGGAAATAAAAAATGGCTTTTAAAACAAACAAAGGCAAAGATGCACTATTTACAGAAATAAATATTACTCCGTTAACGGATATTTTCCTTGTATTGCTAATCATTATGATGGTTATTGCACCAACTTTTCAATCAAATGACAGCAGCATAAAAATGCCGGAAATAAACAGCGGTTTAACTGTTGAACAGAAAAATGCCACAATATCTGTAACAAAAGACGGTAAATTTTATGTAAATGGTACACAAGTACAAGATGATGACTTATACAATCAACTGGTAGCAATGAAATCAAAACTTGAAAAGAAAGAAGTTGTTGTCAAAGCTGATGAAAGTGTAAAAAGCCATGAAATTATGAAAATAATGAAAGCTGCACAAGATGCTGATTTTGAAAAACTTGTAGTTGCTGGTGAACCTCTTTCTAAAAAAGAACAAAAGAAACTTCAATCACAAAATAATTATAAAAAACGCATAAAAACACAATCTGTTCAGCCAGAACAAAGCAGCAATAATTATGAAGATTATAGAGGAACAGTAGGCGAAATACCATCTGAAGAATAAGGACAAAAAAAATGGCAAGAAAAGAACGAGACAGTTTTAATGAAATTAATATTACTCCACTAACAGATATTTTTCTTGTACTGCTTATTATTATGATGGTAATTGCACCATTACTTGATCAGCAAGGCTTGAATCTTGCTGTACCAAATAATGTAGAAGTTCAAGACATAAAAAATGAAAATAAACTAATATCAGTAACTGTCAGTGATGAAGACAAATATTATATAGATGAACAAGAAATATCTGCATCTGATTTAGAAACAGCTATAAAGCAGAAATTAAAAGATTTTCCTGAAGGATTATTAATCCTTGCGCAGCCAGATGCCTCGCATGGTGCTGTTGTAAAACTTATGGACAAAGCAAGAGATGCTGGTGTAACAAACATTTCTGTTTCAGAATCATAGGATAAATACACACTTCGACGTATATTTCTTTAAAAGCTCTTTACCTTAATTAGAATTAACCATATAATACATATATGAGTGAAGAATTAAGCACAAAATTTTTAAAACAGGCATTTCAATTACAAGAAGAAAAGCATTACAAACAAGCTGTTGAAGCTTTATATAAGGCTCTGTGTATTGAAAGTGATAACATTGAGATACTCTCTCAGATTTCACACCTATATTTTTTAATGAATAACTTTGAACGTTCAATTGAATATGCAGAAAAAATTCTTGAAATAGATCCAGAGCATATTGAAACACTAAAAACAGTTGTAAATATTAATAAAATTAACAAAAAATATGCTAAAGCATTATCATATGCTGAGAAATTATATAAACTTGCACCCGATATACAAAATTTTATTACTTATCTGGAAATATTAACAGAATGCAAACAATTCAATACAATTATTTCTGAAATAGAAGCATCAAAGTTTAATTATGAAGATAGAAAAAATGAAAAACTTTTATTAATTGAAGGATATGCAAGACTAAAATTAAATCAAATTTTTAAAGCAATAGGAATATTCCAAGAAATAATAAAATTATATCCGGATAATACTGATGCAAAATTTTATCTGGGTGTAATTTATTACCAAAAACATCAAGATGCAGATGCTGAGAAATTATTTTTAAGTATACTTGATGAAACACAATGTGATAAGACATATAATTATCTTGGAATGCTGAAGCTTGATCAAAACAAAGTTGCTGATGCAATAAACTATTTTCAATTTGCTATAAAAATTGAACAAAACAATGCATTTTATCACTATAATTTAGGTACTGCATATTCACTTAACGGATGGTTGATGGAAGCTGAAAACTCATTTAAATCAGCAATCTTTCTTGAACCGGATAATATTATATACAATTATTCCTTAGCATATTTATATTATGAAAGGAATGATTACAAAAAGGCAATTGAAAGCATTGAAAATGTACTTAAAATTGATCATAATCACACAGACTCAATTATATTAAAAGCATTGATAAATGCTAAAAATGGTTTATTAATAGAATCAAAAAATGAACTCGAAAAGCTCAATGAAACAATAAAAGAAAATGACTTTTTATACTATGCATTAGCTAAAATTTACAAAGAAATACCAATGTACACAGAAGCCATTGAGGCTTTACAACAAGCATTATTTATAAAAGCTGATTCATTAGAATATCTAAGTGAATTAGCTGATTGTTATATCGAACTTGGCAAATATGACACAGCACAAGATATTGCCACAAAAGTTTTATATTTAAACAAAAGATTTATATATGCTCATCTTTTGATGGCAAAAATTGATATAAGACAAAAGAAATATAATATAGCTGCAAAAACTGTTGCAAACATAATAAAACTTGATAACAGTTGTGCTGAAGCATATAAATACCAATCTATAATATATGCAGCTCAAGGTTTAAAACATCGTTCTATTGAAAGTGCCAAAATAGCAGTTTCACTTCGTCCTGCTAATCACGAATATTATGCATATTTAGCAAAATTGTACTTTGATGCACAAGAATATGCTAATGCATTTTTATATTACAAAGAAGCATCAATGTTAGATGAACTCAATGTTGATTATCTATACAATGCTGCAATCTCTGCAGACAAAGACAATGACTACATTAATGCATCTAACTACTACTCATATGCATTGAGACAAGACCCATATAACAATTTAATAATCTATGAATATGTTGATTTTCTAAAAAGATCCGGGAAACTAAAACAAGCATTAAATTTGTTAAAATCTAAAATAGATACAGTAGAATCAGATAACATAAAAGAAATTTTAATATTAAAATATAATGAACTTAAAGTAGAAACAGATATTCCACTTGGCAAAAAAATAAAAAATTTTATAGAAGAATTAAAGAAATAATCAGTTACCAGTATTTGGCACCATATTTTTCCCAAGGTTTAATTCTATCATCAATATACTCAACTAACTCAACTGCAGTCATGTTACGAGTTTTTATAAATGTATCAGGTGGTAAAAGTTCAAGTTCTAACTGATATTCTTTCAATTTTCTAACAGTTGCTTTAACCTTCTCTTTTTGCTGAAATTGCCAACCTTTAAAACCACATCCAGGAGGAAACAAAGACCAACCATTTCTTGGTGCACGACGACAACAATCCGGGCGAGTAGCATGAATAGAACATTTGTTGTCTTCTTGCAAATATGGGCAATAGTAAAAAGTAACTTTTGATTCGTCAAGATTAGGATTATTTTTTTTTAATTGTTTTAAAATATTCTCCACATGATCTGGCACAGCTTTTTTAGCATCTTCTACAGAGTCATACCTTTTAAAAACTTCAACAAAGACTTTTGCTTCTTCTTGTCCTTCTTTTGCGAGATTGAATAATTCCTCATAAGAATAAGGCGTAGTTATTGCCTTGCAGCACTTTCCGCACATATGACATAAATGCTGGGGAAAATCATATGAATATGTAGTTTCATCATTTGATATTTCAATATCCATAAGATAATTATAGGTAAATAAAAATTATTTTACAAACAAAAAACAGGAATTATTATTCCTGTTTTTTGTTTGTATTTGTTTGCAACTTAAATTATTATTTATCTTCTGCTTTATTCTTAGCTTTTTCAAGTTTGTCATCAACTCTATTCATAAAATCATCTATTAAATCTTTAGTATTAAATGAATCACCATTAATAGCTCTTAACATATTAGCTAAAATTGAATTGCCATTATACATATGAAAATTATAAGAATCCATTGTCTCTTGCATTGAATCATTCAAAATTTCATCAATTTCAGTTGAGCTAACTTGACAACCTGCTGCCAGTAGTGATGTTTTTATAGCAGCTGCGACAGCTTTCATTTTTGCTTTAGCTGTTTCATATAAAGCAGATGTATCATGATTTTGTACTTGTTTATTTCTATAATAATCATTACCAAGAGTTTCAGAAATTACATTTTCTCTATCATAAGTTATTTCAGCAGGATCATTTTGTTGAACTTTTTGTTTTTTAGATGCTTCATTAAATTTTTCAAGGAAAGTATTTACAAGTGCTTGAACATTGTATGTATAACGGCCTCTACCTGTCCAACCACTTTTACGTAAAAATACAAAAGCTTGTTCATCAGAGCCAGTCCTATAATTACCGCCACTACCACCTTTGCGTCTTGAAACATTTTCGGTAAATAAAGCAATTGTATCATTCATCGCATCATTAATAAGTTGTTGTACAAGCTCATCATTGTATGCCGCACCCAGTGACTTTTGTAATTGAGCTTTTAAAGACTCAGCAACTGCCTCCATATCAGCTCTTGCTTGAGCTTGAATATCTTCTAAAGATGCTCCTTTACCTTGTTTTCCGTATCCAGAAGTACGACATTTATTTGCTTGGTAATCACTTGAAATAGAGCTATTATATATAATATCGTCTTGAGTTGCCTCATCAAGCTCTATAGGTTTTGTAAAATCAACAGCAGATGCTAATTGATCACCAGTATACTTTTCAAGAAGTTTTTTAACTAAAACTTTAGCTTCTTCTTGCAATTTTAAAATTTCATCAGGGTCAACAGAAGATTTCATTTTAGTAATGACAGATTCTAATTCCATATACTCTGATGAAGACTTATAATTTGAATCCAAAGCAGATAACAAAGGAATCGTATCTAATTCTGCAATTAACTGTTTATAAACCAATTCTGATGCAACATCGACAATAGCCTTTTTTTCAGCATCTGAAACATTACCATTTTCTTTAGCAGCATCTGATACAGAAATTAAAGAATTATTTGTAGTTTCAATATCACCAGCAGCTCTTGTAACCGTTTCTTGTGCCGATAACAATTTTGAATATTCAGAATCTATAAAAGATTTAAAAGAAGATTGTAATTGTGCATCATTTAATTGTCCCATAGATCCGTCTTCTGTTAATTTTGCAAGAAATTTTCCAATACTGTTTTCAACAAAAGCTTTTATTGTATTTTTTTCTTCGTCAGACATATCTGCTGTAATTTTATTTTCAATCCAAGAATCTGTGACTGTTTTTAGTTTAGAAGTAGTTTCTTCTTCAATTCTTGCTTGTTCAGTATCCTGAATCGCATCGACAACTTTATCTTTGCCCATAGCGTCTAACATTTTTGCAATATTAGTTTGTGCCATAGCAAGATATTCCTGAATTTTTACGGGGTCAGTTTCTGTTTTCAGCTTTTCTATTGCACCTTTTGCAACTTTCCAATATGTACTATTTTGATAATTTGAATTGATGTTTTGTAAAAGACTTTCATCAATATTACCAGAAAGCATCATGCCAATAATATATTGAACAGCTTTGTTTTTAATCTGAGCATATTCTGAATTTGAAACATTTTTATTTGAAATTGCACTATCAGCCAAATTTACCATATCATTATAATTATTATCAATGTTATCTTGATAGCCTTGCATTGTTTCATTAATTGATTCCAGTGCGTTAGCATTATCAGCAACTATAGAATCCATATATGCTTTAAAAGCAGAAGTTACAGCCAACATATCATAAGGACCTTGTGGATTTTCAGTAATATATTGACTTAAAAATACACTTTGATAACTTGAAACTAATGTCTGAACAGAGCTACGTTCTGAATCAGATAAATTGGGATGATTTGTCATATATTGCTCAATATATTCATCAGCAAGTATAGCGATATTATTTTTTAACTCAGCAGCATCATTTGCCGAATCTGTCATACCAGAATTTTTTGAAGCCATATACAATGGATCATCTTTTTTAACTTCTAAAATTTCATTATCAGAAATTTCTACAGCTCCTTCATCATCTATTGCTCGTTCAGAAAGCCAAGCAAAATTTGAACTAACTTCAGATGAAGAAATCTTTCCATCACCATTCGCATCTAATTTTTGAATTTCTTCATCTGTCCAAGCTTTATTTGTAAAAGGATTAAAATTTACGCCATCTACCATTTTTTAATACTCCTTTTCTATAAAAAATTATTCTTTAGAAACTTTTTTATTTAAACCAAAATCAAGATTGTCTAAATTGACCAAGCCTTCTTCATCTTGTCCTTGATTCATATTCAAATCAACAGGAGACAAATCTATATCCGGAAACCTTAGACTTTGCCTTTTGTCTTGTATTTGCTCTAATTTTTGTGCACCACCTACGCTCTGAAATGGATTAAATTTAATAGGTCCTGTCATATTAGACTCCTTATACAAATTTCCCTGTAATTTTCTAGTCGGTATTTGTTTAATTAAACTTTAGAATAATTAATACAATGTTAATTTTTTGTTACAAATAAAAAAAAAATAGCATTTATAACATATATGAAGTGTTTATAAATTTAAGAAGTAGTGTAAGGTGGAAATATGCAGAATTATCCAATGAACTATAATGTGCAGACACAGAATATAACAAACCCTGTAACACCTGCAAATGCAAGTGGTGCTACATTTAACATTGGATCAAATGCTGCAAATACTCCAACAAACGGAGTCAATGTACCTACAAATGGAGCTAATGGCGTAACAATAAATATTATTGGTGCATCCGTAAACCCTAACGGTGCAAATATTTATAACGCAGGCGGCACTTCAGCATTACCAGGACAAGCATATGACAAAAACTACTACTTAAACAATTTAGCTCAAAAACCTACCACACCGACAGTTCCTATAGGAGCACAGAAAGTACAAGAAAGTCAAACCAATAAAGATAAACCTACAAAAGATATTGTACTTTTAACTGATGAATATATTAAAACTTTAGAAAACTATATAAGAAACGATAATCCAGATATAAAACTTATGGGCGCTAAAGAACTAATGAAAAGATTTAGAGAAGATGAATCACGAAAAAATGATCCTGCTCTAACAAGTTTATTAAATTTGGTACTCCAAAGCAAATACTCACCTGTGAAAATGGTTGGCCTTAGTATCCTCAATGGAGGATGGGCACAAGGTGACGCATTAACGCAACAGCTATTGGCACAAATTCAACAATCATCTAGTGGATATGGACTAGATGCCCTTGATGCAGCAAATGCCGCACTAAAAACAGCTGGTAAGACTGTAAAAGTAATAGACAATAACCCACCAAAGCAAAAAACAGAAAACAAAACTAATAAATAGGAATGAAAGAAAATGAATTGGAATGTAGCATCAAAAATAGCAGGCGGACTAACAGCAGCTTATGTACTTTATAATGCAAATTATACAGGGCGAAAAGTTTCTGCAGAAAACGTAAAGCGCAAAGCTGCCAACAGAATGCTGCATTACTATATTCCATCAAGAAGAATGGAAGATAGAAATATATCTACCAGCCGTTTAAAAGATTGGTTTTTTAGAACTAATGCTGATTGGAATTTTCCTGATAAAGTCAATGCATTTACCGGATATATTTCAGGAGCTTTTAAACAAATAACTTATGATGTTATACCTGCAGCACTTGCCACAGGAGCATTGCTATCTAAAAAATATTCAAAATACTTTGGCATAGGACTTTTAGCATATGGTATAAAATACTTGCTGTGTGATGTTATGGATATAGGAAAACCTAATTACTTAAAAACTAATGATTTTTAATTTCCAAAATAGATTTTTCTGTTATTACATAATCACATTTTTCATCGTGTTCATATGATGGAAGAGCATTATAACAAAACTCTGAATAAACAGGTATCGCTCTTATCGCTTTTACAGAAATATTTTGAAAAAATCTGTCATAATAACCTTTACCATAACCTAACCTAATTCCGTACAGGTCAACAGCAAGTGCAGGAACAAAAACTATATCCAACAAAGACAAGTCTTGCTCATAATCACCCAAAGGTTCATTTATATTAAATAAGCCTTTTTTAAAGCCAAGATTTTTATCATACAAAACAACACGTATATTTTCTTTATCCGTAACTGGAAAATAAAAATTTTTTGATGAATCGTTTAACAAATGCAAAAGAGAAATTTCTAAATCCAAAGGATAAAAAATCATTATATTTTTAGCCGTAATGTATTTATCCCACTGAAGAATGTTTTCTACAATTTTTTCTGATATTACAGATATAGAATTGTAGCCCAACTTCTCACGCTGCATTTTTATTATTTTTCTAAAATCATTTTTAGACAACATACAAAGATTATAATCTAAAGTCAAAAACTTGTTTAATCTTTACATATATGTAAAGAAAACATATAATATGAAAAATAGAAAATACTGTATGAACAAATTAGATTTAAGTAAAAAATTAAAAATTGCAAGAATTGAAGCTGGATTAAAGCAAGCAGAAATAGGAGAGCTTATGAATTTACCAATTTCTGCTATTTCTGTTATAGAAAAAGGTATACGAAAAGTTGATGTTATAGAATTAACTAAGTTTGCCAAATACTACTCAAAACCTATTGAATGGTTTTTATACGGGGATAAACCAGGCAATAATAGAAGATGGTACGACAAAGATAAAGAAATATCAGAAGCTTTGTCGCTTTTACAAAAAGCACCGGTAAAATATCAAAAAAGTTGTGCGTATGCTATAATAGGTTTCTTGAAAGAAAGCGGACTTATAAAATAATGAAACCCGATAATGATAATAAGCTTTATAACCCTGAATTTTCAAATCATGGTTATATTCAAGTCTATACAGGCAACGGCAAAGGTAAAACAACGGCATCACTCGGACTAGCAATGAGAGCACTGGGTAGAGGGTGGAAAGTTCTTATTGTAATGT
>CALUSQ010000030.1 GCA_944323475.1 Candidatus Gastranaerophilales bacterium
TGGATCAAGAAAGAGAACGTGGTATCACTATCCAATCAGCTGCAGTTACAGCTATGTGGAAAGGTCACCAGTTAAATATTATTGACACACCCGGTCACGTTGACTTCACTATCGAAGTTGAACGTTCTTTGCGTGTATTAGACGGTGTAGTAGCTGTATTTTGTGCTGTAGGTGGTGTTCAATCACAATCAGAAACAGTTTGGAGACAAGCTAACAGATATGAAGTTCCAAGAATGGTATTTGTTAACAAAATGGATAGAACAGGTGCAAACTTCTATCGTGTAGTTGATCAATTAAGAAACAGATTAAATGCTAATGCTCATCCTATTCAATTGCCTATTGGAGCAGAAGATAAATTTACAGGTTTGATTGATCTTTTAACAATGAAAGCTGAAATTTATACAAACGATCTTGGTACAGATATAAAAGAAGAAGAAATTCCTGCTGATATGCTTGAAAAAGCTCAAGAATATCATGCTGCTTTGGTAGAAGCAATTTCTGAATTTGATGATGATTTGATGATGAAGTTCTTAGAAGGTGAAGAACCTACTATAGATGAACTTAAAAAAGTTCTTAGAAAAGCAACTTGTGAAAACAAAATTGTTCCTGTTTGCTGCGGTACAGCATTCAAAAACAAAGGTGTTCAATTGTTGTTAGACAATGTTGTTAACTACTTACCTTCACCAGTTGATGTAAAAGCTATCGAAGGTGAACTTGAAGATGGAACAAAAGTTGCAAGACATTCATCAGAAGATGAGCCTTTCTCAGCACTTGCATTTAAAGTTATGACTGACCCTTATGTTGGTCGTTTGACATTCTTGCGTGTATATTCAGGTAAACTTACAGCAGGTTCTTATGTTCTTAATGCTACAAATGGCAAAAAAGAGCGTATTTCAAGACTTGTACAAATGTATGCTGATCAAAGAAACGAAATACAAGAAGTATATGCAGGTGACATTTGTGCAGCAGTTGGTTTGAAAGATACAACTACAGGTGATACATTGTGTGATGAAAAAGCACCTATCATCTTGGAAAAAATGACATTCCCAGAACCTGTAATTTCTGTAGCTATTGAACCTAAAACAAAAGCTGATCAAGATAAAATGGGTATTGCTCTTCAAAAACTTGCTGAAGAAGATCCATCATTCAGAGTTAAATCTGATACTGAAACAGGTCAAACAATCATCTCAGGTATGGGTGAGTTGCACTTGGATATCATTGTTGACAGACTTTTAAGAGAATTTAAAGTTGACGCTAACGTTGGTAAACCTCAGGTTGCATATAGAGAAACTATCAGAGGTAATGCTGATCAAGACTCTAAATTTATCCGTCAATCAGGTGGTAAAGGTCAATATGGTCACGTTAAAATTCAAATCGAACCGGCTGAAGAAAATGCTGGATTTGTATTTGAAAACAAAATTGTTGGTGGCGCTATTCCTAAAGAATACATTGAACCTGCAAGAAAAGGTATGGAAGAAGCTCTTGAAGGCGGTATCTTAGCAGGATTCCCAATGATTGACGTTAAAGTTACTTTATATGATGGTTCTTACCACGAAGTTGACTCTTCAGAAATGGCATTTAAAATTGCCGGTTCTATGGCTATCAAGGAAGGTTGTAAAAAAGCTAAACCTTGTATCCTTGAACCTATGATGAAGGTTGAAATTGAAATTCCTGAAGAAAACACTGGTGATATTGTTGGTGATATTGCTTCAAGACGTGGACGTATCGAAGGTATGGAAATTATCGAAGGTACAGGAATTCAAAAAGTTAGAGCAATGGTTCCACTTGCTGAAATGTTCGGCTATGCTACAGATATCCGTTCTAAAACACAAGGACGTGGTACATTCTCTATGGAATTTGCTAAATATGAACAAGTTCCTGCAAACGTTGAAAAAGAAATTATTGAAAAATCAGGTGCTTCAGCTTAATAGCTTGTTGTAATGATTTTAGATAATTTAAATTATAAAACAGACCTTGATTTTCAAGGTCTGTTTTTATTTATTGATTTATAGATTCTTTTGCAAAATTGTAATGTAATACAATTTTTTCTTTTGATAAGTGTTTTATAAAAGCACAAAATCTGCTTACATAATCTTTGTATTCCTCTGGTAATTCATTATTATTTATAAGTTCTACTAGTTTATCAATATATTTTTGCATGTGTTTTTTTATTTTAGGTTTATTAAAATTTAATTTTTCTTGATTACAGTTTTTGCATGTAATCATATAATTCATTTTTGTTTCTGAGTTATTCATTTTTCGGGGTATTATACGTTTTATAGTAACTGTTGAACTGTTAAAAATATTTTGAATGATAACTTTTATTTTAGAACCATTTTTTTCTACAACTGGCTGATAAGGGAAGAATTTTGTTTGTACTATATATAGTTTTTTAATTTCTTCTTTAAACTTTTGATAATATTCATGTCTAAAATGTGGATTTTCAATTTTATTAATATTCTCCATCAACATGTCAGAATATTCTTTGTATGGAAATACTTTATCGTTTGGTAAATTGAGAAAAGTTTTATTGACTGAATCAACATAATTTTTGACAAAAGCTTTATCATTTTCACTTAACGAATCTTGTATCAAATTTGCAAAAGCAATATTCATAAGTAATTTATCGTTAATGTTTTTTGCAGAAATTTTTTGGCAAATATTTATTATATCTTCTTCTGTTGTTTCTGGGTTATTTTTTAGAATTTCATTAATCTGTCTTAAGAAATATCTATATCTGTAATTTATAAATTTTTGATTATCATTCATCAGATCTATCAATTCTTTTAAAGTTTTTGCATTATTAATTTTTTCATAGATTTCCATTTTTTGTTTGTGTGTTATTGTTTTATCTCCACACAACGCACAAGAAATATTTTCCTGATTCATTGGTTCAAAATCAGCTTTTTCTAAATTTTCATAAAATTGTTTGATTTTCACATTTTTAAAAATCTCATTTTTATGATCAAATTTTCTTAAATTTATTTTATTTTTTGTTATATTTGAAACTAGATTAGCAAGACCAATCATGTAATCAGAGTAACCGTCTAAATTGTCGGATAATATATTTTTCCCTATATCTTCAAGATATTGAATTATATTTGATTCCAAATTTTTTTGATAGTAATAAAAGTACAATAGATTTTTGTTGTTTGGTATTTTTGAACTACATCCCTGACAACAAAGAATTTTATTGTATATAGGGTTATAATTTTGGTTGTAATTTGGAAGTAATGGAATTATGTTTGAGAAAGATTTTAAAAATAAATTTTCCAGTATTTGATATTGAAAAGAATTTTCGCTAAAATTTTTTCTATCAGATGTATAAAAAATATTTTGGCACAAAATAGCAGGTGCATATTTTTGAATCAATTCATCATTGAGAATATATTTATTTTCATTTTCCATATTTAATATTGTATCTTTGAATATATTTTTCAATGATTTAAAAATATGATCATTATTTCTAACATCAAAATTTTTTAATCTAATTTCATATTCATCAAGCAAAACGCTGTCACTATCTGATAAATTATATTTTTCTTTTGCTTCTTTGAGAAATTCAACTGTTTTTTCAAAAGCAATTTCTGAGTTTTTATATGATTGTTCTTTACAATATTCTAAAAATGATTTGGTATCAGTAATTTGAGATTTTTCATAATTTTCTTTTAAAAATTTTATAAAATTTTGATTTTTTATAGGAATATTTTCTTGATAAGATTCTAACCAATCAATAAAATCTTTTGAATTTGTTATTTCACTTCCTTCTGCTAATACATTTTTAAATTTGTTAAAAGAAAACATTTTGACACCACAAACAGGACAATGAACGTTATCTAGTTTGTATAATTTTCTCACAAATTGAGAAGTATTATTTTGTTGAATATTTACAGGGAAATAAGAGTTGCTGATTTCTACAAGTTGTTTTTGTTCATCTTGTATGGGAGGACTCACATCAAAAGGGGCTGCTTTGAATGTAATATTTTTGTGATTTTGTATATATTTATTTTGATATTTTAAAGCTTCAATTTTCATAATTGCATGAAAGCTTCTAAAAAAAAATTTTGTTATTTTATTAGTTTTGTTTTAGAAAAATTAACCGGTTATTTTAAAAAATTATAGATAATAGGTCAATGAATAATTTATTAAATTATTGAAAAATAAAGTAATGTTAAATATGAACTGGTATAATTCACTTTTGAAACCTTTTTTAAATCCACCTGATTGGGTTTTTAGACCTGTTTGGTCAATTTTATATTTTACGATATTTTTGTCTTTAATTTTTTTATTAAAGGATGGGGATATAAAAGAAAAAATTCTCCCTATTAGTATTTTTGTTATTCAATTAATTTTGAATTTTTCTTGGAGTTTTGTCTTTTTTAGATTACAAAGTATATTTGGTGCTTTGGTAATTTGTTTATTATTGGTAATTTCAATAATTGTAATGATAATTTCATTTTATAAATTTTCAAAAATTTCTGCATTTTTGCTTATACCTTATTTGTTTTGGACATGTTTTGCTTTTTATTTAAATTTTGGATTATGGACTTTAAATTAATTTTTTAAAATTTAGCAAAATTTATTTTGTTTGATTTTTACTTTTAAACAGGTAATAATATGCTAAAAATTTCTGCTAAATCAAATGTTCAATTTCGTGGAATGGTTCCTGTAACAGATTACAAAGGGCCTGTTTTGAAGTTGACTGAAAATGATATTGAAAAAATTAACAAATTACAAAATAGTATTAGCCAATTAGAGTTTGAAATTTATGGAATAAATAAATTGCTTGAGTATAAAAGATTAACACCTAATGAGCTAAATTATTATTACAATAAGCTTGATATTTTGGATTATCAAATAAGATCTTTAAAAGAATCTATAAAACAAATTAAAGTTAATAGATTGAATATACAAAAACAAGGTAAATAAAATTTATTTTAGTGTGTATTATGAGCGGCGGTCACGCTGCGATTTCAGATTAGCCCACGGTGGGTTCGAACTGTGAAAAGAAGACAAGAAAAAGACTCCTTTTTGGAGTCTTTACAATGGTGGGTGAGGTGGGACTGAGCGGCGGTCACGCTGCGATTTAGATTAGCCCACGGTGGGTTCGAACAAAGAGAAGAAAGCATGAAAAAAGACTCCTTTTTGGAGTCTTTACAATGGTGGGTGAGGTGGGATTCGAACCCACGACCAATTGATTAAGAGTCTCTAGCTAATTAAAAACCATAAAAAAACATAATAAATTAAAACAAAGATATACTTGCATTTTTGGCTATTTACTTTTATAATCTTTTTATAATTTTTTGTATTTTTTTATAAAATTTGTACCTATATTTGTACCTATGGAGAAATAATGAACCAACTCACAGCTATTCAAAGCCTTATATATGTTATCAGAGGTCAAAAAGTCATGATTGACCGGGATTTAGCAGAGTTATACGGAGTACCCACAAAACGGTTAAATGAGGCGGTAAAACGTAATATTGAACGCTTTCCAGATGATTTTATGTTTCAGTTGACTGATTCAGAGCAAAAAGAACTGGTCGCAAATTGCGACCGGTTGAAAAATTTAAAGCATAGTTCCTCTAATGCTTATGCTTTTACTGAACACGGTGTAACAATGCTATCAAGTGTTTTGAACAGCAAAAAGGCAATAGAGATTAACATACAGGTTGTACGTGCTTTTATAGCCTTAAGGCAGTTTGCATTGGAAAATAACGAAATAGCAAAACGACTTACCGAGCTGGAGCATTATTTTATGGAACACTGCAAAGATAATCAGGCTGAAATGCAAAAAATTTATAACGTATTAGGCTTGCTTATGGATAGAACAAAACCCAACAAAATCGGTTTTAAGGCGGACTAATGGCAACTATAACAGAAATTAAAAACAAAAATGGCAGTATCAGCTACAAAGTAATTGTAAGATACAAGGGGGTGTTTCTTACAAAAACATTCCCAGTTAAAGGAAATAGAAAAAAAACTGTTGAAAATCAGGCTATGCAATGGGCACTGGATATTGAAAGTCAAATTGATAGCGGCAACTACAGAAAAGAAAAAAGGCAGCACAATTACACTGTTTCAGAAGCTATAAACAAATACATTGCAGAAGGCAACCCGAAAAAAGCCGAAAATACACGAAGAAAATACATAAGTGCTTTGGAATGGTTTAAAAAAGAGATTGGCTCTATACCTATTAAAACGCTTGAACGTTCCGACCTGAAAACATGCCGGAACAAGCTGCAAAAAAAACACAAAGTAGTCCCGATAAAAGGCAAGCCCGGAAAAGGCAAAGTAACAGACAAATTTATATCAAACTCATGTGTGAATCGTTATTTAGCTTATTTTAGTACATTTTTAACCCATTGTGTTGATGAGTATGAGATTATAAAAGCCAATCCTATGATTGGTGCAAAGCTGAAACTAAAAGAAAATGAACCCCGTAAACGCTGGCTAAAAGAGCTTGCAGAACGTCAAACACTTTTACAGGCATGTAAAGATACTGATTATGAGTTATATTTGTGTGTTTTGTTTGCCCTTACGACAGGAGCGAGAAAAAGCGAAATATTAAATTTAACGTGGGAAAATACAGGTCTTGAAAACAAAGCTATTTACTTTTTAAACACTAAAAACGGTGAAGACAGAACGATACCAATACCGGATTTATTGTTTAATGAATTAAAAAATTTTTATGAACAAAGCAAAACAAAAAAAATACAACGGTTAAAAGACAATTATTTGTTTGTGCACTCTGACGGAAAGCAAAAATTATATTTGATTGACAAACTCTATCCTAAAGTTGTTGGTAAGTGGACATCCGCACAAAAATATGAAAAAATCACATTTCACGGATTACGTCATACATACATTAGTATCGCCTCTCTGTTAGGCTTTAATACTTCAATCGTCAAAAAAATTGTAGGGCATAAATTCGATTCAGTAACAGGCGGCTATACTCATGCTGATTGTGATAGCCTTAGAAAGCCTATGAATGAGATAGCTAATTTTATGTTATCTGGTGAAAAATACGAAAACCTGAGAAAACCTGAAATTCAAAACTACTTAAATGAACATTAAATACATTCGATACTAAAAAAATTCAAACGAAAGCTACGGAGATAAGCAAATGAGAAAAGCAGTGATAAATTATTATGATTTGTTATTAAAACTTAAGCAATATGATTGTGAGCTAGAAGTAATAGAAGAAAACGAAAAATATCGTGAATTAGATGTTTTACAAACAGAAATTAAATCATATATATTCGCAAATAATATACTTAAAAAAGATTTTATAGAAAGTGTGAGAGCGTACCATTCTTCATTAGAACAGAATGAAATTAAGCAAAAAATAGAAAAAATATATAATGAAATCAAGGTAATTACAAATAAAAATTTAGAAATACAAATAGATTATTCTGAAATAAGAAATAATATAATATTGGCAGAATTAAATGATTTTGATGTTATCGATTACCCAGAATTTTTTTATTATCCATCCGTTATACTTAATAAATTGGATAAGCACGGACAGCTATATAATAAACCTTTAACAGGCGATATTTTACAATTGTACTATTCAATATTCAAAAAAAATCCCATGGGCTTAGAGATGAATAGTCTTTTAACAAATGCAGCATTTGCTTTTTGGGCACGTGAAGAATCTATATCATTTGAAGATGAAAGATTCCATTTTTATTTTTTAATTGCAGCTATTCATCAGGTTTTAAAATCCTTACAGATGTCTGTAGAAACGGCAATATACATTGACTATTACTCATTACCTGAAAAACTATTGAACAAAAATTTTGAAACGATTAAAACATATAAAAATAAAAAGAACAAACCTGGGTTTACAGATGAAGAAATCGAGATCTTAAGATTAAGAAAAAATCTTCCTAATAATACATATAAGAACATTGGTGCTAATATGAGCACTAAACTTTCAGAAAGTAATATTACTCAAAAATTTATGAAGATAAAAAATATACTTGGTGCAAGCTCTCCTGATGAAGCAGTGGCAAAGTTTGAGAAAGCATATTATTCTTTGTCTGATAGTGATGAATAAGGACCTTATAAGAACCTTATAAGGTTTCTTATATAAATTAAAATAAAAAACCTCCATAATAAACGTGTAAAAAAAAGAGCAAAAAACTTATACAAATAAAGGAGGTTTTAAAATGACAGAAAACTTACAAACATTACCTGATTTAATCCCTGTTTCAAAATTTAATGATTACTATGCTTACCCCACTGTTGGAAGTTTGAGGCAGCTTATTTATTACAATCCTGATGATTTTTTAAATACAGTTGTCAGACGTATTGGAAAACGTCTTTATATAAAGACTTCATCATTTTTTAAGTGGGTAGAAGAAACAAACAGAAAAGAAGCTAAAATAGGGTAGGAGGGCAGGCATGAAAGATAATAAAAAAGCCCTCACAATGGAGAGCTGTACCTATAACAATATTATAGCAAGTACAGACTGCACGTGCAACATGCCGGAAATTCTGCAAGACCTTTTAAGTACATATCAACAAAGATATATAAACACATCGCCAAAGTTTTTATTGAATGTGCTTATATCTAAAACGGCTCAAATGCTCACAGGCAAGCGGATAATCTTTAATGAAGCCGGAAAAATCAATATACCTAACTGGTACGCTATAATTTTTGTTCCTAGCGGCTACGGGAAAGACAGTTTTGTAACCGATTTAGATACAAACGTATTTAAAGATTATCGCTTGTGGTTTAAAAATAAGGCTAAAGAATATCGCAATAACGAGATTGAACGCATAAAGTTGCTTGCTGTAGAAAAATACGGAGATAACGAAAAGGCACAGAATACTTTTATAGAGACAGAAACAAGCAAAATACGTAATATAGTTATAGATATATCAAATGGCACTCAAGAGGGACTTTACACAGATTGCAAAGCTTTTTCAAATGCTGATTTTGGCAGTGCTTATATAAAAATATCCGAACTCGGTGGTTTTTTAGAAACCTTATCAACTGATAAACAACAATTTTTTAACTGCTTATTTGAAGCCTACGACGGGAAAATAAACAGTAAATGTATCAAAAATGAATCAAGAGAGGAAAGCATTGAAAACATGCCAGTAAATGCCCTGTTGTATTCAGATTATACTTTGTTTCAGAAGGAACTTAAAACAACACTTAATAATTTGCTTAAAACAGGCTTAAATAGACGTTCTGTTATAACTTTTCAAACATTGGATAAATTAAAAGAAGATTGTTTTTCTTTGCAGCAAAAAGAAGATTTTGGAAAGAAAGCAAGAACACTCGGCGAAAAGTTGTTTACAATTTTTCTCAACATACCAGCTAAGGCATGTTATAAATTGGATGCAGAGGCAAACGATACGGTTTTAAATAATTACAAAAAACAACTTATTAAACAGAGAAATGATACCGAACAGCCGGACATTAGAACAGAACTTTTGTCACGTGAATTAAAGGCTTTAAAATTATCCTGTCTTTTTGCTTGTTTGAATCATCCGGAAGAACTTGTTATAAATCAGCTTGATATGCAACAGGCAATTTTAACAGTCGAATATTTAAGCAGCGATTTTAAAGAATTTGTCAACTTTAGACCAAAAACTAAAGATCTTTGCGACAATTTGTTTGAATTTATTCTTGAAAATCAAAATAAGGAAGAAATAACTAAAACTAAATTAACAACTCAATATTATAAACAGTTTGGGATTCCAAGAAAACGATTTAAAAATGAATTCGATGAAAATATATCAATAGTGAAAGAAATCGCAAATAGTAAAGACTATATATTGATTGAACAATCTATTAATAATAATTCCGGTACAAAATACTACCTACAGTCGTTAAATAATATATCCGATGAATCAATACCGCATTTAGAAGATATGTTAAAAAAATAAAAAACCGACGGTCAATGCGGTAAATGCGGTCAATGCCACTATTGATAAGTGTTTTCGGATTGACCATAGCGGTCAGTGCTGGAAATGCCAATTATAGCTTAGCTTACATCAGAGGAAGCCAAAAGACATATGGAAAATTTCACCCTTGATATTATAACAAAACACTTGGGGCAGCCAGTCAGAAGAAAAGGTAACGAGTACGAATGGCAGTGTCCTATTTGCAAAGATACAGGCATGGACAACCTGAAATTTAATGAACAGAAGGGAATTTTATACTGTTTCGCAGATGAAAGCCACTCCAGACAGATTTTAAGCGATATTATGCGAAACGATAACAAACTAAACGCAGAATATAAAAAACAGCCGGTAAAATCGATTGTACAGCCTGCCAAAACACTTTCAAAAGAAAGAGAATATAAGTTTTTTGAATATATGCTCAAATGCAACGATGAGCTTTTACAAGATAAAAAATCTCTGGCATATCTTATGAAACAAAGAGGGCTTACAAAAGAGACTACCGCCTTTTGTGGTTTGGGTATAGACAAAGTAAAAAGGCAGTGGGTGATACCTACATTTGCTTATAGTGTTTCTGATTGTTTTATAACCGGCTTTGAATACCGACCGCCTGATTTGAGCAAAAACGGATTAAAAAGGGAAAAAGACACGCCCACAGGACTTGCACAAATCAATTGCTATACCCCTAATAAAAAAATACTGGTGGTTGTTGAGGGTTATTTTGACGGATATGCATTATGCCAGTATCTGACAGAGATAGGACAGGTAGAAAATTATCATATAGTGACACCTTCAAACGGAGTGCAAGGGTTATTAAAACAGTTGAGCGTTGTGGATTTTCAAAAATATAAACGGTTTGAACTCTATATAGACAACGATGAAACCTCAAGACCAATAGCAGAAAAAATACTTTGCAGATATCCGCAATTTCACAATGTCCGCTTAGATTGCACGTGCAAGGATTTTAACGAACATTATTTAAAATGTATAAAACAAAAAACAGGAGGTAATCATGATTGAACAACAAATAGCAGAATTAAGAAAAATTGAACAAGAACTTTATGCTATAGCAGAAAGTTTTAATGAACCGGTAACAAATCAGGACGAACAGATAAAAAAAGTCATTGACAGATTTGAGTATATAACCTTAAAGTGCAAATCTGTGTCAGATATACTATCAAAAGAAAAAAATAAGAAATATAAAAAAATAATTGAGTTATTGCGTTGGGTCACTGATTTTTGTAGTGATTTTGCGGAACGTATTAAAGCAGCTATATAGCTGCTTTTTTCTTCATATTTTGTTCTTGAACCCTAGCCGTAATATTACCGTTTTAATGATTTTTCTTTGCTTCCTCTTTGGTTAATTTTTTATTGGCTTGTGCAATGTACTCATTGTTCATTTATCACATCATCAATATGTTTGTCCACTTCTCGCCGCTCTTTTTCTGTAATAAATACTTTTTGAATTTCCACTCCGCCTGTTATTTGCTGCATTTGAAGTTCATTAGGTTTAACCAGTTTTAAAAGTTCAATTGCATTCTTGATATTGCCGCTTTTAACTTCTTCCTTGATTGTGTCAATAGTACCGTCAATAATACCTTTTCTATCCAGAAGTTTAAATAAATCATCCAGCATTGCTTCACGCTGTCGTTTTTCCCGTTTTATCCGGTTTGTTTTTTCTGCACCTTTCTTTGCGATTTCTTTGCGTTCGCTTAGATTTCGTTCAGATAGAGGTTTTAAATTTTTTAGGCTGTTTTCTGACATTTTTCTCTTTGCCATATACGACTCCTTAATTCGCCTTTACCTGTAATATGTTGATTACTGGGTTTGTTGTTTTTATATTGCCGGTGATTTCTTGTTTATCTGTCGGTTTTTCGCCTATCGTGTCTCGTATAAATTCAAAAGCCTTTGTGTCGCCGTTTACTGCTTTTTTTATAAGAGCCGCAATAATAGCAAAGTCGTTTTGTTCGCCTGTTTCTTCATTTTGCAGCTGTAAAGCTATTTCAAGCAGTTCTTTAAACTTTTTGCGTTCCCTTCGCTTTTCGCCTGATTTTATGCCACCTTTTTTCCTGATTTCTCTTTGTTCGCTCTTGGTTCGCTTATTCATCGGCTTCAAATTTTCAGGGTTTGCCATATTATCTCCTGTATTCATGTTAGCTTTTACGTCTTCTTTATCCCTGTACCGTATTCTCCGCCGCCGTACTTATTTCTCCAGTGTTTCAGAATTGTTTCGTTATCGGCATTTATCCCCTGTGCCTTGCCTAAGTTCGCTTCTTCTGCACGTGCATAGGCATTGTATTTTGCCATTACTTTTTCATCAGGCTTTGTGGTGTTTGTTTCTGCTTTATTTATTTGTTTCAAAGTAACAGACAAATCAGACTGGGTAGTAGTGTTGCCCTGTGTTAGAGTTATGGATTGTATCGCCATATTTTCATAATATCCGTAGGGTGTTATGACCTCTACCAGTGTTCTGTTTTGCCATAGCTGTTTTAGTCTGTTTGCTGCGTCTTCCTGTCTGCTGATACGAGGGTTTGTATTTTTGTTTGTCAGCTGGTCATAGATTTTTTTGTATCTGTCATAAGAAGCTTCTACATATTGGACAGTATCTTTTGCGGCTTGTGTGATATTATCCACGGGCGGCAGCAATGCAGTGAGTGTTGTCAGTTTTGTAGTGACAGTAGTGGCAATATTGCTTTTTGCTATTTGACCGCCCAGCCAGCCTGTTATATTGTTCCAAAAGGTCGTAGGCGATTGAAAAACAATTTCACCGATATAACCGTGCATTGAAATTGTTATTGGACTTAAGGCGATATTGTCTTGTATTGCCGTGTTATTCTCTATGTAATTGTCTGTGATTTGAGACTGAAAGTTTATTGTATCTTCTACGGCTACATCAAAATAATGCCCGATTTGTCCGTCGAAGATAATACCTTTATTTGTATCTTTTGAAGTTGTAACCGGCTTTGTGTTAGCTTGTATCATAATTGCCTCTATTTTTGTATTAATATCCCGGTGATAAAGCTTGCCTTGTATATCCAAACATTCGTTCAAATTCTCGTTTGGCATCATCCGCAGGCTGTTGAGTGTTCATTGTTATATTCTGGTTATAACTCGGAGAATTATTTATAACAGTGCTGTTTGAAATATTCCGCTGCATTTGCGGAGTAACAAACATTGAGCTTATATCAGTCAAATATCTGTTGTCACCAAATAATGAAGCTGCTCCGCCAGTTGCTGTACCTTTTCGTTGCTCAATTCCTTTAGCATGTTCTTTTTTTATTGCTTCAATAGTTAAATAACCCAAAGCATACAGCATTTTTAATCTATCCATAGGATTATTTTTCGCTAAAGCATTCGTTATATCTGCAGCCACAGGATGATTTGTATCTTTGAAAAATTGCACTGCTTCATTCTCTCCAAAAGTGTCTTGTAATGCACTTTTTGTAAAATTATCCACAGCTTTATTTATTGTAACCTTTGCTGCTTTTATAATTACCTCGCCTACATCAATAGTAACTTCTGCTATCATTTTACTTAAAGCTAATTTGCTAAAGTTTTCTTTTATTTCATTAATTTTGTCGGAAAATTCTTTAATATATTCATCAAAATTGTTTATAAATTCTCCTACTAAACTATCTTTGCCCTGAAAATATCCTACAACATCATCAATAATTAAGTACAAAGCACCGAGCAGTGCTAACAAAGGATGTGCAACTGCAAAAATTATACCAAAAGCAATAGCAATACCTTTTAATGCATCTTGCAATTCAGGGGATTTACTTATAAAATCACTCACAAATTGCACTGTTTTTTGCAACCCTTCTGTTACACGTGCAAGACTTGCTATAAACCTAGTCCATGCCGGCATGATAGCCAGTATAGATCTGTCTTTGAGATATTGGAGTTTAATCGCTGCGATTTGCAGCTGAACATTCATAGCCTGTATTTGCTTTGTCTGCTCCGGTGTGAGCTGGTATTTCTGTACCGTTACCCCGAGTTCTTCAAATTCCTGCCTGCTTAGCCTCAACAGATGAAGCATTTTAGGGTCTAAACCCATTTGCTGTAACAGATATGTAGCGGTTGTGTCATCCATGCCGCTTACACGGCTTCTCAACTGCTCAAGTACGCCGTTTGCGTCCTGTCCTACAGGGTTTATCCCTGCAAGCTGAAAACCTCTTGCACCTTCGCCTGTGAGCATTAGCTCAAACATTCTCTGGTTTAACCCTTCGAGCTGCTGGGCTGCGTTTTCTACACCGAGCATTTTACCAATGTTATTCCACTTTTGGAATGTTCCCTGTGCAATATCAGTTGTACGGGTAAGGTCAAGCATTGCCTGATTTGATTCAACCAGACTGTTTGTCAATGTATCAAGGGTCTTTATTGCTCCGATAATTGCAGAAGTTTTTAAAGCAGTAGTTAAAGCTCGAAAACCTTTTTCTAAATCTTGTAAACCGTTGTTTGTTTTGACTGTACTTTTGACAGTCAAATCCATACTCTTTGCAGTTTCTTTGATTTTTTTATTGAATTTTTCTACTTGCTCAGGGTCTCCTACAACTCCAAGTTCAATAAATAATTCTCCGATTGAAGCCATATACAAGTCCTAAATTATTACTATACTTAGATTATAACATATTTTTATATCGTATCGAAATAAAATGAGCGTAATTTTTACATTGTTTTATGTAGAGAAAAACAGTTAAATGCTTGCTTTGCAGTTTTTCTTGCAGTTCTTGAACCCTTGTTATAACATCATAGTTTTTTCAATTTCGTTCTTATATTTTTCTAATAACTTATGCGAAAATATTTTATCGTATTTGCAAATATAGCCTGCTTTTACGGACACTTGGTAAAAACTCTCACCCTTAGCAGGGGATTTACAAAACTAATTAAAGTTAAAAGGCGTATTTTAATTGGCATTTCCAGCACTGACCGCTATGGTCAATCCGAGAACACTTATCAACATTAGCGTTAACCGCATTTACCGCATTGACCGTTACTTTTTCCCGACGTTCGTTCGGAGTTTATTGTTTTTTATTACAATTGGATAAAAAAATGTTATAATCTGGGAATCAAGTATTAAACGCTTAGTTGCGAGGTGGACATGAAAAAATTAGTAATATTCTTGTTCTGTTTTGTTTTGCTTTCTTCTTCTGCGTTGGCAGAAGATAACACACAAAAAAATAAAGTCGGGGACATTGCAGGTAAGGTTATACTATCACCTTTTTATTTAATTGAAGGTGTATTTAACTCTATTGATAATATTATGAATGGTCGACCTGGTAAAATATGGGAAGACCCGAGAATAAAAGAGGATAAAGCTCGTAAAGCAGCAGCAAAAGCAACATACGAAAATTATTTTTATAAGCTGGATAAAAAATTAATAGATGCGTATGCAAATAAAAATATAAAGTTTGCTTCTGTAGATGAAAATACTAAAGTTTTTACTATTTATGATGCCAATCCAGATAAAACTATAGTTCTAAAAAAATATAAAGCTTATTTGTCTAATAAAAACAATATGAAATACAATAGAGAACTTTACGACAGAATCCAATCATACATTGTGCAATTTAAAGAGATTATTCCAGAAATAGACAAAGAATATAAAGAAGCCTATAATAAAGCTTATTATACTGATATTAATTATGAACAATTTAAAGAAAATTGCAAAAATACTATATTGGGCTTTTCCTTTATGGATACTCTAGATAAAGATTGCGAAGAATTAAAAGAAATAGCTCAAAATATATACGACTATAGTTATAATTATGAAAAACAAAAATATGTAACTTGGGCACAGAAAAATCATAAAAAAATGATTGCAAATATTTCTTTATCGTCTTATGTTTATCAACCTTACGCCCCAGCTCCACAAAGTGGGTATTTGTATGTCTATAATCCTAAAATGGATTTTACTTTGCAGGCATTCCAGACTGTACCAGGAGGAGTTATTTTAACTGGCAGTTATTATATGGTACACACTCCTGAAATAGATAACATATTTTTACAAACTTCAAAAAAATATGCCGATGGCAAATATATCTTAGAGCCGATTATAGCTGAATATAAGGGCTATTATGATTATTATACAGTATTAGGTGTGAAAAAACGTATCTATAAATTTTATCGGTTAGGTGAATCAGAAATTAAGAAAAATTTTGAAATACCCGGACAGCCTTTTTACTTTTATTTGCCTTATTAGTATCAAATTAAATCAAAAAAGCCCTTGTAATGGGGCTTTTTATTTTGATTATACTTTCTTATTTTCTTTTAATCCATTCTATGTCGTAGCCCAGTAAATCAGCAATTTTCGATAGTTCGATATAGTCAAATGTAGCTTTTTTTATTCGTTGAGAAACATTTTGTTGTGAGGTCCCGAGCGATTCTGCTAATTTACTTATATTTAGACCATTTTCCGCAAGTTTACCCTTTAGAAAATATTCAAATTCTATTTTGTTTTTGATCATAATTTAACCCTTTCTATTGTAAGTATAAATCATTTAGTTTAATTTTCAAGTGCATAATTGTAAATAAATGTAAATAATTTAATTGCATGATTGTAATTACAATTAAATAGTTGTATAATACAAGCATAGAGTTAAACAAAGAGGTAAACAAAATGAATAAAGACGAATTATTAAAACAAGTAAAAACACTTAAAGAATTGAAAGTAATGGCAGAAGAATTACAGGCAGAAATTACAACTATTGAAGACAGCATTAAAGCTGAAATGACAGAACAAAACGTATCAGAATTGCAGGTCGATGTTTTCAAAATCAGATGGACAACAGTTGTAAGCAATAGATTTGATACTTCAGCATTTAAAAAGGTTTATATGGATTTATACAACCAATTCACAAAACAAAGCGAAACAAAAAGATTCACTATTGCTTAATGCAGTAGTGAATCTTATAAAATATTAAATTAAGAAAGTGAGAGTTAAATGACAAATATATTTTTCAAGCCTACAAAAAATACTGAAAGAAAAGCAGAAATACTACTAGATGATATGGAAAAGCTGCAATGCAGAATATCTACCATAACATCAATCGCAGACATTACAACAGAATTATTAGATGATATAGATTTAGAGAATATTACAAATACTCAATTTAAATTAACTGCTGTGTTTAATCTAAACTGCATGCTCGCAGATTATACTAAATTAATTAATGAAGAACTAAACAATTTTTATAGTATAAAGACATAAATTTATTAAAAAGTAGTCAAATTTATACGAAATTATTTAAAATTAAACAAATATGTTGTACCTATATTTGTACCTATGGGGTAAAATAAGAGCATTTTTAGACACAACAAAAGAGGGTATAAACCCTCTTTATTATTAGTTTTGGGTGAGGTGGGATTCGAACCCACGACCAATTGATTAAGAGTCAACTGCGCTACCACTGCGCCACT
>CALUSQ010000031.1 GCA_944323475.1 Candidatus Gastranaerophilales bacterium
GCCATAATTCAAACACAAAGCCAACCTTGCTGAATAATCCTTTTATTCGTTCAGACAAAATGTCCCGTTAAAATACAGAGATAAAACAAAAAAACTTTCAAAATGGCAATAAAATTGTTTTTTATTCTTTAGATCATTCAATAATTAGATGACCTGTATCTTTATGTTTGTTTATAATAGTCAGTTATCCCAAATATATATACATATCTATTTGTATAGACTTAGTATTTAAAATAAATATTTAAAATATAAAACGCGCCCGGAGGGATTCGAACCCCCGACCTTTTGGTTCGTAGCCAAACGCTCTATCCAACTGGGCTACGGGCGCATTATTTAATTTTCAATTTCGCGTTTGGTAGCCAAACTTATTGGAATTCGCAAGCTCACCGCTTGCTTTGCCAACTGGGCTACGGGCGCATTTGAGTTTATAATAACTCAAACAATTTTTTTTGTAAAACATTCACAAACTATTGCTATTATTTTTCAACATCATAAAAATCAGGAAATTTTTTAAATAAATTATATGGTGTTGATTGTTCTGCAAAAAACTTCCCTGCATGTTTTTCCAACATATCAAAAATAGCAGCACGTATGGTTTTGCCTTCACCATAAATTCCAAAATTTCTGTCTTTAAAATAATCCCCTTTTATTTCAATTTTTCCATCTGGCATTTCAAAAGCATTATTAAAATATTTCAATGGTTCTTTAGGATGATTATTACTCCTCATCTCAATTCTTATCTGCTCGTAATAAAGTCCATTTTCAAACGGAGCAATCTTATGGTTTTTGTCATATGACAGATACAAATTATTTTCTTTCAAAAAATTCATAAAATCATTTATTACAACATCACCAGGATTTTGAGAAGAAAAACTGGGCTTTGATACAGATAACATTTTTTGTATTGGTTTGCGTTGATAAACTTGGTATGGCAAAATTCTCATATAAAAGTCCTTTTCTTTTTTATTACATATAACATATGAAAAAAATTTTTTGCTGTTTTAAAAATAAATTTTAACAAACCGAAACTTAATGTTCACTGACACTCAAAGTCTTTTGTGCTAAATTAGGCTTAGGTTTATCAAAAAAGAAGAGGAGCTGTAATGAAAAAACGAGCAATAATAAGTGTCTTTGACAAAACAAATCTTTTACCATTTGCAGAAAAATTACAAAATAAATATGACTATGAAATAATATCAACCGGTTCTACAGCAAAATACCTTGAAGAAAATGGAATTAAAACGACACAAGTCAGTGAAATTACAGGAGTAAAAGAAATGCTTTCAGGCAAGGTAAAAACTCTTCATCCTAAAATACATGCAGGTATACTTGCTGATATTGAAAACCCAACAGAAGCAAAAGAGCTTTCTGACAACAATATAGAATCATTTCAAATGGTTGTTGTTAACCTATATCCTTTTGAACAAGTTGCATCACAAGATCACGATGAACAAACACTTATTGAAAATATAGATATAGGCGGAGTCGCTCTGATTCGTGCAGCAGCGAAAAACAACAAAAATGTAGCTGTTGTTTCAAGCATAAATCAATATGAATATGTACTGGAAAATCTTGCAGAGAACAATGGCGAAACTACTCCTGAGTTCAGAAGAGGTCTTGCTTTGGACGCATTTGAGATCACATCAAAATACGACTCAGTCATAATGCGAGAACTCGCAGAAGATAAAGAAAAATATACAACTATGTTTTTGAACAAAGAAGGCAATCTTAGATACGGAGAAAATCCACATCAAAAAGCTGCTCTTTACAAAACAAATTACAAATCTGCAGAATACGAGTTTTTAAACGGAAAAGAACTTTCCTACAACAATATTCTTGATATGACTTCTGCATTAAATATCGTAAGTGAATTTTATGATGTAAATGCAGTCGCTATAGTAAAACACAATACACCATGCGGTGTTGCACTTGGAAAATCCATAAATGAAGCATATCTAAAAGCATTTGATGCCGACCCGATAAGTGCCTTTGGCGGAATAATTGCTTTTTCAAAACCGGTAAATAAAGAAATTGCAAAACACGCTTCATCAATATTTCTTGAGGTCATAATTGCTCCTGATTTTGAACCCGAAGCATTAGAAATTTTAAAAACAAAGAAAAACTTACGACTTATTAAACTAAATACACCGCTAAAAGAATACAAAACTCTAATCCAAAAAGATTATCGAGTTACACCATTCGGAACACTTGTTCAAGATATTGATTCAAAAGAATTGGATAAAGATTCTTTTGACGTTGTAACAAAGAAAAAGCCAACTGCAGAAATGGTTGAAGATATGGTTTTTGCTTGGAAAGTTTGTAAACACGTAAAATCAAATGCAATTGTAATAGCAAAAGATTTTAAAACACTTGCAATATGCGGAGGACAAACAAGCAGAATTGATGCTATGGAAACTGCGCTAAATCGTGCTTGTGACGGAGCAAAAGATGCTGTAGCTGCTTCTGATGGATTCTTCCCTGCTATAGACAATATACAAGCTGCTGCTCAATGCCGAATTGCAGGCATTATCCAACCGGGTGGAAGTATAAAAGACAAAGAGGTAATTGCTGCTGCTGACAAATATGATATGGTAATGATTACAACAGGAATAAGACATTTTAAACATTAAAAAATGGAACAAAATAAAGAAAACAAAAAAGCTTTGATATGGCTTACTTTAGGACATGGACTGTCTGACAGCTATTCAAGTTTTATAAATCCAATCTTGCCTTTTATCGTAGCAAATATAGGTGCAAGTCTTGCAATGGCGACTTGTGCTTTGAGCGCATCACAGCTGTTTTCATCAATGATGCAGCCTGTTTTTGGTTTTATTGCCGATAAATGGCAAAAACGATTTTTTATATTTTGGGGGATAATCCTTGCATCCATAGCTTTTTCACTATCAGGATTGGTAAACAATATTTGGCAACTCGCACTTTGTCTAATTATAGGAGGACTTGGAGTCGGTTTTTATCACCCACAAGCTACAGGTTTTGTTGTCAGATATAGCGGAAAAAATCTTGCTCAAAATATGAGTATATTCATTGCTGCTGGTACAATAGGATATTCTCTCGGACCAATCATATCCTCTACAATAACTCAATGGTTTGGGGTAACAAAATTACCTTATGCAGCTACTTG
This sequence comes from Candidatus Gastranaerophilales bacterium, assembly GCA_944323475.1. Taxonomy (GTDB): domain Bacteria; phylum Cyanobacteriota; class Vampirovibrionia; order Gastranaerophilales; family Gastranaerophilaceae; genus Limenecus. Next base: position 3,143 of record CALUSQ010000031.1, read on the forward strand.
GGGTCTGATTTTTGCATTTTGCGTTTTTCTTTTTGTTCCCAAGATTCAATCAAACACTTTTGTAAAGAACGAAAATTCATTTTTTACCACACTAAAAGATATTTTTAAGAATAAAATAGTAAGAATCCTAATAATGGTATCAGCACTAAAATCTCTAGTTACATCAAGTTTTAGTATATTAATGCCTTTCTATTGGAAAGAATTGGGATACAGTGCATTTCAAATAGGACTTGCTGTTTTTATATTTCTCACTGTAGGCGCCTTTGGTACATATATAAGCAGCCGTTATGAAAAAATAATCGGATACAAAAATGTTTTTTATACCTCATTGATTGTTCCTTTTATATTGACATTAATCTTTGTAAGCATAATAAAAACAGCCCCTGTATTATCATTTGTTCTTTTCATTTTGACAGGCTTTGTAACAATGCTTTCTGTTTCAATCAATATGGTTATGGCTCAAAAAACTATGCCACAGTATAAAAGTATGATTTCAGGTTTTATTGGGGGTTTTAGCTGGGGAATAGTTGGTGTATTTTTGCCTCTAATAGGTTATGTGGCACAAAATATTGGAATTATAAAAACCTTGTTAATAATATCATTTATTCCTTTTGTTCTTTCTTATTTCGTAAAATTTTTACCAGAAAAAACAAACAATTGATAATTTTTGTAAAAAAAAACCAGTATAAATAGCAATTTATTATATTTATAGGTGTTACAATCATAGAGTAAAGAAGTGTAAAGAAAGAACTACATGACAATTCAAGCGCTAAACAATGTGTCTTTTGACCAAATCAACACAACAAAAAATGGCAACCCATACAATAAAACTCACATAGCAACAAAGATAGGTCTATTGAGTGGAATGGGATATGCCGGTTATACTCTATACGGTATTAAAAAAAGTATGAAAGACACTGCGACTGTTAAATCTGTATTGAGAAAATTAGTTCCAGAAATTCAACGATTACAAGCAAGCGGTATAGAAAAAGCTACAGCTAAAAAAATTGCAAAAGCAGGTCTAAAGTCTGGTATAGGAACTGTAATTGCTGGAACTGTTTTGTTAGGACTTACTATTGGTGCTTGTGTTAATAAACTTATAAATATACATAGAGCAAGAAAAGCTGATAAATTAGCTGAAAAAAATGTATAAATAAAATTTGAAAAATAAAAAGCCTCTAAAAAATTTAGAGGCTTTTTATTTTTGTTTTAATTCAAACTATGACATCAAATAATTGATAAGAGTTCTTACACCTGCACCTGTGGCACCTTTCTTTTCGATAAATGCAGTACCTGCTATATCAATATGTGCCCAGCGAACTTTTTTGACAAAATTTTGTAAGAACAAACCTGCAATTTGAGCTCCGCCCATTCTTGAACCAGTATTTTTAGTATCAGCGATATCACTTTTCAAAGATTCCTTATATTCTTCAAAAAGAGGCATTTGCCAAATTTTTTCACCACCAGCAGCACCACATTTTATCAACTTATCAATCATAGTCTGATGATTACCCATGATACCAGATGCAACTGTACCCAATGCAACCATGCAAGCACCTGTTAATGTAGCAATATCAATAACTTCATCAACTTCTAAATCACAAGCATAACACAACGCATCAGCAAGAGTAAGTCTGCCTTCTGCATCTGTATTGTCAACTTCTATAGTTACACCATTTTTAGCAGTAAGAATATCTCCAGGCTTGTAGGCTGACGCCCCTGGCATATTTTCACAAGCTGCTATCAAACCATGTACCTCACAATTTGGCTTAAGCTCTTTAATAATACTCATGATGCCAAGTACAGCAGCTGCTGCAGACATGTCATCTTTCATATTAAGCATAGATGATGGTGGTTTTATGTCCAAACCGCCTGAGTCAAAGCATATACCTTTACCAATAAGAGCTATTTTTCTTGTAGGATTTTTTGTAGGGCTTTTATATTTCATATGAATAAACTTAGGAGGTTCACTACTGCCTTTTGCAACCCCCAAGAAAGCACCCATACCCATTTTTTCTATTTCATTTTTATCATAAACTTTAACTTCCAAATCCTTAAAACTTTGAGCTATTTCAGCCAATTTTGTAGGAGTAGCATATGCAGGCTGTTCATTAGCTAAATTTTTTGCAAAATTCACAGCATCAGCTATAAGTTTACCTTTTTTTATACCTGATTTTGCTTTTTTACAGTTTTCTTCAACCATATCAACAATAACAAAATCTTGAACTTTTGTATTTTTCTTTTCAGATTTATACTTGTCAAATGCATATCCGCCTGTCAATGTACCTTCTGCAATCATTCTGGCAGCTTGTTCAGGATCAAATCCCCCTATACCCGCACCATGCAAAACAGAAATAACTTTTTTTGCATTGTTCATTTTCATACATTTTTTTATTACTTTTTCAGAAACTTCTCTTAGTCTGTTTAAGTTAAAATCTTTATTCTTACCTAAGCCAACAATTAGAACCTTTTCTGCAGCAATTTTGCCGTATGTAGGCAATACATAAATAGATCCGAATTTGCCATCAAAACCTTCTTTGCCAATAACAAATTTTGAAATCAACCCATCAAGTGCAATATCTATAGCACCCGTTGCACCTGCAGGTATTTTAACACCTTCAAAAAGATTAATAACCAAAACATTTGCAGGTGTTTTCTCTAAAAGTCCTTTAGTCACAGAAACATTAAATTTTACAGAGTCCATAATCTATCCTTCTTACTCTATTTGGGATAATTATACGACTGTTTATAAAATTCTTCAATATCAATCTTCTGTTTCCAAGACCCATCTTTCAATAATATCTTCTTGTATTCCGTCTAAAAAACGTGAAGGTTTAGACAAAACCATGTTTGTAGAATAGTCAAACATATCAATAGGATAAGTGATATAAAGATGAGTTTTTGCTCTTGTTGCTGCAACATACATAAGTCGAAGCTCTTCATCCAATTCTTCTTCAGAATTAAAAGAATACACACTTGGAAATCGACCATCGACAGCACCTATAATAAACACAGCTTTCCATTCCAACCCTTTTGCACTATGAATTGTAGAAAGAGTAAGATATTCATCTTTTTGTGCACCATCCTCAACTTCACTAACTGAACTGTCCGGAGGTTCTAAAGCAAGATCACTCAAAAAATCTTCTAAACTATGATATTGAGAAGACAAATATAAAAAATGTTCCAAATCCTTTAATCTTTTTGTGTAATCATCATATTTTTCAATAAGTATCGGTTCATAATAAGCAAGAATTTTTTCAACAATTTCAGAAGGTTTTTGCAGATTTTTTCTTTGTTGTTCCAAAACCATGAAAAGATTTTTTATACCTGCTGAACTTTTAGATGGAAGCATCATCTTGTCTGTCTCAACCTTGTCTGTTGTTAACATAGGCAAAAGTCGCATTGCTGTCTGATTACCTACGCCGTTTAAAAGCAACAAGATTCGATTAAGACTGATAATATCTTGAGGATTTAAAACTACTCGTAAATGAGCAATAACGTCCTTGACATGTGCTGTTTCAATAAATTTTAATCCGCCAAATTTTTTATACGGAATAGCTCTTTTCGCCAGTTCAATTTCCAAATTATATGTCATTCTTGCACTTCGACAAAGTACCGCAATATCATTGAGAGAAATATCTTCTTCTTGCAGCTCTAAAATCCTTTGAGCAACAAATTCTGCCTCAGTTTGCATGTCATTTGTACAAATCAATGCAGGTTTTTCCGGATTTTCTATATTTGAAAAAAGATGTTTTGTATATTTTTCTTTTGCTTTTTCTATAATGCAATTAGTCAGTGCCAATATATTTTGAGAGCTTCTATAATTTTGCTCCAATTTGATAATCTTTGTTCCCTCAAAAATTTTAGGAAAATCCAAAATATTTCTAAAATTTGCACCTCTAAAGGAATATATGCTTTGAGAATCATCTCCAACTGCCATTACATTGCTGTGTTCAGAAGCAAGAAGTTTTATAATATCAGCCTGAAGAGCATTTGTATCCTGGTATTCGTCTATAAGAATATATTTGTACTGGTTTGAAAGCTTTTTACGAATTTCTTCATTTGATTGTAATAAAGTTCTCAAATAAAGCAACAAATCATCATAATCCAACAAACTGTTTGCTCTTTTGTATGTAATATATTCTTTAGAAATTTCGTTAATTTTTTCCTCCGCATGAGAAAATTGATTGTATTCACTTTCAATAACTGCTGATGCCGTCATATTTTTATTGATAGCTTTTGAATAAATATCTAAAATTGTGCCTTTTCTTGGAAAACGTTTTTCTTGTTTTCCAATGACTTTGCCTCTAATATGGTTTATCACATCTTCAGCATCTGCTCTGTCAATAATAGTAAAATTATTTTTTAAATCCAAAAGAGTAGAATATTTTCTCAAAATATAATTAGAAAAAGAATGAAAAGTTCCGCCTGCGACTTTTTGACAACGTGAATCCAATATAGCAACAGCTCTATTCAACATTTCGTCTGCGGCTTTTTTAGTAAAAGTTAAAAGAAGAATATTCTCAGGGTTTACACCACTTTCAATTAGTCTTGCAACTCTATATGTCAATGTTTTTGTCTTGCCGGAACCAGCGCCGGCAATAACCAAAACCGACCCGCTTTGAAATTTTACAGCTTCAAATTGTGCAGGATTGAGCTCTTTTTCATAATCTATTTTATAAGGTGACTGCGTATTTTGTTTTTTTAAAACATACTTTTTAACAGCAGGTACTGTATCTTTTTCGGTTATTAAATCTTCCATAAAAATATTATAACCGCTTACAAGAATTTTATAAATAACAGGACTTTAAGAAAAAACAAACAAAAAAAAGGGATATTCATAATGAATCTCCCATCGAATCTTTTTTGATTCCTCGTGTGTAAGTAAGTGTAGGTTAGTGTGGTAGGTCAGTGTGTGTATGTATAAAAAACTTTTTCTCTCGGTCTCTTAATTTATCTCTCGTATATATATAAAGTATTTACTTTATAAATAATTGCTTTTTTAAGCCAAGGTTTGTTAATATTTCTTAACAAACCTCAAAAAGCTATATTTTATAGAGTATTACAAACTCAATTAACCTGGATAATCAGATACTTCATTTTCCACAATATCAAAATCTCTTTTTTTCCAAGCTTTAAAACCGCCTGTCAATTCCTTCACAGGGTAACCTTCACTTGCCAATATATAAGCAGCCTTTTTGCTTAATTGGCAAAATATAGAATAGCTGTAAATTATATTAATTTTATCCTTAGAAAACTTGTTCATCTGTTCTTCTAACTGTTCAAAAGGAACATGAACAGCATATGGGATATGACCTTTTATATAATCATCATATTTTCTTATATCTATCAAATTGTATTCTTCCAAATGTTTTTCCATCATATGTTTCAAACAATCTGCACCTATTGTAAAAGCCAATTGTTTTTTAAAATGTTCTTTAGCAACATGTGTATCTTTTGTGAACTCATTAATTTCATGTTCAAAATCGTGCATATAAAATCTCCTTTATTTTTATTCATCTAAAAAATAAAGGAAAACAAACCGTTTTTCATTCGACAAAAAGACAATGTTTCTCTAAAATTTTTCACTGCTTCGAGAATCAATATATTTTTTTACACCTGTTGATATAATCAAGTCAGGTTCCGTATAAACAAATTCTTGAAGCTTTGCCAATCCTGCATCTTCTTTATCTTGCTCAATTAAAATAAATCCAACCATAATTTGAGAAAGAGGATTTTTTTTAGAATCTTTTTGATAATATTTTAACCTTTGTTCAAGAATATTTTGTCTTTTAAAAGTCAACACCAAATCTTGATAATACGATAAATTCATAGGATTTAGTTTTATTGCTCTTTGCAAAGTATCTTGAGCCAAAGCAGGATAGCCTATTTTCATATAGCAATTGGCAAGATTTGCGTAATAAACAGAGCTTGCCTGCGTATCAGGATCAAGCAAAACTGCCATTTGAAACTCTTTTATTGCAGGTGCATAGTATCTGTCTTGCATATAAATTACACCCCTATTGTTATGATCAATAGCATTTTTTTGTGCATCAATTTTCATAACATCCATTTTTGCTTGAACAGCAAGAGGCATAAAAAACAAACAAAAAATTATAAATATTTTAGCAAAGAACAATTTCTTGACCTTCTTTCGGTATGAAACAGTTTTTACAATTTTCAGTATAATGATTTTCAATCTCTTGTAAAAATTCATCATTATAATTCGGATCCATATGGAAAAATGCAAGGGATTTCGCCTTTGCTTGAGAAAATGTTTCTAATGCCATATCAAAAGTAGAGTGACCATAACCTTGTTTAGAGAAATAAGAATTCAAATACTCTTCAGAAGTATATTGAGCATCATGAATCAGTAAATCTGTATTTCTTGCAAAAAGAACCAATTTTTTGTTCGCACCGACAAATCCTTCAGTATCAGTAGCATAAACAAGTGACTTATCTTTGTATGCTATTCTATAAATCATAACTCCTTCTTTAGGATGAGAATTTGATTTTAAACAACTAACAACAACCTCATCACCTTGTGGCTCATAATCTGAATCTGATTGAATTTTTTTTAATTCCGGTTCAGTTTCATTGTTATTAAAAACCATCACATAATTATCATTTATTTCGTAAAAACTAATCTTTGCACTCAAATCATTTAATCCTAATGGGAAAGATTTTTCAAAAGCAATTTTTGATATTGTTTCATCAATACTGTCTTCATAATCAGAAAAACCGACAATATTAACCTTTGAAGTATTAATATGAAGAGGTTTAAAAAAAGGCAAACCTTGTAGATGGTCATTGTGAAAATGGCTCAAAAGTACAGTCGCAGAAATAGGAGTTTTGTGAAATTCCGCAACATAATCTTTCATCAAATCGCTACCTGATTTGATTATACCCGTTCCAGCATCAAGAAGAATAATATGTCCGTTAACATTCACTTCTACACATACAGTATTGCCGCCATATTCTAAAAAATTAAAATCCGGAGTCGGATGGCTGCCTCTGACTCCACGAAATTTTACAATAAATTTGCCTTTTGAATCTCTCATATAAAACTCCTAAAAAGAAAGTTCTTATTCTTATGTTATTTTAACCTATTTTTCTATAATAACAATCCCATTTCTGTCTGAATCTTCACCTTTATATGTTTCTGAAGAAAAAGTGAGAAGTTTTGCTTTTTTTTGAACATCTTTAAGGTTTGTTTCTCTATAATCAAAATTGAAAACAACTTGATGTTTCATATTGCTGACACTGACAATTCTAAAAGCACAAGGATATGTCACCAAAGATGGAGTACTTACATGCAAGATATGCCCTTCTTTGTATACTTTTGTAGCATGATAATGACCGGAAAAAACAGCTATAGGCATATTGTACTTATCAAGAATATTTTTAAACTCTTGTGCATTTATTAACCTATGATGAAAACTTGGAAAAGGTTCATGCAATGGATGGTGTAAAAATATTAAAGGAACTTGATTAGATTTTTGTGACAAATCAAGCTGTTCATCAAGCCATTCAAGCTGTTCTTTAGGGAGCTCACCGTTTGCTGTAATTTTGTTATCTATTGTTGCATCCAAAACTATTACTCTATATCCTTTTTTAGGCACAAATGAATAATATGGAGTTTCTGATTTTATGTTTTTGTTGCGTTTTTTTATATAATCAAAATATTTATCTTTTTTCAAACTCGTACCTACTGCAGCATCATGGTTACCAAAAGCAAAATACCAAGGTGACTTTAGTTTGTTCATTTGATCACATGCCTGTTCCAACAATGGTTTTTGCGGTTTATCAGCCAAATCTCCTGTTACAATTACAAAATCCAAATTTGGTATAGAATTTATCTGTTCTATTTCGTCTTTAAAAAGCTCTTTAGAATGAGATAATACTTTGTAACTTGTATCTACAGTTTTGTCAGAAAGATGCACATCTGATATATGCGCAAATTTCAAAGTATCTGCATAGGAAAGAGCATTTACACCAAAATAAACAAAAACAGCAAACAAAGACCAATAAATTACTTTGCTAAAAAAACTCTTTTTTCTTTTTGACATTTATCTATCTCCTAAAAATTATTTTCATTTGCTAATTCTACAATGTTTTGAATAATATTTTTATCAAAATCAGTTTTAAAGTTTTCTAACAGAACCAAATACTCTATATTTCCCGCAGGTCCTTTTATTGGAGAGAAGGTAAGTTCTTTAGGATAAAGTCCTATAGATTCTGCATAATTTATAACATCTTCTATTACTTTTTTATGGGTGCTTTTTTCTCTTACAACCCCATTTTTACCCACTAACTCTTTTCCCGCTTCAAACTGTGGTTTTATTAAAGAAACTATTTCTTGCTTTTGTGGATTCATAAGTTTTTTTATGTTTTCAAGAACTTTTGTTATTGAAATAAAAGACAAATCCATTGCACAAAAATCAGGTAAAATGTCTGTTTCATCATAAATTTCAGCAGGTAAGCAATTTTTTATATTTGTTCTTTCAACAACTTTTACCCTCTTATCATTTCTAAGCTTCCAAGCTATTTGTCCATATCCTACATCTACTGCATAAACATATTTTGCAGCATTTTGAAGCATACAATCAGTAAATCCGCCTGTTGACGCACCTGCATCTAAACAAATTCTGTCTTTTAAAGATATATCAAAAGTTTTTACCGCTTTATCCAGTTTTAATCCGCCTCGAGATACAAAAGGTAGTGACTTAATCTCAATTTTAGTATTTTCTTTAAGCTCCAATTGATACCCGGCTTTTGTTATTACTTCATCATTGACTTTCACATCACCGGCCATAATTGCACCTTGCGCTTTGCTCTTTGTATCAAAGTAGCCTTTATCTGTAAGTATTTTGTCTAAACGTTCTTTGTTCTTTGCCATATGTTTATTATCGCATATAAAAACATAAACCTTACAAATACCTCAAAAATAATTTTCAAAAAATACTTAGTATTCTCTTTCTTCCATATTTTTTAAAGTTTCTTTTAAAGAATCAATAACATCAGCTAACTTTTTAATAGTTTTAGGCATATTAAAAAACCTTTTTGTTTCCTCAGGTGAACCTGTTTTTATAAGAGTATAAGCGTTAGCACCACTTTTGTTTTTCAGTTCAACTTTTACCAAAAATTTTCCATCTTTTTTTACACTTGAAATATATGCTTTATTACCTATTTCTGCAGTATCTACAGATTCTTTAAGACAGTCTTTAATATTACTATTTACAATATTTTTACAAGCTTGTTCTATATTTTTTATTTCTTTAGGTGTTGCTTTAAAATTTATAGAATTATCATTTAATTGTATATTATTCATAGTATTAATCCTTGTTTTATAATTATTTTAATGTTCCTAAAAATATTTTTTTCTTTTGTTTGAATGTTTTGTAACATATATTAATCATGTGCCAATTTCAAAATATTTTCTGCTTTCAAAATTTCAGGATAGCCTTGAGGAAAAACAGGAAATAATGGTTCTTTACTATTTAAAATTTCTGCTTTTCTTGATGTATCCCAAACCTTTGTAAGGTATTCTTGTGAAAATTTTTCTGCTGTCTGACCAGTTTTTCTTTTTAATACTTCTTTATATGCATTTCGAATTTTATAAGCAAGCTCTTTTTGTTCTTGTGTATATTTAGACATATCAAGAGGCTTGCCCTGTCTCATATCATACAAGATGTGCTCTACATCACCCCATTTTGTAGTATGCAGGCCGCCAATTTGTATTTCTGTATTAACCCCGTTAATTCTTACATTGATGTTAGTTCTTGTATAACCGGAAGGTTTTTCAGTAAATGCAGCTAATGTTTCTTTTCTTTTACCTAAAGATGTACGATATTGAAGTTCTGCATATTTGTCTCTAATTGCTTCGTTACCATAAGGTTTAATGCCTTTTCCGTAATAATCTTCAAAACCTGTTATACGAAACTTACGAGGGTGTTTTCTTTGAAAATTTAAAATACTTTCATAAAGTTTTATTGAACTTTCTATATTACCACTTTTCTCGTTCTGCAAAATATACCTAAAGCCATAAGAATCTCCAACTAATTCTCCGACTCCATTACCAAAGAAAATTTCTTGAACTTTTTCTCTTGAAGCTTCATAGCCTTTATTTTCTAACTCAATAAATTTCTTTTTTATTTTACTTGCAGTAGAATTAACTCCCTTAACACGTACCTTAGGAATCGCATTTGATTTTGAATTTTTAAGTATTTTGTTAGCTATTTCTTCTAATTTTTTAGCTTTATCTGCTGTTTGTTTAACGACATCTCTTGCACTTTGTCTTGCTACATTTGATTTGCTCATTGTTTTACAAAAAGCATCAAACATTGTACCAACAGCAGCACCAGCTGTTCTTGTTTGATAAACCATTTTTTCTAATTTAAAAGCATTATTTACGCAATTAAACATTTATATAACCACAATAAAGCTAACCTTATTTATATAAAGTATTTTAATCGGCTAAAATTGCTTAACTTATTTTTACTAAATATCAACTGAACTCATCATTTGAACCAATGTGGCAATAGTAGTATCCATGCTTACAGATTCTTCTACCCTTTGCTGCAAAAAAGCATTTATCTGAGGCATCATTTCAATAGCAATATCCAACTTTGGATTTGAACCTGCAACATACATCCCTACATCAATTAAATCTTTATTTTCTCGATAAAGTGCCATACAACGACGCATTTTTGCTGCAGCTTCTTTATGTTCTTCAGTTGCTATCGCAGACATAAGACGAGAAATACTGCCCAAAATATCAATCGCTGGATAATGATTCATCTCAGCAACTTTACGACTCAAGAAAATATGTCCGTCTGTAATACCACGAACGGTATCCACAATCGGATCATTAATATCATCACCTTCCATAAGTACAGTGTAAAGTGCAGTAATAGAACCTTTAGGACTATTACCTGCTCTTTCTAAAACTTTTTGCAGCCAAGAAAATATAGAAGGGGGATAACCTTTCATAGTAGGTGGTTCCCCGATAGACAATCCAACTTCACGTCCTGCCATCGCACAACGTGTAACTGTATCTGTCATAAGAAAAACTTTTTTGCCCTGATCTCTGAAATACTCACATACGGAAGTAGCAGCCTGTAAACATTTTTGACGAATCAAAGGAGGTTGGTCACCTGTCGAACAAACAAGAACAGATTTTTTCATACCCTCTTCACCAAGAGAATCTTCAATAAACTCCTTCACCTCTCTTCCACGTTCACCAATCAAAGCTACAACGTTTACATCAGCATCAGAATTTCTGGCAATCATACCAAGCATTGTACTTTTACCTACACCGGAACCTGCAAACAGCCCCATACGTTGTCCCGCACCTAGAGTCAATGTAGCATCTATTGCTCTAACTCCTGTAGAAAACATTGTATTAATGATAGGTCTGTCAAAAGGACTTGGAGCCGGTCCGTCAATAGAAACAAATTTAGCCGTTGAAGTATCCATCGGTCTTCCGTCTATTGGTTCACCCATAGGACTAATCAAACGACCCAAAAGAAAATCACCTACAGGCAACATAATTGGAGCGCCTGTTGTAGTAACAAGACTACCTTGGCCTATACCTGTACCATCATATAAGAGAAGCAATTGCGCGGTATCGCCTTTAAAAGCAACAACTTCTGCAGGTTTTTTTTCTCCTTGGTAATTTTCAATAAAACACAAATCACCTATTTTTAACCCCGGAAGTTTAACCTCAACCGTCAAACCCAATAGTTTTGATACAGAGCCTTTATATTGATACATAGGAGTAGAGTCTATTATCTCGTAGGCTCTTTTTTTCATATATTCAATTGAACGTTCTGTAGATTGTTCTAGCATTTCAAACCTTTATTTATTGATAATCCTGAGCATACATTTCTCCAATTGTATCAACAGCTTCTACCTTAATATCTGTAATCAATTCACTATAAGAAATAACTACGATAGTAGGAATATGTCTTTCAAGCAATTGATATAAAGGAAGTCTTATCCTTGGAGAACAAAGTATAACAGGCTGTTTTCCGACTGTCTGATGTGCTCTCATAAGGGTTGATGCTGTAGTTTCAATAAGCTCTTGAACCTGCATAGGATTTAAAAGGAACATTGTGCCAAGCTCTGTTCTTTGACAACTGTCATCCAATGTTTTTTCCCATTCACTTGAAAGCGTCAATGCATAAAGAACTTTGTCTTCAGTACAGTTTGTAAGACAAATTTGACGTCCTAATGCTGCTCTTATACGCTCTGATAAAATATCCGGTTCCTTAGAGAACCTTGCATAGTCGCAAAGTCTTTCAAAAATAAATATAATATCCTTGATTGAGACTTTTTCTCTAATAAGATTAACAAAAATCTTTCTTAAATCACTGGTTGAAATGATAGTAGGAATAAGATCGTTGACAAGTGTAGGATCCTGAGACTTAACAAGTTCCATGAGTTTGAGCACATCTGTTTTTGTCATTACCTCATCAACATATTTTCTTACGCATTCTTGAAGGTGAGTAACAATTACATCAACAGAATCAACCGCAGTTAAATGATCCTCAGGATCAATATTTTGAGGATCAACCCAGTAAGCTTGTGCTTGATATGTAGGATCTATATTTACAATAGAATCGGCAGGAGTAGGTTTACCCGTAGCATCCCATTGATCAGCAATAACCATGAGTTTCCCAGGATAAACAAAGCCTGTAGCAACCTTGTTTCCTCTTATCGAGATTAAATACTCATTTGCATCCAGTGCTGATGAATCCATAATTCTTATATTAGGTATAATATAGCCTAATTCATCAGTAACACGTTGACGCAAAGCAGCAATCTTTGCCAATAATTGACCTTCTTGATCAGGGTCAGCAATAGGCAACAAACCTGAACCAACTTGCAAACTCAAAACATCAACACCAAGACGTTCATACATTTTATTGGGGTTAACTAAATCCTGCATATTTTGTTTTACACTTTCAAGTTGTCCGAGTTGTGCTTGAACATCTTGGTTAACAAGAACAGAAAATGCAGCTATTAATATAACTATTGAGAAAAATGTAAACGGCATCCATGGCAAACCTGTCCAATGGCTCGAAACGGCAATCAATAGTAAAAAGCCAACAGCACAGAACAAACTCATAGGCTTGCTCAAAATCTGTCCAGCAACATCAGTCGCCAAACTTGGACTTGCTGCAG
>CALUSQ010000032.1 GCA_944323475.1 Candidatus Gastranaerophilales bacterium
AAATTCGCAAAAGATATCGCATTAGATATTCAAGAAAAGTGCTCGAAATTATTTTAATTAATCTCATCTTTTTGTCTGTTTAATCTTTAAATAAAAGCTTCTTTAAAATTGGTTTCGAACTCATAAAATGGCATGGCAAAAAAATTTGCATGATACATATTTTTTGTAAAATTGTCAATAGTTTTGTAAAGAAATTTTACAAAAAGTATTTACTTTTTAATTTTTGTATGTCATAATATAAGTACTCACCTACCATGTGTGGGCTGCTATATGCAGAGTGAGATAGAAAGAACGCTACGTTAAGTTGTGGCGTTCTTTTTCTGTTTTTTGCAAAATTTTTTATAGTCACTTCTTGGACGATCGCTTTTTTTCCTGTTATACAAATAATAAGCCGAAGTAAGGTACAACCGCCCTTCATTGTCCTCTGTAAGTATCACTAAAAATTTCTCAATTTCCAACCAAAAACATATTCGATTATTGCCTTTAACCGTAGTTTCATAATATTTTATACTTGGGTGTTCTTTGTTACAATTCTCTATAATATACTTAATCCAAGGTAATCTTGAAGCTCTTTCTTCTTCAAAAATTCCAGGGGTTCTCATAGCATCACTTTGCTCTCTACAAGTAATATGATTAAAAATATCTTCTTTGTCTACAAAAACGCAATTATCACAACTATACTTATTATTGCATGTTAATCCCTTTTGAAGTAATTTTTCGCAACGTACATATAGCGGTAAATCATTTATTAGAACAGGTTTGCCACCAAAGTAAACAGGTCCATTATTTTTAAAATCTTGTTCAAAAATAAAATATAAATGTTTTATAAAATCATTTATATCTGAAAAATCTGTTAAATTTAATTTTTGAGGCAACCACTTTAAATTACTCACATTCATCTCCTTGAAGTTTAATTTTAAATAAATTAAACTTGCTTTCGTTAGGAAAAGTAGAATTTGTAAGTGGGTAACCTGTTAAATCTTTCAATCTTTGAACAATCTTTACTTTACCCAAATTAGAGTGCAAATTTCTATTTTCATAACTAATTGCACCCATTAAAAAATCTGTTAATTGTATAATCTCGACTTCTTCAGATCGAACCGCTTGTAATTTTTTTACAACCAAGTCTTTTGAATATGTAATATCAGAAGAAATTTTATTTAATATTTCAAGAAGCTTTTTTCTTTTTTGAGAACCATTAGTATCTTTAATATCAACAAAAATATTGTAACAATACCTTGGGTTAATTAAAATTCTCAATAACTGATAATACATTTTGTAATAAAAAGTTTCCCAATCTTGTAAAAATCGTTTATTATTGATAATTGTTTTATCTGGCACAATAAGTCCCCTAAAGCTTAAATTTCCATTATTCATGAAATAATCTACAAGTTCCATATAAAAATCAATTTTAGAATCTGATACTTTCGCCCACTTTATTTCAAAGGCTTTCGGAGATAAGTTGTGTTTATTTTTTATTTCTCTAATGTCATTATATATACCATATCTTAATTTGCTTGGACAAAATATTGCTCCCAAAACCATAACATTCGAGCCATCGTGTTCCAGGTGACAACTTTCATCGCAATATATACTTATTTCATTGGATTCCATGTAAATTCCTCTCTTTTATTCAATAATTATATCATAAAATGGACTAGAAATTGCGTGATATAGCTTTTTAAAGTCCATTTTTGTGTACTACAAAAGAAAGGAAGGTAAGACATGCAAAATGACAAATCAGAAACCAAGAAAAAAGGTGGTGTTGTAATTAACACCGATTTAATCGAAGAAGATGTGGCTAGAGCTTTGGCACTTGCCACAATTGAAGCCGCTAAAAGATTTTACAGCGACCCTAAAAATGTAGAAGAATTTAAAATGTGGCAAAAAAATAAAAATAAAAATAAAAACTAATTAATAATGCTTTAGTTTTTAAAATTTTAATTTGAAGTCTATTAAAAAATGATAGGCTATTTTATGCTGCAAATTTTAAATCAAAACAAACATAAAACACTCTTTCTGATACATCAATATAAATCCTGTTTTTGCTAAATAGTTCGAGAAGTGATGAACATGGTCCACCATTTAAAAAGAAGTCATTAAGACTTCTTTTTTTATTGTCAAAATTTTAATAAAGTTTTTTCCTTTTGAAAACATTGTATAAATAGCAAAATATGCTACAATATTTTCATAGATTGTCGGGTATAAATATGCGCAAAAAATTGTCAATCGCCTTTATTTGGCACATGCACCAACCGGTATATAAATCCGAACCGGAAGGTATTTATTTGATGCCTTGGGTTAGATTGCGTGCAGTAAAAGATTATTTAGATATGTTAGTTATAATGGATAAATTTCCAAAACTAAAACTAACTTTTAATCTTGTACCAATGCTCATATCGTCTATTTATGACTATGGATACAACAATGCTCATGACATTATTTCCCGTCTTACAATTACACCAGTAGAAGAACTTTCTGATGACGAAAAAGAGTTTATCCTCAACCACTTTTTTGATGTTAATTATCAAAATATGGTTTTACCTAATGCAGAGTATAAAAAACTTTATGACAAAAGATTTGAAAATTCAGAATGTTCTATAAATGATTTTTCACTTCAAGAATATTCTGACATAATGGCTTGGTTTAATTTGGTATGGTTTGATCCTATTTGGAGAGAAACTCCGGAAATTAAAGAATTATTCAATAAAAAGAATGGAGAATTTACTCTTCTAGATAGAGAAAAAATAATAGATTTACAAAGAGATTTGATAAAAAAAATCATACCGGCATATAAAAAATATCAAGAAGAAGGAAAAATCGAAATCTCAACCAGCCCTTATTTTCACCCAATTTTGCCAATTTTACTTGATATGAATGACGCCAAAAAAGCAAACCCGAATGCAAATTATCCTGATTTAAAATCAGATTTTAGTGCTGATGCAAAATTAAATATTGAATTAGCATTAGATACATTTGAAAATATTTTTGGCAAACGCCCAGTTGGTATCTGGCCTTCAGAACAATGTGTAAGCGAAAAGACTCTTCAACTATTTATCGAACAAGGTGCAAAATGGACTATTTCTGATGAAGGCGTTTTAGAGCAAACATTAAAAAAAGAATTCGTCAGAGACTTTAGGGGATATTTAGAAGATCCATATGACATATGCCATAGTTACAGGTATAAACACAATGGAGAAAAAATAGGAATTTTATTCAGAGATGCCGTTATACCAAACTTAATAGGTTTTGAATATCCTCATCATGATCCAGTGAAAGCAGCAAATGATTTATATGACAGAATAAAAACAAGACAAAGAAAATTACAAAGTTCACCCGACAAAATGCACATTTTGGCAATCGCAATGGATGGCGAAAATTGCTGGGAAAATTACAGAAATGACGGACATGAGTTCCTTGAAACATTATATAACCTTATATTGGAAGATTCTGACCTTGAGACAGTAAGAGTATGTGATTATATAGAAAATGTTGACAAACTGGATTGGACTGGTACACCTTTTGAATTGACAGAAATTAAATCAGGTTCTTGGATTAATAGAGATTTTCTATTATGGATAGGCGAACCAACTAAAAATTTGGCTTGGACATATATGGACAATGCCAGATGCGAACTTATAGAATATCAAAAAAAATATCCAAATGATGAAAATCTTGAATTTGCATGGCAAGAATTACTAATAAGCCAAAGCAGTGATTGGTATTGGTGGTATGGAGAGCCAAATGACTCCGGACAAGATGATATATTTGATCATCTTTTTAGAGAACATTTAAAAAATATTTATAAAGCAATAAATAAGCCTATACCTTCATATTTAGATACACCACTAAATGAATTTGTTGAGGTCCGTTCAAGATTTCCTAAAGCTCCTTTTGAAAATTTCCATTTAAATGGAAAAGATCCTTATGAAAAATGGGAAAAAGGCGGATGTATTGATATACCGGCACCACCTACAATGCAAGAAAAAAGACTTTTAAACAGAATCTTGTTTGGTTATGACAGTGAAAATTTATATTTAAGATTTGATATAAACAAATTTGTACTAGATAAAGACAATGGTTTTAAAGATTATAATCAAATATATATATACTTTAAAAACAGAAGTGATAACCAAATTTATTCCTCCCCCATAAGAGTACTCAACAAAACAGAATCTGTTATTCCAATGATTAGGGATCCTTATAATACTGAAGTAAAAATCAAACTTTATAAGAACTTCCACTTTGATGCACAACTGGCAACAGCAACTCACGATAATCTATGGGTGTTACAGCTTAAAAACAATATCGAACATATTTTTTGCGACTTCTTAGAAATGAAAATACCATTTTCTGATTTAAGAGTAGAAACAGGAGAAATGGTAGAATTTTTTGTAATACAAGGTCCTTATGGAATAATGGATGAATTTTATCCGCAAAATTCTTTATTACCTGTGTACAGACCCGCTAAAATATATACTCTTAACAATTCTACAAAGTAGCATGACAAACAATTAAGCGTGCGATAATATTATTATAGGGGTTGTCCTATAATATTATATGAGGATTGGAACAATTAAAGATAATTTTTACAACATAACAAATAATCCAAGCTCTCAATTAACTAAACTTAGTGCACTCTCAGACGCAAACGACAGGTTCAGTTCATTGAGTACTTCATCTATGTTGGCTAAAGCAGGTGTACCTTTGTCTCACAGCATAGCAGCTGATAATTATATGGTCATAAAAAAAATATATGGCACACCGGTGGTAAAAAGTCGCATTACAAATAAAGAAAGAGCTCTTTTAGGTAAATATGATTTTAATCAACTTGAGTATACAACAATAAAGCAAGTTAATGAAGAAATTGAATTACTAAAAAAATGGTCTATGTCTCTTGATGAAAATTTAAAAAATGATGCTGATAAAATAATTGATATCAGACTAAAAGAGCTTAAATATCTCGCTGCATGCAGATATACATTGATTACTAATGAAATATATAATGGATATATGGCTCTTGAAAAGTATTTTGAAGACATTTCAAAATATTCAATATAAATATTTGTAAACATAAATTAAAATATTATCAAAAAATTAAGTTCACTTGTTTTTAAGTTTGTGTGTGAAAAAAGTAAGGAACGTGTATGTCAAAAGTTTTATTTCTAGTATCACCTACATTAAACTCTTTTGTAGATAGAAAAAAAGGAACAACAGGTAATAAAATAGATTGCGCTATGAAACATTTTGCAAATGCAGTTGTTTCTGATGTTCAAATCGGAGCTGTTGGCGGAGCAGCCGCTTTAATTGGTAGAGCTGTTGCAAAAAAAGCTAATCCTGCTGCACTTGAAGGTTTGTCTTTCTTTGGAAAAGCAAAAACTATTTTTAATGCAATCCCAAAACCTGTAAAAATTATTGCAGGTGCATTAATTGGACTAAGCTATATTGTCCGCAACTATAAAAAAGGTAAAATTGAACAAAAATACCTCGATAGAGCACAATTTGTAGACAACACTTTTGTTATAGATAAAAAAGAAACAAAATCAGCTGCACCAATTAAAAAAGCAGAATAGTAAATTTTATAATTAAACATAAAAAAAGACAGTTTATTCAAAATCTTTGATGTATGTTTTTAATTCAATACAACGTTCTAATACATCATTGTACAACTCATTAAGGATAAATTCTGTCTGTTTTTTATTTTTTAAAACTAAATGATTAAAGAAAAAAGTTTTTTCTATATCACCTAAAAATTCATTTTTAAAACTAACAATTTTTTTATAAATAGAAGAATCTATAACTCTTTTAGCATCAAATAAATATACAAACAAATCGGATAATTCTGATTTGGCATTCACAATTTTATTAAGAGAAATATAATTTTTGATTTTTATTAAATAGTCCAAAATCACGCTATAAAATGGCAATATTTGTCTTTTCTTTTCAGGCAGTGTTTTAGTAAAATATTCCATTGTTGTATTATATCCAAGCTCTATTAGCTTTTCTCTCTCTTGTTGAGGCAGAGTAAACTGAACAGGCAAAATATGATCAGTATCAATTTTTATATAATCAAATTTATCTTTAGGTTGGTAAGTTTGCATAATATATTCAGTTGCAAAATTTGAAAGAGTAGCAAAAACTGCATTCAAATATTCAACAGAATTTTTAATATTAGACCAGCATTTTGCTCCCTCAAGACGAAACTCTATTATCCGACAATCATCAGGACACAACAATTCATTTATACGCCACATTGGCCAACTTTTCATCATGTCTCCATCTATCAGAACATTCTTATCCAATTCAAATGGTTCTAATAGACCGGGAAGTGCTGTAGAAATTCTTAAAGCTTGAACAATTTCAAAATCAGGCGTAGTATATTTTGAAAAAATATACGGTTTACAACCGTTAATATTACTGGTAATTACAAAAAAATCTTTATCAATATCTTTAAAAGTTACAGGCGGATTTTTCCCTTTCTCATACTTATCCCCATAAAATTTTTTCTCAACTGCAGCTCTAAGCCATTTTGTATAATGTTCACCCTTACTTATAGCAAAATTTTTGGCAAGATTAAACTGAACATCACGAAACAAGTCAAAATTAACTTCGTTAAAAAGCTCTTTAAATTCATCATAAGTATAATCTAATGAAGCAAAAGCAGCAAAAACAGCCCCAACAGAAGAACCTGCAAAAGATTTTATATTAACATTCAGTTCTCGCATAGCCTTCATTGCACCAAGATAAGCAAGTCCCCTTATCGCGCCACCACCGAATATACAAAGATACTGTTTTGAACCTATTTCACTCAATTAAATTTCTCTTTCTTTTTATTATTTATTACACAAAACATGCATTAATAAAATCATACAAATAAATGTATATAATGTCTAACTGTTTAATAGCTTATTCTTATTTTTAACAATAAGCTTTGCTTATCTATTTTTTATTGTATCTAAAATAGTTCTTGCTCTTGCAGTAAAACTATGACTTTTAACAATATCTGCAAATCCAATAATAGCAATTTTTTTAGCTATCATAGGATTCTTTAAATAAAAATCTGTTTTATCTATTAAATCATCAACATCTTTGTATGTTTCAAGCTCTTTTGAAACAATAAAGTTTTTTCGAATATCTTCAACATCATCAGTTAGCAAAAATCCTTTTGAAGCCAAAACCTCAAAAACTCTGTAGTTTAAGCTGGATTTTCCTTGCAAAGTAATATTTATATTAACAATAGAATTAAAATATACGTCAGCTATTTCTTTTTCTGTTGTTAAAAATCCCCTATATGCACTTTTGTATATGTCCAATTCCTTTTCAGACAAAAAATGTTTGTCTTTCATGTCATCTAAGCTCTGTAAAAAATGTTTTTCATAACAAAATATATTTAATTTTTCACCAAACTTTCTAACCAATGCAGCAAGAACTTTTTGACGTTTTTCTGTTAAAGGTCTGCCAACAAAAGAAATATCATATTGTTGACCAAAATCTGTCTGATAAGCTTTATAATTAACAGCAAGAGGTAAATAATAAGAATTTGGAATTTGATATTGAAAATCTTTGTCCCAAATAAAAGTAGTAACTCTAGTATCTTCTGCCAGCTTAATGTAATTATTATAAAGTTTCGGCTTGTCTACATAAGCATATTTGCCATTTGGTTCATCAGCAAAATAATGTACTAACTGAAATTTATGTTTTGAATTTAAAAAGAAATTGTTTAATTCACTGTTACAGGAAAACAAAAAACCATAATCATATCCTAAAACAATATCAGGTTTAAATCTTTCTATTTCATCAATATTTATATCTCTCAAATCTTTTTCTAAGACATAACAACCATTTGCCTTAAAACCTTGGTTAAAGCCTTTCATAATCAGTGTACCAGCAATACTATTTGGTAATGTAACTAATGCTTTTTTCATATATTAATTCTACTTTGTAATAAAGAAACTTACCAGTATTTTAATAAAAAAAACCGCTTTGTAGTTCAAAGCGGTCTAATAAGTGTTCTTTTCCCCTGTTTAAAAACTTATTCTGCACTAGCTTCAGCAGGTGCTTCTTCTGAAGCATGAGCTTCAGCTGCAGCTGCTGCTTCTGCTTCAGCTTGAGCTTTTGCTTCTTTTTCTGCTTCTAATTTTGCTAATGCTTTTTTAGATAATTTTTTCTCTGTTTTTTGTTTGTAAATCAATTTCCCTTCATCATCACAATTATTGATGAGGTATTGAACTGTTTCAGATGGCTTAGCACCTTTAGAAATCCATTCTAAAGCTGTTGCTTTATCTAAGCTCATTTCTTTTGTTTTCGGATTGTAATGACCTAATTCACAAATTGGTCTTCCTTCTCTCTTCTGTACATCGTTGATAACAACAATTCTATAAGTAGGGTTCTTTTTATAGCCCAATCTTTTTAATCTAATTTTAACCATAAGGTTTTTTTCTCCTGTATTAAATCTTGCTTCAACGGTGGTCTTCAGCCTTAGACACTTTCTCAAGAGGATGTACCGTGAAGTCTTCTCTTACTTAACTCTATGAAAACACAAGTATAATTAATAATCAAGTTAAATCTAAACTATCAAATTGCAATTGTTAAGCCTTGTAACAATTTTTTTGTTTATTGAATTTGATATAAAAAAAAAGTTTTTAAATAATAGTAAGTAGATATTAATTTGAGGTGTGTATGGTTTCTGCATTTTCGTATGATGAAAACAATAAAATTAATATATTGAGATTGGTTGAAACAATAAAAGATAAAAATCCGAAAAATATAGATGAAATAGTTTCTGCATTAAAAGAATACAGATTAGAAATAGTATTGGAAATAGAATCCTTATCGGAGATAAAGCCAATAACAGCAGATATAGAAAAGAAAATTGCATTATTAATCAGACAAGAACAATATATTGATGCAATATTAAATAAACAAAAAACAGAACTTGCTGAAATTTTTGGAGAAATAAAAAATAACTGTATTGTCCCAGAGATTTTAAATTGGTATCATCCGCCCGAAGAATAAAAAGACCGCTTTTTTATAAAAGCGGTCTTTTTATTATATTTTAAAACTACGATTTTGGAACAGAATCCAACATTTGTTTTATTCCGTCAACAGAACTTAAAATTCCTGTAGCTTCATAAGGCATATAAACAACTTTGTTGTTTTCACCTTCGACCATACCTTTTAAAGTATCCAAATATCTTACGGCAATAAGATATTTGTCAGGCTGTCCGTGGTCTTGGATAGCTTCTATAGTTTTATTAATAGCTGTAGCTTCGGCTTCTGCTTGTTTTACCCTCGCAGCAGCTTGACCTTCTGCAACAAGTCTTGCAGCTTCTTTTTCACCTTCGGCTTCTAAAATTGCAGCTTGTTTTTGTCCTTCTGCTTTATTTATTGCAGAAGCTTTTTCACCTTCTGCTTTTAAAATAGCTGCTTGTTTAAGTCCTTCTGCTTCATAAATCGCAGCACGTTTTTCTCTTTCTGCCTTAACTTGTTTTTCCATAGATGCTTGAACGTCAGCTGGCGGAGTAATTTCTTGCAGCTCAATTCTATTAACTTTTACACCCCACTTATTAGAAGCTTCATCCAATGTTTCTCTAAGTTTTGCATTTATTGTATCTCTTGATGAAAGAGTTTCGTCCAAAACCATGTCACCAATTACATTTCTCATTGTTGTAAGTGTCAATTTTTCGATAGCTTCTGGTAAATTTTGAATTCTATATACTGCACTTTTTGCATCCATAATTTGAAAATATATTAATGCGTTAATAGATATAGAAACATTATCTTTAGTAATTACATTTTGTCTTGGAATATCCATAACAGATTCACGCAAATCTATAAGAGTTCTTTCGCTATAATAAGAATACATTCTGCCATCAGCAGCTTTTTGAGAATATTTCCATTGAATCTTTCTTGGATATTCTAAAAATGGAATGATTATATGAAAGCCGGCGTACAAAACTTTTTCAAATACACCGAGTCTTTCAACAATCATAGCTTCTTCTTGTTGAATAATTTTAATACCTGCAAGAAAATAAATAACAACAAGTGCTGCAATAATTAACAATAAAAAAAACATTTTCTTCCCTTTCTATGCTTCTATATTATGTCTTATTCCATTTGGATCAATTATTTGTTTCAATTTGATTTTAATAATTTCAACACCCCATTTTTTAGCATAATCATTACTAATATCTAAGGCATTATCAAGAATATACTTTATTCTTTCAATTTGATTTTCATTTTCATTTGCATCAATAAGCCTTTTTTGTAATATACCTGCAACAAGTTGATTTAACGCATCAAAAAGATATACAACCTCATAAACTGCTTTTTTTGCATCTATAATTTTATAAACTACATTACATTTAACTTTATATTGTTTGTTATCTATTGAAAAGAACACTCTATTATCTTTTGGAAATGTCATTATTTGTTGATTTGTTTTAATTTTTTTACATAAAAAAAAGCTATACCATTTTGAATCTTTATCAGGCTCTATCCATCTTGTATTTTCCCAAAATGGTATTATAAAATAAATACCTTCACCAAGAGTTCTATTATAATGTCCATTTTTTTCTATAACTGCAACTTCATTTTCTCTAACAAAAAGAAAGGATTTAGAGAATAGAATACTTATAAAAATTACAACTAAAAATATAGAAATATAAAACATTTAAATGCTTTCTTTACAACAAATTACAGCTTTTCTACATACATCACTATGCTATCATTTTTAACAATCTTTACTTGTGAACCAATGTCAAACTCCTCATCACTCAATGATTTTGCTTGCCATTCTTCACCAAAAATTGCAATTCTACCACTATATTTTGTAACTTTTTCAACAACCTTTGCTGTTTTTCCTATATACATTTCAATAGTATCCGGCTGACCCGAATGTTTTTGTTTGATTAATATCGGTCTTAGCCATATCAAAAATATGGCAGAAAAAACAGCAAAACATATCACTTGAAGTGTCAAAGAAAAGCCAAATGCAGCAACAATTGCAGAACAAAAACAAGCAAACCCTATATTTAAAAAGAACAATACAGGTGTAAATATTTCAATAATACATAGAATTACACCTGCAATGCACCACATTTGCCACAAACTTATTGTATCCATAAAAATGCTCCATTACAATCTATTTAAGCTTTATTATAAAGTTTTTTTTATAGCGTTGCAATAAGAATTGTGGTAAATCAAAGCTGATTATTAATACCCACCATCTACTATACAGTAATGGCCATCTTCTAAATTATATTTATCATGCACTCTGCATACATTACATAAACAACCTTTATCTTCATCTATACATCTGCTTTTTGTATATGCACAAAAAAGATTTTCTAAACCTTCAACATTTTCAATACCCTTCATCATATCCATCATATTGTGGGGCATTTCTTTAATTTTACAAGAAGTTGTATATGAAGGACATTTTAAACAATTGCACATTTCTAAATTTTCTTTTGTTTTTTCAACATATGACATAGTTTTTCTCCACATATTAGTTACGACTATATTTTATCCTCACTTAAAAAAAAACAAATTGCCCGCAAAAATTAATCTTTACGGGCATTTCAAAAGTTATTATAATAAAATTTTTATTTTAATTTGCCATAGTTTCAGACTGAGATGTATTACCTGCTGTATCCATTTCCCCTTCCATTGATGCAGCCTGGCCTGTTGTTTCGCCATCTTCACTTTCTACTGCAGGTTCTACAACAGTAACTCCCATAGAGGTTAGTATTTGTCTTGCTTTTGGAGCAAGAGCTGTGTCAGGAAAATTTTCCAATATTGTCTGATAACAATCTATAGCTTCTTGCTTGTACTCTCTTGCTTTATACAAATTTGCAGCTTTGTAATATAAAGGCGCCAAGCCTGCATCAGGGGCAATAAGCATTTGATTATCTAACTTAATTTTTATTTCAATCATTGCTGCATTATCTTGGGGTGAAAACAAAGAATTAGAATACACTTTTCTTGTCAAACGATCAATTGTATCAGACATTGATGTCATATCTTCCTGTGTAATCACACCGGCTGTTTTCTTTGATTTTTTTGCAGCAAGTGAATCTTTTGCAGCAAGTGAAAATATAATAAATCCTACCAATATTAAAATTAAAGTCTTTTTCATTTTTTCAATATACTCCCCTAACGATATCTTATAACATGAATTTTTTTTTGCACTCAACCAGATGGTTTAGAAAATGATAAATCACTGGTATAATTTTTTTGGAGGCAAAATTGAAACAATTATCTTTAAAACAAAAATTACACCAAATGTTTATACTGGGTTTTGAAGGAACAAACCCACTTTTAAATGAAAACAAAGGATTTATAAATGCATTAGAACAAGGTTTAGGTGGAGTTATCTTCTTTACACAAAATATAAAAGATAAAAATACGTTACAAGACTCAATAAAAATAATAAATAAAAAAGCACTAATCAAACCTTTTTTGAGCATTGATCAAGAAGGCGGGAGAGTAGAAAGAACTCAAAATATATACAATGGTTCCCATTACAAAGATGCAAGAACTTCTGCAAAACTGGGAGAAGATTTTGTAAAACGGCAATCAAAACAACTCTCAAAAGAACTTAAAGAGTTTGGTTTTAATATGAATTTTGCTCCAGTCTTGGACGTTGATACAAATCCTAAAAACCCAATAATAGCAGAACGTTCATTTTCTTCAAACCCGGATGAAGTTATAAAATACGGAAAAATTGTAATAGATGAATATCTGAAAAATAAAATAATCCCTGTAGGCAAACACTTCCCAGGACATGGCGAAACATTTGTCGATTCACATAAAGAAATGCCGGTTTTGGATTTATCATTAAATGAATTAGAAAGAACACACATAAAACCTTTCAAAAGCCTTACACCTTTTTTACCGGCTGTAATGGTTGCTCATATTCACTACAAAGCTTTTGATAATGAACAAATACCCGCATCAATATCTCAAAATGTTATTAAAAAATATTTGAGAAAAACTTTAAACTTTAAAGGACTTATTATATCTGATGATATGGTAATGGGTGGTATAAAAGGTTTTTCTTCTATTGATGCTTGTATCAAAGGTATAAATGCCGGAATAAATATGTTTATTTTTAGAAATTCAGATTCAAAAACCTTGTCGCTAATAGAAAAATTAGAAAATGCAGCAAATCAAGGAGAAATTGACATAAAAAATATTGACAAGTCTGTTGAATTAATAAATAAAGTAAAATCAAAATATTTAAACTAACAATTGTTGCTAATCGTTAAGAGAAAAATTGCGGAAATACTTGATAACAAACTATGTTTTTATTAAGATTTATTTATTGTCATTAAAATAATTGAAAGTAAGGAATAAAACAATGAATCCGATAGTTGAAGCATTAGGAAAAAAACACATCGAAAACAATAATCTTCCTGAACTAAATCCTGGAGATACAGTAAAAGTTTTCGTTAGAATTATCGAAGGCAACAAGGAAAGAACACAGGCTTTCGAAGGTATTATCATTAAAAAACGCGGTTCTGGCGTTGGTAAAACTATTACAGTAAGAAAAACATTCCAAGGTGTTGGTGTAGAAAGAGTATTCCCTGTATACTCTCCACGTCTTGAAAAAATTCAAGTAGTTAGACGCGGTGATGTTAGAAGAGCTAAACTCTACTACCTCAGAGAACGTTCTGGTAAAGCTACAAGAATTAAAGAAAAAATCGAAAAAAGATAATAGATTTTTAAATTTAATAAAAAAGACCTTTTAATGAAAGGTCTTTTTTTTATATTTATATTATTAAGAAATATTAAGAAGAAAAATACTAAAAAAGCAATTATTCAACAATAAAATACTTTATATAAGTAAGGGATAAAAGGGATTACATTTTAATAGGGAGAAACGATTATGGCAGTAGGACCAAGAGATTACATTGACCAATTGTTGGTAAAAAAATATGCAGATGAAAAAGTTGACAATCCGGATATAACCTCAATGGTTGCACCGGAAAAAATGCTCAACGCAATGGGTGAATTTTCAGATATGCGCAAAAATATGATGCTTTTGAGTAATAAACTAAATAGTTTTTGTGCAGCATTAAATGCAAAATCTGCTCAATACAGATGCTCAAGATTTGCTACTGCATAATATAGCCTTATTGTGCTAAAATCAAGGCATGCAAAAAGATTTAGAAAAGAAAAAAATTATACTTGCCTCAAAGTCACCAAGAAGATATGCTCTTATAAAAAAGCTAAATATCGACTTTGATGTTTTACTTCCTACATATAAAGAAAAATTAGACTCTGACATATACAATGACAAAAAAATCGCATCCCTCTCTCTAAATAAAGCTTTGTCCGTCTTGGATACCTTAAACACAAACAAGACGGACAATAAATCCCTTAAAAACACATTAATTGTTAGTGCCGATACCGTTGTAGTTTTAGAAAATAAAATTCTGGGAAAACCAAAAAATGAAACCCACGCTGCAGAAATGCTTCATAGATTAAGTGGCAAAAAACATTTTGTTGTTACAGCTCTAACTGTTATCGATACATATACACAAAAAACATATGCAGATATTGTAAAAACATTTGTCACATTCCAAAAACTTTCTGATGAATTGATAGAAGAATATATAAAAACTAAAAAGCCTTTAGACAAAGCTGGTGCATACGGTATTCAAGAAATGAATTCAACTTATATTGCGAATGTCGAAGGCGACTTAGAAAATGTAATAGGTCTACCGACAAAAGCATTAAAAGACCTGCTAATAAAAGCAGGGTATTGTTTTGATAATATTTCTAATTAAAAAAATTGGCTTATGTATAATAAGCCAATTTTTATTTTATATTTTTTGATTAGATAATTAAATGAAATTTTGTTCCATTTTTGCTCTATCTGTATATTTTTGCTCAATTTGACCTGATTTATATATACCTCTGGTAAGTATCAATGCTAACGCACCTAACAATGCAAACTTGCCTGTTTTGGGCATAGATTTTACTGAATTAAAAGCTTTTTTGCAAATATCTGCAATCTTAGTGCCCCAACCAGACATTTTAGAAAATACTTTTGTATTTTTAAATTTACCAACAAGATGTTTTTCTTTATCATTAACATATTGAAATGCTTTTGAAGATTTTACTTTATTTAAAATATTAGTAAAAGCATTACCAGCTTTTTTAACATATGTATTGTTCATTAATTTAGTAACTTTATCAGTATGATTGTTAAGATAAATGCCACCTGCAATTGTACCTGCTGCCAAACCGCCTGTAACAGCAGCATTCATGAATTGTGAACCTGCATGATTTACTCTATTGCCAAAAGAACCTTTATCTCTTGATGAAACTTTTGCTGTCATAACTGGAGAAACCATCATAACCTTTACCTACCTTCCTTGTCTATAAACTTCATCATTTTAATAAATAGAAATTCAACTACCTACTCTTTTATAAAGATTTTTTTTAAGTAAAAATTGACAAAATTAAATAAAAGAAATTTTTTAATTTACTTATTTTTACGTAAAAATAGCTATTTACACCCTTAACAAAATTTAACATTTAACTCTATAAGTTAAATTTTTAAAATACCAAAATGATGACTTTTTAAGCCATCATTTCTAAACAAAAGATTTTTCACAAATTTAAAACTTACAAATTATCATCCTCAAAGCCTGGAGAACGAGATGGAAGATTTGCATAACCAGGATTTGTATAAACAGTTTTTTTGATAAATTTATTGGTATAATTACCTTTTATAAAAAGTTTTTTTAATGTATTTTCCCTAATTACTAAAGGATGCATACTATCATTATATTTGGAATCTTTTTCAGACAACTGAGTCCAAACAGCAGCCTCCAATGTCCAAGCATAAGTTTCTTCATTCAATGAATTGAATTCATCTTGATGCAAAGCCTCATGAGCCAGAACTGCTGCCAATGCCGGTGTAGGAGCATCCTGATGTTTTTTATTTATATAAATATACAATCTGTCTTTTTTCTTCCATCCAAGTGCATCAAAATTTGCATAAGTTTGACCAAATTTGCTTAAATCCTCAAATGCAACATTAATAGGCTTTTCAGTCAAATTATTACCCATTATTGCTTTTCTTGAAAAATCAGCAAGCCCGCCTTTCATAACTTCAAGAGCTTCCATTAAACATTCATCTTTTGTCACACCTTTATATGTTTTTTTGA
>CALUSQ010000033.1 GCA_944323475.1 Candidatus Gastranaerophilales bacterium
CAGTAATAGTTGCTCCTGCAAGAATAGGAGAAAATGCTTCAATCGGTGCGGGTTCTGTTATCAGCAAAGATGTTGAACCAAATGCTTTGGCATTGACAAGAGCACCTCTTAAAATTTTAAAAGATTGGTTTAACAGAATGAAAAAATAAAAAAATTATTTATAGATTTTTATTTTAAAACCTCTTTTTTATGAAAAAAGAGGTTTTAATTTATTAAAAACAAAAAAATAATTACGATATTTTAAACAATATTATTTTTTTAACATAAGGTGTAATAATGTATTACCCATGGTTTCAAGTCTTTTTTAAGTTTTATAAAAAAAATAATGTAAAACTTTTATAACACTACTTGAAATCCTTTGTATAAAAGGATTTTGGGTTATACTACATAAGTAAAATTGTAAAATAAAAAGCATGGATAAAATAAAAATTGCCCATGACGACAAAATTTGTTTTAATATGAATATACAAGTTCAGAGAATAATCAAATTTATTTCATAAAGAACTTTTCGGGAGGAGTCCCGGGGTTAATTTAAATATGGAAGTTGTTGGTTTCGGTTTTACCGATTGCCACTTTTTGGTATCTAAATGTCTATCTTTGGTTAAAAATTGAATTTGTTTTGGAGAATAATTTACTCCATATAATCGATAAAAACTATTTCGAAACTATTTATAATGATAGATGAGATAAGAATCTCCAAAATCTATCATCGGAGGGAAGAACTTTGTTAGAGCATGGATACATCCAAATTTACACTGGCGATGGAAAAGGTAAAACTACAGCTTCTTTAGGATTGGCACTTCGTGCTTTGGGCCATGGCTGGAAAGTAATGGTTATTCAATTTACTAAGGGTGATTCAGGTACTACATATGGAGAAATTGCTTCTGCAGGTCAATTCCTTCCAAATCTTGAAGTTCATCAATTCGGTATGGATAGAGTTGTGTACAAACACAATATTTGTATGGATGACTATAAAGAAGCTAAAAAAGGTTGGGAACTTGCTAAAAAAGCTATTCAAAGCGGTGAATATCAACTTGTTATTCTTGATGAATTAAATATTTGTGTAGCTATGAATATGATTAAAGTTTCTGAAGTAAAAGATGTTTTATTGAATAAGCCTGAAAACCTTGAAATCGTTTTGACAGGCAGATATGCTCATCCTGAGCTTATCGCATTAGCTCATTTAGTTACAGAAATGAAGCCTATCAAACACTACTTTGATATGGGTGTTATGGCTAGACAAGGTATCGAATATTAACGTTTTATTAACGTAAATATACGGAGAAATGGGGAAATATGGGAGGTTTATTTTAACATCTCCCTTTTTTTTATCTGATTTTAAAATTTGTGTTATTTTTTAATTATGAATATAAAAATCATAGTTGTAGGCAAACTAAAAGAAAAATACTCAAAAGATGCTGTTGATGAGTTTAAAAAGCGTCTTAGTTCTTATTGTAGTCTGTCGCTTGTCGAAATTCCTGCTCAAGAGATTAAAGACGATAATATGGCTCAAAAATATATGGAGCTAGAAGGCGAAAAAATTTTAGCATCAATAAAGCCGGATGCTTATGTTATTACATTAGAGATTTTGGGTAAAGAGTTGGATTCTGTAAGTTTTGCCAACAAAATGAAAACTCTTTCTAACGAAGGGCATAATGAAGTTGTTTTTGTAATTGGCGGAGCCAATGGATTATCAAAAGCAGTTTCTGACAGAGCAAATTTTAAACTCAGTTTTTCAAAGATGACTTTTACTCATCAATTGATAAGAATATTTTTATACGAGCAGATTTATAGAGCTTTTAAGATTATAAATAATGAATCTTATCACAGGTAATTTTTTAATGTTTAAAATTAAAAAAATTAGGGCATTATCATGATAGTTAATTAACGATAAAGAGTGTTTATTATGTCTATCAGTCCAATTTCATCATCTATGATGTCTATGTATGTGCCCTCAACGAGCACAACAAAGAAGACTGCTGCTGAAGAATATGAACACCAAATGATTATTCAACAACTTGCTGCTTATGGGGTTAGTTCTACAGGAGATTACGAGACTGATAAAACAAGATTAGAAGTAGTGGAAAGAATGATTCAGATGAATGAATCTCAAAAATCTTCTACAAGACAATCTATTCCGTTTGAAGATGTCATGAATACTTTGAATCTTACTGTTACCGGTGATTTGGACAAAGATTATGACACGACTATAGACAAACTCGATTATGAAATTGATATGGCTTATTCGGATGAAGAAAAAGAATACTATGAGGCTTTAAAAGACCAAGTTGAGTCAGAATACAATTCATCGAAAAAAGACAGTATAAGCTATTATTCTGCAGCATCTCAAATCAGTAATATGAATAGGTATATGCTGGGAATTTAAAAGTAAACAACTCAGATGCAAATCTGAATTATCTATTAAATTTTTCTATGGTAGAAGATAATGCAGCTTCTGCCTTTTCTTTGCCTAAAAATACCGGTTCAAGAATCAATGAGAGCTTGTCTGTAAGCCTTTGATAATCTGTGTTGACTGGAGTTGCTTTTCCGTTTTGGATTGCTTTTAAAAATACAATTGAATTTAGAGGTTTTTTACCATCTAAAAAGTTTTTTGAATATGCAGTATCTTTTCTTGCAGGGACAATTAATCCGCTTTGGGTCAATTTATCAAGAGAATTTTTTGATGACATATATTGAACAAATTTTAAAGCTTCTTTTTTGTGTTTTGACGATTTTGCAATTGCGTAACCCGAAGAATCTATATTTACCACGGAACCTTTTTTGCCGTTTGGAAAATTGATTATATCCCAGTCAAAAGAGGCTTCTTTTCTATATTTGGGAACAAGCCATCTGCCGGAAAGATGCATAGCTATTTTTTCTTGTAAAAATAGCTGTGCCATTGTCAAACTTGCACTTTGAGATTTTTTGGGAGCCGCATTGTATTTGTTTGCTATATCACTATATTTGTTCAATGCTTTTATAGAGTTAGGGTTGGTTATTGTGATTTCTTTACCATCATCACTCAAAATTGATGCCCCATCACTCATAAGATATGGCAGCCAGAATATAACATCAGTTTCAAAACTTGTTCCCCAAATATCATTATGTCCATCTTTATTTGTATCTTTTGATAACGATTGTGCAGTTTTGATGTACTCATCAATTGTCCAATGGCTTTTGGGGTATGGTATGTTATTTTTTTTGAAAATGTCTTTGTTGTAATAAATAACAAGATCAGAAACATCTCTTGGTATTGCGTATATTTTGTTATTGTAAGTAAAATCTTCAAGTGATTTTTCAAAAAATTCTTTTTTATTAATATATTGGGTTAAATCTTCAAGTAAGTCTGCTTGAATATATTTTGGAGCATAATAATTGTTGATAAAAACAACATCAGGTGCTAAGTTTGCGGCAAAAAGAAGATGTAATTTTTGAAAATAGTTTTGCGGTATATGCAAAAATTCAATTTTTATATCAGGATTTTCTTTTTCAAAATTTTTAATTAATGGCAAAATAATAGCAGTTTCACTTTGTGAACCCCAGCTTGAAAATTTTAGAACAATTTTGTTGTCTTGTTTTTTGTTATAAACAAAAATAAAACATACAAAAAATAATAGTATAAATACTATGACTAAAAAATTTTTCATAGATGTATTATACAATCTCTATAGATTGAGAAGCAAATTCATATCTGTATCACTAACTTCAACCAAAGCTTTATAGCTTCCGAGTCTCACAATATATCTGTCTTTGTTATCAACTGTTTCAGAAAGTCTGGAACGTATTTCATTGCTGTTTACAGAATTGAATTGATTTAAAAGGAAAATTTCGTTATTTATATACCCGATTAAGGAATATTTTTGATTGTATTCAACCAAACAAAGCCCTTTGTTGCTGGTGAGTTTAGCTGTATTTAAAAGCATAGGATTTTTTTTAGTTACAGGTGAAGTTGCATAGCTTTGGGCAAGTTTTTCTGCGGTGATAATATCTTCTATATTATGATTTGTCCGTATTGATTTTTTTGTAACTTCTTGCTGAGAATCGTTTTTTACTGTAACCGGTTCTTTAGGTTTTGAAACTGTTTCTATTTTTATGTTACCAATAGTTTGATTTTTTGCTTCTTTTCTTTTTGGGGTTTTAGAAGTTTTTTCTTCTGTTTTTTTTGTTCGACCTGGAACTTCTTCTGTTATTTCTTTAAAAGTTTTAACTGCAAGAGAAATTATAAATATAGGGAAAGAAACAGCTGCCAAAATAGCTAGAAATCTGCCAAAATCAAAGCCATCATTTTGTTCATCAGGAAAAACTTCTTGGACAGGAGGAATATTGCCTTCCAAAAGTTGTTCTGCTGCAGGATTATATTTTGGGTCTAATACTTTGTACTGATAATCAGATGCTTGTGCACTTTGATTCAGTATCAACAATGTGGCAGTTAATGTGAAAATTAATGCAGTAAAGATAAATATTTTTTTTATTCCAGTACGATCGTTCATTGATTAAAATCCAGATAAATCCAAGTCTTTTGTATATGCTCAACTAGTTGTTAACATTGTAGCAAGAACTGTATTTTAATTTCAAGTCAGATGTTACCCAATGTTAAGCATTTAAAGAATCTAAGCAGGTTTGTTATTTATATTATCAACCAATGCATTCAAACCAAGTTTGTAGCTGTCTAATCCAAAACCTGCGATTTGACCTATACAAACAGGTGCTATAAAAGAGTGTTTGCGAAATTCTTCACGTTTATGAATATTTGAAATATGTATTTCAACGGCAGGAAGAGATACGGCAGATATTGCATCTCTAATCGCAACACTTGTATGTGTATATGCTGCAGGATTTATTAATATTGCATTGCAGTCCCATTCATATTTTGCTTTTTGAATTGCATCAACAATTTCACCTTCGATATTGCTTTGGAAGAATTTTAATTCAACATTTAATTTTGAGGCATATTCCAATAATTCTTGTTCTATTTTATCCAGCGTTAAAGAACCGTATATTTCAGGTTCTCTTGTTCCTAATAAATTTAGATTTGGTCCGTTTACGATTAAAATTTTCATAATATTTAATTTAACATGTTATTTCATTTTTAGTCCAGTATACGAATATATTTTTGATAAAAATAATCATAAAAATGTATGAATGAATTTTGTCTAAATTTAATTTTCGATTATAATATTACTATGATTGAAATGAAAGTAATGGGAATAGCATTGGATACAAGAACGGGTTCACCGATTGTTGTTTTGCATGATAAAGACAACAGAAAAGCACTCCCTATTTGGATTGGTTCTGCAGAAGCCAGTGCTATTATTAGAAAAATCGAAAATATTACAGTAACAAGACCGATGACTCATGATTTGGTTATCGATATAGTAAACAAAACCGGCTACAACATTGATAGAATAGAAATTAATGATGTAGAAAAGGAAACTTATTACGCAATCATATATATGCAAAAAGAAGTAGACGGTAAAATTGAAGAAATTGAAATTGATGCTCGTCCTTCTGATGCTATTGCTATTGCAATCAGGGTAGATGCTCCGATTTTTGTTACTGCAAATGTTTTGGCAAACGGTTCTGTGTCTTGTGATACAGCAAAAGATGAAGAAGAAGCAAAAGAGTTTCGTGATTTTATTCAGACAATCAAGCCGTCTGATTTTGAAAAACTTATAAAACACGACAAAGAATCTGACCAGTAGCGGATTTTTACGGGACTGAGCGAACAAAGGTTTTGTTAAAGAATAAATGTGCCTTTGTTCTAAGTTTAAGATTTAATACTGATTTTGACAGAAAAACGTTTTTTATTTGCTCTTACAAACTTAACATTTTCTTTTAAAAAACGGGATAGTATGATATTATTATCTTAGTTTAGTATAAATAATTATTAATTTTATATGATTTAAACAAAATTTGTTAAATTAAAAAAATTAAATCTGATTATGCCCGCAAAAGGCATGTCGGATTATGTGTATATATAGAATAAGAGGTACAGGACAATCGATACAATGAATTTATTAATTGCACTATTGATAA
This sequence comes from Candidatus Gastranaerophilales bacterium, assembly GCA_944323475.1. Classification (GTDB taxonomy): domain Bacteria; phylum Cyanobacteriota; class Vampirovibrionia; order Gastranaerophilales; family Gastranaerophilaceae; genus Limenecus. The sequence continues at coordinate 6,037 of CALUSQ010000033.1, forward strand.
TTGCCCTAGTCGTTGTAACAGGGATTGCTTTTGTTCTTTGGAACAAGAAAAAAACAGTGCAAAATCTTTATGAAAACATTTCAAAAGAAAATTCTGAAAAAGAAAATCTTTTGAAAAAAGAAGCAATGATTCAAGCAAGAGAAGCTTTGCATATTGAACGTGAAAAATTTGATGAAGAAGTCAGAGAACGTCGTCAAGACTTGCAAAGACAAGAATCAAAACTTTTGAAAAAAGAAGATATGCTTGAAGATAAAATTCAAGAAGCTGAAGATAAATCTTATCAAGCACAAAAGAAAATGGATGAATTGCTTGAAAAAGAAGATTATTTAGCTGATTTAATTGCAAAACAAATTGAAGAAACTGAAAAAATTGCAGGCATGTCTCGAGATGAAGCAAGACACATGCTTATGGAACAATTAAAACAAGATTTGCAACAAGAGCAAATGCAGTTGATTAGAGAAAATGAAGCCAAGATTAGAGAATCTGCTAAAGAGATGGCTCAAGATATTTTGTCTACAACAATGCAAAGATGTGCAATAGACCAAGTTGTAGAATCAACTGTTTCAGTTGTAAATCTTCCGTCTGACGAAATGAAAGGTCGCATCATTGGTCGTGAAGGCCGGAATATCAGAACACTTGAAACTCTTACGGGTGTTGATTTGATTATTGATGATACTCCGGAAGCAGTAGTTTTATCAAGTTTCGACCCTGTAAGACGTGAGATAGCTAAAGTTGCTTTAGAAAAACTTATTTCTGACGGACGTATTCACCCTGTCAGAATTGAAGAAATGGTTGAAAAAGCACAGGAAGAAATTGAAGAAAAAATTAAAAAAGAAGGTGAAAATGCAGCTGTTGATATGGGTGTATTAAACCTACATAAAGAGTTAATCAAAACATTGGGACGTTTGTATTACAGAACAAGTTACGGACAAAATGTTTTGAAACACTCATTGGAAGTTGGTCACATTGCCGGTATGTTGGCGGCTGAGTTGGGTGCTAATGTACAAGTTGCAAAACGTGCAGGACTTTTACATGACATAGGTAAAGCTGTAGACCAAACTCAAGATGGAACACATATTGAGCTTGGTGTTGAGCTTGCCCGTCGTTATGGTGAAAAAGAAGACATAGTTCATGCTATTGAAGCTCACCATGATGATGTTACAGCAAATACGATTGAAGCAGTTTTGGTTAAACTTGCAGATGCTATATCAGCCGGACGTCCCGGTTCAAGACGTGATACTCTTGAAATTTACATTAAAAGACTTAACAAGATTGAAGAGATTGCCTCAAGTTATGAAGGCATAAAACAGTCTTTTGCTGTACAAGCGGGTCGTGAGGTTAGGATTATAGTCCAACCTGACATGTTCGATGATTTGGCCAGTGCAAAATTAGCCCGTGATATTGCTAAGCGTATTGAAGAAGAACTCGATTATCCGGGTCAAATCAGAGTTACAGTAGTACGCGAAATTAGAACGACTGAAATTGCGAAATAGCTAGTTATTTAAGACTAAACGTAGTATTCTGAAACAGATTTGACCTGTACGCACAGGCAAATATGAACGAATCTAATAAACAAGTTAAAGTATTATTTATAGGCGATATAGTAGGTCGTCCAGGTCGTAATGCTGTTAAGCATTACCTTGGCGACCTATTGTCCTCTGAAGAAAAGCCTTATGATTTTATAATTGCAAATGTTGAAAATGCTTCTCATGGCTTTGGCTTAACAGAAAAAAACCATAATGAACTGGCTGAGATTGGCATAAATTGTTTTACTTCAGGCAATCACATTTGGGATAAAAAGGATATTTATAGCTATATAAACAATTCTGACAGGCTTATTCGTCCTATGAATTATCCAAAAGGTACTTATGGTGTAGGATACAGAATTTTTGAGGTGAAAAATACAAAAGTAGCTGTCATGAATTTTTTGGGTAGAACTTTTATGAATCCGGTTGATTCACCCTGGGAACTTGTTGAGAAAGAAATAGAAAAAATAAAACAAGAAGCACCTATTGTTATTGTAGATTTTCATGCAGAAGCTACAGCAGAAAAAATTTGTTTTGGTAAGTTTTGTAGTGAATACAAAATTAGTGCTGTTTTGGGTACTCATACTCATGTTCAAACAGCTGATGAAAAAATAGTTAATGACTATACAGCTTATATTAGTGATGCCGGTTTTTGCGGGGCATATAATTCTGTAATAGGTATGTCATATGAAGGTTCTTTGAAACGTTTAAAAACAAGTCTACCTGAACGTTTTGATATTGATGAAAATCAGGTACTTGAATTTAATGCTGTTGCGATGTGCTTTGATGCCGTTTCTGGGCAAGCTCAAAGTATAGAAAGAATTAAATTGATAAAAGATTATAGTGAGGTAAGAACATGAAGAAAGGATAGAAAGGTGAAAGTCGATTTACACATTCACACGATCTACTCAGATGGTGTTTTTAGCCCTGAGAAGATTGTTGATACTGCAATTGAAGCAGGCTTGAATGCTATCGCAATTACTGACCACGACAACGTGCTTGCATATTCGATAGCGTTGAACTATGCCAAAAAAATCGCAAAAGAAAATAATACAGCGGCTTTAGAAATTTTGCCGGGTGTTGAGATAAATACGATTTATAAAGATACAGAAATCCATATATTGGGTTATTTTATGAATCGTGAAGACTCTGATTTTCAAGCAATGCTGAAATCTCAACAAAAAGCACGTATTGTTCAAACTGAAGAAATTCTTCATCTTTTAAATAAAAAAGAAGGTATACATATTACATTTGATAAACTAAAGAGTCTCGTTGCAGAGGGTGGAAGTATTGGTCGCCCGCATATTGCAAAAGCTATTACCATGGCTGGAGGTACAAACAGCGTTACTGATGCTTACAATAAATATATAAACAATGATTCTGATGTTTATGTCCAGAGAAAAACAATATCTCCGCATGAAGCAATAGAGATTATATACGATGCAGGAGGAATACCTGTTTTTGCACATCCTTTTGATGTTGACGATGCTGAAAATTTGATAAAAGAATTTATGCATTATGGATTGAGAGGTGTCGAAGCATACCACAGAAAACACTCTCCTGCTATGGTTGAATATTATTCTACAATTGCAGAAAAGAACGGTCTTATTATAACAGGCGGTTCTGATTTCCATGCACCAAATCCAAACAACGGTCAAATTATACTTGGCAAGAATTTTATTCCTGAATGGATATATGATAAATTGATGCAAGAAAAAAAACAGTTGGATTTGGCGAGATAGTAAAAATCTTGTAAAAATTTAAGAGAATAAAATATGAAAAAATTTGATGCTTTTAATATGGTAGAAATAATGATTGTAATTTGTTTATTGATAACTACTATCATTTTATGTTTACCTACAATTTTTAATAATTCTAAAGAAGCAAAGATTATCTCTTTGTGGAAACGCAGCTATGCAGAAATGCAGTCAAATTTTGAAGTATATAATGTTGGTGATCATAGAACTGTAGCAAAAATTTGTGAAAGTAAAATTATAAAAAATAAGGAACCTGAGATTTTTCGGGTTATTAGTCCTTATTTGAATGTTGATTTGAGCAAAAATCCTAATACACTAAAATCGTATCATTACAAATTTAAAAACGGTGCACAGGTTTCTATGCAATCGCCTGTTTTTACAAAGTTTTTTGCTTATCAGGAAAATGGCAATATAGTTGCTTTTAGATGGCTTACTTGTAATTGTAGCGAACATGTGCCTTGTGCAATTGCATTGTTTGATATGAATGGTTTTGAAAAACCGAATCGAATTGGCAAAGATATTTTTGCTATGAAAGTTTTTAAAAACAGAATAGAAGCTTTTGGTGCAGAACTGTCCAATGATGAATTGCAAAGAGATTGTATAACACATTCTAACGGTTTAAGTTGTTCGGAATATTATCTACGTGGCGGAAAGTTTTAAATATAATTTAATCCTATTAAAAAAAGAGAACTTAATTTTAAGTTCTCTTTTTTTAATTCTTTAAGATAAAAAACAAAACTATTTTTGTTCGTATCTTTTTTTGAATCTTTCAACTCTACCTTCAGTATCCATGATTTTTTGGTTACCAGTGTAGAACGGATGGCATTTGTTGCAGATTTCAACAGTGATGTTTTCTTCGATAGAACCTGTTTCGATTTCGTTGCCACAAACGCATTTGATTTTCACTTTTTTATATTCCGGATGAATATCTTTTTTCATTGTTTTCATTCCCTTCGTAAAATTTATTGATTTAATTAAATTCTAGACTGCTGAAAAATTATTATCAAGTTTTTTTGTGATAACATTAAAGAAAAATTAAGAAAAGGGATTATTTACTATGAAAATGTCTAGATTGTTTGTACAAACATTGAGAGAATTTCCTTCTGATGCAGAAGTTATAAGCCATAAATTATTAGTTAGGGCTGGATATATAAGAAAACTTGCTCAAGGTGTATACAATTATTTGCCTTTGATGTGGCGGGTTTTGAAAAAAGTAGAAAATATAGTTAGAGAAGAAATGGATGCAGCAGGGGCACAAGAAATGCTCATGCCGTTTGTTCAACCTGAAGAACTTTGGCAAGAATCAGGAAGATGGGAAGTGTACGGAAAAGAGCTTATGAGGCTGAAAGACCGTCATGGCAGAGGTATGTGTCTCGGACCTACACATGAAGAAATAATTACTGCAGTTGCCAGAGAAGGTATAAAATCATACAAGCAATTACCTGTAAATTTGTATCAAATTCAATCAAAATTTCGTGATGAAGTTCGTCCGAGATATGGCTTATTAAGAGGTCGTGAATTCATCATGAAAGATGCATACAGTTTTGATTCTTCTCAAGAAGGCCTTGAAAAATCATATAAAATTATGGCAGATGCTTATTACAAAATTTTTGAACGCTGCGGTTTGGAAACAAAAGCTGTTCAATCTGATTCAGGAGCAATAGGCGGCGCAGTTTCTCACGAATATATGGTATTGATAGATGATACCGAAAATAACGCAGGTGAAAATGATGTATTTTTCTGCAAAAACAAATCTTGCGGTTATGCTGCCAATGCAAATCATGCTGTATCAGTCCTTGAACCTGCTGAAATTGATGGTTCTAAATATTTTTCAAACTTCGAAAAAGTTGATACTCCAAATACAACTACTATTGAAGAATTAGCTGCATTTTTGAAAATTCCTTCAACAGTAATTTTAAAATCAATGATTTATGTTGCGGATAACAAAATTGTTATGGCATTAATCAGAGCAGACAAGACTTTTGAAGAAACAAAAGTTATGAACGCTGTTGGTGCTAACGAAATCAGAAGCGCAGCTCCTGCAGAGCTTGAAGCAATTTTTGGAGCCAGCAAAGGTTTTGTTGGACCAAAAGAAATTGAACAGGTTAAAATCCCTGAAGAGTATGCAGGAGAAAAAATTACCGTTGTTGCTGATTTAACGGCAAAAGAGATGAAAAACTTTGTAATTGGAGCAAACGAAACTGACAAACACTTTGTTGGTGTTAATTGGTCAGATTTAAATACACCAATTTTTGCAGATATAAGATTAGTAGAAGCAGGCGAAAAATGTCCTGATTGCGGAGAACCTTTGTATGTAACAAAAGGTATTGAAGTCGGAAATATCTTCCAACTTGGTACTAAATATTCGAAAGCAATGAATGCTGTTTATTTGGATGAAAATGGAAAAACACAACCGTTTATCATGGGTTGTTATGGTATTGGAGTTTCGAGAACAGCAGCAGCTGCAGTTGAAAGACACCACGATGAATGGGGTATAAAATGGCCTATTGCAATAGCTCCATATCACGTGGATATTGTTCCTGTTAATGTTCAAGATGAATTACAGATGAAAGTTTCGAATGAAATTTATGAAAAACTTAATGCTGCTAAAGTTGAAGTTGTCTTTGATGATAGAGATGAAAGAGCCGGTGTAAAATTTAAAGATGCTGATTTGATAGGTTTTCCTTTCAGAATCACTGTTGGTAAAACTATTAATGAAGGTTTTGTTGAATTTAAGGTCAGAGAAACAGGTGAAGTCTTTAAATTAACTCCGGATGAAGCAGTTGCAAAAGTTATAGAATTTGTAAAACCTTATTTAAAATAAATAAATTAATTAATAAAAAAGCCCTATCTTTATGATAGGGCTTTTTACCATCAGTTTGGGAATATGCGATAGGTTATTCAACTATAAGTTTTTTACCGTTAGTATCTTCTTTTTTCATTTTTGGAGCATTAATTTTTAATACCCCATGTTCAAGTTTTGCTTTTGTATTTTCTGTATCAATTTCTTCTGAGAAGTAAACTGTTCTTGAAAATTCACCATATTGAAATTCGGATTTTTTGTATGTTTTGGTATCTTCTTCTTTTTCTTCTTCTTTTTTTGCATTGATTGTGATATGTGATTTGTCCATATCGATATCCAAATCTTCTTTTTTTATACCAGGGAGTTCTGCTTTGATTTCAAAGTGGTCTTCCCTTTCTTTAATTTCAACAGGCATAATCAATTTGTCAGAATCTTCTGTAAAACCATAATCAGGGTAAAGGTTTTCGAAGTTTCTGTTTAGGATAGTACTAATTTCGTCATTAATTGATTTTAAAAATCTATCAGGTGTTTTTTTAATTAAAAATCGCATAGCGGTCTCCTTTCATATAAAGGTGGTCTTTGAGTCCGCTTTTTGTGGGCTTTTGGCTAACCTTTTTTATCCTCTTAACACTTTTATTATTGCTCTGATTTATAAATTTTTTTATTTTTTTAACTAAAATTTAACATTCTTTTTAATTGTAATAATTTCTTTACTTAATAATTTCCAAATGACATGAAAAATATTTTTTTATGGTAAAGTTGTTGTGTGTGCCTTTTTGGCAACTTTATCACAGTTTAGTGAAAGGGTTTTATATGAGTAAATTCAATTTGTTGGCATATATTCTGCCTCCTGAAGAAAAAGTATTTTACACTCTTTTTGAAGAGAGTGCTCAAGTTTGCCATGACGTTGCAGCTTTGTATAAAGAGATAGTTACAACATCTATGTCAGAAGATTTTGCAATCAATGCAAAAAGACTTAAACATAAAAGCAATGATTTGCTCAAAGAAACTCTTCATCAATTGAATGTAACTTTGATTACTCCTATTGATAGAGAAGATATTCAATCAATCGCTTCATTGTTGAACAAAATTACAAAAAGAATTGTTAAAGCATCATTGAATCTTAAAGTATATAGGCTTGATAATTATACAGAAAACATGCAAAAACAGGCAGAAACTCTTTATAAAGCCACAGAGGAGTTGAAAATTATTATACATAACTTTAAAAAATCAAGTTCAATTAAAGAAATGACTGAAACAAATTTGAAAATGAAAGAAATAGAATCTCATGGGGATGAAATTCATTATCATGCGATTGATGAATTATTCTCAGGAAAATATGATGCATTGACTGTAATTAAACTTAGAGATATTCACAAAGATATTGAAAATGCTTTGGATGCTTGTTTCTCAGTATCTGATGCAGTTGTGAATGTGGTTTTGAAACAATCATAGTAAAATTTTGTTTTAAAAGTGACAAATAATTGGATTAAGAAAGAAAAAGATTTATATGACAGTATCAATAGTATTATTAGTTCTTGTAGTAGTTGGTGCACTGGTATTTGAGTATATTAACGGGTTTCATGATGCAGCAAACGCTATTGCTACAGTAGTTTCGACAAAAGTTTTAACACCTCGTCAAGCTGTTATTTATGGTGCTTCGCTTGAATTTACTGGGGCTTTAACAGGTACACATGTCGCAAAAACAATAGGTGCAGGGATTGTTGATCCTTCAACGATTACTCTTCATGTGATTTTTTGTGCATTGTGTGCAGCTATAATTTGGAATTTGATAACTTGGTTTTTTGGTCTTCCATCAAGTTCATCACATGCTCTAATTGGAGGTCTTATTGGTGCTGCTGTTGTAAATGCAGGTTGGGGCTGTGTAAGGATTTTGGAATTGGTTGATAAAGTTATTGCTCCAATGTTTATGGCGCCTGTAATAGGATTTTGTACCGGTTTAATAGTTATGGCAATTTTGCTAAGAATATTTTATAAAGTTAATCCTGATAAAATTAACAGAAGATTTAGACGCTGTCAGATTTTTTCTGCCGGACTTATGGCATTGAGCCATGGTTCAAATGATGCTCAAAAAACTATGGGTATAATCTCACTGGCATTGTTGGCAGGAGGTATTATTCAACACAATGCACAGGGAAGTTTTGACATACCTGTTTATGTAATTTTAGCTTGTGCTACTGTTATGAGTTTAGGCGTTATGTCGGGCGGTTGGAAAATTATTCGTACAATGGGAAGCAAAATTATTAAACTTAAACCTATAAACGGATTTGCAGCAGAAACTTCAGCTGCTTCTATAATCCTTGCTGCTTCACACTTTGGAGTTCCATTGAGTACAACTCATGTAATTTCTACAGCAATTATGGGTGTTGGAACTACTTATAAAGCTCATGCAGTGAAATGGGGTGTTATTGGTAACATAGTTTGGGCATGGGTTTTGACTATTCCAATTTGTATAATGATTTCAGGAACTATTTATTTCTTGTACAGAACATTTATTTTGTAAAAAATAAAAAGGAGCAGCTCATAAGCCGGGTTCTGTTTTAAGATAATTATCTGTCTCGACTTACAGTTGCCTGTAAGCTCTAGCGGTTTGTCAAAAGATGGCGGGTCACCTTAGCCTTTTTGTCAACCTTGCACCCAACCGGGGTTTACCTGGCCAAGACTTCTCAGCCTTGCCGGTGAGCTCTTACCTCGCCGTTGCACCATCGCCTGTTTTCCAAAGGAATCATCGGCAGTCTGCATTTCTGTGGCACTATCCTCACGGTCGCCCGCACCTGACGTTATCAGGCGGTTTGCCCTAGGGTGCCCGGACTTTCCTCACAGAATTTTTCATCTGCGCAATTATCCGGCTGCTCCTGTATTAAATTTATCATATATTATGACTAATTCAAATCTATTAGTGTTTATTTTTTAAGTAATACTAATAGTTTATTTTTTGTAATAGCTGAAAATTCTGTTCTGCCAAAGGCTTTGAACATTTTCTAGACCATATGGTCTAGATTGTCGGATATATTGATTTTTTAAAATATTTCAACCTTATAGTCGATGAGCGTCTACTGCATTTAGGGGTAATATACCATGTGTAAATAATATAATCACATGAAAAATATAGAAAAAATTTTAATTGGTTTTACCACAATTCCGATAATATCGGAAGAATAAAAAGAACTTATAACAAAAAAAGAAATCTTGGGGGGAGTAGATGAGAAGAGGTCTTGAATTTAAGAAGAAAGCAAGAATCATTCTAGTTGATGACAATTATGAACATTTGTCAGGAATCAAAGAGTTGATTGAAATTGAAAGCGATTTCGATGTAGTGGCAACAGCTACGAGTGCAAGTGTTGC
>CALUSQ010000034.1 GCA_944323475.1 Candidatus Gastranaerophilales bacterium
GGTGACCTTTCCACATAGCTGTAACTGCAGCTGATTGGATAGTGATACCACGTTCTCTTTCTTGATCCATAAAGTCGGTAACTGCTGCACCATCGTGAACTTCACCAATTTTGTGAGTTTTACCTGTATAAAACAAAATACGTTCAGTTGTAGTTGTTTTACCAGCATCGATGTGAGCCGCAATCCCGAAGTTTCTAACTTTTTCTAATGGGACTTGTCTAGGCATTTTGTTTTTCCTTTTTTTATTTAACTAGTACGTTTAATTATTTGTCATTTTTGTGTTGACAACTTTAAGACAGCATTTTGCTATCTTATAAAAATTCTTGCATAAAAATGAAAAAATTTAAAGAAAAATTTTATCCCACTTGAATTTTAAAAATATTTTTAATCTATTTTAAATTTTGAAAATGTTTTTGATTGAACATTAAAATTATTCTCAAAAATCTTTTTATTTTTTATATTATTAATTTTATTTTTATTTAATAAATTAATTTTAAAATTTTTATTATTTTTTATACTTAAATTTAATAAAGTCCCAATAAAACAAACAATAACTAGATACAAAGGTATTTTATATGAAAATTTAGTTTTTTTTTCTACCTTTTGAAAAAATAGATCATTTGCATTTTTATAAAAAATCTTTTCAATTAATTTATCAGCTTCTTCTGGTGGAAATGCATTTTTTATAGCTTTTTTTATATTTGCAATTGTTTTTCTATACGAATCAATAGCTTGATTTTTGTCCTCACCATAACGTCCCAAAGGTGCATCAGTACCAAAAAGAAGTCTATCTGTTTTGTCACCTTTAGACGTATTTTTTAAACGTTTTATTGCTTCAACTATATCAGGTTTTTCAATTGTATCGATGTTAACCCAAGATAAATCAGCAAAAAGATTAGCTGTATTTTTTTCTATTGATTCTACCAATATATCAATAGCTGCTTTTACATTTTTACCATCATTACCACCCATATGCCCGAGTATTATAGGTACATTTTTATGTCTTTTAGCCAATGCATATATTTGTTCAGGTCTTGAAAATTCACATCTTTTAACCACATTACCATTTCCAAAATCCACATCAAAAGTTTTATCTGAATGAAAAAGGCATGGCAATTTATATCTTTTTGCAAAATTTAAATAATCATCATAAAGTTTATTATCTGCTTCTAATTCCATATTTCTTGGATGAAATTTTAAACCTACAAAAGAATTGGGATTTTCTTTAAAAAGCTGCTCAATTTTGCTTACATCTCCATTTGTAATATGCGGCTGACATACAGCCAAAACTGATATTTTAGGATTATTTTTAGCAATCTCTATAAGTTTTTTGTTACCTTCTATTTCATCAAGAACATCATACTTGCCTATACAATCCAAATTAGACACAATCATTTTTTCAATATAATCACCATCACCTAAATTGGATTTTATAAAAATATCCAAATCTTCTATTGAATAATTGTTTTGATCCCATTTTCCTATATGTACATGGGAATCAATTATTTTTCCTTTAAAACTAATTCTATTAAGCTTTGCAATTTTCATTATATAAATCACCAATATACGTATTTTTTTCAAGACGACGTTTTATGATTTGTATTCCATATTTTGAATCTCTAAATATCTCTGATGCAGCCCATTTGCAAACTTTTGCTGCATAATCTTCTTTTAATTTTGAACAAATATCTCCTATTAAACTGTATTGAGTAGCAATTTGTCTTTTAATTATATTTGATTTATCTATATTCATAATAATTTTATTTTTAAAAGTATTATGATATAACTCTTCACCCAAAAATCTTTCTTTTTGCTTTGTTAAAATTTTGTTTAATATTTCATTTTCGTTTTCTTCAATATATTTTATACCACAATCTCTTTCCAGTTGTGTAGATTTTATGTCTATTAGCTTATTTAAAATAACTTTTGCAGATTCATATTTATTTTGTTTAATAAGAACTTTAGCAAGTTTTGTATTATATTCATACTTCTCTTCTTCAGATGCATTTTGAATTTCTAAGATTTCTAAAATCTTATTATAATAATATTCTGCTCCTTCCAAATATCCTTTTTCTTCATCACTTTTTGCTTTTGATTTATATTCAATAATCTCTTTATTATCAACAAAAAGTTTTTTTCTTTCCTGTTTTCTAATATCTCTTGCAATAGCATTAAAAACAGCAAAACAGCTTCCCCACATAGTATGAACACTTGGTTTTCCACTACCTTCACAATCACATTTCGGGAATATTACTTTATTTTCACTATTTATCCTATAAAAAGTTTTTAATGTTTTATCAACATAATCACCTTGTATATTTATCTTATTCTTTTTTATTTCATCATCAGAAAAAACATCTTCTATTTTATAGAGTTTATCTGGAGCATTTTTAGAATCAAATAATAATTTTTTTGTTTCCTCTTCACTAGCAAGAACATCTTTTATGTCCATCCCAACAAATTTCAATATATTTTCAATTTCTTTATTTGCAGGAAATTCACTATAAGGATACTGATTCGTTGTAGTATCAGTATAACTATATCCAATTATTTTCCCCCCATCTCTGACAGGAGAAAGATTATAAACTCCTCTCGCACCATCAGTAATGCATTGATCATATGCAGCAAACATATAATCTTGTGCACCGTTTATGCCTTTTACTGTAACAACTTCAGCGTTTGACAAAGCAAGTAAATTAAAAGAATACCAATTTAATTTTTTTACTTCTTCAGCTAATTCTTTTATTTTATTATCTTTATCAATACCGGTTGCAATATAATTATATAATTCTGAATTTAAACCCCTTTGTTTTGCTAACCATTTAATAGAACCGTCATGAGGATGTCCTGCCGGAATATAGACTTTTAGACCTTTAGCTTTTAACTTATTGATTTCTTGAATTACACCCCAACTGTATTCTAAACCTTGTTTAGGTGTATCCATATAATCAATAAATTTTCTATATTTTTCAGGATTATTATAAATAGCTTCAAGAAAATTTAATATTTCATTTTTATAACGTTTTACATTTTCTGCATTTAATTTTACAGAAATTCCCGTTACTTCCTTAATTTGATCTTGCAAATTCAACAAAGGAACACTAGCAAGTGCAGGTATAGCGATATAAGAGTTTGGTTCAATTTTCATACTATTAAGCTTTTTCAATTCTTTTTCAAGACTTTTTAATTGCTTAATATTTTTATCCTTCAAATTTACTTCAACTTCATGCAGATCAATATCCATTTTGTTTTCAACCGCTTTAGCAAAATGTGACATATATTGAGCATGATTGCTACCATCTACAATATGAACAGGATAGCCCATAAAAGAAATGGCTCTGTGATTCATAAAGGAATTTATTCTAATACCTTTAAAAGATAATATATTAGAATTTGAATAATTAGAAGAATAATCCTTTCTTAAAGTCGGTCCATTATTTAAACCGGAAGTTTTATTTGATAATGAGCTACAAAAATTACTTTTGCTTAATATTATAGGTTTAATTAACATATTACATCTTATTTGTTATTTCTTTTTGCAAAAAGACCGGCAACTCCTGAAAAAACCAAACCAACAACAGCAAATAAAACACCTATTACACCTGCTCTTTTTGCAATTTCTTTCATAGGTATAAGATCTTTTTTCTTACCAATTATCCTAAAAAGATTTACTGCGCCATCCCAAATAGCACTAAACAAAGCACCGGCAACTACTTGTGTAGCAACATACCTAAAAAAGCCACCTGCTTTAGAACGTTTTTTTACAGACATATCCATTTGAGATTGTTCTTTTACAACTCTTTCAATATCTGCTGTTTGACCAAAAGCTACATTTTGTTTTTTGTATACATTATTACCCACAGAATTAATTGCATTTATCATATTACACACTCCTATTTCTTTATTTATTAGTATAAAACCTATACACAGATTTTTTTGTTAATTTGGTTAAAAACTGTAACATAACTACATCGTTATGTTAAAATATCAGAAGATAAAGGAGTTTATATGGACGAAAAACAATTAATTATAGAACAATACAGAATTTATAATGAAATGAAAGAACGTTTTATAGAACGCTCATTTAGTGTTAATAGATTTTTAATGGTATTAACAGCAATATTTTTGTTTACAACAATTTTAATAAAGATGTTTGTTCCAACAGCTTATCCCATGCTTTTGGCACTTGAATTTTTTGGAATTGCTTCTTGTATAATGTGGATTTCCAATCAGGATGCATATTCTTCTATTATAAAAATCAAATACAACTCAGTAATTGAAAAACTTGAAGAAGACCTTCCCAAAGCACCTAACAAAGATGAATACAAAGAATTGACGGATAGAAGATCTAAAAAAAGAGTTATTCTTGTAAAAGATATTCAAAAATGGTTTGCAATATTTTTGATGTTAGTATTTTTGGGCAATTTGCTTGTAGATACAGCTAATACAATATTGGCACATTTTTTGAATATATCATAACCTTTCAGGCAATGTTCCTAAAATTTTAAAGATTCATAATACCTTTGTTAGAAAAAGGTAATATTATGAATGATATAGAAATTTTTACAATACCGACTTGTCCTTTTTGCCAAAAAGCCAAAGCTCTTTTGACAGACAATTATCTTGATTACAACGAGTTTGATATATCACATGATGAAGATAAATATCGCAAACAACTTGGAGAAGCTTTTGACATAAAAGGCAGAGTCACTGTTCCTCAAATAGTTATTAACGGAAAACATATAGGTGGTTATTCCGAGCTAAAAGAAATAGTAAACAATGGACGCTTGAACAGTTATTTAAAATAATCTTTTATTTTAAATTATCCTTTGAACTTCATACATTGAAGAGTAATAAAATTCATTTCTTCTTTGCTTATTGAAGTAAAAGTTACAGCTGTCAAAAATTTAAAAGTATTGTCAACCCTAATTGGAGTAGAATATACAAGTTCTGCTTGAGTTTTTATTTCTTTGCCTGCAAGAAACAAATCAACCTCCAAGTTTGAATATGCTCCCATTTGTCTGTCTGCAATAAAAGCAAGACCTTTAGCACAAATATTTTTTGTAGTTGATATAATTTTTTCTATTTCTTGACCGTCAAAATAAATTTTCAAAGCAAAATCTGTTTCAATATCAGCCCTAAGATATTCACGACGTTGTGAATGTTTTATATTTGAAGGAAATGATAACATATAAAATGTTGTTTCATTCAAATAATTGCTGGACAAAATTCTGCTCGTAGCGTTATAAATTCCATCTTGAGCATATATATTTATTTCTATTTCTTTTTCAGGCAAATCAGTTTGTTTATCAAAAAACACAGTCAGCTTTTCATTTTCAACATAATAAATAGTACAAAAATAGCTTTTATTATCAAGAATTATTTCCAACTTATTTGAAGGTTTTAAAAAACTGAATTTGTCCAATTTAAACTCCGCATCGTGAATCTATAATTTTATTATACCCTATTATTATAATTTTTAGTCAACATATTGTAATTTAACAGTTTGATAACCTATAATAAGATAATAAAAATTTTTAAAAATAAAAATCAATATCATTTAACATTCAACAGCTTGAGGAGAGAAATGAAAAGACAACCGTTTTTTTACGACATTACACTAAGAGATGGCAATCAGTCACTTAAAAAACCTTGGAATTTACAAGAAAAAGAATTTATTTTTAACAAATTGATTGATTTTGGTGTACAAGCTGTAGAAGCAGGGTTTCCTGCAGCATCAGAAATGGATTTTGAAGCTGTTGAACGTCTGGCCCAAATAGCTCCAAAAAATCTTGTAATCAGTGCTCTTGCTCGTGCTGTCGAAAAAGATATTTTAAAAGCCGCAGAGGCAATAAAAGCTTGTGAAAAACCACGCATTCATACTTTTATTGCAATGAGCCCGTTCAATATGAAATATGTTCTTAACAAACAACCTGCAGAAGTTCGAAAAACAGCAATAGAAGCAGTAAAATTTGCGTCAGAACAAATCAAAAAGATTAATAAAAAAGGAGAAATTCAATTTTCTGTAGAACACTTTGGAGATTGCTCAGAAAATTTAGACTATGTTATAGACACATTAAAAGATGTTGTACAAGCAGGTGCTAATGTAATAAATTTGCCTAACACGGTAGAAAGAACACGTGTAAAAACATTTGTCGATATGGTTGAAAAAGTTTATAACGCATTACCAAAAGATATAATGATAGCTGTTCATTGCCACAATGACCTTGGTATGGCAACAGCAGCAACAGTAGAAAGTTATTTTGCCGGAGCAACACAATTGGAATGTTGTCTAAACGGACTTGGAGAAAGAGCTGGCAACACAAATATTTATGAAGTAGCCGTTGCACTACACAACAGCGGTGTTGATGTGCCCTTAAATCTTGGTGAAATTTATGAACTGGCATTATTCACCGCAGATTTATCAAAAGTCGCTATTCCGGAAAAAGCACCACTCACAGGACCTGAAGCACTTGCACATCGAAGCGGTATTCATCAAGACGGTGCAGTAAAAACAAAAGATATGGAAAAAGGTGCTTACAGACCAATTCACCCGTCCCTTATCGGAAGAAAAGATGATGAAAAAATCGGATTTACAAGTCAATCAGGCAAAACAGCAGTATTTGAAATTATTTCTGCTGCCGGTTATCCGATTACAATTCAAGAAGCTGTAAGAATTACTCCTGTAGTCAAAGAAGCAGCAGAAAAAGCAGGTGAATTGCCAACAAGAAACATTATAGACATATATTTTAACGAAGTCTTTAATGTAAAAGGTGATTTCAAGCTTGTTTCATTTGAAAAACTTTCAGAAAAAGTTTTCAATCTCAAATTTTTCCACAAAACCGAATTTTTTGATATAAATGCAAACGGAAACGGACCTTTGGATGCATGCCTGTCAGCTCTCAACCAAGCAGGATTTCCTCAAAAGCTTGTGGATTATGAACAATATGCTTTGGATGGAGAAATTTTTGGTTCAGGAGCTTCTGCAATGACAGTAATTCATTTCAAAGATCTAGACGGAAAAACAATCATAGCAAGAGGAAAAGATGAAAACACATTAAATGCAAACGTTAAAGCAATATTTAATGGATTGAATTTAATGAATCACAAAACAAATTAGATTATGGAAAAAACTTTTCTAAAAAAGTCATTAAATATATTTATTTTAATCTTATATTCAATATTTACTTTGATTTTAATACTTCATCATGAAATTTGGGCAGATGAAGCTCAAGCATGGCTGGTAGCAAGAGATTTAGATATATTTGGAATAATAAATCATGTTAGAACAGAAGGACATCCTCTGTTGTGGTATTTTTCTATAATGCCAATGGCAAAATTAAGTTTTTCTGTTTTATCAATGCAAATTTTTAACTGGGCTATGGTTGTTGCAGGAGTAGGTATATTTCTTTTTAAATCACCATTTAATATTTATACAAAAATTGCAATGATTTTAAGCTCCGGCATTTTATATTGGTATCCTGTGATGGCAAGAAGTTACGGATTTATCCCGATTTTGTTGTTTTTAACAGCAACCATATATGAAAAACGTCATGAAAGACCATTTTTGTATGCACTATTAATAATATTGCTTTCAAATACACATGTAATAATGTTTGGGTTTTGCTGTGCTCTGGCTTTGCTCTTTGCTTTTGAAAGCTATAAAAATAAAAATAAAAAGTCAATTATATCAGCCTCTGCAATAATTTTGACGTTGTTAAGTATAGTTTTATATATATACGGAGCACAAAACGAAAATTACATAGTTATTGCAAACAAACCTAAAATTAATATTTTTTCATTGTTCGATGTAACAGATAAAATAGCCTCTAATATTTTTGGTATAAGCAACTGGTTTTTAGCAATATTATTTGTAGGCTTTTTAATTTATTTTGCAATAATTTTTTATAAAAATAACAAAAAACTTTTTTTCATCTATTCAATGAATGTAATTTACCAGTACACAATTTATACAATTGTATGGAGTGTTTTGCCTCAAAGAGTTTTTACATTAATTTTTGTTTGTATTTTTTGTTATTGGATTTTACTAAAACAAAATTTTCAAAATAAAACTGAGAAAGCACCTGTTTTGTTTTTAAGTGTAATATTATTTTTATCTTGTTTAAGCGGTTTTGCTATGATTCAAAAAGATTACAAATACGAATTTTCTGGAGGAAAAGCTGCTGCAGAATTTATTAAAAACAACATACCGAAAGATGCTTTTATAATTTCAAACTACCCACTTACAACAACATCTGTAAGCGCATATTTACCAAAAAACAGTTGGAATTTTTATTATGATGGGTACAAAGATAATTATACATATGCTGTTTGGAATAAATTGCTACCTGTAGCATCAGCTCCTGTACCCTTTATGGAGTATATCCCAAAATACAAAAAAATCTATATTCTTCTTAGTGCAGGATCATTTTATGTAGATATAAAACCATCTTTTGAATCAAAAAATTCTGTGCTGACAAATCAAGAAAAATTTAGAATCTACGAAATTGAGAGGATTAAATAAGTGGAAATATTAAAAAAAGATATTACAAAAAATATTTTATGGACAATTTTATATGCAATTGTGACATTGATTTTTGTAATAAATCATGAAATTTGGGCTGACGAAGCACAAGTTTGGCTTTTGGTCCAAAACCTTTCTGTTTTTGAATTGCTTAAACATCTCGTTAACGAAGGTCATCCGGCATTCTTTTATCTTCTTGTTATGCCATTTGCAAAAGCAGGATTTCCTATATTCTCTATGCAAATAATATGCTGGTTATGTTCCAGTGCTGCAGTATTTTTACTGTTACAATTTTCACCATTTAGTAAATTTTCAAAATTTGCAATAACAGCAAGTGCAGGGATGTTTTATTTTTTCCCTGTAATTGCAAGAAGCTACTCAATATTACCTTTATTGATTTTTGCTTCCGCTATTTTATACAAAAAATCAAATAAAAATCCTTCAAAATATTCTATTCCCTATGCAGTAATTCTGGCATTATGCGCAAATACACACGTAATAATGTTTGCTTTTGTTTTTATACTTGGTTGTTATTTTATATATGATAACTTTTTAAAAGAAAAAAATATTTCAAAACAAACTATCTCTGCAACAACCATAATATTCTTGAGTCTTATTGCCGTTATCATACAGCTTTGCGGTACATTTGAAAGCAATAGCATGATAAAATTTGAAACTACAGAAATCTTTCAAAATATTGTAAATACTCTTATTATATTCTTCTTAAATTCTGTAGGACTTCTTTATAAAAGTATGTTTGGCAAAATGCATGTAACATTATTTTCTTCTATTGCAGGTTTTACAATGTTTGTAATGTTTATTATTTTTCATATAAAACTTTGGTTTATACAAAAAAGAATGGCGGTTTTATCTTTACTGGCAATTGGTTTTCAACTCTTTATATATGTAGTCAGCTACAGAGCAATGCTTTATCATACAAGAGTTTTCAGTGCTTATTTAATTTTAATTTTTAGTTTTTGGATTGCTCTTTTAAACAAAAATATTGAAATTAAAGGAAAATTTTTAAACACTAAAAAAATAAATATAATGCTTGGAATATTTTTCTTGTTAACATCATTTTGCGGTTTGCATGCAGCTATTTTAGATTTACTTTGCAATTACTCAAGCGCAAAACAAACAGCCGATTTTTTACAACAAAATACACCACAAAATGCTGTTATAATTCCAAACTATGATGCATTTAGTCTTGCTGTAAGACAATCAGCACCGGAAAAATATTTCTTCAGTCCCTATCTTGGCAAAGAACTTAAATACATGATATGGTACAACCCTGGTGTAATCTCAGATGATATGTTTACAAAATTAGTAGAAAAACGAGTAAAAGAAAATAGTTTTAAAAACGTCTATATACTTGTTTCTTCATTTTTTGATGTACAACATTTGGAAAAAACTCTACCAAAAAAATATCAGCTGATATATGAATCAGAGCCTTCAATCGCTATTGGTGAAGCTTTTCGTGTATACAAATACAAAAACTAAATTGTATTGTTAATTTCTTTTTGAAGATAACTGTATTTTGGATAATAAGTCTCAGGATCTTCTTTTGCTGCCCTAATTTCAGCACTACACTTAACAAACAAATCAGCCAATACAGGGTCAAACTGTGTACCTGCACAACGTTGAATTTCTGCAATTGCAGTTTCATGTGACAAAGCTTGTCTGTATGAACGTGTAGAAGTCATAGCATCGTATGTATCAGCGAGAGCTATTATACGACCGGAAATAGGTATCTCTTCACCTTTTAGACCTTGCGGATAACCTTTCCCATCCCATCTTTCATGGTGAGTCCTTAACCAATTTGAAATCAATGTAAGTTTTTTAATACCCATTAGCATCTTTTCAGCTTGTGCAGGGTGCGATTTCATTACTTCGTACTCTTCTTCCGTAAGTTTGCCGGGTTTGCATAATATCTTTTGAGGAATACCTATTTTTCCTATATCATGCAACAAACCGGCTGTTTCAATCTCTTCAAGAGTAGTGTCATCAAGATTCAAAGCTTTAGCCAAAATTAAAGAATACATAGTAACTCTCAAAGAATGTCCATGAGTATATGGATCTTTGGCATCAAGTGCAGATGCAATAAGTTTTATAGTTTTATAAAAAAGCTCTCTTAAATCTTTTAAAATAACTGTCTTGTTATTAACTAAATCAAATTTTTGAATACCATTTTCTATAGTAAGTTTTAATTCTTCAGGATCAAAAGGCTTAACTATATATTGATACAAATGACAATCGTTAATAGAATCTACAATCGCATCAACATCTAAATGCCCTGTTAAAAGAATTTTGATAATATCAGGATAATCACCTGCAACTTTTTTTAAAAATTCTGTACCTTCCATTTCAGGCATTTTTTGATCACTAACAATTAAGGCTATTTCTTTACCTTTGCCTTCAACAATTTCAAGAGCCTCTTTACCGTTTGATGCAGTCAAAATATTGTAATCATGGCGCAATGTTCTGCGCAATAGCTGAAGGTTGTTTACCTCGTCATCTACCAACAGAATAGTATGTTTTTCATTCTTTTGAGGAACTTGAAGAATTTCGCCAAGACTTTCTTCAAAAGAATCTTCATTTAATAACGCAAAATTTTCCATACATACACCATATTACTATTTTTTTTTCGACAAATTCCAGTTAAAACTTTATATTTTTGTATGCAAAGTTTACAAAACTTTAAATTATGTCCTGCATATTATATATTATTTTTTTATACTTGAAAACATGCTTTTCTATGAAAAAATAAAACTATTTTTTTATTCTTCTGATTCTTGATTTTCAGAATTTTCTACTTCACTAACATCAACAAAAGGAGTTTCACGATACATTTTGATACGCGAAATCCTTCTACCATCCATTTCAAGTATAGTATATGTAATATTTTTATCTTCTATAACATCATTCAACTCTGGTTCTCTGCCCAAAAGCCCAAAAACATAACCGCCGATTGTTTGAAAATCTTCATTAGGTATGTCCAAATCAAATTTTTCATTAATGTCTTCTATGTCCATTTTACAAGACACGTTAAGAGTATTGTCATCTATTCTCACAACTTCAGGGGTTTCAACCTTATCAAATTCATCGTAAATTTCGCCAACAATTTCTTCCAAAATATCTTCAATTGTAACTATGCCTGCTATACCGCCATGTTCATCGACAACAGCAGCAATTTGATTTTTTGAAGATGTAAAATCACTCAAAAGGTCTGAAATAAATTTATTTTCAGGGACGATTAAAAGTTCTCTAGCAAGTGATTCAATAGAAAAGTTTTCATCAATATTATTATTTTTTATAACTTTTAATACATCTTTTGCGTTAATAACACCAATAACATTATCAACATTATCACGATAAACAGGTATTCTCGTATGACCGGAACTAATAATCAAATCAGCAAGCTCATTAATATTGCTTTGAACATTAATCATAAAAATTTCGGTACGAGGAACCATAATCTCATGCACAACAGTATTTGCAAAACCAAAAAAGTTAGATAACATTTTGGCTTCATGACTGTCTATAGTTTCTATTTTTTCGCCTTCTTTAATAAGTTTATAAAACTTCTCTTCCCAATTATCTTCAGCATCATGAGCTTGAAGTTCAATTGTAATATGTGTAATATTTTTTATTTCTTTTTTGATTTTTCGCTCAAGCATATCTGCAATATCATCAGCATCTTTCATTTGAGTTTCCGGATCAACTTCAATTGTCATATTGATAATCAAACCGGAAGACCCTAAATCTATAGTTTTTAATTCAACAACATCTGTAATGCCATGAATAGTTGAAGCAACATTTCTGATTTTTTCTTCTACATCAGGTTCAGCTGATTGAACAGTCAAACTGTTCACATTATTTTTCAAAAGATAAATTGCCAAAAAGAACAATATTGTACCAATGATAATAGATGCAATAGCATCAGGAATATAAGCCAATTCAACCGGCATAACAAATTTTGCAAGAGTTAAAGCAACAAAAGCCACAATTACACCTGTAAATGCAGCTGTATCTTCATACCAAACAAATTTTGTCGTTGGACTTTTTACGCTACCTATATACTTTATAGAGCGGAAAAATTCTTTAACAGGATTTTTTTCCTCAATACCAACTTCGTGCAAGACTGCTTTTGATGCACTAACTACAGCCCAAGCTTCAAACATAATACTACATATCAAAGCTATAGCAATTGCATTGTAATGTAACAGCAAATCAGAAGCATTATGAGCATCTATAAGTTTTTCAAAACCATGATAAATCGCAACAAAAGTACCACCTAACATCAAAATAGATGCAAACATCGCCCAAATATTAGCCTCTAAACCATACCCAAATGGATGAGCATTGTCTGCAGGTCTGGAGCCTCTTTTTATGCCAACTAAAAGACAAATACTGTTGAAAGAATCAACACCTGAGTGAATAGCTTCGGCAAGCATTGCAGAACTTGAAGAAAAGAAAAAACATATAAGTTTTACTAATGCTATTCCAAGATTTGCAATCAATGCTTTTATGACTGCCATAAATTTTGAATTATCAACTTTTTCTCTTTCAAGACATGATTCTTCTGCAGATTCTGAGTTTGTTATAACATTTACACGAAGATTACCATTTTGCGAATCTATATTATTACTGTCAGATGACATTCTATATCCTTATTGTATTAAACTACCTGTTATATAATAACGAGAAAACAGCCTGTTTGCAACGTTTTGTTACACAAATAACAGTATACATTAATTGTAAACTATACAATTAATACAAAATTTGCTATACTACTAATACAAATAGGGGTTACGGGTTATGAAAATTTCAACAATAAAAGCAATTAACGGTTTAAATATATTTAAAAAATCAATGATTAAAAATCTGGAATATGAAAAATGTCCTTGCCCCGAAAAAAAAGCTTCTCCAATAAAACCTTTTTCTCAAAATCTTTTGAAAGATACTTTTGAACTTCAATGTTGTGAAAAAAGATAAAAGAAAGTTTTATTTTCTTTAAAAAAAACCGCTTAAAATAATCTTAAACGGTAAATAAGTTATATAAGAATAATTCATGTGAACTTTTTCACCACTGTATAAAAACAATTCCTGAAGACCCGTCACCGCCTTTTCCTATATTTGAATCAATATATTGCTGAACTGCATTTTGATTTTGGCTATGTGAAGAACCAGTTAAAACAAATTTTGCTGGTGCTGTACCGCCACCGCCACCTGCGCCAGCGCCTACAATATTATTGAAAGAGCTAATAACTTGATTATTCTTGAAGACTTCTCTAGTTAGTCCATAAAGATTATTGTTATCAATATATCCATTTTGAGAGATCTTACTCATTCCTCCTGCCCCACCTTTAGTATTATTTTTTTTAGGAGAAACACCAGCAAGTTCACCATCTTGTCCTGATGTTCCTTCCACACCAGATTGTACATAATATGTAAATGACCTTGCAGGGTCAATAGATAAAGCTGCTTCCCCACCAAGAGCATGTGGGTAATTCATTACATAAGAATCTTCACCTCTAGTTGCATCATATG
>CALUSQ010000035.1 GCA_944323475.1 Candidatus Gastranaerophilales bacterium
ATTTTGATGAATGGTCCAGTAGGTGCATTTGAGAATCCAGCATTTGCTGAAGGAACAAAAGCTGTACTAAAAGCTATCGTAGAAGCCACAAAAAATGGTGCAGTTTCTGTAATCGGCGGCGGAGACTCAGTATCAGCTGCAAAAAAATTCTGCAATGCTGAAGACTTTACACACGTATCAACAGGCGGTGGAGCTTCTCTTGAATTTATTGAAGGTAAAGTTCTTCCTGGTGTTGATGCACTAGACTAAAATAGAATCTATTTAACCCAAAAAACCGGAGTATAATATACTCCGGTTTTTTTCTCCATTCTCATACTAAAGTAGAAAAAAATAACAACTTTAAATCAATACAATGTACCTATTAAAAAAGATATATTAAACATGTAGTTGTATTGTAGGTCAAAAGCTTACAAAAATTTTAAAGTACAGTCTTAACAGGGTATAAAATGGAACAATTCACAATTGTATATAGCAAGGTGGTGATTCTGTTGTGACACTAAGTGTCAATACAGATATCATAAACCTTATATCAAGGCGTAATCTTTCTGATGCAACAAATGCCGTATCTGTTGCATTAGAAAGAATGTCTACCGGCTACAAAATTAATAGTGCAAAAGATAATGCAGCCGGACTTTATGTTGCCACAAAATTAAATACACAAATTAATGGATTGAAACAAGCACAAAAGAACGTAGCTGACGGAATATCATTAATCCAAATCGCAGACAGCGGATTAGAAAATGCAACTACAATTTTAGAAAGACTTAGAGATTTAAGTGTTCAAGCAGCTAATAGTGTATATGATGAAAAAGCAAGAAAAGCAATACAAGCAGAAGCTGATGCTTTAATTGCACAATTAGAACAAATTCAAAAAGGTACACAATTTAACGGTTTAAAAGTTTTTGGGGAAGAAGAGGTCATAAAACCTAATAATACAACTACAAACACAGCGTCAGTTGCTACATTTAATATAGCAACTGATGCTGTATCTCATTTAACAAACGCAAAATTCAGTGTAAACAACACAACAAGCCAACCACAAATATCATTATTGTCTAACTCAGCTACAACCCCTGTACAAACTTTAGCCAACTCTACTAATTTAATTGAAGGTTCGGTGGATGTAGGAGGAAATACAACGACTACAATTAACATAGATGGCGTTAATTTTAAAATAAAAAATACAGAAAATTTAAACCAAACCTTTAGTTATACAAAAAACAAAGACACAGGAGAAGTTACACTTACATGCAATAAATTTGAAATAACCGGTTTATCAGATGTTGAATATAATCTTACTATCAATGGAACAAATAATACGATATACACAGGTGAAAGAAATGATATAGTAAGACTTAATAAATATGGTACTAATACTTTATATACTCTTGGCGGTGATGATAAAGTTTATACTCAACAAACATTGGTATTAGGTAAAGTATATCTTGGGGATGGCAATGATTATTTTGAAAGTATTGGTTCAGTAACTTCATCATATGTTTATGGAGAAGACGGCAACGACACATTTAATATAACAAATGGAAATTCAGCAAATATATATGGAAACGAAGGCGATGATACTTTTATAATAGGTAAAAATGTACATGCAAGTTGCATTTTCAATGGTAATGAAGGAGAAGACACATTTGATATAAGCAATACATCAAACGCAAGTTATAGAATAGATGGAGGAACAGGAACAAATAAAGTTATAGGCAATATTCAATCACAAATTGCAATTAATGTTCCAAATGCAAACTATTACTCTATAGCATTCAACAAAAATGAAACAAAAGAAATTTTGATTAACGGAATTAAATATACAGTCACCAATACAAATTCAAATGGAGAAAGTGCTTTTGTATACTCAATTAGCAACGACGAGATAACATTTAAATCAAGCTATTTTAAAGTAGTTGGCGAAATCAGTCAACAACACAATGTAGTTTTAGATGCAAGCCACATAACATTCAGAGGTGGAGAACTAAATGATAAAATAACAATTTCAAATAGCGGTTCAAACTATACAATATATGGCGGAAAAGGTGATGACGAAATAACAATCAACAATAGCTTCGTAAATGTTTATGGAGAAGATGGGAATGATCATATAATAGTCAACAAAAACCAATCATATGGAATATATGTTATTTCTGGTGGTACAGGTGATGATACAATAGATTTGTATGACAAATGTGAAAATTTAGAAGGTAATGAAGGTAATGACATAATAAATATAAATACAAGTAGCGTAACAGGCTCAACAATACTAGGTGGTGATGGCGATGACACAATAAATGTAAATACAACAAATATTGAAAATTTACATCTACTTGGAGGAAATGGAACAAATATAATAAATGGTACATTAACAAATTCCGCAATCTCTAATTTTAAAGACATATCAAACTACCAAGAAATAGAATTAGCTGCAAAAGAAGTAAAAGAAATTATAATAAATGGTAAAACATACAAAATAACAAATAGAACAGATAGACAATCATCTTTGCAATACTACTATGATCCAATACAAGATCAAGTTATATTTGGAGGTACAAAATTAACAATAAATGCACAAGATGATGTCGAACACAATATACTTTCATATGTTAGTAATGGCTATATATATGGAGGCTCAAAAGATGATAGAATCACAAATATGGGTAGCTATAGCATTATCTATGGAGGAGATGGTAATGATACAATTATCAATAATGGTACAGCGTCAAGTATTTATGGAGAAGATGGGAATGATAAATTAACAATAAATACAACTACTTCAAATTGCTATGGCGGTGAAGGTGATGATGAATTTTTTATAAATAAAGACTGTTCGTATGTATATGGACAAGAAGGAAATGACACATTCCATATAGATGCAAAGGTGAACTACGCAATAGAAGATCTTGAAGGTGATAATGTTTTTTATGTAAATTATGATAATTCACCTATTGTGGCAGGATCTGGTAATGATACATTTATAATAAAAAGTAATAATAATAATATAACTGGGCAAGGTGGGGATGATTATTTCGAAATATATGGAAATAACAACACAATTGATGGCGGAACAGGAACAAACTACACAGTCAATGCAGGGGGAACAAACAATACAGTTTCAAATGCAGTAGTTAATCCAAACTCAGGAATGCTTGTATTTGAATCAATAAATGAAACAAAAACATTTACCGTAGACGGTAAAACTTATACCATTACAAATAACATAAACAGTAGTGTTCAAACTCCAAATACTCTTAACTATAACTATAATAAAAATACAGGAGAACTAACAATAACAGGTTCTGACTTTACTATAACAGGTGAAGATAAACAAAAAAATAATATCTTGATAAAAGGTTCTAATAATACAGTCTCGGGAGGACGCTTGGATGATAAAATCATTATAGAAGAAGGAACTAATAACAAAATTTATGGAAAAGCAGGTAAAGATACTCTTATATTAAATAGTGCAGGTAATGCTGCTTACGGAGATGAAGGGAATGATACAATTACAGTAAATGCTTCAACAGACCTTGAAATCTCTGCAGGAGATGGTGATGATACTTTAACAATAAATGCAAATAATGTAACTAATGTAGTTTTAGGTAAAGGAAACGATAAAGCAACAATAAATGGTGACGGAAATAATGTTGATGCACAATCAGGAGACAACTATGTAATAGCCAACGGTAACAATAATACAATTAATGCAGAAAATGGCAATAACAGACTATCTGCAATAGGAACAGGTAACAAACTCCAATCTGGATCAGGCAACAATATCTTAGGTGTGAATGGTGATAACAACACACTTATTTCGCAAGGACAATTAACAGCTAATATCTTTGGTTCATTAAATAGTGTCACAGCAAATATTGGTGGAGAATTAAATATAAATGGTGATAACAACACAGCTAATTCAAGCGGAAATACTAATATTGATATAAACGGAAACTCAAATAACTATAATTCAAATGCAGGAACAAGCGATATTACAGTAAAAGGTGATTCTAATAATCTAAGTACAACAGAAGGACTCAATCAAGTAAATATAAGAGGAGATAAAAATACTTATCAAGGCGGAAACGACATAGATTCAGTAAAAATAAGAGGAAACGAAAATATTATAAATGGCGGAGACTCTTCTGATGAAATAATTATTTATAATGGAGATTCAAACAAAATCAACGGAGAAACTGGAGATAGAAATATGCTCACAGATAAAGGTACAAATACTGAATCTCAAAATTGTTATTGGTTAAAATATAAACCATTAGATGTACGTTTACAAGTTGGTGCAAATGCAACAGATTATATAAATGTAAGTATTCAATTTGCTCTTCAAGCATTCGAACTTGATTACTCAAATCCAGAAACTTGCCTTGAAAATATAGAAATTATAGACAGTATGTTAAATGAAGTAAAAACACAAAGAGCAAATCTTGGAGCAACATTAAACAGACTTGACTCTGTATCCAACTCTCAAATAACACAAATAGAAAATTATACATCTGCATATTCAACAATAATGGATGCCGATATTGCAGAAGAAAGTCTTGAATATGTAAAAGGACAAATATTACAACAAACAACATCTGCATTAATAAGTTCAACCCAAAATGCAAAAGGAAATCTTATTCTTAATCTCTTAAAGTTTTGATAAAAGACAATATGTTTTTGTTATTATAAATGTATAAAACAGGAACATAAAAATGAATAAAATTATTGAACAAGCCGAACAAAAAGTACAAGAACAATTTAAACATGTAGACAAAATAAAAGAATATAACCAAGAAAAAGTTTTAAACGCTTTTAGAAAAAACAAAATAGGCCTAGAGCATTTTTCGACAGTGAGCGGTTATGGTCATGATGACATGGGTCGTGAGGCATTGGACAAAACATTTGCAGACGTATTTAAAACAGAAGCTGCAATTGTAAGAAACCATTTCGTTTCAGGTACACATGCAATTGCTTGTGCACTATTTGGAAATTTAAGACACGGTGAAAAGCTTGTTTCTGTAGTTGGTACACCATATGACACAATGGAAGAAGTTATTGGGACAAGAGGCAATTACAGAGCATCATTAATGGGTCATGGTGTATTGTATGAAGAAATTCCTCTTGTAAACAATCTCTATGTAGATTTTGATAAACTTGAAAAAATTATCGACAAATCTGTTAACATGGTTACTATTCAGCGTTCCAGAGGTTACTCAATAAGAAAATCTTTGGATATTGAAACAACTAAAAAGATTATTGATATTGTAAAATCAAAAAATCAAAATTGTATTTGTTTTATAGACAACTGCTATTGCGAATTTGTCGAAGAAAAAGAACCACTTGAGATAGGCGCAGACATTATAGCAGGCTCATTAATTAAAAATCCTGGGGGCGGTATTGTTGAAACAGGAGGTTATATAGCAGGTAAAAAAGAATATGTTGAACAAGCTGCTTATAGATTAACTGCCCCAGGAATAGGCACAGAAGGTGGCGCAATGCTAAATCAAACAAGATTGATTTTTCAAGGCTTATTTATGGCGCCTTCTATTGTTGCAGATGCCATAAAAGGGGCAATTTTAGCATCACAAGTTTTTGAAGATATTGGTTTTATTTCTACCCCAAAACCTTATGAAAAAAGAACAGATTTAATACAAACAATAGAATTTGGGAAACCTGAACCTCTACTGGCATTTTGTAAAGCTTTACAACACAATTCACCAATAGAATCATATTTAACTCCAGTGCCCGATGAAGTTCCTGGATATGAAGACAAACTTATCATGGCAGGAGGAAGTTTTATTGAAGGTTCAACAATTGAACTTTCAGCTGACGGACCTTTAAGAGAACCATATGCAGCATATATGCAGGGTGGTTTAAATTATGCTCACGTAAAAATTGCCCTAAACGGTGTTCTTTCAGAATTAGGTTTATAATAAAAAGCCAGCTCTTAGTTATAAGCTGGCTTTAATATTATTTTTTAAAACTTATTTACTTGTCGTATTCAAAGTTTTTATTATGCTGTCAGAAATATCAACAGCACCATAAAGAGCATTGTTGCTTGTTAAAATCAAAGCATAAGTACCTTTTTTGCCTTCTGCATTAATTGCATTTCTAACATCTTTTTCTAAGCCTTGCAATGCAGAAATTTTGTCTTTTTGAAGTTTTTCCATTTTAGCTTTTAATTCTTTGCTGTATTTGTCTTCTAATTTTTTTCTGTCAGCATCAGTGGTCGCAGCAACCACACTTTTTTGTGCATCTACGATAAACACTCTGATATCAGCTTCACGTTTTTGGAATGTTTTGTTGATAGTTTCAGTTTTTTTATAGCCTTTCAAAACTTTATCAATATCAACAGAAGCATATTTATCAGCAGCAAAAACAGGAGATACTAAAGCAAATAAAGCCAATAATGTAAGTAATTTTTTCATCAATTTCTCTCTTTTCTAATACTAATTAACTTTTAAATTAGATTATCACATTTTTTGATATTAGTAAATAAACAAAAAAAATAAAAGCCGGTATAAATACCGGCTTTTAAAAAATTAAAATTTAAAAGAATCTTTAAAACTTTTTACAGCGTCTTTTCTTTGCTGTTGTTTTTTCTTATATTCAGCTTTTTGAGCTTCTTGTTTCTTTTTATATTCTTCTTGTTGTTTTTTTAAAGCTTCTTGCCTTTGCTGCTGTTGTTTTTTATAAGCAGCTTGTTCTGCTTCTCTTTTCTTTTTAGCAGCTTCTTGTTTCTTTTGAGCTTCAGTTATTTTGGCATCTTGTTTTTTTATTGCGGCATCTCTTTTTGCTTGATACTCTTGCAAGAAATTAGATCCTGCAGCAAAAGAAGCGCCTGTACTTAACACAAATGCTGCTAAAATAAGTGTAGCTAATTTTTTCATAATAATAACCCTCCATACTCTGTGGTAAGATTATATCACTTTTTTATTTAATAGCAACAATACATTTTACAAATCTTCAGGTATATACAATTCATTTTTATCTAACTTTGCTCTTGTCTCATTATAAGATGAAGACTCGCACGCAAATAACTGATATTCTTTTACAATTGAAATCACATCATCTGTTGAAAGTCTAATTAATCTTCTTCCGTTCATATTTTCCAATATTGTAGCCATATAACAGCCTCCTGTGCAAACTTAATATCAATATCGAAAAATTAAGATTAAACTTTAGAAATATCATTAATAATGTTTAGAAAACCCTTTTCAAATCATAATTGTAACGAGAATATCTTTTGTACAGACCTTTAAGAGTAATATTTTTTTGTACACTTGTGCTATTTATTATTTTTCGCATTCTAAATAAAATTTAGAAAAAGGAATGGAGGAGACACAATGTATAACTCAATAGTCCAAGCAGAATGTGTAAATTTAGTAAAATTAGAACATCTATTTATAGACTTGGAATATACAAAAAACCAAAACAAAAATTTTAATGTTTACAGAAGTAGAAGTTTTAATCAAAAAAATAAAAAATATTTGCAATTAGAAGAAATTAAAGAAGCAATTAAAAAAGCAGATATAAAAGACTTAAAATACATTTATCTGCTAGGAAAAAATGCAATGTCACATCCGGAATTCAATCATATTTTAAGATTATGTTTGACCTTTAGTCCAGTCACTATTTTTTCAGATGGTGAATGTATAAACGATAAAAAAGCTAGATTTCTAAAACGGGTAGAAGATGAAGGAACAAATGAATTAATTTTTAAAATATTTATAAATCACTATGATGAAAAGACAAATGACGAAATAAGCGGAAGAGGCTCATTTAGAAAAGCACTGCACGCAATAACCGCACTAAACAAATATGGGTTTAATCCAATTCTTGTTATCAAAACATCAAGGAATAATATTCAAGATATAAAAGAAGGGTTTATTGAATTAGGTAAAAAATTCAAATTTGAAACAGATGATATCAATTTTTCTTTTATACCTGATGAAAATACAAAAAATTTCGAATATATAGAATTTAAAAGTCAACAACAAGATTTTGACTGTATGCACTCTAGAATATTAACTAAATCAGGTGTGTATAATTGTCCATTTTTGATGAATGATTATAGAGGACGTTCAGGCGGAACATTAAAAGACTTTAGCACAAAATGTTATCTAGAAACAGAAAATTGTAGTATATGTCAAAAGCATGGCAAAAGAATTTATACAAATGACTGGGTTTAGTTCCAGTCATTTTATAAAATTAAGAACAAAAAAGTAGGCCAGAAAACTTTTAAACCAAGCCAAAATCTTTTTTTATCGCAACCCCGAAAAAAGTGCCTGGATGTTAACTGACCTTAATTATATAATACCCATTTTAAAAATTTTTAAACATATTTTTGTAAAAAATTTATATCAATAATAATTCTTGTGAAATTAAATCACCCATCTGAGAAGTGCCTACTACTGTAGTATTATCAGCACCATAGTTTATATCAGAAGTTCTATAACCTTTTTTCAATACTGACTTTACAGCAGACTCAATCGCATCTGCAGCATTATCTTTGCCAAAAGTATATTTCATCATCATCGATACGGATAATATAGTAGCTATAGGATTTACTTTGTTTTGACCTTTGATGTCTGGAGCTGACCCATGTATAGGCTCAAATAGACCTTTTGCGCCACTGGACAAACTTGCACTCGGCAGCATGCCCAATGAACCAGAAATCATAGAAGCTTCATCCGAAAGTATGTCACCAAAAATATTTCCTGTTAATATTACATCAAATTGTTTTGGATTTTTTATCAACTGCATAGCTGCATTATCAACATACATATGGGTCAATTCAACTTGAGGATACAGCTCAGAGACTTTTGTAACTACCTCTCTCCATAATCTTGATGCATCTAAAACATTTGCTTTATCTACAGAACAAACTTTATTGTTTCTTTTTAAAGCTGTTTGAAATGCAACATGAGCGATTCTTTCAACTTCTTTTTCGTAATAAATCATGTTATTAAAACCTGCTCTCTCGCCATTAATAACATCAATACCTTTTGGTTCACCAAAATACACATCACCTGTAAGCTCTCTTACAATCATAATATCGACACCATTAATAACATCTTTTTTTAAAGTTGAAGCATCTGTTAATTCATCAAAGACGTTAACAGGTCTTAAATTAGCAAAAAGATTTAAAACCTTTCTAATACCTAACAGAGCTGACTCAGGTCTTAAAGCAGCAGGCAAAGTGTCATATTTCCAATCACCAACTGCACCTAAAAGCACTGCATCAGCATCTTTTGCAATAGAAATTGTTGAATCTGGCAATGGATTTGAACAATCATCATAAGCAGCTCCACCAATCAATGCTCTTTCATATTCAAACTCATAACCATATTTTTTCTCAATAGAATTAAGAACCTTTATACCCTCATTAACAATTTCAGGCCCAACTCCATCACCTGGTAAAATTGCAATTTTATAAGCCATACTATCACTCCAATAAATATTATTTTAACAATTTATTTTTTGTATAATTTACCAAACCACCTTGATTTATTAATGCTTGAATCTCAAATGGAAAGCTTTGACATTGATAAATCCTATCTTTAGTAATATTTTTAATAACTCCATTGTCCAAATCTACAAATATCTTATCACCTTTTTCACATTCATCAGAAAAAGTTGGATGTTCCAATATCGGAAGACCAATATTAATTGCATTTCTAAAAAATATTCTCGCAAAAGATTTTGCAATAACAATAGAAACCCCGCATGCTTTTATAGAAAGTGGAGCATGTTCTCTAGAACTTCCACATCCAAAATTTTCACCAGCAACAATAATATCGCCTTCACATACATTTCTAGCAAAAGTTGTATCAATATCTTCCATACAATGACTTGCCAGTTCTTTGTCATCACTAGTATTTAAATATCTGGCAGGTATTATAACATCAGTATCAATATTGTCACCATAAATCCAAGAATTTCCTTCAATTGATGTATTCATTGTCAAACTCCATTTACAAATATCAAAATTTATACTATAAATAATACTATAAATTATCTGGTTTACGATACAAAAAGAAGGAGATTTAGAATGAATTATTACATTGGCGAAGCAGCTGGAAAAGTTTATGAATTTTTAGCAGATCAAAAAAATAGTGAAGCAACTATCTCTAAAATTCAAAAAGAATTAGACCTCAGCGAAAACTTCGTAAATATGGGTATTGGTTGGTTGTCACACGAAGGTAAAGCAGATCTTTCTGGTAAAGGTGCTAGAACAAAAGTTAGACTTACTGAAGAAGTTAACAACTAATAGTTTTAAAAAATCATTTAAAAGAGCAGATTTTATATCTGCTCTTTTTTTGTTAAAATACTCAAAAATAAGGAGTAAATATGTTTGTCAAAAATTTAAAATATAATTTGCCAGATAAAAACGGTTTCTTTGGAGAATTTGGCGGAGCATTTGTTCCTGAGAATTTTAAAACTGTTTTGAATAAATTAAATGAAGAATTTGAAAAAGCAATTGCAGACGAAAACTTTTTAAAAGAAGTTTATGATTTACTAAAAGACTATTCCGGACGCCCTACTCCTTTGTATTTTGCAAAAAATTTAACCAATTATTATGGCAAAGGGAAAATATACCTGAAAAGAGAAGATTTAAACCATACAGGTGCACACAAAATTAATAATGTAATAGGCCAAGCACTGCTGGCCAAAAGAATTGGTGCAAAAAAAATAATTGCAGAAACTGGTGCAGGACAACATGGTGTTGCATCAGCAACAGCAGCAACATTATTAGGATTGGATTGTGATGTTTTTATGGGAGAAAAAGACATCATACGCCAGCATTTGAATGTCGAAAGAATGAAACTTTTGGGCGCAAAAGTTCATTCTGTTGATACAGGAACAAAAACACTTTCTGATGCTTGTGATGCAGCAATTGACTACTGGTTAAGGCACAGTGATGAAGTATTTTATGTACTAGGGTCTGCTGTTGGACCACACCCTTATCCGAAAATGGTAAGATTTTTTCAATCTGTAATAGGAAATGAAATTAAACAACAATGCTTGGAAAAAGAAGGGAAATTACCGAACTATATTCTTGCTTGCATAGGTGGAGGTAGCAATGCAATTGGAGCATTCCATGCTTTTATGGACAATCCTGAAGTAAAACTCATAGGCCTTGAAGCAGCAGGCGAAGGAATAAACACAGAAAAAACAGCCGCAAGTTTAGCCAAAGGCAAAAAAATGATTTTGCATGGAAAAAGACAATATGTTCTGTGTGATAAAGATGGGAACATTGGCGAATCTTATTCAATTTCAGCAGGCTTGGATTACCCAGGATGCGGCCCAGAACACTGCTATCTTCATGACACAGGTTTAGCAAAATATGAACCAATTACAGATAATGAAGCAGTTCAAGCCTTTGCAAAACTGTCAAAACTTGAAGGCATCATACCAGCAATAGAATCGGCTCATGCTGTTGCTTATCTTGAAAAACTTATGCCAAAAACAAAAAATTCAGATATAGTTGTTGTAAACCTCTCAGGCAGGGGGGACAAAGACACAGAACGCTTATTACAATTACTCGTTTAATGAAGCATATTTATAAATTCTTTTAATAAAATTCTTTTAATATTTCTTAATATTAAAAAAAATGAGTCAATTTAAAGTAAAAAAAATACTTTATTTAAATAAGGGAAATTAAGATTATTTTTTTACGGGGAATTTTATTTAAAGGAAAGAGGAATTTATGGCTTCACCATTCGGATTACCATCAAATTATGTTACCAATCCAATGTATTTGTATTACATGCAAATGATGATGCAAAATATGCAGCAACAAATGCAAATGCAGCAACAAAAACAGCAAGAATTAATATTTGCAAGACAACAAGCATTGGCAGAACAAGAAGCTTTAGCTCAACAACAAGCACAAAAACAATCTGCAAATACTCAAATTACAAATACTCAAGTCATAAATCCACAAAATAATACACAGGAAATTCAAGCCACACAACAAATTGAACAACCACAACAGATTGGTGACGGGATAGATGATGGCAAAATAAGTTTTGGTAAAAAATTAAAAAACTTTGGTAAAGGTGTTGTAAACTTCTTTAAAGGAATGGTTTGTGACAAAGATGGTAAATTCAGCCTTAAAAGAACACTTACAAGCATAGCTGTAGCAGCAGGTGCAGTAGCTCTATCTGTAGCAACAGGTGGTGCAGCAACACCTTTCTTGATTGCTGCAGGTGCAACATTAGGTGCTGTTCAAACAGGTAAAGGCATATATAAAGCAGCAAAAGCAAAAACTGATGCAGAAGCAGAACTTGCATGGCAAGAAATTGGATCCGGAACGACAGCATTAGTTGGTTCAATAGCAGGAGCAAAAGGTGCCTTAAAAGTAGCAGGCAAAATTCCTACATCAGTACCTAAAGGCCCTGTCACGCCAGTAAGTCATCAACTTACAGCAGGAAGCGTTTCTAATACCGTTAAAATGGCAAACACAGCAAAAAATGCTTGGGCTGTAACAAAAGATTCATTAGCTGCAACTAAAGAATGTTTCAAAATAGCAGGAAAGGGAAGCTGGGAAGGAATGAAAGGCATTGCTCACCCATTCAAATCCGGAAGACAAATTCAAAATTATTGGAAAACAACAGCAAGACCAAATTTAGAAAAAGCTTTTTCATACAAAAATGGTTATAAAAATTTTACAGAAGCAAATGAATTAAAACTAAGAAAAAATCTTAGCAATATAGAAAGTGAATTAAAAACATTAAATGCCCAAAAAGCAAAAAATCCTTCCAATATAAAATTACAAGAACAAATTGACAAGCTAAATATTCAAAAACAAATTAATGAACTTGAATTAAATATTAGTAAATATAAATTTGATAAAGCAACATATAAAAAATTCAATAAAATGACAGAAGAACAATTAAAAAATCTTAAAGAAGTTGCAAACGGCCTTAATGGTGAAACAAAAGCTCAAACACTCGAACAGATTAAAAATCTTGAAAACTTTATTACAAGAATAAACAAACAAAGCAAAATAGGAACTGCTCAAGAAAATGTAATAAAAGCCGAAGCTGAAATATCAAGATTAAAAAATATACAAGCAAATACAATTGCAGAAAAAGAAACAATTGCATCAAGAATAGCTAAACTTGAAAAAATAATAGTTAATAATAAAAAGATTTTAAGAAATGCAAACTATGAAATTGCAGCACGAAAATATCTTCCAAAAGTAGGACTTGCTTACGGCTCATACTACTTAGCAGGAAGAAATCCGGAAATGACAATAAGCGAAGCCGATGCATATGCACAAGCTTATGGATTTGCAAACGCAGAAGAAATGCAAAATTACATAAACTCAATGCAAGCAAATGAATCCGCAATGAATGGAGCAACTCAAAATATAGCTCAAACAGCAAGCCAACAGTATAACCCATATACAGCAAGCGTTTTTCAATCACAAATGCAAGCACCAATCGGGAATAATTTAGGTTTCAATGAGTTATATGTATC
>CALUSQ010000036.1 GCA_944323475.1 Candidatus Gastranaerophilales bacterium
GCGGGACCGACGAGGCTCGAACTCGCGACCTTCTGCGTGACAGGCAGACAC
This sequence comes from Candidatus Gastranaerophilales bacterium, assembly GCA_944323475.1. Classification (GTDB taxonomy): domain Bacteria; phylum Cyanobacteriota; class Vampirovibrionia; order Gastranaerophilales; family Gastranaerophilaceae; genus Limenecus. The sequence continues at coordinate 52 of CALUSQ010000036.1, forward strand.
TCTAACCAAACTGAGCTACGATCCCATTTATTAAATTTTCATCTTTACAAACACTTTTAACCATGTCTGTGAATCAATTATAAACTGCTGAATTTTTATTTTCAACATTTCTTTTGACAAATTTTATTAAAATAAAAAACAGATTTATTGTCAATGATAAAATATCCCTATATAATCAACATGAATTATTTAATTTTGGAGAATTTATGAAAAGAAATATAATTTTATTATCAACAATAACGTTTTTAATTTTATCAATGCCAGCATATGCAGCAAAATCAATAGAAGTACAAGCTATGAGCGATTTTAATTCAACAGAGCCAACTGAAAAAATGAAAGTAATGGCTCTTGAAAAAATTGAATTTGAAAACGGTATAAAATTTGAAAACGGAACAATAATTGAAGGTTATGTGATAGATGTAAAACAACCCAAAAGAGCAAAATTAAATGCCTCTTTTAAGTTTCATCCAACATCTTATACCTACAACGGAAAAACAACTCAAATAAATGATGATTTGTTTATTGCAAAATACAAAGAGAAAAAAGACCTAAACAAAGGAGAACTTGCTCTTTCTGCAGCCTCAACAGCTAGTGGATTTTTTCTAAAAATTCCAGGACTTTCTCAAGGAATTTCACTTCTTAAAGGTATGGTAAAAAATCCTGAAGACAACAGGTTAAAATCCGGTGTAGTGCAAGTATACAAAGACTCTCCATTATCTTATGTTGAAGAAGGTAAAGATATAGTAATAAAAAAAGAAGATATATTTTACCTAAAATTCAAAACGCATGAAGCAGAAAATCTAGATGAAACGGAAGAACTTCCATTACAAAATGAGGAAATAGAAGAAAAACAAATATCTGATGTACATACATCTCAATATCACATTTCAGAACCTGTACCAACTATTCAGACAATAGATGAAAAACCTAAGAACATTTCAACTCCACATCCTGATGAAGTTTTAGAAGAAGTAGAATTAAACACCAAGTGAAAAAATTTTATAGATTTCTTCATCTGAAAGTTCTGTAATAATTTTTTCACCTTCAAATACAGCTACATTTGCAAGATCTTTTTTGTTGTTAATCATTTCATCAATTTTTTCTTCAAATGTGCCTAAAGTAATAAATCTGTGGACCATTACATTTTTATCTTGACCAATACGATATGTTCTGTCTGTTGCTTGATCTTCTACAGCTGGATTCCACCATAAGTCATAATGTATTACGTTAGTCGCAGCAGTGAGGTTCAAACCAGTACCACCTGCTTTTAAAGAAAGAATCATAACATTTGAATCTTTATTATCTTGAAAATCCTTGATAAGCTCATCACGCTGAGAACGATTTAATGAACCATGGAAGAATAAAGGGTTTATTCCCAACTCATCATTCAAAATTGTCGTCAGAATATTTCCCATTTCTTTATATTGAGTAAATATCAATGTTTTTTCATCATTCTCTAATATTTGCTTTGTAATTGAGACAAGTTGATCAGCCTTACCGGAAACATCTTTTGATATGTCACCTGTTTTCAAATACTGATAAGGATGGTTACATATTTGTTTTAAAGCAGTAATAAGCTTAAAAATCATGCCTCTTCTGTTTATACCGTTCAGTTTAGAAATATCAGACATCAAATTATCCAATACACTTTGATATAAAGCAGCTTGTGTTTTTGTTAAATAGCAATATTCGTTTAAAACAACCTTTTCCGGCAAATCAGAAATAATAGATTTGTCTGTTTTTAATCGTCTTAAAATAAACGGAGATATTGCCAATCTGAGTTTTTCTGCACGGTTAGTTTGTTTAAATTTTTCGATAGGAATAGCATAACCTTTCTGAAAATCTCTAATTGAACCTAAGTATCCTCTATTTATAAAATCAAAAATACTCCAAAGTTCAGTAAGTTTATTTTCAACAGGAGTACCGGTCATTGCTATTTTTATATCAGATTTAATCTGTTTCACAGCCTGTGTTTGAGAAGTATCAGGATTTTTTATATTCTGAGCTTCATCAATAATCAACATTGACCATTTTTGTTTTTTTATTTTTTCTACATCTATTCTCAAAATAGCATATGTTGTGATAATCACATCAGACTTTGTATCCAATTCTCTGTCAATACCGTGATAAACAGAGGTTTTTAGCTGTGGCGCAAAGTTTTTTATTTCTTTGACCCAGTTACCTAAAAGAGTGGTAGGGCAAACAACCAATGCAGGATGCTTCAAATCACCTGTTTCTTTTTGTTTTAAAATAAAACTAATAACCTGAATAGTTTTTCCAAGTCCCATATCATCAGCCATACAACAGCCAAAGCCCTTTTTAATATTTGTATGAAGCCATTTAAAGCCTCTTTCTTGATATGGTCTTAGTACACCTTTCAAACTTTCAGGAGGCGGAACCTCTTCTGTTTTTGTCAAATCTTTCAAAATATTTGCAAAAGCTTCATCATAATCAAAATCATAATCATCCATTTGAGAAGATAATGCGGCATGGAGAATTTCCATCTTATTTTTATCAGTAATTTTGGGATGTTTTACTTTTTCTATAAGTTTTGCATTTTCTTCTTTGTCTATAAGCACATAGTGTTCTTTGTATTTAATAAGACCTTGTGCATCTTTAGTCAAAGCTTCATACTCTTCAACTGACAACTTATCATCACCAATTGCAATAGTATATGAAAATTCGAACAAATCATTCAATGCTGCATTTGAAGTTCCATTAGAGGTAATAATATCTCGCAATTCAGACATTCTTGCAGCTTTTACACGCGCATTGATTGAGGCACGTGGTGTTACAATATTGTCTATACCCTCAGGTAAAATGACGTCGATAGAAGCTTTTTGAAGATAATAAGATATCTGAGCAATTATCTTATAAACCTCATTCAAATTCATATTAAGCTCAAACTGGTGTTCTTCGCTAAAAAATTCTTCGAGTTCAGGATAATACCTAACAACATAATTCAATTGTTTTTCAATTAAGTCTACAATTTCTTGGTTAGTATAATTTTCAAAATGCTCTGTTTCTGCATAGATATTTTCTATGCGATGTTTCTCTCCTGTATGTTTATTTTTTATATTTATTTTCAATTGGTAATCTTCATCACTGAGTTTGACAATTTCAAATTCGGGAAGAATATTGTACTTACCAATATATATTTCATCAAGCCATTCTGATACAGCCATTGCAATATCATTAGAGCGAAAATATCTTTTGTTCCAAGCGTCTTTAATAAAATAAACAGCTGATTTTGCATCTTTAAATTTTGTTGTTTTAATATTTAAAAATTTAAAAATTGCATAATTAAAATAACTTTCAAGAAGCATATTAAAACTGTATTTTTCACTATTCAAAAAATCTGCAGGAACTTTATTTTTCAGTTCATTTACCGCCAAGGTAACTTCTTTGCTGTTTCTATATATTTCATATTTAATTTGAAAAAGAGTATCTGTGTATTTAACAACCGGTATAAAATGAAGTTTTTCAATAATTTTTAAAACAACATAACTAAATTTATTGAGATAATTAAAACTTTCAGAACCGTCTTCAAAATTTAAAATTTCATTAAAACTTGTAAAATAATCAAAAACAATATCCTGTTTCACAACATAGCCAATCATATCCTGAGGTTGACCATTTATATTAATTTCTTTAATTTCTGATCGAAATCGAAAAAGAGAACCTTTTGACTTGGCATAGAAATCAAAATTATTCGTCGGCGTAACAAAGAAATCTCCATTTTCTAAAACATAAAAGTTTGTGTTTCTTAAAGGAGTATTTTTTCCAACAAATGCATCCTCAAATTCATCTTCAAAAAGCTGATATATAGTACTCAATTGTAGACGGAAATCTTTATTTTCCATCCCAACAGGATTCTCTGTAAGATTTAAAAATAGATCATCTATATTGTTTTTCTTTATACTAAAGCTCATAAATTAATGTTTCCGCATATTTCTATCAGCTAATTATTATAACAAAAAAATGAAAGAAAAGAAAAGAAAAACAAATAAAGTATCTAAAACTACTGTTACCTGTTAAAAAACCACAAATTAGAATTTTTTATAAAGTTAATCGCAACATCGAGTTTCTTGTCATCAATTTCATGATTCCATCCTTCTAGTTCTATATAGGTAATATTTTTCTTATCAATATTTCTTTTATATAACTTACGACACAAAGAAACAGGAATAGTCTTATCATCTTTGTTATGTACTATCAAAGTAGGTGATTGTACTTTGTTCAAAGCTTTTTCATTATTAAATCTGTTTTGCAACGGAATTAAAAAATCAGGAAGCTCCTTAACTGTTTTTTTTATAAAAAGAGGTAAATCCAATTTTTGAGAAATATTCTTAGCCATATCAACAGCTTTGTTAAACGGATTAATCAAAATAACAAAAGTTGTATTTGTACGAGAAGCAAAATCCAAAGCCACACCTGCACCCATAGAATGTCCCAATATCCCTATTTCATAGGCATTTACACCTTTACTCAAAAGGTAATTCCAAACTTTATTTGCATCCACCAATGCATTTTTTTGAGAAAATTTACCGCTGCTTTTACCTCTGCCTCTATAATCAAAAGCAAAAACACCCCAACCGTTTTGAATAAATTTTTGATAAGCATTTTGTAAAAACAAATTGCTCTTTTCACTCCCAATACCACCAAAAACTATAATATATTTTGTACTTTTATAAGGATTTATATCCCAACAATTAATAATGTCTTTTTTATTAATATTTAAACTTAAATTATTTATTTTTCCTTTTAACGAGTCCAAAATATCATTTCTGCAGTTTTTAGTATAACTTCCTTGAGACAGATAAAATGTATTTTCATATTTAACAATACTCATATAACATAAAGCTAAATTAAAATTTTTAAACAAAGAATTTGCTACATTTTGAGAATAAAAACTTTGATTATTTAATTTGTTTATACAATCAGATACAGTTTCAATAGCCAAAATCCACCTCCTGTATATTTTGACAATAAGTTAACTTACATTTTTAAAAATTTCTAATTTTTATCTCTTTAAAATTGGACTACGATTTTAGAAAATTTAATATTATCTTGACGGGTTAGCCAATAAAATAGATAATAAAGTATAAGTTTTCTGTTAAGAAAAATTGGCTTAGATAGTTAGGAGAAAGTTTTATGAAGAAATTAAAAAAGCTGTTGGCTTGTACAATAGTTCTGTTCTTAACATCCACATGTGCCTTTGCGACAGATGATGCTGTAAAACAAAAAGTTGAAGCATATGCTCACCCTACAATGTTTGGCTCACAAGCGCAAGAAACTGCATCTGCTGACTCAACATACATCATTGGCGGAAAAATGTACAAATCAAAAAATCAACTTGGTGTGAAAAACAAAGATCAAGTTTTAGTAGACTCTTGGGTTAAAGATATTATGTCTTTAATTAAAGACCAACAACCATTTGCAAATGGACAAGTATTTAATCCCAAAATGCCTGTATTACGTTCAGAGTTAGCTGTAATCCTAGCAGAAGGATTCAATCTTAACAACAAAAGTGTTTCAAAAACATATGGTGATATTTCATCTAAATACTGGGCAAAAGATTGGATTTATGGAGCAACAAATGCGGGTGTTATGATTGGATATCCGGACAACAAATTCCGTCCTGACCAACCTGTAACAAAAGCCGAAGTTTTTGCAACAATTGCACAACTAATACAAGTGCCTATTGATAGAAGTTTGATTGTTCCAACATTTAAAGATAAAGAAATTAAATATATACCGAAATGGGCAATAACACCAACTAAAGAAGTTGTTGCATCAAACCTTCTTGAACAAGTACCAGATCCTTGCAAAGTGAATAATGATGAATATCTTTCAAAAGAACAAGTTGCATACTTAATTGGCGCATTAAGACAAGATTGGGCATTTAAAAATTCTATTCAAAAAGATGGTAATGCACCTGATTGTATAAAAAATTATATGCCTACAGCTTTAACTATAAAATTGGCCGATAGACTTTCTGCCAGACAGTCTAATGTTGGTGATAAATTTAGTGCAAAAACAACAAAAGATGTAGTTGTAGCAGGAAATTGTTTTAAAGCAGGTTCATTAGTTAAAGGTGAAGTTATTGAAGTCGTAAGACCCGGTATAAAAAATCCAGGATATATAAAAGTTAAATTTACAGAACTCAAAGATGGTGACAACACAATTGAATTCCCTAAAAATATCTCACAAGCTCAAGCAGATATGATAAAGAATCCAAATTTTGTTGCAAGATTGTTTGGTTCTCCATTTAGTACTGCAGGAAGAATTGTAGGTGTAGTGGGTAGATCCGGTGGTTCTATTGTTAACGTTGCTGGAAACGGTTTAGAACAATTTGGTGATAATTTATCAAATGTATTTGTTGATACTATGTCATTAGAACCTGTTGCAGGGGTAAAAAATGTTGGAAATTCTGCAGTAACAGTTGGTAAAGGCATTTATAATATCGGTAAAGTTATAGTAAGCGGTGTATTTGGTATTGTTTATGAAGTTACAGATGAAGTTAGATACTTGATTGTTCCTTCATATTCAAATGCATCAAGCTTAAACCCAGGCGAAGAACTTACTATTGTTTTCTAATAATAGAAAGAACATAATAAAAAAGCAGGATTCAAAGAATCCTGCTTTTTTATTAAACATTTAATTATTTAAATTTCATAATTACACTTTTTAGTATTTTTCCAAGCACATATCCTGTTGTTGTTCCACCGGGAATCATACTGGCAAAGCCCAAACTACCTAACACTGCTGGTAAATCTTCAACTCTCACTTCTGTTTTTCTAACCGCACCTTTCATCTTTAATAAAGCTGTTTGAATTTTACCTGCATCATTTATCCTTGCAAGTCTTTCGCCTATTGCAAAACCATCGGTTATTCCTCTTTTCAAATTTTGTTGAGTACTTCTAATTTCATTATATAAAGATTTAGAAGTATCAACGGCATACTTCCCGGCACTAACAGTTCCTTTTGTAATCTTTTTACCAAGCGTCGTTGACTGCTTAGCAATATGATATCGAACATTATTGCCTGTCTGCCTTATTTTAACTATAGAAGAAGGATTTATCCTTATCATTTACACATTTAACCTAATAAAACTACCTTATTATTATAAAGTATTTTCAATAAAATAAATTGCTTATAAAAAAAATAAATACAATTATTCAATATTAACTTCGGATTTATTTATAGATTTTGGAATAGAAAATCCAAAAGTACAAACACCATCACTACTTTGTGCATATACACGACCTTTATGTGCAGTTATTATTTGTTTTGATAAATAAAGACCCAACCCTGTACCTGTTTTCCTGGACTGATTGTCAGATCCTATTTGAAATTTTTCATAAATATTTTTTATTTGAATTTCAGGTATTGTATTAGCTTGATTTTTTATACAAACTTTTATATTCTTACAGTCTTCATCAAGTAGAACTTCAATATCAGAATTTTTAAAACCATATTTTATTGCATTTGCGATAAAATTAATCAAAACCCTTTTAATTTGAAATCTATCCGCAACAATTTCATCAGTCGTCAAATTAGATTTTAAAATTATATTTTGATTTTTTTCTTTTAATAGATCTTCAATTTCTGAAACTGTTTCGTTAATAAGTTCTTTGATATTAAAATTGCTATACTGTATTTTAGTCTGACCATTATCATATGAATATGAATCCAAAACAGTAAATATAAGATTATACATATAATTACAAGAGTTTTTTATTTGAATTAATATATCTTCTTGTTCTTTATTTAGAGGGCCAAAAGAATGTTTCAACATCAAGTCTATAGCTTTTATTTGCGCAATTGTGGGAGTTTTCAAATCATGGGTTAATGTAGCAAAAAATGTATTTTTCTTGTCCTCAAGTTCTTTTTCTGCATCTATATTATGAAAAATCACAACAATACTATTAATTTTGTTCCTCTCATCAAAAACTGGTGCTTTGACAATTTTGCACCATCCTAAATTTGAATTTAATGTTTCAACAATTCGTTCTTTTGATAAGCATTTGTTGTTTAATACGACTTCTTTATCTTCATTTATATAGCACTCCGAGTCTTTATATAGTTTATACGAAACTTTTCCTATTAATGCATCTTTTTCTATATTTAAAGCATCCGCAAATCTTTTGTTAGAAAGAAGGATTTTACCATTGAGATCTTTCAAATAAATCAAAAAGGGTGCACTTTCAATAATTGTTAGCAACTGTGAATACTGATTAAAAAATTTTTTCTTTAATCTCTTTTTTTCCCAAAGACCTATAAAATAAATAGAAATAATATTAATTAAAATAAAAAAAGCTATAAGCATTGCATCATAATTACTTATTTTAATTGCTGACAAAAAATGAGTAGTTGTTAATGAAAAACAAATAACTAATATAGTAAAAAAGAAAATAGCAATTTTTTTGTAGTTCAGCATGAGCAACAACCTATTTGTATTAATTAACATATTTACTATATTTTATTTTATACAAGTAGGATATAACCCATGTGGCTAAAAAAGCAAGTCTTTAAAAGACTTGCTTTTTTACACTTGTTTATTAATTATTTAATTAATCTAATCCAAAGAAATGTGCTGTTTCTACCCAAAAGCCTTGATTATTAAATGCTCGTATAGGAATAGTAATACTATCACCTTCATATAAAGATGCTTCATCAGGAACTCGTCCTTCACCTTGTATATATGGTATTCGGTTACATAATTCCAAATAAGGTTTTAACGTACCTTTCTCTAAATTAAATAAAGAACGAACTTTCCAAGCTGCTTCATTCTTTTTGAATGTAATATTAACATTTTTACCATCATCAGAAAGTTCAACATCTGCCAATGATTTACGATAATTATTTGTATTCTTTAAATTTATATATTCTTCTTCAAGTTTTTCTCTTTCTTCAGAAGACAAATCTGGATTATATAAAGCATTTCGTTTTTCTTCTATTTGTTTATCCCAATATTGAAGTTTATTTTCTTGATATGTTAGCTCTTTATTCTCTTTTTTAGTTTCTGCTTTTTGCCCTATTGGGATTGTTATGGTTTGACCGGCTTTTAAAGAATTTCCTTTAATTCCGCTAGCTTCTTTTATATCTTCAGCACTAACTCCATACATTGTTGCATACAATGATAAAGTTTCTCCTGATTGAACAATACTTGTTACGTTATTTGGCATAAAAAATCTCCTCTTTTCTCTCTTATGTTTATAAACAATTTTTATTAAAAAAAATTGCTTAATTATTAAGAAAAATTTATAAAACTATATAAAAATATTTAATTAAAACCAATAATTTTCAAAATAAAAAATAAATAAATGTAAAAAATACACATAAATTATTAATATTTAATTCCAATATAACTTTATAAATATAAGGAAAGGGAAATTATGTTTTTATCAATTCATGGAATACACAATAATTTATCTAATAATCTTGTTCAAGGATTTAATACAAAAAAAATCCAAAATATTAAAATTAGCAGTGATGATATTAGTAAATATGGTATAAATATTGATGAATTCAATAAAGTTGATACAAATCAAGATGGTTTAATAACAGCAAATGAATTTTTATCTTCAGGTCTAAACATCGCTTCTATTTTTAATGCATTCAAGCAAGAAGCAACGCAAATAGACGGTGCTTATATAAATGACAACAATATGGATAAAAATAATAGTAATAATCAAAATAAATTTAATAATCCAACACAACAATACACATTAAATCACCCCAGTTTTGTAAATCATCCATATCTTGGACAAAATTTAGATTCTATTGCTTAAATTTTATAATTAAGTATTAATATTTTAGAGTAATTGACTAAATTTCTAAGAGAAAGCAATTTAAGAAATTTATAGAATTTATATATTTTTCTAAAATAAATGATACCTATGGACACATTACAGAGCAGAAGCTAACTAAATATCAGGTTTTGTGAGAGAGGAGGACCTTGGTTCGACTCCGTTTTTTTGTTTAACAAAAAAACTCTTCTTTTGAAGAGTTTTTTAAATGGTGCCGATGGCCGGAGTCGAACCGGCACGTGGCGCAAACCACACAAGATTTTGAGTCTAGCACGTCTA
>CALUSQ010000037.1 GCA_944323475.1 Candidatus Gastranaerophilales bacterium
CATCTATTATATATACAACGGTAAGATTAAATCTTACCGTTCTTTTTATTAACCCAAATAATCGAAAATAAACCTATAAAAATTAAAAGTAAACTAACAAGTTCAGCGATAGGAATACCCAAAACATCTCTGACATTATCTAACCTGCACCATTCAATAAAATAACGTCCCAAAGAATATAAAACCAAGTAAGAGAAAAATATCGTACCGTCAGATAACTTTTTAAATACAACAATCTTTCTTACTACAAAAAACAGAATAAGAAAAACTAATAAATCCCACATTGATTCATATAAAAAAGTCGGATGGAAATAAGAATATTCCTCATAGCCAAAAGGCCTGTGCTCCATAGGAATATATAATTTTAGAAAAGGAATAGATGAAGGACGCCCAAAGGCTTCACAATTAAAATAATTGCCAAATCTACCTATTGCTTGACCAACAGCAAGTCCATATGAAAATAAATCAGCATATTTTAAAAAACTAAACTTCTTAACCTTAGAAAGAACAAATCCTGTCACAACACCGCCAATTATAGCCCCATGAATAGACATACCGCCATTCCATACAGCAATTATATCCCGCATATGATTTGAATAATAATCAAAATCCATCAAAACATAATATAACCTTGCACCAATTATAGAAAAAATAATTATTGCTGGTAAAATATCTAAAACAATATCCGTATCAATAAAATCTTTATAATATTTTTTTGCGATAAAGCGGATTACTAAAAGCCCAATAACAATTGCAAAAAACATAATTACACCATAATAGTGAATTGAAAACCCGTTAACTTCAAAAAATACTGATGATGCGGGTGATTGCATTATTCTTCTTTACCGGCTCCTGTTGTTTTAATATCTGAAAAACTTGTATTTCTTTCAGAATTATACTTTTTAATTTGATTATTTAAATATTCGATTTGTGCAGTAACTTTATCTTTATCTGCAGCATCGGGTTGTTTAATTAAATATTTATTGTAACTATCAATTGCGAAATTATAAAGCTCAACAATTTTTGTCTTTTCAACTTCTGTCAAACTCTTTTCATCAGGCACTTTGGTTATATTTTCATTAGAAGAATCATCGACTTTGACAGAATCAACATCATCAGATTCTTTATTAACCAACTTATCAGCCTGCCCCTCATAAGCTACAGCAAGTGAATAATAGGAATTTGCATAATCAGGTTTTAATTTTATAGCATTTTGTAAAGAAGTTTGAGCTTCTTCATACTCTTTGTTGTCAATTAAAGCTATACCTAAATTGTAATGTGTTTCAAAAATACTTGTATCTAAATCAATACTTGATCGTAAACGACAAATTGCCTTTTCTGTTTCGCCGTTTGCCATATATTCTTTAGCCTTATTGTTCAATTCTTGAACTGCAAGATTATTTATACAAGCAGTACTAATAACAGAGACGAACAATATTGTGATTAATAAAACAACTTTTTTCATAATATAAAATTTTAAATAATATTTGAATTATTCTATAATAATAAACAAAATTAAATTATTTGGCAACATAAACAAAATAAGATACAATAAACGAAGTAGAAAAAAGGGAAAATATATGTCCAACGATGAAAAAGTAGTTTCTCTATCCAGAGCTAAACACGATAATGAAGAAAATAAAATACAAGAATCTGAAAATAATAATTCACAGAAATTTGAGCCTGTATACTGCAGTTTTTGCGGCAGACCAAATACAGAAGTTGTAAAAATGGTAAAAGGACCAGGCGTAAATATTTGCTCAGAATGTACAATGATTGCTGTACAATATCTTATCTTAGAAGATCGTATGCCATCAGGTGAAGCACAAAAAATACTTGATGCATTTTGGACAAAAGCAGAATAATAACGGAGAACAAGATGCCTGAAAATACTCAGGAAAGCAAACTTCAAATTAGAGCAAGAATTCTTTCATCAATTGTCAACCTTCTTAGCAACTTTAAAGACAGAGATTATATTGGTAATGAGATTGATGAACTCAAAAAAATTCAAAACAAAGATGCTATTTTGGAAATTTTAATAAAAGAATTTTTTAAAGAGAACATAGACTCAAGAGACTATGTTATATCTTTTTTAATACAAAGTTTAATAGAAAAAGAAAAAGTAGAAAAAACGTTTTTTGAATATTTGGTAAATCCCAAAATTAATGACAGCTTAAAAGCTAAAATTGTCGGATTTTTAAGAGAAATAGGCAAGTACGTAAATTATGAACAATATATCAACTATTTTGAAAATCCTGACGAAATAATTGATTCTGATACTCAAAAACTACTGGAAAATGCAAAAATAAATCCAGAAGCGCAAATTGATTTTTTAGACTTTATGAGTGCACTACCGCAAAACGAAAAGGAAATGCTTATAAATTCTCTATCAGAAGATTATGATGGTGATGAACTCACTAATATACTTATTCCTGTTATTTTATCAAATCCATACAGTGAAATTTCTCAAAAAGCTATACAATCAATAGGAGAAAGCAAGTCAAAATTGGCATATCCGGTGCTAGTTTGGTTAAATGATAACATCGATGATTTAAAAGTAAAATCAAACGTACAAAAAAGTTTAAATCTTTTAAAAATATCAGGAATCAAAGAAGATATTACAAAAGACTATTACAAAAGAATTTTGACATCTTCTCCTGTTTACAAATGCTATATAAGTTTTCCAGACGGACATGGAAATGTAGGCATAATTTTTTCAAGAACATATGAATCGGGTTTTATTCAGATGTTCGCGCTTGTACAAAATGATACTGACGGAATAATTGATTGCTTTGGATTTAATGAAATTTCTGAAGAAGAATTTGAACGAATAGTAACCAAGTTTTATCAGAACAACAAAGTAATTGAAACAAATGCAGAATTTTGCAAATATCTGATAGAAAATGCTGAAAAAATAACAAGACTTAAATATGATTCGGTTTCATATGAATACATTGCTTGGAAATCTATTATGAAAGATATTGATTTAATTCAAATAGATTTGAAAGCAGGATTAAATATAATAGAACTAAATGATATTTTATTAAAACAGCTATACAACAACAATTATTTTGACAAGTGGTTTTTTGAACACAATGACAACGATTCTTTTGCCCAAATGACTGATGAAATATTTGAAAATAAAATATCAGATACAAAAGAATTTGAAAATTATATCAAAAAATATAAAAATAATATCTTTAATCAAACACAAATAGATTTTATAAATAACAGACTATTAATGTCAGCATATTTAGCAAAATTAGATGAAGAAAATATTGAATCATCTGCTTTATACTCACTTATAAACGAGTCAGGTGTTAAAGAAGAATTTTTAACCAATTATGTAAAACTAAGTTTATATCAATATTTTCTGTTGCAAAAAGACAGATATAACAGTCTAAAAAACGCTACCTCAATTTTTGCAAGAAAAACAAACAAAGAACTACAAGAAATAGATATAAAATATGTAGAAACTTGTATAAAAAATATAGAAAAGCAGTGGACATAATGCACAAAGTAATGGGTCTTGATGTAGGTACAAAAAGAATAGGTATTGCACTGAGCGATTTTCTGCTTTTAACAGCTCAACCTTATGAAACTATACAAAGAGAACCAGAAAAAAATACAATAAAAAAAATACAAATAATATGCAAAGAAAATTCCGTCAAAAAAATAGTAATAGGACTACCTAAAAACATGAACGGAACTATTGGTAATCAAGCACAGGATTGCATTGAATTTTCAAATATGTTAAAAAAAGAATTACCGGATATTGAATTTACTTTTGAAGATGAAAGGTTATCAAGTAAACAAGCAGAAGGTATACTAGCACTACAAGGTAAAAAATACACAAAGAATAAAGGTTTAGTCGATTTAAAAAGTGCTTGCATCATACTACAACAATATTTAGATAGAAAAAAATAACTACAAAATAAAAGGAAATGAATATGTCAAAACAAAACAATGAAATGGATGAACAACTAATAGAGACCATTGATGAGGAAGGCAACATTATTAACTTTGAACTAATTGACATAGTCGAAGTAGATGGCCAAGAATACGGTCTTTTGTTACCAGCTGATGAAGAACAAAAAAATGACGACTCTGATGAAGAAAAAGAAGTCGTCTTAATGCGATTAACAAAAGAAGGTGAAGAATATATTTTTGAAATGATAGAAGATGATTCTGAATTTAATAAAGTAGTTGAATTCATTGACTCATTTGATGATATTGAAGAAAAATAGAACTATATTCTTAATATTTCTTAATAAATCAATCCTTGTGTATCAATTTTATATCCTTTCTATACTTTATATATATACGAGGAATAAATAGAGACGAGAAATCTACCACACACGAGGAACAAACAAATATTTAAGACCGAAAGGTCTTTTTTTTTGCTTAATAAACAAATCTATACAGCAAAACTTCCTGTGACAGAACCAATTGAAGCACTTAAAAGATTTTCACCCATCTGATAAGCTTTTGATGCCATTTGAGTTTTAAATGAATTCAAATCAAAACTGTCTTGTTGCAAATTTTGTCCACTTTCATTTTGCATCTGTTCAGAGCCTTCATCAGCAGCTATCTGTTCGTTCACCTGTTCTGACATTTGCATTGCCGTATATTGTAAAATTTCATCTAGTGTAACAACACCATCACCATTTAAATCCATCTCGCTGTTTGAAGAGCTTGAAGAAGAAGATGATGATGATTGTGATGAGCCGACATCAGGCAATGCAGTAATAGAAAAATTTTGATTATCGTTCTGGTTACTTACCTTACCATTTGATAACAATTCTTCAAAAGACTGCCCCTGTGCTGTTGAAACAGAATCAGCAGAATTTTGTATACTACTGTAATACTGAAACAGGCTACTAGCTGTAGAGCCAATTGAACTAACCATATTTTAACCTCTCCCAACTTAAAAAAGTCTTTATTAATTATAATTTACACAGCAACTCCACTTTCTACATCATGCAAAAAGTGGAGTTTTTTTATTATTAATTAATAAGCTACGCAAAAAATTTAAAAAAGACAAACATAAAAGCACCTGCTATCCAACAATAGTAAGCAAATACCTTCATAGAATGTTTTCCTAAAAACTTAAGAAAATATTTTATACACAAATAACCAGATACGAAAGAAACTAAAAATCCTACAGCAAAAGCAATCCAGTTATAGTTTAAAAACTCATGCATATCTACTTCTAATATAGGATAAAAAATAGAAGCACCAATAATAATTGGTAAGCTCAACAAGAAAGAATATCTAGCACAAGACACTCTATCCAGCCCCAAGAAAATACCTGTAGAAATAGTGGAACCGGATCTTGATATACCTGGGATAGAAGCCAAACCTTGAGCAATACCTATAATAATTGCGGTTTTTAAATCGACTTTATCAGTTTTTGCTTTTTTCTTTTCAGACGCCCATTCACCCAAATATAAAATACATCCTGTAATAAAAATAAAAATACCTACTATATAAGGCAGATTAATCAAATTTTCAGAAACAACTTTCAAAGGGAATGCCACAAAAACTGTAAAAACAGTACCTATCAAAATAAAAGCAGCAAGTTTTGCATCTGTATTAGCAAAATCTCTTTTAATACAAGCAGAGAAAAATGCTTTTGTAATTCTAATAATATCATCCTTAAAGAACAAACATACAGCTAGCAGTGTCCCAACATGCAAAACGATATCAAAAACTACCTCTTCGCTACCTGCTGATGCAAATTCTTTATTAGTAAAAAACTTGTATAAACTTGATGTTAAAACCAAATGTCCTGAGCTTGAAACAGGCAAAAATTCTGTCAACCCCTGTATTAACCCCATAATAATAGCTTGTACTAAATTCATAAATGTGACTTACCTTAATATTCTAATCCCACTGTTCATAATACATCGAACATGAATTTTCATTCTCCCAAACCCCAACTTTTGAAACTTGAGGAAAAATCTTATTCATCTCATCATAAATAAACTTTGCAAGAACTTCACTGCTTGGACTTATATTTTTAAATTCAGGCAGTTCATTTATATCTTGATGATCAAGTTTATCAAGAACTTTTTTTAATTCTCTTTTTAGAACTTTAAAATCAACCAGAATATTTGATTTATCGAGATTTTCACCTTTAACAAAAACTTCGACCTTCCAATTATGACCATGTTGATTTTCACACTCACCTTCATAATTCAAAAGATGATGAGCCGCTGAAAACGTACTTATAACTTTTAGTTCATACATTATTAATTTGCTCCTTTTATTCTTTCATAAAGTTCTTTTGCTTCCGGCTGTTCAGGGAAAATGCCCATAATTTTTTCTAAATATTTTACAGAATTTTCTGCATCTCCTAGCTCAATATATGATTTTGCAAGAAGTAACATAACATTTATATTATCCGGAAATTTATCCAAAAGTTTTATTGCCAAATTTTTTGCATTTTCAAATTCACCCAACTCATAGAAACATAAAGCAAGAGCATTCATAGTTTCTGGGTTTTGGTACAAACTGTATGAATCTGATAAAAATTCTTTTGCTGCATCAAAATTACCTTGTTTGAAATAAATAAGACCAATATTATACAAAACAATATGATCAGCAGGTACTTGTTTTCTGCACTCAAGAAGAATATCAAGAGCCTTATCTAATTCATTAAGTGCAATATAAGCTAAAGCTGTAAAAAGATTTATATCTACATCATCAGGATTTAACTGATGAGCTCTTTCATAATAACCTAGTGCTGTTTTGAAATCATTCATTGCATAATAAAAATTAGCCAACTCAAAAACAATCAAAGAATTTTGAGGTTCCAATTCATATGCCTTTTCAAATTCGTCTTTTGCATAATCAAACAATCTTTGAGATAAATACACAACACCCAAATCCTTGTGTGCCATAGCATTGTCTGGTTCAAGTTGAATAACCTTTTTAAATATCGTCTCTGCTTTATCTTTATCATTGGTTTTCATGCATAAAAGAGCATAATTGTAATAAACAGAAGGAGGAATTTTACCTAACCTTATGAGATTTTCATAAGCTGTCCTTGCTTGAGTATAATTTCCCACCTTTTCATAACACTTTGCTAGTCTTTGCCCCATAGCAACAGATTTTGGATTCATAAGAACAAGTTGTGAAAGTAACTTTATAGCTTCATCATATTTACCAATTTCTTGATAAGCACAAGCTAAATTGTATTGAAAATTCTGTTTTTCAGGATGCAAAACTATAAGCTTTTGATAATAATTAATTGCATCATTCCATTTTTCTGCATTAATTGAAGCAAGTGCAACAGCTGAAAGATAAAATACAGAAGAATCCAGTATATAAGCTTTTTCAAAATATAAAAAAGCATCTTCATGTTTTTGCTGCAACTGAAATGAAGTAGCAAGGTTATAAAAACTTGTAGCATTTTTATCATCAAGTTCAGTTGCTTTTTTAAAGGCCTCTTGTGCGTTATCTATTTGTTTCAAAGCAAGATAACAAGAGCCCAAATTGTTGTACATCAAAGGATGTTCAGAATTACAGTCAATACCTTTTAATAGTGCATCTACAGCCTTGTCATATTCTTTTAAAGAGGTGTATGCGGTGCCTATAATGTAAAAGATCTGATAGTCATCAACAGAAAGACTTAACGCCTTTTCTGCCATAGAAAGAGCATTTTGATACTCTTTTTCTCGCAAATGAACAACTGCCATATTTTTATATGCATCTTTATAGTCTACTCGCAAATTTATAACTTTTTCATAAGCATCTTTTGCTTTATTTAAGTCATTCAATGATTCATATATTATCCCAAGATAAAACCATGATGTAGCGTCAGTCTGGTCTATTTCTACAACTTGTTCAAAATTTTCTTTCGCTTCAAGCATACATTCCAAATTAACATTGCAAAGTCCAAGTGTTTTTTGAAATTCAACAGAATTTTCACTAGGATTATTTTCCAAAAAACTATTCAACTTAGTTTTTGCATCTAAAAAATTTTTTTCTGAAATTAAATTATTTGCCTCTGTTAATACACTTTCTCTATCCAAAATAAAATCCTTTTTTACAGCTTTATTCTATTCATATTTTACAATAAAAAACAAAACGTTAAAAAAATTAGTACAAAGTTTTTATCTAGACAATTTTAATTGTTCTTTTGCATAATCAATTGCCGTTAACTCTGTATAAAATAACTGCTTTTCTCCAATTTGTTTAACAATACCATGATTTTTTAGTTGCTCGAGTACTTTTTCATTTTTAATAACAAGTATAATTTCAACATCTTGAGATTGCAGTCTTAATATAATATCTTCTAATGCAAATATTGCAGATATATCAAGTAATTCATCAGATTCATAATTTAAAATCAAATATTTTGTACCCAAAACATCTTCAAATTTTGAGATCAATTGTGTAGCAGATCCAAAAAAGAACTGACCGGATATGTGAACTACACGTATTTGGTGTTTATAATCCTGTTCTAAAACTCTTTCTAACTCCATTATTTCTTCATCATATATAGGTTTGTGTATAAGCTCAGCCTTATCAGCAACTCTTTTGGCATAAAGCAAAGCAGCCAACGTAATACCCGCACCAACAGCAAAAATTAAATTGTAAAATACCGTTAGTAAAAACACCAAAACCAAAACATACAAATCATCTTTTGGTGCATATTTCAAAACTTTTAAAAGTTTTACATCAATAATATCGTATCCTATTTTTATCAAAATTGCTGCCAAAACTGCTAATGGAATCTGAGCGACAAATCCAGAAAATTTAAACAGTAATAACAACAAAAGCAACGGATTAATAAAAGCACATGTTTTTGTTGTAGCACCGGAATTTAACGCAGCAACACTTCTCATAGTAGCAGCCGAGCCACCTAATGTTCCTGTTAAAGCACATACAGCATTACCAATACCTTGTGCAGCAAGCAACTTTTTGGGACTGTGTCTTTTCTTAGTTAAAGAATCAGAAACGAGTCCTGTCATCATACTTTCTGCAGAAAAAACGACAGCAAGCATTAATGCATAAGGGAAACAAATCATTATATTATTTAAACTTAAATCCGGTCTAATCAAAGTTGGGAATGCTGCTGAAATTTCACTTATTCTATCTAGTTGCAAACCCATTTTTACAGACAACCAAGTACAAAATACCAGAGCAATTATTTGTGATGGTAATATTTTATTTACTGTTTTTGGTATACCAAAAACAATCATTAAAGCTATCAATCCTATAAATACAGCACTATGATTCAACGTATGAATAGTATTATGCAGTGACATTATTGTTTGAGCAGTCGAAGAAAGTGTACTATGACCCATAAGAGGATTTAACTGTAATATTATAATAATTATCCCTACACCATTCATAAATCCGGAGATTACAGGATAAGGAACATACTTCACCATGCCTGGCAAATTTGTTAAAGATGCAAAAAACTGTAATAAAGCTGCAATTAACATAACAGTAACAACGGCTTGAATGTTATTATGCAAAGCCATCATGACAGAAGCTACTACAATAGCAACAGGCCCAGTAGCACCTGAAATCAAAGGTACTTTAGGACCAAATAATCCAGCAACAAAACATAGTATAATTGCCCCCCATAATCCTGCTCCAGCACCAAAACCTGTTGCAACACCGAAAGTCAAAGCT
>CALUSQ010000038.1 GCA_944323475.1 Candidatus Gastranaerophilales bacterium
GTCGGGATGTAGCGCAGCTTGGTAGCGCACCGTGTTCGGGTCGCGGGGGTCGCAAGTTCGAATCTTGTCATCCCGATATTCTTCAAAAATTATTTGTGATAAAATTTTGATGAATTGTTATAAATTGAAAATTAAATAACAAAATCGGGACACTCTGCCGAAGACAAACTGACTAAATGTCAGTTTGGAAGAGAGGAAGCAGCTTGCTGCGCGGAGTGTAAATTGAAAATTAAATAACAAAATCGGGACACTCTGCCGAAGACAAACTGACTAAATGTCAGTTTGGAAGAGAGGAAGCAGCTTGCTGCGCGGAGTGTAAATTGAAAATTAAATAACAAAATCGGGACGTAGCGCAGCTTGGTAGCGCACCACCTTGGGGTGGTGGGGGTCGCAGGTTCAAATCCTGTCGTTCCGATTTTTTTGCTTTATTTTAAATACTTAAATTATTATAATTAAAGATAGGCCATTTAACCATGGAAATAAAATATAAACATTTAAAAACAGGAAATATTTATTATCTTTTGAGAGATGATGTTATAAATTGCACTAATGCAAATGACCATCAAACTATGGTTCTATATAAAAGAGACGGCTATCCTGATTTGATTTTTGTTAGAGAAAAAGAAGAATTTTTTGAAAAATTTGAAAAAGTATAAAAAAAGAGGGCATTGCCCTCTTTTTAATTTAAAAGACTTTGTGTTTCGTTATATATATAAGCTTTTACATCAGATGTTGTTGCTGCTTCTGCACATAAAGTTGTATAGTCCAGATTGGAATAATATGAATCTAATTTTGAAGCTAGTTGAGGATATTGTGCTTTTAGATTTTCTATATAAGATTTTGCAGTGCTTTTTGCTGTGTCTTGTGTTATTGGGGCGTTATATGTTGCTGTGCTTTTTTCTTCAAAATTAAATAAGTCATCTTCTTCTTGCGCTTTTTGTCGTTTTTCTTCTTCACTTAATTCTTTTGTTTCTACTGAATCTGTTGATTGAACCCCATAACTTGATGTTGCATTGACTGAATTTACCATTTTAGAACTCCTTTTATATTTGTTATTAATGTTTATATTTTTAAATTACCCATTTAAAAAATTTTTTATTCAAAATTTTTAATTTTTTGAAATCTATTATTTTGTTACATATTAATTTTATATTAATTTACAAAATAAGTTTTTTTTTAGGTAAAACAAGTGGTTTATACTATAATTTGAATTGAACAAAGTATAAAGGTAAAAAATGAGCGATATATTAACACAAAAAAATGAATGGCAGCATTGGAAAATATCCAAAGATTTGATGGAAGTATTTAAGAAATCTGATAATATCATATTGCCAAATACAAGAGATGAACTTATTGATTTGTCAGTGAATGGCAAAGGCAATAAAATTTTTAATGTTGAATACAAAATTTGTGAAGATAAATCAGCTGTTGAAGCTGTAGTTGTAAGATGCAAGAATGGTATTGCTATCAATTATCCGGATCCATATATGAGAAGGAGAGATCCTAATTGTATGGTTGTTAATAATATAGCAATGACAGATAAAGTTACTTTTGAAGAACGTTTTAAGAAAAAATTTGAACCTGTTAGAGAAGAAACTTTAAGTTGGTTAGCAAATAATGAACTTATATTGGTGCCTTTTATGGCCGGTGGTTCAAAATACGGATATCCTGCTTTGATGGTTGCACCCAAAAATGCTGCATTTTTTGCTGCAAGTATTTATGATTTACAAGGTGTCATACCTAATGACAAGTTAGAAAAAGATTTTGAGCCAAGAGCTATTATATATGTTGCTCCTCCATTTAGACATACTCATTTTGAGGGTAAACAGGTTGTTGTACATAATCAACAAGACGGAGTACATGAGGTATTTTCATACAACTTGTACCCAGGTCCTAGTGCTAAAAAAGGTGTATATGGTGTTTTGCTTGCTTTGGGATTAAAAGAAGATTTTGTGACAGTTCATGCTTCTACTGTAAATATCACAACACCTTATGATAATGATATAAGTATTTTGCATGAAGGTGCTTCTGGAAGTGGTAAAAGTGAAATGCTTGAGTATGCGCACAGAGAAGAAGACGGACGTCTTTTACTAGGACGAAATGTAGTAACTGGTGAAGAAAAATATCTCGCATTGCAACAAGGCTGTAAGTTGCAACCTGTTACTGATGACATGGCGCTTTGTCATTCAAGTTTTCAAAAAGAAAATGGCAAGCTGACTGTTACTGATGCAGAAAATTCTTGGTTTGTCAGAATTGATCATATTAAAAAATATGGCACAGATCCAAATTTAGAAGAAGTTACTACAAATCCAAAAGAACCATTGATTTTCTTTAATCTTGAAGCTCATCCAGATGCGACTTGTTTAATATGGGAACATTCAGAAGATGCTCCGGGGAAAAAATGTCCTAATCCAAGGATAATTATTCCAAGAAAACAAATGAGAAATATTCAGGATGGCCCTATTGAAATTGATTACAGAAGTTTTGGATTAAGGACTCCTCCTTGTACAAAAGAAAATCCGTCATACGGTATATTCGGTATGTTGCATATATTACCGCCTGCGTTAGCTTGGTTGTGGCGTTTAGTTGCTCCAAGAGGTTTTGGAAATCCAAGTATTACAAGCAGCGGAAAAGATTCTTTTAAACTTGAGAGTGAAGGCGTTGGATCATTCTGGCCTTTTGCCACTGGTAAAAGAGTTGATTTGGCTAATATATTATTAGAACAATTTATACATACAACAAAGACAAGAAATATTCTTATTCCTAATCAGCATATTGGCTCTTGGGAAGTTGGTTTTATGGCTGAGTGGGTTATCAGAGAATATCTTGCAAGACGTGGTCAGGCATCTTTTAGAAAGCTCAATTTAAAACCAGCAAGGCATCCTTTAGCAGGATATATCCCTGAAAACATACATGTTGAAGGTACGGCTATTTCTAAAAAATTCTTTGATGTTACTAAACAACCTCAAATTGAGGATGAAGGCTATGACAAAGGGGCAAAAATGTTAGAAGATTTCTTTAAAGAAGAATTAAAACTTTATTTGAAATCAGATTTGCATCCTTTAGGTAAAGCAATCATACTATGCTGTATGGATAACGGTTCTGTTGAAGATTACGAAAAGCTTATTCCGGGTGCTTATTAAAGAATAATATTTATTGATTTTTTAATTTATAGTTGCAGGAATCATCCTGCATATCAGTTTTGCCGTCAAAATCGTTGTCAATTCCGTCATAACATGAGTTAATTGAGTTTTTGGATTCTGCACCTGGATTTTTGTATAACCATTTGTCAGGTATATTTTGATAGAAATATAAAAATTTTTCTTTAAATAATTTTGCAAGATTAGTGTTTTTTATTATAATTACATTTTCATCATTATATGATTCTCCGCTTTTGCTAAAATTCATCGACCCAATAATTGCATAATTGTCGTCTATTATTATTGATTTCATATGCATTTTACCAGCTCTATTTTCTGTTTTAATCTTTATACCGTTTTCTCTCAGTAGTTTTACTGATGAATATTTTGACCCGGCAGATGTAGCATCTACAATAACTTTTATGTCTACACCTCTATTTTTTGCTTCTATCAGGGCCGTATTAAATTCTTTGTGTGTTATTACAAAAACAGGGATATATATGTATTTTTTTGCATTCTTTATTAGCGGCATTATTTGTTTTGTTATTACTTTATCTTGAGGAGAAAAATAGACTGATATTTCTGAATTTCCAATATAATTTTTGTTTTGAGGAGTTGCTGTTTTTAGAGAATGAAAATTCCCGTTATACATTTGTTCAAATTCATTTTCATATATTTGGGCAATTTCTTTAGATTTTAATAATATTATTGAGTTTGCGTTAAAACCCGAAAGGTCTGTGTGAGATATATTGGCAGAACCTGTCCATACTTTGTTTTTATCAAATATAAAAAATTTGTTATGCATTATGCCGTCTTTTACTATTTTCCCGTTTGGTAATATTTCTTGGGAGATCTCTATATCAGATTTTGCATTATTTATTATTTTTTTTAGTTTAAAAGTTTCCAAATATATAGTTTTGCCTGATTTATCAACATCGTATATCCATCTAATTTTTACACCTCTTTTATGCGCATTTATTAGTGCATTGGTAATTGCAGGTTGATTGTCTATTCCGTATATTGCAAAATCTATTGCGTTTTGAGCATTATTAATCTCTTTTAAAAGTGATTTACATGGCGTAGTGAGACACTTATTTGATGGATAAAAATATTTTGTAAAATCGGTTATATAAAATTCGATGTACTTATCTTTGTATATAGGAGAATAAACCTCATATATATCTTTAGGGTATTTATTATTAGTTTTGCTTTTTACTTTTTCGGAGCTTGATAAATGGCATACTTTACAAGGCTGTGCATTTTTTGGTAGATCTTTGAGTTGAACTATTTTTTCATTAGATGATTTTAGTGCATATTTGCAGTTTAGCTTGTGATATTTGCCTGACTGTGAATTGTAACTTACCAAATTTAAGTTATTTGCATATTGCAAATTCTTTTCAACGAGCTTTTTATTGTTTTGTGTTAATACATAGCCTTTGTTTATAAGTGATTGAGCATAGTCATTTCCTGTTGGAAGTATTATTTTAGTTTCTTTGTTCAAGGTTTTTATAATAGTTATTTTTTTATTTAAAAGTTCATCTTTTGCATATTTTTCTGCAAGATAGTTCAGTTTTGCTGTATCTGATTTGCTAAGATTTTCCGGCTGTGTATCAAGCTCAAATAATTGAATAAGTTCATTTTCTTCTGCAATTTTATTTTTATTAAAATCTACATAGAATTCTGTAGGGGAAACAACTTTTAAAACTTCCAGTTTATTGTCTGTTTTTAATGAAAAATAGGCTATTATACAAAATATAACTATAAGAATAAATATTGTTAATTTTTTCATATGTAAATTATATGTGAGGTTGATTTTAAAATAAAGTAAACATAGATTAATATTTTGGCAGACTTTTATTAATGGTTTAGAATTGTTTTATGAAGAAATCTAAAAAAACTGTTTATGCATATACTCATACTCATTGGGACAGAGAGTGGTATAGAGAATTTGAACAATTCAGACTTAGACTCGTCGAAGTTTTTGATGATGTTTTAAATAAGCTAAAGCATAATGATATTGATTGTTTTTATTTTGACGGACAGACCGCTGCATTAGAAGATTATCTTGAAATTAGGTCTGAAGTAGCATCTTATGTAAAAGAACTAATACAAAACAAAAAACTATATATAGGGCCTTATTACTGTTCTACTGACAGCTTTTTGGTTGATGCAGAATCGCTAATTAGAAACTTACAAATGGGTATAAATTATTCTAAAAGTTTCGGCTGTAGTGATTTTATTGCTTATCATGCAGATACATTTGGTCATAGTAAATATATAACTTCTGTCATTAAGTATTTTGATATTCCTTATGCTGTATTCTGGCGAGGTTTAGGTGAGTTAAATTCTGAGTTTTTGTTTAATGATGTAAAATCTGAGTATTTAATTGAAGGGTATTTTCATGACTATTTTAGTGCTCAAGTGAGTTATGAAAAAAAAGCACAAATGTTAAAACGCACATTGGATAGAATTGCTAGATATTCTGCAAAAGACATTCTATTACCTTTGGGGGCTGATCATCTTGCTGTTGCTGATAATATCAAAGAACAGATTAAAGAAGTCAACAAGTTACTTGATGATTACGAAATTGTTTTATCAACTCCATTTGAATATTTTAATAAAGTTAAAAATTGTTTTAAAAAAACTGTAAATAGTGAGTTTAGAGATACCAAGAGAAACTTTATCCTTCCTGGTGTTTATTCTTCAAGAATTGATTTGAAACAACAAAATTGCAAATTGCAGTGGCAGCTCTCAAAAATAGTTCAACCATTACAGTCTATATTTTCATTCTTAAATATTTCATCAAATTTTCAGCCTAATGTAGATTATTTCTATAAAGAACTTATTAAAAATCATGCACATGATAGCATATACGGCTGTAGTATTGATAATGTCCATAATGCAAATATACAGCGTTTTGAAAGTGTATCTGAAGGCACTGATGCGATATTAAACAGTTTACGTAGGGATTGCTTTGTTGTTAATAGTTTGTCAGTAGTAAATTTATCTGATTTTAGTTTTAATGGTGCATTGAAAATTAGAACTCTTAATAAATTAAATAAAGCTTATAATGCTCAATTAATATCAAAAACGAAGGGATTCCCTCTTACAAGAATGTATAGAATCAATGAGATACCTGTGACTGAAGATTATACATATATTTACGAATATCTTGTCGATTTAAATAAAATTGATCCTTTTGCAATTAAAAATATTTTTTATTCAGATATTAATAATAAATCCAATTTGACTGTTTCTGACAAATCAATTGAAAATGATAAAATTGGGCTTTTTATTAAAAATGACAAAATTTTAGTAAAAGATAAGCTTTCTAAAGTTGAATATAAAGATTTTTTAAAATTTATTGATAGAGCCGATGTCGGAGATAGCTATAATTTTGGCGCTTTAAAAAATGATAAACCAATTTATTCTAAAATTATCAAATCTAAAATTAAAGAAAAAGGACACATCCGTTCTATTTTAAATATTACTTTTGAAATTTATATACCTCAAAAATCTGATATGAATGCAAGATCTAATTCTTTAAAAAGACATTTGTTAGATGTCGATGTTATATTAGAAAATCAAAATGATTATTTAGAATTTAAAATTAATTGGGAAAATAAAAGTACTGATCATATATTGCAGCTTGAGTTCAATATGGAAAATCCTGTTTTTGAAACTGTATCTGATGATTTGGCAGGTTATATAAAAAGAGCTTTTGAACCAGATTATGATGTTTACAAATACATTCCTGCTCCAAGAGGTGTTGAGTTAAGACATAATACCGCTCCTATTCAAAAGTGTTTATTAGCTCAGGGTGTTGGTATAGTAACTGAAGGATTACAAGAATACGAGGTATTTAAAAATAAATTACGTTTGACAGTATTAAGAGCTACCGGTACTATTTCTAATCCTTATAATCCAACAAGAGGTACTCCTGCAGGCCCTCCTTTACCTACCCCTGATTTGCAAATGTTGAAAAAGAATACTGCAAGATTTGCCATATCTTTTAAAAATTCTATAAAAAAACTTGAACCAATAGTACAAAAGTTTTATGCCTCTGCTTGCTTGTTTGAAGCAAATTTAGCTGATATAAAACTATTTTCTGTTGATAATAGCAATATTTTATTAAGCACTATAAAAACAGATAAAAAAGGGAATCTAATTTTAAGATTTTTAAATAAATCAGATAAAGAACAACTTTTTGAGTTTAAAACTGATTTAAAATATAAACAAATTTTTTATACAGATGCAATGGAAAATCCTGTATCTATATATAGTGCTAAAAAAATTGCGCCAAATTCTTTTGTAGCTTTGTTATTAAAAAAGTAACAAACTTATATTAATCTTAAATTAATATTTTATAAGATTGTTTACTTTCAAATAATCTGTATAATAGTAATAATTAGGTGAAATACAAAGGTAGTATGATCGTAACTAATTTAGTAATTATTGTGTTTTTGTTATTTGCAAATGGCTTTTTCGTTGCATCTGAATTTGCTTTGGTTAGTGTGAGGCAGACTAGAATAAGTCAATTGGCTAATGAAGGGAATGAAACAGCAAAGCTTACAAATAAGGCTTTAGAAGAATTGGATAAGTATATTGCAGCAACACAGTTAGGCATAACTATTGCAAGTATAGGCCTTGGTTGGGTTGGTGAAGCAACTTTGGCAAAGATTATAAAACCATTGTTTGATTTTTTGCCAAATGTTTCAAATACAATAGCTACACACACTGTTGCTGTTGCTTTAGCTTTTGTTTTAATTACTTTTATGCATGTTGTTATTGGTGAATTAATGCCTAAATCTATTGCTCTTCAATATCCTGAGAAGACAACACTAGTTGTTACAAGACCTCTTGTCTTTGTTGCCAAGCTATTTACTCCATTTATATTTCTTTTAAATGGTTTTGGTAATCTGTGTTTAAAACTTTTAAAAATACCTCCTGCTCATCCTACTCATTCTGTTCATACAGAAGAAGAAATTGATATGATAATTGATGCAAGTTATAAAGGCGGTATTTTAAATGAAACAGAAAGTTTTTTGTTAAAAAACACATTAAAATTCACTGATCTTACTGCAAAACAGATTATGGTTCCTCGTTGTGATGTTGTATCCATTCCTGTTGATATTGATCTAGAAACTTTAAAGCAAGTTATTTTAGAAAATCAATATACCCGATATCCAGTTTTTGATGATAATATTGACAATATTGTCGGTATATTGCATGTAAAAGATTTATATTCTTGCAGATTAAAAAAACAAGATATTGTTGTAAAAGATATTTTAAGAAAACCGCTTTTTGTTCCAGAGACTATGAAAACAGATGCTATCTTTCAAGAATTTAAAACCAATAAAACAGAAATAGCGCTTGTTATTGATGAATTTGGTGGTACTGCCGGTATTATTTCTTTAGAAGATGTTTTGGAAGAAATATTTGGTGATGTACAAGATGAATTTGATGAAGAAGAAAGAGATATAAAACAAGTTGATAAAAACAAGTTT
Organism: Candidatus Gastranaerophilales bacterium; assembly: GCA_944323475.1. Classification (GTDB taxonomy): domain Bacteria; phylum Cyanobacteriota; class Vampirovibrionia; order Gastranaerophilales; family Gastranaerophilaceae; genus Limenecus. The sequence continues at coordinate 8,648 of CALUSQ010000038.1, forward strand.
ATTGTAAATGGACTTGTTAGAGTTGAGGAATTTTTTGATTATTTTGGTGTTGATTATATAGAAGAAGATGTTGAAACAATAGCAGGTTTGGTCCAAAAACATTTATGTAGAATTGCAAAAAAGAATGATGAAATAAGTATTTGCAATTTAAAAATAAGAGTTTTAGAACTTAAAGGCAGAAGAATTAAAAAAATACTTGTAGACAAGTTATAAATTTAAAAAACATTTTATAGATTTCAAATATTGTGTAATTGTTGTTATATTTGGGGTTTTATTGTTTATTAAATTTCTTTGAATAAAAATTTTACATAATAAATATTGATACTACCTTTAATTTTTAATTTTCTTTACATGTAACAAAATGTAAAATATGAGTTTGCATGTGTCTCAAACACTTTCATAATACACATATAAGATATGATTCTTTAGTTTTGACTTGGCGTATGTCCATGAATGTTTGTCATTACTTTATAAAAGTGTTTATAAAATTGAAAGCATTTTATGGAAGTATTAATTAACAACAAATCAGTTGTAAATCCTTAAGGCTCTTGTCGTTTATCTTCTGTTAAAAATATCTTATCAGTGTCCAAAAAGCAAGTTTCTGACAATTTTTCTAAGACTGTACCCAATAGTCCATATTTTCAAAAATTCAACAAAACATGATAGATAATAATCCAACTATAAATGATTTAAATAGAAAAATTTCTGATTTAATGTCTAAAATTGAAAGAATAAATAACGGTTTGTATAGAGTTCCATCACGTGTGAGATTGGCAAAACTTTCTGTACTACGAAATGAACTAACTCTTTTAGTAAAAATGAAAAATGAAATCTTGGCTATTGTAAAAGAACACATGGTTTGATTATATTTTACAGATAGTTTGATTATTTCGGGCAAAATAAATTTAAAATGTTAA
>CALUSQ010000039.1 GCA_944323475.1 Candidatus Gastranaerophilales bacterium
TCGTGTCCGTTAATTTTATTTGTTGTTGAATCAACAGGTATTAATCGTTTTTAGCTATTCTATTTTCAAGGTTCAAACTTTACTAAATAATATCTTTTCAATTAAATTGACAGAATTATTTAGTGGAAAACTTTCTTTAGACTTTAGTCAACCAATAAAAGGTTTCCAACTCATCCTTCAAGACGTTACTTCATAGTAACACTTCATATTTTGTTGTCAAGCTATTTTTTTAAAAATTTGTTATTAATTTTTAGCTGGTAAATTTTAAACCATTCCAAACAAGAACTAGTTTTAAAATATTTTACAAGGACTTACTCTAAAAATAAGGGAGTTACTCACCACTTTGAGCAGTTTCCTCAGTGGCCCGCTGACCACTTTACTAATGTAGCTTAAAGAAATTTTTATTTCAAGTGCTTTTTTAAAAATTTTTTTTGTTTTTTATTGTAATTTTTAAAATGCTTACACAACAAGCTTTTTCAGGTTCACATTTCTTTATAATTTATTTAAAAGTGCTTTTTTTAAAAACGCGTATATAAAAATAATACGCATGATAGACGAGGTGGCATGCTTTTCAATTTAATAAAATAAAAATGTATCGACATGAAGAAAAAAGGAGATCCCCATGAAAAGAAATATCACAACTGCAGCTGTTATTACTGCTGCAATAGTAATGTCAACACAATTTGGCATGATAGCTAAAGCTGATGGCATGCCCTATGAACCAGTATTTGAATCTGTACCAATAACTGAATCAATCACTAGCACAGCTAATGTTGAAACTACAACACAACCATCAACAACTAAAATTACACCTATAAAAGATACTCCAACAGAGGCACCGGCTGGAGTAGAAGCAAACAACCTTCAAAATGCACTAATGCAGCTCGATGGAGCACAAGTTGAAATAAGAAACCAACTTTTACAGTACAAAAGCGAATATTCAGCAATTGATAATCAATATAAAGTGATAAAAGAGCAACGTGCCGCAAAAGCAAAACAGATAAGAGATGTTGAAAAGAAAATCAAAAGCTTAGATTCAACTAAAGAAAAAATAAGAAAAAACATGAACTAATTACAGAATAATATTTTATATTAATAAAACAAAAAGCCGCTGTACTTGATACGCGGCTTAAATTATATCCCCAACTATTCTTGTTTTTTGATTATGAATTTTTGTACCCGTCAAAATTTGCTATTGTGGTTGGTTCCACAAAGCATCTCTGATAAATTTGCTTTTTTGAGATTCAGAGCTTAGAGCGACATTGCTAGGTGTAAAGATAAATACACTGTCACCAATTTTTTGTTGATTACCATTCAATGCATGAGTAGCACCGCATAGAAAGTCAACGATTCTCATAGCTTGCTCTTTATCAAGCAAATGTAAATTTAAGATAACTGTTTTCTTTTCTTTTAGTTGTTTTACGATTGAAACAGATTCTTCATAAGAACGTGGTTCTGAAACAACAACTTCATAACCTTTAAAGCCAGGATGGCTCACTACATTTGAAGCTTGTGATTGATTTGATTTTGAAGAATACATAGGTTCTAAAGCAAGATTGTCTGAAACCGGATATTCATCCATTTCGCTTGCCATATCTTCAAAAATGTCATCTCTGTTTTCGAACCCTGATGTTAAAAAACCTACAATAGATTTAATTTTGTCTGAAACGCCTGCCAATTTTTTCTCCTCCCGATATTAGTTTACATAAATAGCTTTCTTCCAATGCGTATCATTGTTGAACCATGTTCTAACGCTATTTTATAATCACTGCTCATACCCATAGACAACTCTTTAAGCTCATATGAATAATCTTTTTCAAGCTGTTCTTTCAACGCTTTCATCCCTTCAAAAAGCTTATGCAAACTTTCTTCATCAGTAATTGGCGCAATGTTCATTAACCCCTCTACTTTAATGCCTTTTAAAGATATTATTTCTGCAAAACACTGTTTCAAATCATTAACATCAAATCCTGACTTAGCTTCTTCATTTGCGTTATTAACCTGCAACAATATTTTTTGAACAATACCTTGATGTTCAGCTTCTTCAGAAATTGCCTTTGCTAATTTCAATGAATCAACAGACTGAATCAAATCAAAAGCTCCTACAGCCTTTTTTACTTTGTTTGACTGTAAATGACCTATAAGATGAAATTTTGAATTTTTTCTCACTTCATCAGGAAGGCTTGCAAACTTTTTCAAAGCATCTTGAACTCTATTTTCACCAAAATTGCGTAAGCCATCTTCGTAAGCTTCTACCAATTTTGAAGCATCAAAATATTTTGTAACAGCGATTATTATAGGTTTATAAGGTACAATTTCTTTTCTTAGTTCAGACAAGTTATCTTCAACTGTATTCATGTGAAATTTAACCCTCTTCCCAAGAAATACGTATCAGCATACGCTAATACTTTTTAAATTATAAAACATCTGACAATATTGGACAAACTATTAATTATTATTGTTATTCAATTCACAATACCATATGCCCAAATCCCATGCATGCCATGGTTTTTGACATGATTTCTTTTTTGTCAAATCTGCTTAATATTTCTTAACAATACAAAGTTAAATAAATAAAAAACGACACTCTTTTTAAGAGTGCCGTTAAAAATTTTTAATTAAACCTTATAAATCTTCTATTGAATTTTGAAAATGTATATGATGATCTGCAAATGTATTAGGCCTATCTACTGCAGGATCAATGAATTTCCACAGATACATTTTAAAATCTTCAGCTCTACTTGTTTCTTTAGCAGGTATAGGTGTAGCAGGATTTTTTGTTTTTACTTCAATCAATCTGCTAATTTCAGGAGAATAACCTGCGTTGTGAATAAACTCGGGTGAAGTAGTGTCTTTCACGCTAATTTCAGCATTTGCTGTCATTGCCCAAAACATAAAAACACCTAATAAAATAAAATATTTTGCAAAAATTTTCATCAAGAATCCTCACTTTATTTAATTATTTAATATATTATATTATTTTCATTAATAAGGCAAATCGTTTATTATGCCGATATTTGTATATTTATTAATTCTCATTTTCAATCAATATCAGAAGCTCTTGAAGAAGTTTTTCTTCCGGTACTTTTTTTATAATTTCACCTTTTTTAAAAATATAGCCTTCTTTTATCGCACCAGCAACGCCATAATCAGCATGTTTAGCTTCACCGGGGCCATTTACTGGACAGCCCATAACAGCGACTGTTAAAGGTTTATCAATATTTTTCAAAGCATCTTCTACCTTTTTAGCGAGGTCTATCAAATTTATTTGACATCTGCCACATGTTGGACAAGATACAAAATTTATACCTTTTTGTCTTAAATCTAGTGATTTTAATATAGAGTAACCCGCATGAACTTCTTCAACAGGATTTTCTGTTAAAGAAACTCTTATTGTATCTCCTATTCCTTCTGCTAGCAAAGTACCCAAACCAACAGAAGATTTAACCAATCCGCCTTTAAGAGTTCCTGATTCCGTAACTCCAAGATGGAGAGGGTAGTCTACTTTTTGAGATATCAATCTGTAAGCATCTATAGTTGTTGGCACACTACTTGATTTTAAAGAAATTTTTATTTTATCAAAATCATTATCTTCAAGGATTTTTATATGGTGCATTGCACTTTTAACCATCTTTTCAGCAAGAGGTATATCCAAAGTTGCAATATCTTTTTCAAGAGATCCTGCATTTATACCAATTCTTATAGGAATATTGTTTATTTTAGCCAAACTGACAACTTTTTTTACATTCTCATCTCTGCCGATATTACCAGGATTCAATCGTAACGCATCAATACCGTTTTCTATGCACTGAATAGCCAATCTGTAATCAAAATGTATATCAGCGACGATAGGAATTTCAATTCGTTTTTTTATCTCTTTTATCGCTTCTGCAGCATCTTTATTTAAAACTGCAAGACGTATTATCTCACATCCTGCATCTTGAAGTTCTTTAATCTGTAATACAGTTTTTTCAACATCACGAGTATCTGTGTTACACATTGATTGTACTGATATAGGGGCATCGCCACCTATTTTTACATCTCCAATTTGTATTTGTTTTGAATATCTTCGTTTAATCATGCTTTTATTGTATCACTTAATAAATAAGTAAAAATACTATTTATCAATAAATATTTTGTTTGACTATACAATTAGTCCAATTTACCTGAAAGCAATAACTTTTCTACGTGTGAAATCATTATTTTGTGTATTTCTTCTCTTGGTAAAGTACCATCAATACTTACAAAATTATAGGCTGGTTTCATTTTATTATATTCTTCAAGACATTTTGCTTGATATATTTTAAAGCTTTCATAAAAATCCGTACTCAAACCGATATCTCTGCCTGACTCCCAATAATCCAGCCCTGTTGTACCTATCACACGTTTTAACAAAACATCAATCGGCATATCCAAATAAAACACCAAATCGGGTTGAGGTGCATAGTTGTATAATTTTTTTACCCAATCAATATCCAATCCCCTAACAACATCTCGAGCAAAAGCAGTATATGTATATCTGTCAAGCAAGACAACAAAACCGGAATCAAGCGCAGGGATTATAGTATTTTCTAGCCTATCTGCAAAATCTGCAGCATACAAAAGACTAAAAGTTGTAGCGTTAAGAAGGTTTCTGTCTTTTGCATCATCAATTACATTTGCAATAAGACGGGAAGTCTTCCACTCAGAAACCATACAGCCATAGCTTTTATCTTCTATCCAACGGCGTAGCCTTTCAATCTGAGTAGACTTACCCGAGCCGTCAGTGCCTTCTATTACTATCAAAAGACCTTTATGTCCATTATTATTACAAGTTTCCATCAGATATTTATTCCCTTTTTACTCAAAAGTTCTGTCACGTGTTGTCTTAAAAGTACTTGTTTTGAGTGGATAGTGTTATTTGCATCTATTTTTACAAGCCCAAACTCGTCAACCATATTCATATATTCTTCATTAACACGATTTTGGAAAATTACATAACTCTTATAAGGATTGTTGCTTAATTTCAAATCCATGCCTGCTTCATAAAAAGACGGTGCTCGATTTGAGCAAATTCTTTCTAGTGAAATTTCCGCAGAAATACTGTAATATAGCGCCAGATCAGGTTTTATAGCAAAACCATACATATTTCTAACCCAATCTTTTTCTACACCTCTTGCTACATCACGAGCAAATGCAGTATATACATATCTGTCAGCGAGAACAATAAAACCTGCTTTCATTGCAGGAATAATTATTTGCTCTAACCTATCAGCGAAATCTACTGCATGAAGCAAACTAAATGTCCTTGGACTCAACAAATTCTTTTTCTTTGCTTTTTTGGTAGTTTGTGAAATCAAATCTGATGAATTCCATTCAGTAAAAATTACATCAAGGTTTTTTGACTTTAGCCAATCACGCAAAATAGCCAGTTGAGTAGATTTCCCTGAACCGTCAATACCTTCAACACAAATAAGAGTACCTGGTAATTCGTGAGGTTTAAATAGTCTCATGTTGCTCATTTTTTCACTTCTTTAAATAAACGATTTTTCTTATAATATCATATTTTTTAATATATTTAAATTATAGCTTATTACTTATTTTCAATTTTCATGACAAAATTAAAAATTTTTTAAAAAATTTTTAACAAATATTTTCTCAAACATCAAACAAAGTTGCAATTTAATCGGTTTTTGTTCATGATTGCATTATGCTAAACAAAAAAGACAAAAATAAAAAAAATACAACAAAAAGCGCAGCTACAAGGCTAAACAAAATGATTGCATCATCTGGTTTATGCTCTCGCAGAAAAGCTGATGAATTGATAGAGTCAGGTGTTGTTAAAGTTAATGGAAAAACAATAACAGAGCTAGGATTTTCTGTATTTTCTAAAGACAAAATAACAGTTAACGGGCAACCGTTAAAAAAACAAGTTCTTACTTATATAAAATATTATAAACCTGCTGGATATATCACAACAATGAGTGATGAAAAAGGCAGAAAAACAATATACGACATATTGCCAGAAGAAGTTAAAGATTTAAAACCTGTCGGCAGATTAGACAAAGATTCTACAGGGCTTTTAATTATGACAAATGATGGTGATTTCATAAATAAAATGACTCACCCCTCGATAAAATTGCCTAAAGTATATAGAGTTTGTGCAGAAGGAAAAATGAATCAGCAACATTTGATTAAACTTGCCAATGGTATAGAAATTGAAAAAGGGAAAATAGCATATGCTGATGCCTCAATAATTGAATACGAAGGTAGAAATACAGTTCTTCAAATTGTATTATACCAAGGAATGAACCGACAAATCAGAAAAATGCTTGATAGTATTGGTTGTCCTGTAATTTCATTAAAAAGAATTTCTCATGGAACAATAAACATACAAGGGCTGAAAAAAGGTCAGTTTAAATATATAAAGCCTAAAGAAATTAATGATCTTATGAAACAAATTGCAAAACTCGAAAAAGCTGCAAACACAAATTAAGAAAGTAATTAATATGCATATATTTGTAACAGGAACAGATACAGATGTAGGAAAAACAGTTGTAACAGCAGGACTCGCAGCTGTTATGCAATCACTCGGATACAAAGCAGGAGTATACAAACCTTTTCAAAGTGGTGCTGAAGAAAAAAACGGTTTTCTTGTGTCGCCTGATTTAGCTTATGTAAAAAAGCTTGATTTTTATGTTGAAACTTTATGTACATACCTTTTGAAGCCACCTACAGCACCATATACTGCAGCAGAAATAGATGGTGTACAAATCAATTTATCATCCATTACAAGAGAGTTTCAAACATTGAAACAAAATTGCGAAACAGTAATCGTTGAGGGTGCCGGTGGACTAATGGTACCTGTTACAAAAGACAAACTAATGGGAGATATTGCAAAACTTATAGATATTCCTCTTTTAATTGTTGCAAAACCTGATTTGGGAACAATAAACCACACTCTATTAACAATAAATTACGCAAAAGAACTCGGACTTGATATAGCTGGTATCATAATAAACAGATATCCTCAAGGTACAAATGACATTGCAATTAAAACTGCCCCCGGATTAATTGAAGAATATTCAGGAGTAAATATTCTCGGTATAATTCCGGAAATACCCGATTTTGAATTAACAAAACCGGGTGAATTAATTAATGTTTTTATAAACAGTGTTGATATTGAAAAAATATTCAGAATAAAAATACCTAAGCTAAACCTTGGTCTTTAATTTAATTATGGTCTGCCTGGTATAGGCGGAGTTGGCGGGTTAACCGGTGGAGCAGGCTGAACATTTTTTTGATTGTTAGGTTCTAAAAATGTATTATTAAATGAAACAGGATTTGTAACCTGTGTATTTGCAGGTGTTTCATTCAAATTTGTACTTTCTAAGGGTGCTTCCGGTTTGGGTGGTTCTTCAGAAGAATTTTCTTCTGTAATAATTTTTGATTCTGTTTTAGCACTTCTTTTGAGCTCTATCGGAGGATAATCAAAATCAGTTGAACCAAATTTTTGAGTAGCAACTTTCATTGTTTCTTTCCAAATCAAAGCCGGAATTGTACCACCATATACACCATTCATTTTTGAATTGTCATCATTACCAACCCAAATACCTGTAACAACATCAGGTGTATATCCATAAAAAGATGCATCCTTATTATCATCAGTTGTACCTGTTTTTGCCGCTGCAGGTTTACC
>CALUSQ010000040.1 GCA_944323475.1 Candidatus Gastranaerophilales bacterium
AATATAGCAAAGTCTTCAGTAGTATATTCATTATATTTAAAACCTTGAAATATATTAATAATATTTTCTTCATAACCTTTATATAATTTAGCTTCATTATAAGCAAAGTATTTGGAATATTTCATAACTACTTGTGCTAATGAGATATAATTAATATTACTGAAAACTTTATAATGTTTTAATTTTTTAACTAATTTATCATCATTAGTTTCTTTAATATATAATTGATCGTTATGAATTGTTTTTAAAAACCATCTATCTTCTACAAAACCCACGACACCTTTTAAATCATTCAATAATTTAGAAAATTCTTTGATATTATAATTTCTATTAGTTATATTTCTAAAAGTCCAATTACTATTATTTATTTTATAACGGTTTTCAATTCAAATTTTGACTTTTTCTATTAGAATTATTACCATAATAAGCTGAAGGAAGTTTCAACACCTTTAAAAAAAATCTTTTTGCTTTTTTTATGCCAAAAACGTGCATTAAAATATATAATTTTGGAAATATTTGAGTTCTAATTTATTGCGATTGAGACCAAAATGAATTAAATCAATTTTATTCATTATCAAAGAATATTTCCATTTGATTAAAACGGTTATTTAGGACGGGGTGAACCAAATTAAAGTGTTTTTTTGAACGATAGAAACAAAAAAGCAAAAATATTGAGTTCTGCAAATATTAATATGGCTCAATAACATTTGAAATAACTCAACGTAAATATGTCAATTCAATAATTAATCGGGAAAGCAGAAATTTTTTAAAATTGAATTGAGAAATTTTTTCATTTTTTGATTATATTTCATGAAATAATCATTAATTCTAAATGCGACTTAGGAATAATATAGCATATATTCAATAAAAGAGATTACCTATTAAAATTTTATTAAATGTTTGATATAACTTGGTGAAATTAAATATCTCAATCTATCAGAAAAATTTTGAAAATCTGTCTGATAGGATTTTTCTAAATCTTCTGTATAATTTATTTCATCCCTTAAAATCTGCTTTGACTGCTATACAGAGCTCTGAGCAACCAAATGCAAATGACTTTTTGACTGAAAAAAAACCTCCATGAACTGAGACTATTATCAATACATCCATTCAAATTTGAAAACTTCGAACGGTTATTTTCTGAAGGAACTGAGCAAGACTACAGTGGGGTCAAAAAAGTTACCACAGGTCAAAAAAGTTACCACACTTTTATACGTTAATAACGGTCACTGAGTTAAAAATTGATGAAAAAAACAGGATTAAATAATTTACCGTTAGATTTAACCATACTTTCAGCCAATATTAACCAAGAGCTATCTGATGTTGATACCAGATACGCAATACGTCAACTTTCTAAACGCCAATTTACTTCTCGAAATGATCAAGCAATGGCATTGTATGATGTTCTTCGAAACGAAATGGACATCAATGTTTCTATACGACGAGTTTCAAGATATAATCTTGTTGATCCATCAAAATTATCGAAATTATTAAGAAATCCAAACAGAAAAAAATGGGATCGAAGTCCAAAATTAACCCCAGAACAAGAACTTGAGGTCCTTGATTGGCTTTCTAATTGTTATAATAATAACAACCCACAAACACCAAGAGATTTAAGAAATGAAATTTTGAATCGATTTGATGTTTTTGTTACAAAGAACTGGTTCAGATATTTAATGAAAAAATATCCTAATAAACTTGTTATAGCAACGGCACATCCTCAAGATGATAAAAGACTTTCGGTTACGAAAAATACAGCAAAAGAACATATTTCAAATTTACTTAATTATGTTAATGGTATTCCAACAGAATTAATCTTAAATCTTGATGAGGCCTCATCAAGTGACTGGGAAGACAGGCGTTCTAAAAAAGTAATTGTACCAGAATATGCTAAGGACAGAAGAATTGAATTTGAAGTTTCAAGAGCGACAAAAAAAATCACAATTTGTTCAACAATATCAATGGCTGGAGATGTTCTTCCACCTTTGATAGTTTCAAGAAGAAAAACAATTGACGATGATGTGTACAATGCTGGATGGCGCGAAGGTCAAGATTTTGTTTATGCATATCAGGAACGAGGATTTATTAACTCAAAAATATTTAACAATTACATTTATGAACATGTTATTCCTTATATAAAAAACACTCGTACCAGTATGAAAATTGAAAAATCTCCAGCTGTTTTGTTAATCGACAATTGTCCTTTACATACAAATGAAGAATTATATCGTCGTTTAGCATTAGAAAATATTCGAGTCATTACTTTCCCACCACATACCACCAATCTGTTTCAACCACTTGATCTCGTTACATTTCATGTATATAAACAAGAAAAATGCAATATGAGATCAAAGTATAAGAAAGGATCACAAATTGATTTATTTTATCGAAATCTTGTTTCCATGGAAAAAGCTACTCATTCATCAAATAACAGAAATGCATTTTATTGTGCTGGTTTATCCATTCAAACATCTGTTATTCCTCATGTAGCATCAATAAGAGTTGAATATCTCAATAAGGTAATTGATGAGTCGAACCTGAGCAACGATGAGAGAATAAACAATATGATTGAATTTGGATGGGTGAATAAAAAGTATTTTCAAGAATTTCAATAAACATTAAATTCAATTTAAGATATCTGTTTATTAAATTGTTGCATATGTTTGCTTGGACGTCGTGTAGTTATGTGACAAATTCCAATTTTTTTTGCGGAACAAGTTGTGGAGGAAATAAGAATTTTTTTGTTTCTTCAACCCACAAAAGTGTCAAAAAAGTGTGGTAACTTTTTTGACCGTGGTAACTTTTTTGACCCCACTGTAATTCCAAACTAAACAGACGAAATAAACTACGAAAACAAAATTCTCCAATAGACTTTGATGACAACTATACCATTTTTTGATGTTATGATGAATTTTGTGGCTTCAATGAATGATCAGATCTCTATAAGATCCACTCACCATTAAATGAATCTGACATGTCAGATTTATGTTTCATTTAAAAGTGACATTTTTGTGTGAAATTTGACTTCATAAAAAAATAAAAATATTTTCATAAAAAATTGTTTTAGAGGAAAATATTTGCTAGGGATAAACCCAATATGCACGTTTAATATAAATTATTAAAAAAATTAATATTCATCAGAGGGATCTTGGTTCACCCCGTACTGTTATTTTTTGTCGTTTCTATATTTTTTCTCAAATTTTTTGGTTTGCCTAATTGTCCAAATTTCAAAAAAAGTTTTTTGTTTAATAGTATGTCTTTGTGACATTTTAATTCTCGAATATGAATGAAAAATACATGGCAGGAAAAAACCCCTTCCATAGGAAAAATCCCCGTCCAACCGCTTTTTCTCACTCAAAAATTAAAACAAACCAAACACAAATTCAATAAATACCGTTTATATTTTTAAAATCTGCTTTGGTGGCCAATGCACTCCAGCTCAAGCAATTTAACCTTCTGAGTGCAAAAACCCACCGTACTAAACGAGTACTAGCTATAGTACCATGTACAAGTATAATTTTGAGATTAACAACAATATGAGATTCATATGAATTGAGAATTTAGAAAAACATTAAACGGATAGATACCATAAGCTTGAGCATGGCCTTTATGGCATGAAAATTACTCAAAAAAGAAGATCTTTCATACTTTTTATACTAAAAAAAAATTGAGTGGACGGGGATTTTTCCGGTAACTGTAAGTTCATGGAATACTTAACTACAAACATTATAAAAGTAATAAAGATTGATGAAAAATCCAAAAAAATTCAAAAACACCAAGATTGAACAAATTATTCTCCAAAAAGTGAAAATAAAAATCTTTTTAATTTTAATAAGATAAAAAATATCAGATTTTAATTATAAAATGACATCTCTAACATATTCTTGATCTTTATACTTTGAGATATTTTCGGTTCAAAAGAGTGGACCCCCCTATGATTGTTATAAGTAGCCAGGTGGTTATTCATCAGCCATTTTTATTTAATGCTTTCATCAATCCAAAACATTCAAAAATTGGAAAAAATCATTTTTAGTTTCAATAAAGATAATATAGAACAATCAGTTCAATCAATTTTAAATTTATTTGATAATCATTTTCCAGACACATTTAATCTTCTTGTTTCTCAATTCTTATATTCAACTTTTATTTCACATATGAATGATGAAAATCTTTGTATTCGATGTTTAACAAATTTAGATGCAAAAGAAAAAGAAAATTTCAAAATTACAAATAAACTAATTAATATTTTTAGTCAATGCTTACTTCGTATAAAATCACAAGAATCATTTTTTATGATTGAAAATTTGATTGAAAAAGGATTTTTTAAACCAAGTTTTGTCAAAAACTTAAGCACTTTATATTTTTCACATTATAAAACAATAGAAAAAGTCAAAAATATGATTAATTTACCTTTTTATGATGAATTTATTTCAAATATTGAAGAACTATCAAAAGATGATTGGAAACTTCATAAAAAATTAATTAAAGAAGGAATTAATCCATTAGAAATAGCAAAAATTCTGCGAAATGATGATTTAGAAAAATTACAAGAAATATCATCACAAACTAATTTTGATTTTAATCAAATTATTGAACCATCAATTTATGAAAGATATTCATTTATTAACAAAGAAAATGTTTCATTAATTGATTATTGTGCATTTTTTGGATCAATTCAATGTTTTAAATATTTATTACTTAATGGATCAAATGTAAAAAATACATTAAAATATGCAATTGCAGGAGG
>CALUSQ010000041.1 GCA_944323475.1 Candidatus Gastranaerophilales bacterium
GAAAGAAATCAAAAAGAAACAAAAGAATAAAAAACGATAAATTCTTATCGTTTTTTTATATTTTATCAAACATTTTTTGTCCTTTATTTTTTAAAACATTTATTAATTTTCCTAATAAAAAATATTTGCTGTCAAATTTATCAATATTTGCTGTCAAAAATTTTTCAAAAAAATAGACCGATAGTCAAAATTTAACTATCGGTCTAAATTGTTCTAATACTATATTAAACGGGTATATTTGCTGTCAATTGCTGTCAAATTATTTTTTAGGATATCTATCTTTCGGCACGCTTTCATGAACTTTCAAATCTTCTTCTGCCACCATGATGTCAGCGATATCTTTGCCTGTATAAAATTCAGAGAAAACTACTTGCCATTTCCCATTGATTGGCTTTTCGCTCATTATAGCACCAAAATCTCCAACTTTAACTCCTGCTTTAGTATAGGCAGGTCTTTCTTTTATCAATTCAACTAAATCTAAATACTTCATAATTTCTCCCTTTAATCTGCCAATGGCGTATTGTTTGTAATTTCTCCTTTAGGTCTAACCATCCAACCAGAAGTAAAAACTAAATTTCTACCATTTTTGACAAATTTAATATCTATATTAGTTCTTTGACCTTGCGTATCTAACTTCCCGAGTTTATATTTACTATTACAATAATTCTTTACAGCTTGATTTTCATATTCTTCTTTTAGATATTGAGAATCATGCATTGCAAAACCTAGCATTTCAAATAAATCTCGTTTTCCATTCCAAGCATATTTATCACTGAAAATATAATCTGCAAATTTTTCAGGTCACACTTTGCTTTTGAATTAATATTTGGAATTGGTTTTGAAATATTATTTGCTACACAATGGCACTTTTCGTGTTGTGGTAATTCAGGCTTTAAAATATTATTAAACCAACATTTATCCAAAACTAAACATAACGGCAATGTATCAATCCCATTGGAATATGTTTTTATTCAACCCATCCTACATAACTTACAATTCCATTTTCATCAATCTTTATTAAATCATCAAGTACTCCCATATTATAACAAATCTCCTTTTAAAATGCAAAAGGTTGGAGAGTATTACACTTCTTCAACCTTTTATTATTCAAATTGTAGCATGTGATTTTGTTAAAATCAATGTTTAGTGACGAAAATTTACTGCATCTCAAAATCTTTATCTTTCTTTTTACTTTGGCAACGCAAGTCTACACATTTGTAAATACATTATTTCAAAATATTGTTCAAACACTTATATTAAACAATATTCTATGATTCACGATATAAATTTTAAAAATAGTGAAAAGGAACTGACCCTATGTGGTTCATTTCCTTACAGGGTTTTTTTATTATTTAAATTTTATAAATTTTTTTGTCAAAAAACATTTGCTGTCAATTTAGAACTAATTGCTGTCAAAATAGGGACAAAAAATAGACCGATAGTCAAAATTTAACTATCGGTCTAAATCTTTTATAAACTCCCTAAGACTAACATATTTGCTGTCAAACTTTTTATCCACAATACATATATGAAGGATTATTAATTTTACCCCATAGGTCTTTTAATAAAATGCCATCGATATTGGCTTTGCTTTCAAAATCTTGCCTAGTTTTATATTCTTGTTGCATATCTTTTGAACAAAATACAATATCACAATCTTCATTACTTTTTGAATTCTTATTAGCCCTTAAAAATACTTCATATACTTCATTATTATATTCAAAAAGCATTTCGCTATAAAAATATAATCCATTAACAAATTCATCAAATGTCGCTTTAAATGGCAATCCTTTTTTATATTGTTCTCTTGCGGTTGTTGGAGCAACAAGCATAGGATAACTTACTCCCGCTTTCTTTTCTAATAATTCTTCATCTTTGCTGAATTTCCAACCACAATTTTTACATTCACCATTACCATATTGGTCTTGCGTCGCAACATGACCACAAATTGAACATTTTACTAATTGGTCTTTAATGTATGGGTCGTCATACTTAAAAAATTTGAAGTTATTTTTATTTAAACCCGAAACATTTCTATTTTGTTTTTCCCATTTAAAATGAATTAAATCTTTCCAATTTAAATCTTTTGTCCATTCATAAGTTGTTGGTAAAAATTCTTTTATATTCCCTTTCATTGATTTAAATGGCTCATCATAACACAAAACTGTACTTGGTTTTATTCGCTTTAACATCTCATTATAACCTAGCATAAACTCTTCTTCGCAATTTTCTCTATAATAAGTGCATACTGCAACAATTGAGCCTTCTTCAATTCCATCAAAACAAAACTCAAAACTTCTTTCATCTCCCCACGAAATCGTTGGAATAACTTTTAGTCCTTTCGACTGCCAATAAGCACCACACCATCTGTTTTTAAAAACATTTTCAATTTGAAGAGCAAGTGGCATATTTGTAAATATACTAAAATCAGGGCTAAGCAAACAAAAATATTGACTCAACTTTTCCAATTCTTCTTCAGCATTTTCATAAACTTTCTCAAATTTCCAATCATAAGTAAAAAAGTGAATTGTTTTGTTTCTATTTGCATCATCATTTATTTTAGCATTAATATAACTTAAAAATTCAATTTTATTAACATCAATATTTTGCTTTTTAATTATAGGAAATTCATATTTACTATCCGAATTAGTTTGGTATAAAAATTCGTTTCTAACAAGTTTTTGTTTTTTCTTCTGTTTCTCTATCTCATAATCACTTAATTGTTTTGTCATTTCTTCTCCTTTTAAAAATAAAGATTATACTCTGGAACTAAATTCTCAGGATTTCTTTCTGGATATCCCTTATTCCAACTCCAATTATGGTCATGTGGAAATTCATGATTATTGTGTGCATCTTGATGGTTATAATCTCTATTCCTTATAACTCTTCCACTCGAATCAAACCACCTGCTTTGTACTTTTTCTCCGTTTACATATAAATCATATCTTGAATTTGGTTTTGCTCCTCGTGTTGGCAAGTCTCCACGTTTGCCATCTACTCGTTCTATT
>CALUSQ010000042.1 GCA_944323475.1 Candidatus Gastranaerophilales bacterium
AGTAAAAGAATAAATATTAATAAAACTTAACTTTTGAATTATAAAAACCCGCTGTCATCGTTGACAACGGGTTTTGTTTGGGTTTTGATATAATTGTATCTCTATCGGGAGTACAGGTTTGTGCTGAACGCTGATTTTCGAGAAAGATATGACGCACAGGGCGTCGTTGCAAACCCTGTACAGGCTAAGGTGTGTGAGCCAAAGCTGAAATAACAATAATTTAATTTATATACAAGGAGAAATCATGCCAACAATCGCACAATTGGTAAGAAAAGAACGTTCTAGTTTAAAAGATAAAACTAAATCACCGGCTCTTACAAACTGCCCTCAAAGAAGAGGTGTTTGCACAAGAGTTTATACAACAACTCCGAAAAAACCTAACTCAGCATTGAGAAAAGTTGCAAGGGTTAGATTAACTAACGGATTTGAAGTTACATCTTACATTCCTGGTATCGGACACAACCTCCAAGAACACAGTGTTGTTCTTATCAGAGGTGGAAGGGTTAAAGACCTTCCTGGTGTGAGATATCACATCGTAAGAGGCACATTGGATACTGCAGGCGTTGCAAACAGAGCACAAAGCAGATCTAAATATGGTGCTAAAAGAGCTAAAAAATAGTAATTTAAAGAAAAGGAATTAAAAGATGTCTAGAAGAAATAAACCGCCAAAAAGAATACCGGCACCGGATGCAATTTATAATAGTGTAGATATCGCAAAATTCATCAACAGATTGATGAGACGCGGTAAAAAATCCATTGCTGAAAAGATTTTCTATGCAACAATGGAAAATATTAAAGAAAAATCAAAAGAAGATCCAATCGAAGTTTTCAAAAAAGCTTTAACAAATACAACTCCTTTGTTGGAAGTTAAAGCCAGAAGAATCGGTGGTTCTACTTATCAAGTACCTGTAGAAGTTAAACCTGACAGAGGTATGGGTATGGGTTCTACTTGGATGATTGAAGCAGCTAAAAAAAGACACGGCAAATCAATGATTGAAAAATTGACGGCAGAAATTCTTGATGCTTCAAACGGTCAAGGTGCAGCTTGCAAAAAACGTGAAGATACCCACAAAATGGCAGAAGCTAACAAAGCATTTGCTCATTACAGATACTAATATTTATGTAGAATTTAAACTAAAAAAAGAGCTTTGGATGAAAACATTCAAAGCTCTTTTTAAATCTAGTTTCAAGTTTAACATGATATTATTTAAGAGAGAGAAGCTCTAATGACACAGCTCTTTCTTCGTTATTTAAGACGTGTGGCAAGTCCGGTATCCTAGATTTACCCGCACCTGGTTTTACAATATAATCAGCACTAACGGTACTTTGTGTAACAGTGCCTAGTTTTCCATTCTCTTTTTTAAAGATTCTTGTTATTGTGCCATTATCATTATTATTAACAACTGTAACTTTATCATTTCCAGTTGTTTTAATGCTGTTACGGAAGCAAATACCATTTTCATTATAGCGTTTCATATTTATTTCAGTATTAACTTTGTTTGCTTTGTCAGTAAGTGGCATTCTATGAACATTTACCTCTTTAAGCAAATACTTTTTATTTTCTATAGGAGCTTTATATACTGCATAATATTTAACACGATTTCCTTCTTTTGAAAAAACTATGTATTGTTTAAACTTACCAGATTTATCAAATATCAAAGTATCTACAAAATTACTAGATGGATCTTTAAATTCATACTTAAAACCACCATTTTTTAATTTAGTGACAACCGGTTCACCTCTAAAATAATTTTTTGCAGTATTTTTGAGCTTAGCTATATATTTATTAATTGTTTTCTCAACCGAAGCAGGATTCTTTTTACCTTTTGTACATGCAACTGTAGCAATAGCAGCACCAGTAGCCAATAAAGTTGCTGCTGTAGTCAACACTTTATTTTTAGTATCATTTGATTTTTTTTCTTATTTGCTAGTTAAATCTAAAATATCTTCATCATAAAGTTTATCAACTCTTCCTACATAACTTGATGAAGGAGTAATATGAGCACCAGCACCATACTTTTCTTTCAGAGCTTTATCTTATTCAATTAACTGTGGAGTCCAATTTGGAACTTTTTGCAAACTAGTGATAAAAAATATTCCTTTCACATTACACTACAATATAATAAACGTTAAATCATAAAAATAATTGACAAGATTTAATATCAAAAGCACAGCATAATAATATTTTTTTACTAGAAAATAAAAGTTTATTGACTTTGTAAAGTTTTATAAATAATCTAATAACAAATAATCAATAAAAAATTAATAATACTCGTTACATTTTGTTACAATTAATTTTTTATAGAAAAAGTATATACTATTTTCAAAATTGAATAGCTAAAACTTAAAAAAGTATATACTCATTTTGTAATTTTGTAATATTTCGTAATATAAATATTTTTTACCACAAAAAAATAAAGCAATTATTTCAGATTTATATACTTTATATAAACATAAGAGATAAATAAAACAAAAAACTAGACTAATAGATTTTTAATAAACTTAAAACATAAAGGAACGGGAAAAGGTATTTAACACGAGGCTATTAAAAAAAGCCTCTTTTTTTTGACAAAATGAACAGGCGCAGCGAAGCGAGCCTTGTGAACTTGTCTGCGAAGTCGAAGACGTAGCTAAAAATGAACAGGCG
>CALUSQ010000043.1 GCA_944323475.1 Candidatus Gastranaerophilales bacterium
CCTTGTCGGTATGGGTGCAGACGAAAAACTGGTACTTGCCCTTCGTCCAGCGCATCGCCGTTTCAAAGCCCAGCTTGTTTGCCTCCTCCGCCGTCACCTCGCCGGGAGGGAACGCCTGCCGTATCTGGAAGAACAATGCCCCGCGCTCCACGGGCCGGGCCGTGGCCGCCTGGTATTCGCTTTTCACCAGCAGAAACTCGGCGGCGGCTGTGGCCGGGTCGCAGAGGTGGGAGGACACGGCTCCCAGCTTTTGGGGGTTGAGCCCGTAGGCAAACCGCTCCTCTATCGTCTGGACGGCGCTCAGTCCCGCCGCCTGCTTGTAGGGCCGGATGTAGGTCGTGGCCGTGGTAGCACCTCCTCTCACTATGAAAAAGACAGCAGGTAAATCACCTGCTGTCACATTCTATCTATATATGAGCAACTGTATTTCATTCTCCTTTTCGTATTCACTCCACGATTTTCCGAATAATTGATTGCAACATACTCCCCTTAACAAATCTCTAAAGCCCACTAAAAAATTTAGATTGATGCGTCCGCCTTGTTTCTCATAAATATATCGCCAATATTCAAACGCATTGGAAATGTCATTTAGCATTTCATCAAACATATTTTCATTTTGGGACTTGAACCATTCACGCATTCCACGTTCAACAGATAATGCAGTATTTGCGTCCTTTATTTTGAATTTTCCCCACAGTCTTTTCAAATCGTGACACTTTAATTCTTCGACCGGGACACCATGAAAAACTAATAATGTTTTAATAAATATTTCGCAAGCAAAAGCGGAATTTACAATTCCCGATACAGAGTGGGATTTTGTTCTGCATTTTATATTGTTAGGCTCTATTTGGCAATATCTCGCGCAATCAACAAAAGCGCACGCGTGCTCGAACATTTGATAAGTGATTGTTGAAGTATTTTCTGCCATGCTATACACCTCTTTACTATTTCGCTGTTATTCATTGGAAAGCATGTTACATTTCCCTTTGGCCATCTATCGTAATTTTGGGACAAAATGTCCCAAAGTCTAAGGTCAGCAATAGCTGTGGGTAATTCAGCTAAAATTATTTTGCAATTTATACATTAAAAATGAGTTTGTCTGTATTGGGCAATTCACCTATTTCTGCACAACGTAAAATCAACTGATTAAGTAGTGCAGCAGATTCATCGACAAATGAGGAAATATCTTCTTTCATTTTATTTCCATGAACTGCAGATGAACGCATATTATATAATTTTTTGACCTTTTTGAATATTTCATTTGCCTTTATATCATCACGACCAGCTAAAAATCGAGCTATATAGAGGCTTACTCGAAAACTGACCTCAGTACTAACATTAAATAAAGATTCAATTCCAGACCACAGAATCGCCAGTTGAACACGCGGCATTGAGTGCCATCGATAGCTTGCCATAGCATGAACAGCTGTCCTATAAGTATCAAAATTGGTTAAATCCATAGCAACACTATAATAGCTGTTAAGCCACTTTTCATCATTTTCGGATAGATTATAGCATTTTCGCAACAATGCGCGAAACGCATAATTTGTTACATTTATGTAAGTCGCTTTTTCTTGTTCATTAACGGGTTTATCACATTGAAGATTGCTCATAACTTCACAATTAAAAAGTGCCCCTAACAAAATACAGTCCCATTGTGCATTCCAAGTCGCTACTGTTAATTGTTCAACATCGGAAGAAGTTATTCTTAGCTGAGAGGATAATGTTGCAGAACTCAAAACGGTGATAGAATAATCTATGTCACTTTTAATTAACCTTGAAACTATATCAAATTCAATTTTTGAATCAACTGGTACAAGCGTAACACATTTTCGCAAACTTATTTCGTGAGAACATGAAATACCATTAACATATAGATATGTTTCTCTTCCTGTTCCAATGATGCCCATACATTTACCTCTTCCAATTACTTAATTCAAAAAGTACATATTTGATTTATCCAATTTGAGATTTAGTATATCACATTCTCCACCAACAATCTACCTGCACTTTGGGACAAAATGTCCCGAAGTACAAAAAACCGGGGAGCGGCACAGCACCGCTCCCCAGCAAGTCACAGCTCCACCAGCGCGGCAAGCTGTTTCAGCAAATCAGACAGAGGGCCCCACAAGGCGGAGTAATCCCGCCGGAGGGCCGATATTTCCTCGGGGTAGATGCCCCCGTAGGTGTTGGCATGGATAGCCACTTGATTGAGATTGTTTGAGCACCGCCGCTGGAGGGACACCAGCTCCCGGACGGGGGCAAGGTCAATCTGGAGCACATAGCCGCAGAGGGCCATCCTCCGCATATACGCGCCCATGTTGCGGATGCCCGCCTGGGCCATGCGTTCCCGGATAAGCGCCTGCTCCTCCTCGGACACCATCACATGAAGATGGACGGGGCGGCGGCGCTTTTTCCCGGCCATGCCTACCTGCCGCCCCGGTCGGGCGCGTCCCGCTTGGGCGCGGAGGGGGCCTGCCGTTCCCCGGCCAGCCTTGCGGCCTCTTTCATCTGCTCGGCAATCGGGCGGGGCC
>CALUSQ010000044.1 GCA_944323475.1 Candidatus Gastranaerophilales bacterium
GTTGTAGCTTTCGGACTGGCCTTTGGAGCGGCCCTCGGTCTGCATGGAGATGGTGGCCTTGCCCAGCCAGTTCTCGGAAATTTCCTTGATGGTGCTGGCCTCCCGGCCCCCGAGGAATACCACGCTGTCCATGTTGCCTAAAATGGTTTCCGCGTTTTTATCGTAGATGGCCTTACATTGGGCTAACTGCTGGTAGAACAGCGTCAGGCTCACCTCACGGGAGCGGATGACCGCCACCAGCTTTTCGAGGTTCGGCACCTGCCCGGTGTTGGCGGCCTCGTCCCACAGCACCCGCACATGATGGGGCAGGCGGCCCCCGTGTACGTTGTCCGCCCTTTCACAAAGCAGGTTGAACATCTGCGAAAAGGCAAGGGCCACGATGAAGTTGTAGGGTAGGAAAGTGCCGCCTTGCCGTATTTCTACGGCAGGTCTGCACAGTCCCCCCTCAGAACCGTGCTTACAACTCTCGCTGTACACGGCTCCGTCTTTGCTTGGTCAATAAAAACTCATTGGTTGTGAATCCTGATATGGCATTGCTTGCAGACTACAAGAGTTTTTCGTCGTTTGGCTATCATCGCACGTTCCCAATCCTCTTTTCCTTTCAGATTTTTGAGTTTGTTGATGTGATGAACCTCATAGCAGTCACTTTCGGTTGTGCCACACAATTCACAAGTGTGTGCCTTTAGCCGCTTTTCAAACGTATTTACCGACATTCTGTATATCTGCGTTGCATAGGTAATTCTGTCGGTGGGGTTTTTCACGTTCTTACTGTCAGCATATTTGGCAAAATAGCATCTTTTCAGCCCCTGCTTGGTTTCATATGGAATACCCCATTTGCCTTTACCGTCCTTAAACTTTCTTATCATTTTAGGAACAGAACTTCTATGTTTGTTGGCAAGGGTTCGCAAACAGCTGTATTCCATCAAGTATGCCAAATAGCATAACCTGTTGAAATTACTTGCCAAGCTGTAATAATTACAAATCCCACGCAACTCACTGTTGTAGCTTGATACAATTTCAAGGTCTGAAAGATGCAATAGTTCCGCCCGGTGGACTGGACGGAGATTTCCGTTAAGTTCCTGTATTGCGATGCCTTTTGAGAAGATAAATTTGTGGATTTTATCCGAAAGGGGAACCACAAGCTCAACTTTGTTACTCATTGTTCGTTTGGTGTGTTTCATTTTGCCTACACGCTTTACTTTTCCGTCACGCCTTACACGAATGTCATAGCCCAGGAAGCGTGCATAATTATTGCTGTGGGTAATGAGCGTTTTTTCATCACTTAATTCCATTTTCAGTGTTTGACCGATAAACTCGGCAAGTTTACGCTTGATTTCCACACAGTCCTCACGGCTCCCATTGATGCCGATTAAGAAATCGTCCGCATACCGTATATATTTGATTTTCTTGTCGGTCTGCGATTTGGCAGGGGTTTTCAGCACCAGTTTGTGGATTCGTTTGTATTCATTAATCCATTTCTGCCGCTCTTCACCGCTTGATTCGTTGATATGTCTGCGGGCTACTGTTTGTTTGCTTAACAATGCCCGGTATTCCGGCGTGTAGTTTTTTTCTTCATAAACATCGAAATCAGCTTTCAGCTTCATCACAAATTTGTCCAGCTCATGGAGATAGATATTGGCGAGTATCGGTGAGATAATCCCGCCCTGTGGGGTTCCGCTGTATGTACCATAGTAGCGCCAATCTTCCACATATCCCGCCTTCATAAACTTGTGTATCAGCTTAATCAGCCGTGCGTCCTTGATTTTACTGTTAATCAGACCTGCTAATACAGTATGGTTAATGTTGTCAAAACAGCCTTTAATGTCACCCTCAACGAACCACCTTGCCCCGGTAAATTCTTTTTTTAATTCAGTCAGGGCTGTATGGCAGCTTCTGTTTGGCCTGAATCCGTGTGAGCAGTTTAGGAAAACAGGTTCATATACGGCTTGCAGCACCATTCTAAGGGCTTCCTGTACCAGCTTGTCTGTGAATGTGGGTATCCCAAGTGGCCGCTTCTTTTTACTGTTTGTTTTTTCAATATAAGTTCGGCGTACCGGCTTAGGCTGATAGGTTTCATCTGCCAGCGATTTTATGATTTTTGCGATTTTTGCTTCGCTGAAACCGTCTGCTGTGTCATGGTTTACCCCTTTTGTTGCCGCTCCATTATTGGCATACAGATTCCTGTACGCTTCGTAATAGATATCTGGACGCAACAGGTAACGGTATAACTTGGTGAATACTTCTTCTTTGTTGCAGTTTGAGTTCTTATTGATTCTTGCTAAAATCTCCATTGTTGGTTTCATTATGAGGTTTTCCTCCCTAATCAATTTTTGATTTTAGTACGCATTGACTACGCCCCTTCGCCATGTGAGCGGCGTTACCGCTTCCGGTTTTACGGCTATCCCTGTCAGTTCAGGGTTCTCGGACTACTACGGGCGTTCCGTGCCCATGCAGGATTTTCAGGTTCTGCGCCATAGCCAGTTCATGGCATTCCTGTTTAGGGTATCCCCAGTTAGCACTCTGCCTTGGTAAATGTGGATTGTCGGCCCTGCTTTCGTTTCGTTAATACAGGTTCTCCTGCTTGTCACGTGTGATTGTGATAACCGTTTACTAACGTTCAAGTAGCAAACGCCACACGTCAGAGGTTACAGGCACTTTCCTCCGTCTGGACGCAACAGAAACTTGAAACTCACATTCAGTAAATCCAACTTAAACCTCATATCCACTTGGTCTTGCGGTTCAGTCGTGCCCGATTGCCTTTGGGCAACTTACCGCTTTCCTGCCGTGCTGTGTTCCCGTGTCAGCTTTCGCCTTTCGGTCAGGCAGGCGACCTCCCGCGTTATCATGCGGAACAGTACCAATAATCTGCAATGCAAAATGCCCTATCTGGGCGCACATAGGTCGTGTCGGTATCGCTGATGATAAAGAACGCCGCCGTCCGCCTGTCCCCCAGCCTGTCAAGCTCCAGTTCATCAT
>CALUSQ010000045.1 GCA_944323475.1 Candidatus Gastranaerophilales bacterium
CCTCCGCCGTACTTCGGCGAAGGCCTTTTGTTTTGAAATTCGGTTTTCATTCAGGCAGTCGGGATCTGAATGTACAGGATCAGAAAAATCAGTGCGACAACAAAGAACAGTAATCCCGAAAAGAAGAGAAACGAATATCCCCGTATCCCACCATGTTCCAGTTTCCTTTCCCGATATTGTGCATATGTCTCTTTCGTCACCTTAACAAAAGGGATGAGCGTCTGAACGAGCCATTTACAGGCATATCCCAGACCAACGAACATTCCTTGATTTGAGACCCAAACCAAAGCGCACAAAAGAATGGGAATGAGGCCTGCAAGTGTAAAGGCATCGCACAGAACTTTACAGCGATCGATCCATAGCGTCAACGAAAAATAACCTTGTCCGAACAAGACGGCTACCAAAATCAAAGACTCAACGATAATGGCAATTAAGTATTTCAGCAGTGTCTTTTTCAACATGATTTTCAATGACGTTACAGACCAAGCTCCTTTTTATACCTGCTTTCCTCGGCATCGTTGCAATAAACGAAATGCCCCGGGCAGACCTCTCTCATCGACGGAAGATCGACCGAATAGTCGTGCTCTGCAATTGGATTATAGGTAATGCGAACTCTCTGCTTCTCATAATGAGGATCGGGCAGAGGAATCGCAGAAAGAAGCGAACGCGTGTAAGGATGCAGCGGATGTGCAAAGATCTCATCTGAAGAAGCTAGCTCGACCATCTTGCCGAAGTACATGACGCCGATGCGGTCGGAGAAGTACTTGACAACGGAAAGGTCGTGTGCAATAAACAAAATGGTAAGTCCGAGCCTGTCTCTTAGATCATTTAGCAGGTTGATGACCTGGGCCTGGATCGAAACATCCAATGCAGAGATCGGTTCGTCTGCAATGATCATATCTGGATTCATGATGACGGAGCGCGCAATACCGATACGCTGGCGCTGCCCGCCCGAGAACTCGTGCGGGTATCTGCCTGCGTGCTCGCGGACGAGACCGACCAACTCCAACATCTCGTACACCTTTTCATCGATGTACTTTTTGTCGCGGATCCCTTTGATGACAAGGCCCTCCGAGACGATCTCTCTCACGGTCATACGGGGATTGAGCGAAGCGATGGGATCCTGAAAGATCATCTGGATCGAAGTGACCAATCGCTCATTTCCGGCTACGCGGATCTTCTCCTCGTATTCGCGCTTCAAAGTCCGTCTTTCTTCATCCGTTGCCGCCGAAGACAGGGATTTTTCCATTTCCTGTTTCAGCTCCGAAACACGTCTTTCCGCATAATCGCGGTCACAATATTTCTGGTCATGCTTTGCCGCCGCGATCTGCTTGTTGTTTTCATCGATCACAGACTGCAGTCGTTCTTCGGCTTGCTTTCTGAGCGCGCGGTATTTCTCCACGGTCTCTTCTTTTGAAGCGCCCTTCTCGAGTTCAGCCTTTTCTTGTTCTGCCAAAGATGAGAGCTCTGTCTTATATTCCTGCTTGGCAGCCTTGATCGCATCCTTATAAGATCTCGTTCCCGCACAGATACGCTGGCCTTTGAAGTAAACACTTCCGCCCGTAATATCATAGAGCTTGATGATGGAGCGACCTGTGGTCGTCTTGCCGCAGCCCGACTCGCCGACGAGACCAAACACCTCGCCTCGCTTGACATCAAAACTAACGTCATCAACGGCTTTCAGCTCTTTCCGCCCCATTTTAAAGTATTGGCAGAGATGCTCTACCCGAAGCAATACTTCACGATCATTTTCCATCTTTGCCACCTACCATTTTTTTCATTCGCGCGATCCTATCCGTGATCGCTTTCGGGGTCGGAACCTTAGGAGCATCTGGATGAAGCAGCCACGTCGCCGCCCAATGGGTATCGCTGACTGAGAACATCGGCGGCTGCTCCTCAAAATCGATCTTCAATGCATACTTATTGCGCTCCGCAAAGGCATCTCCCTGAGGAGGATAGATCATATTAGGCGGAGTTCCGGGGATCGCGTCAAGCTTTTCATCCGTATCCAGATCGGGCATTGAAGAAAGCAGTGCCCACGTATAAGGATGGCGGGGATCATAAAAGATATCGTCCGCTGTCCCATATTCCACGATCTTACCCGCATACATGACGGCGATCTTGTCTGCCATATTGGCAACGACACCCAGGTCATGCGTAATGAAGATGACAGACAGGTTGCGCTCTCTCTTAAGCTTATTGATAAGTTCGAGGATCTGCGCCTGGATGGTCACGTCGAGCGCCGTCGTGGGCTCGTCACAGATGAGGATGTCGGGGTTGGCTGCAAGCGCGATCGCAATGACGATACGCTGGCGCATGCCGCCCGAGAATTCGAAAGGATACTGATAATAGCGGATGCGAGGTTCAGGGATCCCGACTTCCTCCATCAATTTGATCGCCTTTTCATGTGCGATCCTCTTCGTGACGACGTACACGACCTGAGATGCCTTATCCTTAAAGAAATCGACAAGTTCGATGCACTTCTTCTTAAAATCTAAGCTCAGACCGATGTCTTCTACATACTTTTCTTTCAAGCGGTCATAGATGGAGCAAATATTCTTAATCTCCTCATCGAGATCCATGACGACTTTCGGAACGACCTTCCAATCGACCTTTTTGCCGCGAGCGATCAAAGCCTCACGCTTCCGCGTTTGGCGGTCAAAGCGCGCTTCCTCTTTCGGGTTCTTCTTCTTGTAGTAGAAGTATCTGTTGATCGCATTTCTAAAGGATGTCGGAAACGTATAGGCAAGGCTGTCCTTGATCGGTTCAAGCCGATCGATAGACTTTTCGACCACGTCGGAAAGCTCCTTGCACAGTTCCGTCGCTTGTTTCTTCTCAAAATCATGCGACGAAAATACTGCGTGGACCCGATCCGAGAGTTCAATGACCTGCTTTTTCCCTTCAACGGCACTTTTGCGGGAATGCTCCAGACCCAAGACCGCGAGCTCCATAAAGCGGTTCATGAAGTGTTCGTTCAGGTATTGTAAGGCAAACTCATTCAGCTGATCGACCGAGCGGCCGCTCAACGAAACATCTTCGCCGTGCAGTTTGCAGAATCCGATACGGAAGAAATTAGGCCTCGCCTGCGAAATGATCTCCTCCAACAAGGCTTTGGTTTGATGGAGCAGCGCCACCACACTTTCGGGAACAACGATATTGTGTTCTTTCCCAGATACTTTCCGGGCAACAACGCGCATCGACTCAAAGCGGTCGCCCAGCAATGCGATCTGCTCCTTGATGCGCACGCCCGTCTCGGCAAGCCTGCTGTCATAATCGGCCGTTAAAAATGTATCTTTCACAAAACCGATCTTCTTGCCGAAGGCGACAAGCTTGCTCCTGACATCCAGGCGCTGCCTGTGCTCCACCCTGAAGAGGAAGTCATCAATATCTGCGATCAGCTCCTCCGCATGAGTACGCGCTACACTGTAATCATTTTCCAGCCTGATCGCTTCGATATTGAAACTATCAAATGTCTTGATGAGGCCGCGGATCTCTTCGAGCGCACCCCTATCGCGCTCACCGACTGCCGCTTCCATATGCTTTTTGAGTTCCGCAAGCATCTCGTTGAACTCTTTCCTGCTGGCACGGCGATTTGCTTTGTTTTTCAGCAGCATCGCCTCCGTGATCTGCTTCCCGATCTTAACGATCGGATCGAGACTGGAAAGAGGATCCTGGAAGATCATCGAAATCTTATCGCCGCGGATCTTGTGCATATCGTCTTCGCTGATCTTCAGCAGGTCTTTCCCGTCATAGAGGATCTCGCCGCTCTCCACAATGGAATTGCCCGCAAGAATGCCGAGGATCGCTTTGGAAGTGACCGACTTGCCCGAACCCGATTCTCCGACGATCGCAAGCGTTTCGCCGCGCTCCAGATTGAAAGAAATATCACGCACGGCCTTTACGGTACCGCTTACCGTACGGAAGGAGATCTTCAGATCTTTTACTTGTAAAATGTTATCTGCCATCGATTATTCCTCCACGCCTCTCAGCGAAGGATTGAACGCGTCTCTCAACCCGTTGCCGAACAGGTTAAAGCAGATCATGAGAAGGGAAATGACGATCGCAGGGAAGATCATCAGATGAGGGTATCTCGTCCAGATGCTCGCCGCATCGGAAAGGAGCGTACCGAGGGAGGTCATAGTCGCTCCGCCCAAGTTGACGATGCCGAGGAAGCTCAGCATGCTTTCCGAGAAAATGACGCTCGGGATGACAAGCACCGAGGAAGTGATGATCGTGCCCAACGAATTCGGGAAGATGTGTTTCCAAATGATC